>NZ_JBHSBL010000006.1:304342-598291 GCF_042650585.1 Actinoplanes subglobosus
GCCGAGGCCACCCGCCGGCGCCCGCAGCTGATCCCCGTCCTCGACCAGGTGACCGCCCGGCTGCGCAACCCGGCCGACGAACTGGCGGTCCGCTTCCAGCAGTTCACCGGCGCGGTGATGGCCAAGGGTGTCGAGGACAACGCGTTCTACCGGTGGACCCGGTTCGTGGCCCGCAACGAGGTCGGCAACGACCCGGCCAAGTTCGGCGTCACCATCGACGAGTTCCACCACTACGCCGAGCAGCGGCAGGCCGAGTGGCCGGACACCATGACGTCGCTGGCCACCCACGACACCAAGCGCGGTGAGGACGTCCGCGCGAGGCTGGCGGTCCTCGCCGAACTGCCGGGCGACTGGACGTCGGTGGTGCGCCGGTGGGTCCGGTTCGCTCCGCTCCCGGATCCCGCGCTGGCCCATCTCCTCTGGCAGGTCACGGTCGGCGCGTGGCCGATCTCCCGGGAGCGACTGCAGGCGTACGCCGTGAAAGCCGCCCGGGAAGCCGGGACCGGAACGAACTGGCTGACCCCGGACGAGGGTTTCGAGACCACCCTGCGGGAGATGGTGGACCGGATCTACGACGACCCGGACCTCCATCGCGAGGTGACCGATTTCGCCTCCTCGATCGCCGCTCCCGGCTGGTCGAACTCTCTCGGTCAGAAGCTGGTGCAGCTCACCATGCCCGGCGTCCCCGACGTCTACCAGGGCACCGAGCTGTGGGACCACTCTCTCGTCGACCCGGACAACCGCCGCCCGGTCGACTTCCCGGCCCGCCGTGAGTTGCTCGGCCGCCTCGACGACGGCTGGCTGCCACCGGTGGACGAGACCGGAGCGGCCAAGCTGCTGGTGACCAGCCGGGTGCTGCGGCTGCGCCGGCAGCGGCCGGAGCTGTTCACCGGTTACCGCCCGGTCTTCGCCGACGGGCGCGTCCCGGAGCACGTGCTCGCCTTCGACCGCGGCGGCGTGGTGGCGATCGCCACCCGGCTCCCGGTCGGATTGTCACGGCACGGCGGCTGGGGGGACACCACGCTGTCACTGGACGGACATAGTTGGACGGAAGTGTTCACGAACACCAGCTACGGTGGGAATCGTCTGACGGTGGCCGAGCTGCTGCACACCTATCCCGTCGCTCTCCTGGTGAAAGAATGACGATCTTCGAAGTGTGGGCTCCGGGTAAGACGGTCCGGCTACGGCTGGGCGACCGGGATTACGCGATGGAGCCCGGCGAGGACGGCTGGTGCCGCGTGGACGTTCGATCACCCTCCGACGCCGATTACGGATTCCTCCTGCCCGGCCAGGAGCAACCGCTGCCCGACCCGCGTTCGGCCCGGCAGCCCGACGGGGTGCACGGCCTGAGCCGGCTCTACGACCACTCCGCGTTCGCCTGGTCCGACCAGTCGTGGACCGGCCGCCAGCTGCCCGGCTCGGTCCTCTACGAGCTGCACATCGGCACCTTCACCCCCGAGGGCACCTTCGACGCCGCGATCGAGCGGCTCGACCACCTCGTCGACCTCGGTGTCGACCTGGTCGAGCTGCTGCCGGTCAACGCGTTCAACGGCACCCACAACTGGGGCTACGACGGGGTCTGCTGGTTCGCGCCCCACGAGGCGTACGGCGGTCCCGACGGCCTCAAACGGTTCGTCGACGCGGCCCACGCCAAAGGCCTCGGCGTGGTGCTCGACGTGGTCTACAACCACTTCGGGCCCAGCGGGGCGTATGCGCCGATGTTCGCCCCCTACCTCAGCAGCGGCAGCAACGCCTGGGGCAGCTCGGTCAACCTCGACGGGCCGGGCTCCGAGCAGGTGCGCCGCTACATCGTCGACAGCGTGCTGATGTGGCTGCGCGACTACCACATCGACGGGCTGCGGCTGGACGCCGTGCACGCGCTGCACGACGAGGGTGCCGTCCACCTGCTCGAGCAGATGGCCGTCGAGGTCGAGACACTCTCCACCGAGCTGCGCCGGCCGCTGTCGCTGATCGCCGAGTCCGATCTCAACGACGCCAAGCTGATCACCCCGCGTGAGGGCGGTGGCTACGGCCTGCACGCCCAGTGGGACGACGACGTGCACCACGCGCTGCACACCCTGCTCACCGGGGAGCGTCAGGGCTACTACGGCGACTTCGGCTCGCTCGACTGCCTGCGCACGGTCCTGGAGGGCGCGTTCTTCCACGCCGGCACCTGGTCGTCGTTCCGCGGCCGCCCGCACGGCCGCCCGGTCGACCGGCAGCGCACCCCCGGCCACCGGTTCGTCGCCTTCCTGCAGAACCACGATCAGATCGGCAACCGGGCGGTCGGCGACCGGCTCACCGCCAGCCTCTCGCCCGGCCTGCTCAAGGTGGCCGCCACCCTGCTGCTCACCTCCCCGTTCACGCCCATGCTGTTCATGGGTGAGGAGTGGGCGGCCAGCAGCCCCTGGCAGTACTTCACCTCGCATCCCGAGCCCGACCTGGCCTCCGCCGTGCGGACCGGGCGGCGGCGCGAGTTCGCCAGCCACGGCTGGGCCGAGGCCGACGTGCCCGACCCACAGGACCCGGCCACCTTCGAGCGCTCCAAGCTCGACTGGTCGGAGCTGGGCAAACCCGGCCACGCCGAGATCCTCGAGCTGTACCGCAAGTTGATCGCGCTGCGCCGGAGCATCCCCGGGCTGACCGATCCGTGGCTGCACCAGGTCGAGGTGTGGCACGGCGACCAGCACGTGGTCATCCGGCGCGGGCCGAACGTGGTGGCCGCCAACCTCTCGGCGAGCCCGCAGACGGTCAGCGTGCGGTCCCTGCCACGGTCGGTGCTGCTGGCCACCGCACCCGGCGTCATCGTCGAACGGGACCGGCTCGTGCTGCCACCGGAGAGCGCGGCGGTGGTCTCGGTCCGCTGACGTGCGCGCTTCCGCCATCATGTGATCGTGAGCTTTGGGAGATCGCGGAAGAAGAAAAAGAAGCATTCGTGGCTCGACTCGTGCAACCCGAACACCAACTGCGACTGTGACATCCCCGGGTGCGACTGCTTCTCGCTGAGCATGATGCTGCGGTTGTTCGCGGCGCTCAGCCGTACCCCCGGAAGCTCCCGGGCCGAACGGGCGGTGACCGGCGCGATCCGTGGTTATCGGAAGGTCTCGCCGAGGCTGCCCACCCGGTGCCGCTACCAGCCCACCTGTAGCGCGTATGCGCTGCTCGCGATCGAGCGCCACGGTCTGCGTGCCGGCCTGCGGCTGACCGCCTCCCGTCTCGCCCGGTGCCGTCCGGGTGTCCCGTTCGGTACCGGGGATCCCGTTCCGTAGGGATGTCGGGCACGATGACTCGTCTGGGGATGAAGGGACGGGTCGATGGCTGACACCGACAACGGCGGCGACGAGACCGCGCCACAGCAGCCTCCGCCACAGCCACCACGGGCGCAGCCGGACGACAGCTGGCTCCTGCGGACACTGCAGCAGCTTCCGCCGAAGCAACTGGCCGCGATGCGCCGCTTCGTGACCGCCGCCGCACCGCCGGAGCCGCCGTCCGTCCCGGTCGAGGAGCTGACCGTCGAGGAGATCGCCTCCCGGGACATCGCCGCGCAGGCGGCGATGGAGAAGGCACGCGCGGAGGCCGAGCACGCGGCCATCACCCGGCGGGACAACCAGTTCAAGGTGTGGCGGCTCGCCGGGCTCGGCCTGCTGATCGTCCTGACCCTGACGGTCGCCCTGGTCCGGCTGCTGATCGGCGGGCCGGAGTCGGTCGCCGAGCTGCGCGCGAAGTCCGGGGTCGACAGCTGGACGACCCTGGCGATCGGGGTGAAGGACGACCAGTACGGGACCGCCTTCTACGACCAGGCCACCAAGACATGGTCCGGGTTCGACATCGACATCGCCTACATGATCGCCGCCGATCTCGGCTTCCGCCGTGACGACGTGCGCTTCTACGGCCTGGAGAGCGAGGACCGGGCCCGGATGCAGGCCACCGACCCGGCCGACGGGAAACGTGTGCCGGTCCAGCTGGTGATCGCCAGTTACAGCATCACCGAGGAGCGGAAGAAGGCCGGCGTGCACTTCTCCGAGCCGTACCTCTACACCGAGCAGTCGGTGATCACGCTCAAGGGACACCGGTCGGTCGTCGCGCTGAAGGACCTCGAGGGCCAGCGGGTCTGCACCCTCTCCACGTCGACCAGCGAGAGCGCACTGTCCAAGGCCATGGCGATCGTGACCCAGAAGAACCGGGTCGGGGAGTGCTTCGAAGCGCTCGACCGCAACGAGGTCGAGGCGGTGAGCACCGACGCGGCGATCCTGGCCGGCTGGCAGCACAAGTTCCCGCAGAAGTACGAGCACTGGGACCTCGGCCTCGAGGCCAACGAACGGTGGGGCGTCAACGTCGGTGAGAACCCGGCCCTGGAGAAGCTCGTCAACCTGACGCTCTACCGCTCCTACGCCGACCCCGAGGACGACCGATGGGAGAAGGCCTACGAGCAGAACCTGCAGACCCAGATCGATCCGGTGAAGGACACCCCGATCGCGGTCGGCCAGCAGCCTCCGGCGCAACGGCCGGACATCAGCTGGCTGCCCTGGGAGGATCCACTGGGATGAGCGGCTTCTCCGAGGATCTGATCCGGACCGGTGCGGTCAGCAAGGAGCCACGCGCCGTGGTCCGGCCGGGCTACCGTGCCGAGTTCAACTGGCTGCTCGCCGTGCTGCCCGGTTTCCCGCTGGTGCTGCTCGTGCTGCGGCTGTGGTATCTGAGCCGGCAGGACCTGCCCACGATGCTCCTGCTCGTGCAGTACATCAACCCGCTGGGCATGGTGGGCGCGCTGTTCATCACGCTGAGCTGGACCCTGCCCGCCGCGATCCTGCTGGTCCGGGTCCTCGGCGGGATCGCGCTGGTCAGCTCACCACGGCACACCGCGACCTCGTTCCTGGCCGTGGCCGCGTTCCGGATGCCGGGCTGGGTGGTGGTCCTCGCGGCCGGGATCGCCGCGTTCACCTGGCAACTGCGCATGCTGCCGCTGCTGATGATGCTGGTCGTGGCGGTTCTCGGGCTGACCGCGGTACAGGGGGAACCGGGTGAGCCATGGCTGATGCGGTGGATCACGCTCGGGGTGCCGATCATCGTCGGTCTGCTCGTGTGGATCTTCGTTTGGCCGGGAGTGGTCGCGGCCGTCCGGGCCGGTGCGTACACGACGGCCGTACTGCTGGTGGCTCCGCCGTTGTTCGGCCCGGTGCTGACCGGGCCGTTGCCGGACCGCTGGGCCCGGATCGCCACCCACTGGCCGGCCGTCGCCGTCGCCTTCGCCATGCCGTTCATGGTCGGCGTCGCCTTCCTGCGCGCGCCCGTCCTGCCGGACAGCGCCATCGAGGTGGTCACCGAGGGCGAGCCGATCCGGGTCGTCCGCGGCCAGCTCATCGCCGTCGACGACACCTCCACCACGATGCTGGAGCCGACCGGTGAGGTCACCTTCATCCCGAACGGCGAGGTCCGGTCGAAGACCCTCTGCCCACAGGCCGGCGACGACCCCGCCAGCGGGCTCACCGTCCGCGGGTGGCCGGTCGAGGCCCCGGCACTGGAATGGATCGCTCCGACACGGCCCGTGACCGAAATCGATCCTCGTTGCCTCGGACGGCCCCTGAATCGGGGTTCAGGCGGTGGATGAGTGTAATTTCAGCAACGACATGTGCGACATGCCGCCCACCACGTGCAGACAGGCTGGCGCCGACCTGGCAGGCTGCACGCCATGACCTTGCACCTCCGGTGGGCGGCCGTCACCGACCAAGGACACGTCCGGAGCAACAACGAGGACTGTCACTTCGCCGGTGACTCGCTTCTCGTCGTCGCGGACGGCATGGGCGGCATGGCCGCCGGCGATCTGGCCAGCCGGATCGCCATCGAAGCCATGGTCTCGCTCGACACGCCGATCGCCACCGAGCACCAGATGGACGCCCTGCACCGGGCACTCGAGCTCGCCAACGGGCGGATCGCCGAGACAGTGGCCACCGACCCCACGCTGGCGGGCATGGGGACGACGTTGACGGCGGTGCTGTTCAACGGCGAGCGGGCGGCCATGGCCCACGTCGGCGACTCCCGGGCCTACCTGCTCCGTGAGGGCCGGCTCAACCAGCTCACCAAGGACGACACGTATGTCCAGATGCTGGTCGACCAGGGCCTGATCAAACCGGAGGAGGCGGCCGCCCACCCACGCCGGGCCGTCGTCACCCGGGTGCTCCAGGGCGAGCCGGTCACCCCCGCCTACGTCATCGTCGAGCCGCAGCGCGGCGACCGCTGGCTGCTGTGCAGCGACGGTCTCACCGGCGTCGTGCCCGACCCCGTGCTCGAGGAAGAGCTGCGCACCATCGCCGACCCGAAGTCCTGCGCGGAGAGGCTCATCGATCTCGCACTGCGCGGCGGCGGCCCCGACAACATCACGGTGATCGTCGCCGACGTGACCGCGGGGGACTGAGCGGGTATTTTACTCCGGCCGCACTGCTCGCGGCCCGGACTCTGGTGGTGATCACGACGGCGCGACTGCTCGGCACGCTGGCGTTCATCCTGGGTGTGGTCGCCTTCGGCGAACTCGTCCTCGGCACGCCCCGCCTCTACACCGACACGGCGCAACTGGTCGCCGGGCTCGTCGCGGCCGCCGTCTGCCTCACCGTCGGCCGGGGCCGGGCCGGCATCCCGCGCCGCTGGCGGCTGCTCTCCGCCGGTGGCCTCGTCGTCTGGTCACTCAACCGGCTCTGGTGGGTCGTCCAGGACCTGGCCGGTGTCGACCGGGTGCCGCCGCACGCGCTCACCTGGGCGGGGCTCTTCGTGCTGCCGGTCTGCATGCTCGTCGGGCTGCTCGGTGCCGTGCACAGCCGGCCCCGGCCGCTGGTGCCCTCGTCGACACTGCGTGACCAGCTCGCCCTCGTCATCGACAGCCTGCTCATCACCGGCTCGGTGCTGGCCCTGGTCTGGTCGGTGCTGCCCGGCTCGCCCGGCCTCGGCGGACTGGACGTCGTCCAGCTGGTCTACCTCATCGCCGACCTGGTCATGTTCACCATGGTGGTGCTGCTGCTCACCACCCGGCCCGACTCCCCGGCCGGGCGGCTGCCACTGCGGCTCGTCGGCTCGGCGCTGCTCGCCTTCGGCGTCGCCGACACCGTCCGGCTCCTCGGCAACGGACCCACCTGGCTCGAAGGGCTCGGTCACCTGCTCGGGCCGGCGTTCATCGCGATGGCGGCGCTCAGCCCCAACCGGACGCCACCCGACCAGCCCGACGCCGAGGTGCCGGAGCGCGACTGGTTCCGGTTGCTGCTGCCGTACGGCCCCGTCCTCGTCACCGGGGTGGTGCTCGTCGTGCGTACCGTCGCCGAAGGGTCTCTCAGCCCGTTCGAGGCCTACCTCGGCTGGCTCGGCCTCGCCCTCGTCGTCACCCGCCAGATGATCACCATCGTCGACAACACGGTGCTCTTCGACCGGGTCGCCACCGCCCAGCGGCGCCTGCACCACCAGGCCTACCACGATCCGCTCACCGGTCTGGCCAACCGCGCGCTCTTCCGGGAACGTCTCGTCCTCGCCATCGACGCCCACCAGAAGCGCGGCACGCCCGTCGCGGTCCTCTTCGCCGATCTCGACGACTTCAAGCTCATCAACGACACGTTCGGGCACGCCATCGGCGACCGGGTGCTCCAGGCCATCGGCGAGCGGATGCGGGCCGGGGTGCGCTCCGGGGACCTGGTCGCCCGCCTCGGCGGTGACGAGTTCGCCATCGTGCTCGATCAGGGCGGCGTCGCCGTTCCGGCACCCCGGCGCCGGGCGCCATGGCGGCGCCGGATCGACGGCGGTCTGCGGCAGCGGCGTTATGTCCTTTCCGCCGCGGGGGTACGGGTCTCCGAAGCCGCCTTCGCCGGAGGCGCCACCGTGTCCCCCTCGTGGGAGACGGCCACTTCCGGCCACCCCGGCGCCGCTTCGGTCTCGGACTCGCTGGCCTCCGCCGCTTCGGTCTCGGACTCGCTGGCCTCCGCCGCCGCTTCGGTCTCGGATTCGCTGGCCTCCGCCGCCTCGGTCTCGGATTCGCTGGCCTCCGCCGCCTCGGTCTCGGATTCGCTGGCCTCCGCCGCCGCCTCGGTCTCCGCCGGTTCGCCGGCCTCCCCGGACCTCGACGCCGACTGGGACGCCGAGGCCGAAGCCATCGGACAGCGTGTGCTGGCCACCCTCCGCGAGCCGTACGTCATCGACGGCCGCTCGGTCGGCGTGGGCGTCAGCATCGGCCTGGTCACCGCCGAACCCGGCGACGAACTCACCGCCGACCTGCTGCTGCGCCGCGCCGACGCCGCCATGTACGCGGTGAAACGCAGCGGCAAGGGCGAACTGATCCGCTACACCGGCCCCAAGGACGCCGGCCCGCACGCCGACCTGCCGCAGCTCCTCGCCGGCGCCCTGTCCGGCCCGAGCCCCGCGGCCGCCGGTTTCGACGTGCACTACCAGCCGATAGTGCGGCTCACTGACGGCGCCACCGTCGCGGTCGAGGCCCTGGCCCGCTGGACCGACCCGGTCGCCGGCCCGGTCCACCCCGACGTGTTCGTCACGATGGCCGAGCGGACCGGCCTGGTCGCCGCGATCGACGACTTCGTCCTCGACCGGGCCTGCGCCGACGCCGCCCACCTGGCCCTCGTCTACGGACGCCCGATCGACGTGCACGTCAACGTCTCGGCCGGCCGCCTCGCCGGCCAGGGCCTGGAGGACGCCGTCCGCGCCGCCCTGAGCCGCCACCGCCTCGACCCGGCGCGGCTGATCATCGAGATCACCGAGACGTTGCGCATCCCCGACCTGCCCTGCGCCGCCGGGCTCGTCCAACGACTGCGAGCCTTGGGCGTACGGGTGGCCCTCGACGACTTCGGCAGCGGCTTCAACGCGCTCGCCCAGTTGCACGCCATCCCGGTCGACATCGTGAAACTCGACTCCACCCTGACCGACGTCGACACCTCCCCGGACCGGGCCGGCGCCCTCTGCCGCTCGGTGCTGGCCATCTGCGCCGAACTGGGCATCACCGTGGTGGCCGAGGGCCTGGAGACCGAGGACCGGGCCGGCGCGATGGCCGCTCTCGGCTGCCCGCTGGGCCAGGGCTACCTCTACGGCGCACCGGCCCCTCTGTCCCGCCTGCCCGGCACCACTCCCTGACCCCGGCCTCCTCCGCCGGTGGTCCGTCACCCGCTGAGGTCCGCCTTCGCCGTGAGGGCGCGGACCTGCTCGAGTCGTTCGTCGTCGCCGGCCGCCGTCCAGTAGACGCGGAGCGCGCCCAGCAGCAAGGGGTACTCCCGACGCAGCTGAAAGCGGCTGTTCAGGCGGACGAGCGCCAACCATCTGTCGCAATGTTCGCGCAACTCGTCGTAACGGCCGGTGTCACCGAGAGCCCTGAACAGCAGGAGGACGGTGTCCATCCGAGCGGTGCGCCACTCCGGAAGCACCGACTCGGCCTCCCTCAGGGCGAGCAGGGCATCCTCGGGACTGTTGTGCATCAGCAGGTGCCGGGCCAGTTCGGTGTAGGCCCGGCCGAGCTCGACCCCACCCACCGGACGTGCCGCCGTGAGGGCCTGCTCGACGAGCCGGTAGCCCGCTTCCCGGTAGCCGGCGGCGGCAAGGAAGAAGGCGGCGCGGGTCACCTCGGCGGTCGCCTTGGCCGACGTGGCCTTCCGGCACCAGCCATAGGACTCGTTCGCGGCCTGTTCGTCGTCCCGTCCGGCCCGGTGCAGACAGTAGGCGTGGATCGCCAGCACCCGGCCCAGCGAAGCCGGCCAGCGCTCCCCGATCGGCCGGCACCGTGCCACCCCGGCCTCGGCCAGCAGGACGGCGCGGTCGTGCCGCCCCGCGTTGCTCTCCCGCAGCGCGGCCCGCTCCCTGGATTGCGCCGCCCGCCGCCGGGGCAGCGCAGCCAACCCGCCGAATCCGGCCATTCCCGCCCCCTCCCGCTGATCTCTCTGCTCTCGCGCCGGCGATTTCTCTGCTCTCGCGCTGCCGGTCTCTCTGCTCTGGCGCTGCCGTTTCTCCGCGCTGGCGCCGGCGATCTCTCTGCTGCCTCGCCGCCGCTCTCTGCGCTGTCCATGTCGGACGTGATCGTAGGAAGTGCCGGCGACCCGACGCGAGGTGTGCCCGATCAGCGGGACCGTGGTTTGGCGCGGCGGGTCGGCTCAGCCGTGGTCGGGTCCTCCGGCCAGGGGTGACGCGGGTACCGGCCGCGCATCTCGGCGCGGACCTGCGGGTAGCCCTGGACCCAGAACGAGCCGAGATCACTGGTGACGGCGACCGGCCGCCCCGCTGGGGACAGCAGGTGCAGCAGGACCGGGATCCGCCCGTCGGCCAGCCGTGGCGCCTCCCGCCAGCCGAACGCCTCCTGCACCTTCACCGCCAGCACCGGTGCCGCCGGGTCGCTGTAGTCGATCCGCACCTGCGAACCGCTCGGCACCGGGAGCCGCTCCGGCGCCACGTCGTCCAGCCGGCCCGCCACCGACCAGGGCACCCGTCGCCGCAGCCCACCGGCGACGTCGAGTCTCGCCAGGTCGGACCGCCGCCGGGCGGAACCGAGATCCAGCCAGTCCTCCGGGTTCGCCAGCAGAGCGTCGTCGGAAACGTCCGGCCACGGGTCGCCGAGCGCCGCGTGCGCGAACGCGAGCCGTCTCCGCAGGTCCTCGGCGTTCCGGCTCCAGGTCAGCAGGCCCAGCCCCTCCTGCCGCAGCCCGGTGACCAGGGCCTCCCGGAGCAGCGCCGGGGCCGGATCGGTGAGGCGGGTGGACGCCAGGGTGATCGCACCCAGCCTGCGAACCCGCCGGGCCACCACGTCGCCGTCGACCCACCCGATCTCGGTGCCGTCGGTGAGCAGTGGTGCGGCGACCTCCAGGGCGGTCGCCTCGTCCAGCGGCGCGGCGCTGCGGATCCGGGCCACCCGCGCTCCGGCCGGCCGGTCCGCGCTCGCCACGGCCAGCCACGTGGCTCCGGCCAGCGAGCTGTCGGCCGGCAGCTCGGCTGCGTTGCCACCGGCCATCAGGTAGGCCCGGCCGCCCGGCTCCCGCACCCGTGCCACCCGCTCCGGATAGGCCAGCCCGGCCACGAGCCCGGCCGCGACGTCGTCGCTCATCACCTGCCTCGCGGAGGGACGGTCCTGAGCCTGCCTCGCGGAGGGACGGTCCTGAGCCTGCCTCGCGGAGGGACGGTCCTGAGCCTGCCTCGCGGAGGGACGGTCCTGAGCCCGCCCCGCGCCGGCCCTGGTGCCCGGTGGTGTGGCGCCCTTGTCGGCCGGCTGTGCGATGGCTTCGGCGCCCGGCCCTGGGGCGGCCCTGTCGGCGGGCGCTGGGGTGGCCATGTCGGCCGGTGGTGCGGCAGCATCGGAGTCCCTGGCACTGGCATCGCGTTGGCCGGCGGCCGAGGGAGGGGCTGCGGCCCGTTCCAGGGCGCGCGTCAGGCGGCGGACCTCGGCCCGCCAGGCCGGATCGTTGCGGGCGGCCCGCCAGACGGTGACCACGTCGCCGCTGGTGGTGCGGTCGTCGTCGAGGACGGCGACGATCTCCGCGGCCCGCGCCGAGCCCACGGTCGCGGCGCCGTCGAGCAGGGCGCGCGCCAGCCGTGGATGCAGCCCGGCGCCGGCCAGGGCACGGCCCCGATCGGTGACCCGCCCGTCGGCGTCGACGGCGCCCAGATCGTGCAGCGTGGCCACGGCCGCCCGCAGCGCGCCGGCCGGTGGTGGATCGGGCAGGGCCAGGCCGCTGCCGTCGGGATGCCCCCACAACGCCAGGTCCAGGGCGAAGCCGGTCAGGTCGGCGGCCGTGATCTCCGGCTCGGGCTGGGCCGGCAGCCGATCGTGCAGGGCCGGCGACCAGCAGCGGTAGACCCGGCCCGGTGCCTCCCGCCCGGCCCGCCCGGCGCGCTGGTCGGCGGACGAACGGGACACCGGCACCGTCGCCAGCGCTCCCAGACCGCGGGCGTGATCCATCCGTGGCACCCGGCTCAGCCCGGCGTCGACCACGGCGCGCACTCCGGGGACCGTCAGGCTGCTCTCGGCGACCGCGGTGGCCAGCACCACCCGGCGGCGCGCGCCGGCCCGTAGCGCCGCGTCCTGTGCGGTCCCGGACTGCCGGCCGTGCAGGGGGACGACGTCACCGTCGAGCCCGCCGAGGCGACCGGCGACCGTCGAGATCTCGCGGGCCCCGGGAAGGAAGACGAGGACGTCGCCGTCGCCCTCGGCCAGGGCCCGCCGGGTCGTGGCGGCCACGTGGTCGAGCAGCCTTGGGTCGACGCGGAGCCCGTGCGGCGGGGTGATCGCTCCGGCCGGTGGCGCCCAGACGACCTCGACCGGATAGGTCCGCGCGTGGGCGGTGACGATCGGGGCCGGGCTGTCCGGCTCACCGAGGACCGCGGCGAGCCGGTCGGCGTCGGCCGTCGCCGAGGTGGCGAGGATCCGCAGGTCGGGCCGCAGCGCGGAGCGTGCCTCGACGAGGAAGGCGAGCGCCAGGTCGGAGTCGAGGTGCCGCTCGTGACACTCGTCGAGGATCACCGTGGTGACCCCGGCCAGCTCGGGGTCGGCCTGCAACCGGCGGACCAGCAGCCCGGTCGTGACGACCTCGATGACCGTCTCCCGGGAGATCTGCCGCTCACCCCGCACCGCGAACCCGACCCGCTGCCCGGCTCGCTCGCCGAGCAGCGCCGCCATCCGCCGCGCGGCGGCCCGGGCGGCGACCCGGCGCGGCTCGGCCACGATCACCCGGCCGCCGGAACCGGCCAGGGCGAGGGGGACCAGCGTGGTCTTGCCGGTGCCGGGCGGCGCGACGAGGACGGCGGCCCCGGCGGCGGCCAGGGTGTCGGCAACCTCGGGCAGCACGGGACGGACCGGGAGGTCGGGCAGGGAACCGGCGGGGATGAGCACGCGCCCAGTCTGGCCCATCCCGGCGGCGGCCTTCCCGGTTGTCCACACTGGCGGCGGGGCCGACCGCGATTCGTGCTCCTGTGGATGACGCCGGAGCTGGGCGGCACCCCCGACGAATTCGGCGGCCGGGTTGTGTCCACGAGGGCCTTCACCGGTCCCGGACCGCTCGGCTGGCCGCCTGACCTGCTCCGCTGGATGCGCCGTAGGAAACGGCAAGATCACCGGCGGATAACAGCGAGGTCGCGGTGCCTTCCCGGCGGTTGTCCCCAGGATCGGCCGGGAAACGCCGGTCTGCGCAGCTGAACGCGTTGTCCACAGCCCTGGCCGGACGGCGAGATTTCCGGCCCTCATCCGTGGCAGGGTGGCGCTTGTTAATTCTTCGGTCCGTCCGTGCGTGTCACGGGGCCGGGCTGCTTGACTGATCGACATCGACGAGGGGGTGACCGAATTGGGTGCGGTGGAGTCGTTCAACGCTCTGCCCGCGGAGCGCCTGGCGGCCGAGCTGCTCGCCTGCTGCGCGGCGCCCGCCTGGGGTGCCGCCGTCGCCGCCGGGAGGCCGTTCGCGGACCGTGACGGCATTCTCGCCGCCGCTGACGCCGCGGGCCGCGGCCTGACCTGGCCCGAGGTGCTGGAGGGCCTGTCCGCGCATCCGAGGATCGGGGAGCGGGCTGCCGGCGACTCCCAGGAGGCGGCCTGGTCGCGTGCCGAGCAGTCGGCCGCCGCGCAGAGTGCCGACGACACGACGAAGGCCGAGTTGATCGCGGCGAACCGGGCTTATGAGGAGCGGTTCGGCCACGTCTTCCTGATCTTCGCGAGCGGCCGGTCGCAGGCGGAGATCCTGGCCGCCGCCCGCGAGCGGCTGGGCAACGACGAGGCGGCCGAGCGGCCGATCGTGACGGATGAGCTGCGCAGGATCGCGCGGCTCCGGCTGGAGCGGGTGCTCGATGCCCTCTGACGGTGTCGCCGCGGCGTTCCACGCCCGCATCTCGACGCACATCCTGGACACGGTGACCGGCGATCCGGCCAGGGACGTCTACGTGCGGCTGGAACGGCGTGACTCCGACGGCTGGAGCACCATCGCCGAGGGCCGGACCGACGACGACGGCCGCCTGCGTTACGAGGTGCCGTTGCGCGAGTGGCAGGCCGGTGGTTATCGCCTGTTCTTCTACGTGGAGCCCTATCTGGGCGGTGACTGCTTCTTCCCGGAGATCACCGTCGCCTTCCACGTCCACGACCCGAATCGCCATTACCACGTGCCGTTGCTGCTGAGCCGGTACGGCTACACCACCTACCGAGGGAGCTGACACCGTTGGGGATCGTGCTCGGACCGAACCGCTACGGCAAGGCGGAGACCCGTCTGGTGCGGGTGCACCGTGACGGCGAGTCGCACGGCCTGGTGGACTTCAACGTCAGCATCGCGCTCTCCGGCGACCTGACCGCGACCCACCTGACCGGTGACAACTCCGGTGTCCTGCCGACCGACACGATGAAGAACACGGTGTACGCGTTCGCCAAGGAGCACGGCGTGGGCGAGCCCGAGTCGTTCGCCCTGCTCCTGGCCCGGCATTTCGTGCACACCCAGCCACAGGTGCACGGTGCGAAGGTGTCGGTCGAGTCGTTCGCGTGGGACCGCCTGGGCCCGCACTCGTTTCGCAGGCGGGGCGATCACGTGCGTACCACTGTGGTGACCGTGACCGCCGATGCGACGCAGGTCGTCTCCGGTGTCTCCGGCCTGGTGCTGCTGAATTCGACGGATTCGGAGTTCCACGGTTTCGTCGAGGACGGCTACACCACGCTGAAACCGGCCACCGACCGCATTCTGGCGACGGCTGTGGACGCCCGCTGGCGGCACGCCGGCGACGACACCGACTGGGCGGCGTCGTTCGAGGGCTCGCTGGCCGCGCTGGTGTCGGCGTTCGTCGGCACCTACAGCTACTCGTTGCAGCAGACGCTCTACGCGATGGGCGCCGGGCTGCTGGAGGCTCGCCCGGAGGTGGCCGAGGTGCGGCTGGCTCTGCCGAACAAGCATCACTACCTGGCCGACCTGTCGCCGTTCGACCTGGAGAACCCGGGTGAGGTGTTCATCGCCGGCGACCGGCCGTACGGATTGATCGAGGGCAGTGTGGTCCGTGACGACGCGCCCGCCGCGACCGCGGAGTGGTGGCTGTGATCATCATCGAGGGCGCCGCCGTCGCGACCGTCGACGCGGCTGGGACGGAGTACCTGACCGGTCACGTGGTGGTCGGTGACGACGGCCGGATCGTCGCGGTCGGTGCGGGCCGTGCCGACGAGAGTTTCCAGGGTCGCCGGGTGGACGGCCGGGGCTGCCTGGTCACGCCCGGCCTGGTGAACACGCATCACCACCTGTACCAGTGGGCGACGCGTGGCCTCGCGCTGGACGAGACACTGTTCGGCTGGCTGACCACGCTCTACCCGATCTGGGGCCGGCTGGACGCGGAGATCGTCGGCGCGGCGGCCGGTGCCGGCCTGGGCTGGCTGGCGCTCTCCGGGTGCACCACGAGCATGGATCACCACTACGTGTTCCCGCGTGACGGCGGGGACGTGCTGGCCGCCGAGATCGAGGCGGCCCAGTCGATCGGTGTGCGGTTCCACCCGACCCGCGGTTCGATGGACCTGAGCCGCAAGGACGGCGGCCTGCCACCGGACCACGTGGTCGAGGACACCGACGAGGCACTGGCGGCGACCGAGGCGGCGATCGACCGGTGGCACGACCCGTCGCCGGACTCGATGCTCCAGATCGCGGTGGCGCCCTGTTCGCCGTTCTCGGTCACCACCCGCCTGATGGAGGAGGCGGCGGTGCTGGCCCGGCGCAAGGGCGTCCGCCTGCACACGCACCTCGCCGAGACCGACGACGAGGAGGAGTTCTGCCTCAAGCAGTTCGGCTGCACCCCGGTGGAGTACGCGGAGCGCGTCGGCTGGCTCGGCGACGACGTCTGGCTGGCCCACGGTGTGCACTTCAGTGACTCGGCGATCGAGAAACTGGGTGCCACCCGGACCGGCATCGCGCACTGCCCGAGTTCGAACGCGCGGCTGGGTGCCGGTTCGGCCCGGGTGCGTGAGCTGATCGACCACGGCGTGCCGGTGGGTCTCGGTGTGGACGGGGCGGCCTCGCAGGAGGTCTCGCACCTGGGTGCCGAGCTGCGGCAGGCGCTCTACACGGCACGGCAGCGGCTGGGCCCGAAGTCGTTCAACGCCCGCGAGGCGCTGCGACTGGGCACGATCGGCGGGGCGCAGTGCCTGGGCCGGCAGGCCGACATCGGTTCGCTGGAGCCGGGCAAACTGGCCGACCTCGTGATGTGGCGGCTGGACGGTCTGGGGCACGAGGGCATCGACGACAGGGTCGCGGCGCTGGTCTTCGGCCCACCGGCGCGGGTCGATCTGGCCCTGGTCGGCGGCCGTCCGATCGTCGAGCGCGGCGAGCTGGTGCACGCCGATGCCGACACGTTGACGGCGAACGCTCGCCGGGCCCACCGTCGTCTCCTGGATGTTTCATAGAGAAGAACACCACAGGATCCGGGTAGTGGTGGACCGGCCGGGAGCATGAATAATGCTCGATTACGGTACGGGGGAGTAACCACACTGAGAGGAATCGTCAACGATGACCGAGATCCTGTCCGACGAGGCCGTGGCGTTCGTCGCCGACCTGAACCGGCGATTCCGGCCTCGCCGTAACGAGCTCCTCCAGGCGCGTGCCACGCGCCGCGCGGAGATCGCGGCCGGAGCCACGCTGGGTTTCCTGGCCGAGACAGCCGACATCCGTGCCGCTGAGTGGTCGGCCCCTCCGGCGCCGGCCGATCTCCAGGACCGGCGGGTCGAGATCACCGGCCCGACCGAGCGGAAGATGACGATCAACGCGCTCAACTCGGGCGCGAAGGTGTGGCTGGCCGACCTCGAGGACGCGAACACCCCGCACTGGGCGAACGTCGTCGACGGCCAGCAGAACCTCTACGACGCGATCCGTCGCACGATCACGCTGGAGACCGAGAAGAAGACGTACGAGCTGAACGGCGGGCCGTACCCGACGATCGTGATGCGCCCCCGCGGGTGGCACCTCGACGAGCGGCACCTCCCGGTGGACGGCGAGCCGGCCGTCGGCGCGCTGGTCGACTTCGGGCTCTACTTCTTCCACAACGCGAAGGAGCTGCTGGAGCGGGGCAGCGGGCCGTACTTCTACCTGCCCAAGATGGAGTCCCACAAAGAGGCCGCCCTGTGGAACGACGTCTTCACCCACGCGCAGGAGGCGCTGGGCATCCCGGTCGGCACCATCCGGGCCACCGTCCTGATCGAGACCATTCCGGCCGCGTTCGAGATGGAGGAGATCCTCTACAGCCTGCGGCCGCACATCTCGGGCCTCAACGCCGGCCGCTGGGACTACCTGTTCAGCATCATCAAGTACTTCCGGGACAATCCCACCATGATCCTGCCGGACCGGGCGGCCGTGACGATGACCGCGCCGTTCATGCGGGCCTACTCCGAGCTGCTCGTCTCCACCTGCCACAAGCGTGGGGCGTTCGCGATGGGTGGCATGGCCGCGTTCATCCCGAGCCGCCGTGATCCGGCGGTCAACGAGGTGGCCCTGACCAAGGTCCGGGAAGACAAGGAGCGCGAGGCCGGCGACGGCTTCGACGGCTCCTGGGTGGCCCACCCCGACCTGGTGCCGGTCTGCAAGGGCATCTTCGACCGGGTGCTCGGCGACAAGCCGAACCAGCTCGACAAGAAGCGGCCCGACGTCGCGGTGGACGCCACCGACCTGCTGCACGTGGCCGGTACCGGCGGCGCGGTCACCCGCGCCGGCCTGCACAACAACGTCAACGTCGCGCTGCAGTACCTGGAGGCGTGGCTGCGCGGCAACGGCGCGGTCGCGATCCACAACCTGATGGAGGACGCCGCCACCGCGGAGATCTCCCGGTCCCAGGTCTGGCAGTGGATCCACAACGGAGTGAAGCTCGAGGACGGCACGCCGATCACCGCCGAACTGGTCGGGCAGATCGAGGACGAGGAGCTCGCGAAGATCCGCGAGACCGTCGGTGACGAGGCCTGGACCGGTGGCCGCTACGACGACGCCCGCAAGCTGTTCGAGCGGGTCGCCCTGGCCGACGACTTCGCCGACTTCCTGACCAGCGCCGCCTACGACTCCATCGACTGATCACACCGGTGCGGCCGGGCCCCGGGTCCCGGCCGCACCCAGCGAAGAAGGGCCGTCCGTTGCGTCTCACCGAGGACGACTACCACGAGATCGACGCGAGCCTCGCCGCGCACGACGCCTTCCTCAAGGCCCGCTATCCGGGCGAACGTCCCGGGCGCCAGCCGGTCCACACGGTCTACGTCCCGGCCGATCGTCTCGACGACTTCCGCGACTGGGGCGGCATCGCCCTCGACGCGATGGACCGGCACGACTTCCCCTGGTCCGACCCGGCGGTCCGGGCCAAACTCGCCGCCGAACCGATCGAGGACCTGCGCGTCGACTTCGAGGACGGCTACGGCGTCCGCGACGACGACCAGGAGGACGCGGCCGTCCGCAAGGCCGCCGAGATCCTCGCCGACGGTCCACGGCCACCGTTCGTCGGCCTCCGGATCAAGTCGCTGGAGGCGGCGACCCGGCACCGCTCGCTGCGCACGCTCGACCTCTTCCTCGAGAGCTACCAGGACCTTTTCACCATCACGCTGCCCAAGGTCAGCGGTTCCGACCAGGTCCGCACGATGGTCACCCTCTGCGAGAGACTCGAGCGGTCGTACGGCCTGAGCGCCGGCGCCCTGACCTTCGAGATCCAGATCGAACTGCCGTCGGCCGTGCTCGCCGCCGACGGCTCCGCGGCTGTCGCACCCCTGATCACCGCGGCTGACGGCCGGTGCACGGGGCTGCACTACGGCACCTACGACTACAGTGCCGCCGCCGGGGTGGCCGCCGCCTACCAGTCGATGGAGCATCCGGCCGCCGACTACGCGAAAGCGGTGATGCAGGCCGCCGCCGCCCAGACCGGGGTGCGCCTGTCCGACGGTTCCACCAACGTCCTGCCGGTCGGTGGGACCGCCGACGTGCGGGCCGCCTGGCAGTTGCACCACCGGCTGGTCCGCCGCTCGCTGGAACGCGGCTACTACCAGGGCTGGGATCTGCATCCTGCCCAGTTGCCGACGCGTTATGCGGCGACCTACGAGTTCTTCCGGGACGGCCGGGATGCGGCCGTCACCCGCCTGCGCCGGTACCTGGACCGGCAGGACAGCGGTATCGCCGACGAGCCGGCCACCGCCCGTGCGCTCGCCGGCTACCTGCTGCGCGGTCTGGACTGCGGCGCCCTGACCGACGCCGGGCTGCCACGCGAGCAGTTGACCGCCCTGGCCTGAGACGAGCAGCGGAGGAACGGCAGTGGGCTACGAAACGGTTTTCACCGGACAGATCGCCATTGTTCCCCCGCTGAATCCGCGCGAGGTCGAATATCTCGACCGGTTCGCCGAGACGCGGCACGAATCGCGGGACGCCGGCCCGTACGCGGTCAACGGGAACGGGCTGGCGCCCGGTGCGATGTACGGCGGGAATCAACCCGGCCCGGAGCATCCCGGATTCTGGTGCAAATGGGTGCCGACCGCCGCCGGTGACGCGTTGATCTGGAACGGGGAGGAGAAGTTCTACCACGCGGAGAAATGGCTCGCCTATCTGGTGGAGACGTTTCTGGCGCCGGGCGCGGAGATTCGTGGCGACCTGCCGGTGGCGTGGTTCCGGCCGGCCGTCTTCGAACACTTCACCTGCGATCATCTTCTCAACGGGGTGGTCGAGGCCGAGGGCGCGGAAGAGGACGACCGGTGGCGGATCGAGGTGCGCGACAACGTCGTCTACGTGGTGCGCCTGGTGGAGTGGCCGGATCATTCCGATATCGATCCGCGGAGCCCCGGGGAATGGGGGAGCGGGCAGTGGGACGAATACGCGGCGCGGGCCCGGCGTAATCACGTCTACACGATCAGTGGCGCGGGTGAGATCCACGAGTGTGGGCCGGCCGTGGAGCACGGATTCGCGCCGGTCGACGATCGGGCCGCCTGACACCTGCCGCCGATAGCCGCCGGAGGCGGGGTTCGATGTGGTGCGTCTGCGGGAGGTGTGGCACGTATCCGATGAAAGGATTTTTTAGACCATCGAGAAGACGCCGACGATCAGGAGCGCGCTGAGCGTCAGCCAGGTGGCGAGCTGTTCGTGGCCGCGGTTGCTCTCCCGGACGGCTTTGATGAGCAGGCCCGCCATCAGGCCGGCGAGGCCGGTGGCGGCGGCAATCGAGGAGACGCCGGGCTCGCCGAACCACTCGGGCGCGAGGCTGACCAGGAACGCCGGGTCGATGATCGCGATCGTGCCGAAGGTGAGGACGGCGCCGGCCAGGACCGCGACGGCGGCGGCGCGCAGGAGGAGGTTCGGTCCGGTGTTCACCGCGGTCTGCTGGTTCGTCACGCCAGGTCGCCTTCCGTGATGGTCCATGTCGGGTGAGTCAGACCATAGCGGCACTGGCAAATCCCGTGTGGATCGAACCTTTCCCGCTTGTCGGGAGTACTACGAGGCGGGACCGCGCGCAACGCGAGGGAGTGTCGTTCAGTGAGTAAGACTGTGACGCAGAGTGATGGCGAGCATGTGTGTGAACGGCCGTCGTGGGAGTGCCGGGCATGTGGTGACCCGTGGCCGTGCACGCCGGCGCGAGTGTCGCTGTCGGACGGTGCGGACCGGGTGATGCTGACGATGTACATGTGGGGACATCTCGATCGGGCGATGGCCGAGCTGCCGCCGGGGCCGCCGGCGGAGCTTTTCGACCGGTTCCTGCGCTGGACCGACGGCCAGTTGATCAAGGCTTGACAGCGGCGGGCCCGCTCAGGACTGCGGGGCGGCCGGCAGGATCTGGTCCCGGATCCAGGACGGGTCGGGGTTGACGTGGCCCCGGCCGCCGATCACCACGGTCGGCACGGTCTCGTCTCCACCGGTGATCTCCCGGACCGCGGCGGCGGCGGACGGGTCCTGCCAGATGTCGACCCAGCGCAGCCGGTCGGCATCCGCGCCGAGGCGGGCACGCAGCCGCAGGCAGAAGACGCAGCCGGGCCGCCAGTAGACGATCGGCCGGTCGTCGCCGGTGGCGGCGGACGTGGCCGGCGAGCGGGGGAACGCGAGCGGCGACAGCACGAACGCGAGCACCAGGAACCCGGCCAGCAGCAGAGCGGCGGTGCCGGGTGCGCCGTCGCCGAACCGGGCCGCGGCGATCAGGACACCGCAGAGGGCGGCCATCGCCGCCACGCTCCATCGTCGCACCATGGAGCGGCACGGTACTCCGCTACCGCCGGTAACGGCATCCCGGACGGGACTGATGAGCGCCGAGTGAAACAAAGCGCCGATAGGGTCGGTCCATGGCTGATCTTGTAGTGCGCTCGCGGCGCGTGACGACACCGGACGGCGAGCGGGCGGCGGCCGTCGTGGTGCAGGACGGGACGATCGCGGCGGTGCTGCCCTACGACGCGGAGGTGCGGGCGGCGCAGGACGTCGACCTCGGCGCGACCGCGCTGCTCCCGGGCCTGGTCGACACCCACGTGCACGTCAACGAGCCGGGCCGGACCGAGTGGGAGGGGTTCGCCACGGCGACCCGGGCGGCCGCGGCCGGCGGTGTCACCACGATCATCGACATGCCGCTGAACAGCCTGCCGCCGACCGTGACGGGCGAGGCGCTGAAGATCAAGCAGGCGGCCGCGGCCGGCCAGTGTCACGTCGACGTCGGCTTCTGGGGCGGTGCGATCCCGGGCAACGCCGGTGACCTGCCCGATCTGCACGCGGCCGGGGTCTTCGGCTTCAAGTCGTTCCTCGCCGACTCCGGTGTGCCCGAGTTCCCGCCGGTCGACGCCGATCAGCTGGCCGAGGCGATGGGGGCGGTCGACGCGCTGTTCGTGATCCACGCCGAGGACCCGGACCACCTGCGCGAGGCGGCGAGCTCGGCGGCGTACGCCGATTTCCTGAACTCCCGTCCCCAGGACGCCGAGCACGCCGCGGTCGCCACCGCGATCGCGGTGGCCCGCGCCACCGGCCGGCGCGCACACATCCTGCACCTCTCGGCGGCTTCCGCGCTCCCGCTGATCGCCCGGGCAAGAGCCGAGGGGGTACGGGTGACCGCCGAGACCTGCCCGCACTACCTGACCCTGGACGCGGCCGAGATCCCCGACGGCGCCACCGAGTTCAAGTGCTGCCCGCCGATCCGTGACACCGCGAACGCCGACAAGCTGTGGGAGGCCCTGGCCGACGGCCTGATCACGTGCGTGGTCAGCGACCACTCGCCGTGCACGCCCGACCTGAAACGGCAGGACACCGGTGACTTCGCGGCCGCGTGGGGCGGGATCGCCTCGGTGCAGCTGGGTCTTCCCGTGATCTGGACCGCGGCCGCCGCGCGGGGACATACCCTCGCGGACGTGGTGAAGTGGATGGCGCGCCGCCCCGCCGATCTGGTGGGATTGCGGAACAAGGGCCGCATCGCGGTCGGCGCAGACGCGGATCTGGTGGCGTTCGAGCCGGACGAGGAGTTCGTCGTCGACGCTCACGCACTGCACCACCGGAACCCCGTCACGCCGTACGCCGGAAAGGTCCTGCGGGGTGTGGTCCGCACCACCTGGCTGCGCGGAAGCGCGGTGACCGGCGACAACGCCGGCGGAAAGTTCTTGGTAAGGGAGATCTGATGGACTTCAGCGCGCTGCCCGACCTCGCGTCCCGGGCTTTCGGCGGAGGCGTCGTGCACGCCAACGACGAGTTCTTCGCCGCCGCCGACCACCTGGTGCTGCCGGATGCGCCGGGTCACGCGCCGAAGACGTTCGACCACAAGGGACAGGTCTACGACGGCTGGGAGACCCGCCGCCGCCGGGTGCCGGGCCACGACTTCGCGGTCGTCCGGCTCGGCGCGCCCGGCATCGTGCACGGCGTCGACATCGACACCGCGTTCTTCACCGGCAACTTCCCGCCGTACGCCTCGGTCGAAGCAGTTGAACTGCCGGGGTATCCCGGCCCGGACGAGCTGGCCGGCGCCGATTGGGTGGAGATCCTGCCGAAGTCGCCGCTCAAGGGCGACGGCCGCAACCTGTACCCGGTGGAGGACCGCCGCCGGTTCACACACGTGCGGCTGAACATCTTCCCCGACGGCGGCGTGGCCCGGCTGCGCGTGCACGGCGAGGTGGTGCCCGATCCGGAGCTGCTGCCGAAGGTGTTCGACGTGGCCGCCGCCGAGTACGGCGCGACCGTCGTCGACTGCAGCAACATGTTCTACGGCAACCCGCAGCGGATGCTGATGCCCGGCCTGGCCCGCAACATGGGCGACGGCTGGGAGACGTCCCGGCGCCGTGACGACGGCAACGACTGGGTGCTGGTGCGGCTGGCCGCTCCGGCCGTGCTGCGCTTCGCCGATCTGGACACCAGTCACTTCAAGGGCAACGCACCCGGCTGGGCCACGCTGACCGGTTTCGACAGCGAGGGTTTCGCCCACGAGCTGCTGCCGCGGGTGGTGCTGCGCCCCGACACCCCGCACCGGTTCCCGCTGGTCAAAGCACCTGAGGTGGTGCAGGTCCGGCTGGACGTGTTCCCGGACGGCGGCATGGCCCGGCTGCGACTGCTGGGGCGTGCCGACCGGAAGTTCCTGCGTGCGAGACTCGGCCGGTGAGCCGTACCGTCTCTCTCGTGCTCGTCGATCCGGCGGGTGTGCTTCTCGGTCAGTTGCCGCCGTTCATCGTCGAGGTGCCCTGGTGGCAGGAGGTCGCCGGGGTGGTGGCCGGTGCCGGGATCGACGTCACCGTGCTGCGCCTGCTGCACGGCGACCAGGCCATGCCGCCCGGCGGGCACGTCACCTACCTGGCGATGACCGATGAGAAACCGGCCGGGCTGCTGCCCGTCGACGTCGATCTGTCGCCGCATCCGTTGCGCGCGTCCTATGCCGAGCCGGCGGGCGCGGCGGCGTCACTGGCCTGGGCGGCCGGTGCCCTGGACCGGATCGGCCTGTCCGGTCTGACCGCCCGGCAGCAGCGCACCTGGAACCTGTCGGCGATCTGGCGGTTCGACGGGCCGGACGGAGTGCCGGCGGCCTGGCTCAAACAGGTTCCGTCGTTCTTCGCGCACGAGGCGGCGGTGCTCCGGCTGGTCGACGGTGTCGCGCCGGGCCTGACGCCGTATGTGCTGGCAGCCGGGGACGAGGGCCGGGCGCTGATCGCGCACGTGCCCGGCGAGGACCGCTACGGTGCGCCGCCGGCTTTCCGGGCCGAGGTGCTGGCCGCGTTGCAGCCGGTGCAGGAGCATTTCGCCGGCCGGGTCCACGAGCTGCGCGCCGCCGGGATCCCCACGTTGTCGCTGGAGGGCCTGCCGCACATCGCCGCCCCGCACATCGCCGGCATTCCGGGTCTTCGGGAGCTGCTGGACGACCTTCCCCGCCGGCTCGCCGCCGTGGACGAGTGCGGCCTCCCGGACACCCTCGTCCACGGTGACCTGCACATGGGCAACGTGATCCACGACGGGGAGTCGTTCACCATCGTGGACTGGGGCGACGCCGCGATCGGCAACCCGGCCTTCGACGCGGTGCGGATGCCCGGCGAGCCGGAGGTGCTCACCGCGTGGGCGGAGCTGTGGCCCGGCCACGACGCCCTTCGGGCCGCCCAGCTGCTGCAACCGGTCGAGCTGCTGCGTCAGGCGGTCGTCTACGACACCTTCATGGCCAGGATCGAACCGTCCGAGTGGCCCTACCACGCCGACGACGTACGCCGGTGCCTCCAGACCGCTGTCGACCTAGCCGGGCAGTGACACCAGCTCCCGATGGTCGTCGAAGGGCAGGTTCCCTCCGGCGACCGCCAGGATCTCGGTGCCGGTCAGGCTGAGCGTCCCGGACAGCGTCGTGGCGAACGCCGTGTCCGCGGCGTCGCGGCCGGTCGCGATCCGCATCAGCGACTGCCGCGGCGCGAGCCGGGTCGCGTCCCACACCCGCCATCGGCCGTCGATCGCGGTCTCCACCACGAGGTGGAAGTCCATCGGGGACAGTCCCGGCGCGTAGACGGCGGCGACCCGGGCCGGGATGTCGCGGGCCCGGCACAGGCTGGCGGTCAGGTGGGCGAAGTCACGGCACACCCCCGCCCCGGCCAGCAGGGTGTCCACCGCGTCGGTCGTCGGGCCGCTGCTCCCACCCTGGTAGGCGATGTGCTCGTGCACCCAGTCGGTGATCGCCCGGACCGTCGCGGCCGGGTCACCGTCACCGAAACGGGTCGCCGCGAATCCGCCGAGCCGGTCGGACGGGCAGTACCGGCTGGGCCGCAACCCGACGATCCGCTCCTCGTCGCCGACCGGTGGCGGCGCGGACCCCGGTGGCACGGTCGCCCGGTAGCGCACGACCACCGTGCCCTTGCCCACTGTGATCAAGGAAGTGTCGCTCGGCGCACCGTCGACCAGCAGCGTTGCGGTGGCCGCGCCGGCCGCCGCGATCTGGAGGGCGATCTCGGCGGGCTCGGTGACGTCGAATTCCAGGGTGCAGCCGACCTCGGAGATATCCACGGAACTCACCGTATCGGCGCCGCGTTACGTACCGTGTCAGCATGGAAGACGTCCGCCGGCGTTATGTCCAGCTGATCCGGGGCGACGGGCTCCCGCCCGCGCTGGCCGAGGCGTTCGCGACCGTGCCACGCGAGATCTTCGTCGCCGACGGGTTCCACCGCCGCGACGGCCGGCGCGTGGTGCCCGCCGACCCCGAGTACCTTCCGACCGTCTACAGCGACGACGTCCTGGTCACCAAACTCGCCGGTGAGGTGCCGGTGAGTTCCTCCAGCCAGCCGTCGCTGATGGCCATCATGATCGAGGCGCTGGACGTGCGGCCCGGCATGCGGATCCTCGAGATCGGCGCGGGCACCGGCTACAACGCGGCACTCCTCGCTTCGCTCGGCGCCGAGGTGACCACGGTGGACGTTCAGGCCGACGTCGCGGCCCGGGCACGGTCCGCCCTGGCCCGGGCAGGCATCACGGGGGTACGGGTGGAAGCCGCCGACGGCTACACCGGAGGCCCGTTCGCCCGTTACGACCGCATCATCGTGACCGTCGGCGTCGCCGGGATCTCCCCGCACTGGCTGGACCGGCTCGAACCGGGCGGCCGCCTGATCGTCCCCGTCGCGCACGGCGGCATCCACCCGGTCCTCGACATCCGCACCGGCCCACTGACCGCGACCGTGGTCTGCTCGGCCGGATTCATGGGTGCCGCGGGCCCGCTCGGCGCCCGCCATCCGCGCAGCCACCCACCGGTCGCGACCGGGCTGGAAGGCCTGGAGGAGGTGTCGCCGGCCCGCTGGAAACCGTCGCTCGACGCCGACGCCTACCGCGGTCTGTGGTTCGCGGCCGCCGCCTGGCATCCGCGGGTGAGTCACGCCTCGATCCCCGGCCGGGAGCAGAGTTACCTCGCGGTCCTCGACGACAGCGGCGGGGCCGGCGCGGTCGTCCTGGCCGATGGCGCGATCCTCGCCTCGGGACCGGAGGCGGAGCGGTGCACGGCCGTCGGCACCGCCCTGTCTGACCGCTGGTGGTCCCTGGACCGCCCACCGATGCGGGCCTGGCGCATCGGTTTCTCCCTGGTCGGCGACCCGGCCGCGCCGATCTGGGCCCCGGCCCGCTGGACCCTGACCCCCACCACCGCCCCGGACGCGTAGATGCTCACCTGAGGTTCCTCGGCGGTCCCGGCTCCATAGATGCTCACCTGAGGTTCCTCGGCGGTCCCGGCTCCATAGATGCTCACCCGAGGTTCCTCGGCGATCCCGGACGCGTAGATGCTCACCCGAGTCTCCCGGTGAACCCGGACGTGCCGGGCCGGTGGCCGATCGGGCCGCCGCCTTCTGCCGGCGCTCAGCGCGCCCGCAGGTAGGTCAGCACCGCCAGCACCCGCCGATTGGTGTCGTCGGTCGGTGGCAGGCCCAGCTTGGCCAGGATGTTGCCGACGTGCTTGCCGACCGCCGGATCGCTGATGAACAGGGCCGCCGCGATCGCCGAGTTGGAGCGGCCCTCGGCGATCAGGGACAGCACCTCCCGCTCCCGCCCGGAGAGCCCGGCCAGCGGATCCTGCGGGCGGCGGATCAGCCGGCGGACCACGTCGGGGTCGACGACGGTGCCGCCGGCGACCACCGTGCGCAGCGCGGCCACGAACTCGGCGATGTCGGCGACCCGATCCTTCAGCAGATAGCCGACCGCCTCGCCGGTGCCGATCAGGTCGGCGGCGTAGTCGTGCTGCACATGCTGACTGAGCACGACGATCGGCAGGCCGGGCCGATCCCGCCGCAGCCGCACCGCCGCGCGGAGCCCCTCGTCCTGAAAAGTCGGTGGCATCTTGATGTCGGTGATCACCAGCCCGGGATCGTGCCGCTCGACGGCGGCGGTCAGCTCGGCGGCGTCACCCACCGCGGCGACCACCTCGAACCCGAACCGGACCAGCACCCCGACCAGGCCCTCCCGCAGCAGGACACCGTCCTCGGCGAGGACGACCCGGGTCACAGCTCGACCCGCAGCAGGGTCGGGCCACCGGGCGGGCTGGCCAGCAGCAGCTTGCCCCCGGCCGCGGCGACCCGGTCGGCCAACCCGGTCAGGCCGGACCCGCGGGCCGGATCGGCGCCGCCCCGCCCGTCGTCGAGCACCTCCAGCACGGTCGCCTCACCGGCCCGGTCGAGTCGCACCCGCACCGACGTGGCGTGCGCGTGCTTCGCGACATTGGTCAGTGCCTCTGCCGCCACGAAATAGGCGGTGGTCTCGACCCGCTCCGGCAGCCGGCCGGCGACCGCGTCGGCGTCGACCGTCACCGGCACCGGCGAGTTGGCAGCCAGCTCCCACAGCGCGGCCGGCAACCCCAGGTCGGCGAGGGTCTGCGGGCGGATGCCGTGCACCAGGTCGCGCAGCACCACCATCAGCTCCTTGGCCTGGTCGTGGGCCCGGCCGAGTGGCTCGGCGGCGGGTGAGTCGCCGGGCAGGTCGAGCCGGGCCATGCCGAGCTGGAGGGTGAGGCTGGTGAGCCGGTGCTGCGCGCCGTCGTGCAGGTCACGCTCGATCCGGCGGCGCTCGGCGTCGAACGCGTCGGCCAGCCGGGCCCGGGACAGCGACACCTCGCTCAACTGGTCGCGCAGCCCGTCACCGCCGCCGAGCAGCCGCCGGGCCAGGGCGCCGTGCAGCGCCGCCACCGCACCGGCGAGGTAGAGCAGGAGCGGGAGCAGGACCAGCCCGAGCAGCATGAACGGCGCCGACCCGGAACCGCCGTGCACCACCAGGTCGCCGAACTGCCACTCGGCGATCCACGGGCTGAGCAGGAGCACCACCTCGAGGACGGCGAGCAGGGCGGCACCGAGCCAGAGCAGCGGAGCGGCCACGGCGAGCAGCACCGCATAGGCGACGGCCCGCCAGGTCGACTCCTCCCGGTAGCGGGCGGCGAACCAGGCGACCGGGCCGGTGGTCAGCGGCCGGTGCGGGACGGGCAGCCGGAGCCGGCGCCGCTCCAGCGCGGCCAAGGGCAGCGCCACGGCCGGGCCGGCGCCGGCGAACAGGGCCGCCGACAGGAGCATCAGCACGACCACGGCCGGTTTGGGCCCGCGGCCCTCGGTGACCTCCCGCACGGCGACCAGCCACGGCAGCGCCAGCATCCAGAACCCGAACGCGACCGGCGTGGCGACCACGGCGGTCACCGCGAGGCGCAGCAGCGCCCGCCACGGCTGGACCGTGAGCAGGTAGCGGCGGTCTTTCAGGGCATCGATGAACACCGGCTCACGGTAGCCACCACGGCCCGGCCCGGCCCAGCATGCCAGGGACACCTTCCGAGGTATGGCCAGCTATACCCTCGTCCGGCCGGTGGCTCGCAGGTCCTGGCGATGTTCGGTCCTGGCGATGTTCGGTCCCGGCGATGTTCGGTCCCGGCGGTGTTCGCGGTCAGGACATCAACAGCATCGCGGTGGTGCCGAGGAGCACCAGCACCAGGACCGCGATGAGCAGCCCCTTCTCGGCGGTGTCGGTGGCCTCGGCGATGGGCGTGGTGGTCAGTGGCTCACTGCTCATGGGTCCTGTCCTCCGCGGGGGTCGAGGGGGATCACCGCTCCGGGTGCGAGCGGCTGGCGGGAGGCTTACGGTGAGGGCGTCGTCGACCTCGAAGGGGTTGCAGTGCCGCCGCAGGAATGGCTTCTCTCCGCTGCCGAACGCGGCAACCCGGACACCTCCATACCCATATGGAACACTGGAAACACGGTCGAGCCACTTATTCACGGGCAAAGTTACTTCGATCGGCTGGTGACCGAAATCGGCCGGCTGGAGCCCGGTGACCACCTGTTCTTCACCGACTGGCGCGGTGACCCGGACGAGCGTACGAGCGACGACGGCCCGACCGTGGCCGAGCTGTTCGCCGCGGCCGCCGCACGCGGGGTGATCGTCAAGGGTCTGCTCTGGCGCTCCCACCTGGACAGGCTGGCGTACAGCGAGGAGGAGAACCGGAACCTCAGCGACGACATCGAGGCCGCCGGCGGTGAGGTGCTGCTCGACCAGCGGGTCCGTCGGGGCGGGTCGCACCACCAGAAGCTCGTGGTGCTGCGCCATCCGGGCCGCCCCGAACTGGACATCGCGTTCGCCGGAGGCATCGACCTGTGTCACAGCCGCCGCGACGACGCCCGGCACCACGGCGACCCGCAGGCAGTCCGGATGGCGTCGCCGTACGGCCCGAACCCGCCCTGGCACGACATCCAGCTCGCGCTTCGCGGCCCGGTCGTGGGTGCCCTCGACCATTCGTTCCGGGAGCGGTGGACCGACCGGGTCCCGCTCGACCAGGACGGGCCGATCGCCACGATCACCGACCGGCTGCGCCACGAGGACATGAGCCCCGACCCGCTGCCCGAGCAGCCGCCGGACCCGCCGGAGTGCGGCCCGCACACCGTGCAGGTGCTGCGGACCTACCCGGCGATGCGGCCGCCCTACGGCTTCGCGAGACTCGGTGAGCGCAGTGTCGCCCGCGGCTACACCAAGGCGATCAAGCGGGCCCGCCGGCTGATCTACCTGGAGGACCAGTATCTCTGGTCGAAGGAGGTGGCCCAGCTCTTCGCCGAGGAGATGCGCGACGAGCCGGACCTGCACCTGATCGCCGTGGTGCCGCGCCACCCGGACGTGGACGGCGGTTTCGCGCTGCCGCCCAACCAGGTGGGCCGGGAACAGGCCATCGAGCTGTGCAGGCGGGCCGCCGCCGACCGGGTGCACGTCTTCGACCTGGAGAACGACGCCGGTACCCCGATCTACGTGCACGCGAAGGTGTGCGTGATCGACGACATCTGGTGCAGTGTCGGCAGCGACAACTTCAACCGTCGCTCGTGGACGCACGACAGTGAGCTGTCCTGCGCGGTCCTCGACGGCACCCGCGACGAACGGGAGCCCCGTGACCCGGCCGGGCTCGGCGACGGTGCCCGGACGTTTCCCCGTGATCTGCGGCTGGCCCTGATGCGTGAGCACCTGGACCGGGCCGACGGCGACGACGCGGACCTGCTCGACCCGGTCGCCGCGGTCGAGGCGATGACCGCGGCCGCCGACCGGCTGCGGGACTGGCGGGACGGCGGACGGGTCGGACCCCGCCCGCCGGGCCGGTTGATCCCGCACGAGACCGAGCGCCTGCCGTGGCATCAGCGGCTGTGGGCGCTCCCCGCGTACCGCCTCGTCTATGACCCGGACGGCCGTCCGTGGCGGGATCGCCGGCGCGCCCGCTGGTGAGCGGTCAGAGCACCCACTCGTCGTTGCGGATGATCTCGACGGTGCCCTTCGGCCCGGTGCCGGTGACCGTGATGCCCTCGCCGCCGATCACCACGTCGGTGTGCACGGCCGACGTGTTCAGCCCCAGCTCCTCGCGCTGGGCGGCGGGCAGGTCGAGGGCGCCGGGCACCGCGAACGGGAAGCTCGATCCCCAGGCCACGTGACACCCCGCGTTCTCGTCGAAGAGCGTGTTGTGGAAGACGAGCCCGGTGCGGGCGATCCGGCTCTCCGAGTCGACCAGGGACACCTCGCCGAGCGACCGGGCGCCGGGATCGGTCTCCAGTTGCGCCCGCACCGCGTCGGCGCCGGAGTCCGCGGACACGTCGACGATCCGGCCGCCGGCGAACTCCACGCGCAGCCCGCGCACCAGACTTCCGTTGAGCACCAGCGGTTTCGTCAGCCGGATCACCCCGTCGGCGCGGCGCCGGTCGGGGCTGGTGAACACCTCCTCGGTCGGGATGTTCGGCATGTACGGCACGCCGGCCGCGTCGACCAGCCCGCCACCGATCCACCGGCAACCCGGGATCAGGCCCACCGTGAGATCGGTGCCGTCCCCCTCGTACCGGATCGAGGTCAGCTCCAGCTCGTCGAGCCGGGCCCCGCGCCCGGCGAGGACCGCGGCCCGTTCCTGCCAGGCGGCCGCCGGGTCCTCGGTGTCCAGGCGCATCGCCGTCGACACCGCCTCCCACAGCCGCTCGGTGTCCGGCTCACCGAAGACCTGGGCGGCCCAGCCCGGGTTGGGCGCGCCCACGATGGTCCAGCGCAGGCGGCCGAGAACCATCTCCCGCATGGCGCGGACCTCGTCGGCCGGGAACGCGGCGGCACGCACCGGGTCGGCGCCGTCGAGCAGGTGCGGATCCGCGTCGCCGTGCAGGGCGATCGAGGCGACGCCCTGCTCGGACCACTCGCGGATGCGCTGGAGGGCCCAGCCGCGGCTGGCGGACAGTGACTCCGCGCTGGCGTGATCGACGGCGGCGCGGCGCATCGGGCCGTCCGTCCAGATCGGCTCGACCCAGGCGGCCCCGGCGGCATACGCCGCCGCCACGACCGCCCGGGCGATCTCCAGGTGCGCGGTGTCCGTACGAAGAATGACTCCCTGCCCGGGCTGGACGTTGGCGCCGGCCCGGACCACGACGTCGGCGAATCGCTCGATGCGGTCCATGATGGTCAGACTAGGTCAATCCACGTGCGGTATGCGCGCCGCCGGAATGACGCCGAGCCGCCCTTTCTGGAAGTCCTCGAAAGCCTGCTTCAGCTCGGCCCGGGTGTTCATCACGAACGGCCCGTAGTGGGCGATCGGCTCGCGGATCGGCTGCCCGCCCATCACGAAGAGGTCGAGCTCCGTCTTCGCCTCCACCCGGATCGCCTCGCCCGGCCCGTGGGTGGCCAGCTGCCCGAGCTGGACCGGCCGCATGTCGGTGCCCACCCAGCCCTCACCCGAGAGGGTGTAGACCAGCGCGTTGTAGTCGGTCTGCCACGGCAGGTCGAGACGTGCGCCGGGCTGGAGGGTGATGTGCGCCAGGTTGATCGGCGTGAACGTCGACCCCGGACCGCGGTGCCCGGCGATCTCACCGGCGATGACCCGGATCAGCCCGCCGCCGTCCGGTGTGGTGAGGAGCGCGGCCTTCGTACCCCTGATGTCCTGGTATTTGGGGTCGATCATCTTGGCCGCCCGCGGCAGATTGACCCAGAGCTGGAGCCCGTGGAAGAGGCCACCGCTCACCACCAGGTGCTCCGGCGGCGCCTCGATGTGCAGGATCCCGGAGCCGGCGGTCATCCACTGGGTGTCGCTGTTGGAGATCGAGCCGCCACCACCGAGCGAGTCCTGGTGGTCCATGATCCCGTCGATCATGTAGGTCACCGTCTCGAATCCGCGGTGCGGGTGCCAGGGCGTCCCCTTGGGCTCGCCCGGCGCGTAGTCGACCTCGCCCATCTGGTCCAGGTGGATGAACGGGTCGAGCTCGGACATCGGCACCCCGGCGAAGGCCCGGCGCACCGGGAAACCCTCACCCTCGTAGCCCTGAGGTGCGGTGGTCAGCCGCCGGACCGCGCGGAACTCGGTGGTCACCGGGTCGAGTCGCGGCAGGCGGGGCAGGACGAGGACGTCGTCGACGGTGATGGCGGGCATGGGTCTCACACCTTCCTGATCTTGGCGAAGACGCGGCCGATCACGGCCAGCTCCTCGTCGTCGAGATGATCGATGAAGCTCTCGCGAACGGTCGCCAGATGCGCGGGCGCGGCCTCGCGCAGGACCGTCAGCCCCTCACCGGTGAGCACGGCCTCCTGGCCGCGCCCGTCGTCCGGGCAGCTCTCCTTGCGCACCAGGCCGCGCTTGACCATGGAGTTGATCTGATAGGTGATCCGGCTCGGCGACAGGACGAGCCGGCTGGCCAGCTCGCCCATCCGGATCCGCCGGTCGGGGGCGTCGGCCAGCGCGACGAGCACGTGATAGTCGTTCATGCTCAGGCCGGTGGCGGCGCGCAACTCGTCCTCGAGGCGGGTGTGCAAGGCCCACGAGCTCTCGATGAAGGTGCGCCAGTGCGCCAGCTGCGTCGCGGTGAGCGGTTCGGCCATGTCACGAACCGTACTCCTTCAAATCTGAAATTTCAAATCTGAAATAAGGTTAGGGTGGTCACGTGACGATGCGCCGAGCCACCCCTGACGACGTCGACGAGCTGATCCGCCTCCGCGCGATCATGCTCCGGACCTTCCCCCGCGACTGGAACGACGACTGGCGCGCGCCGGCCCGCGCCTCCCTGCTGCGCCGCCTCGCCGCCCCGGAGCCCGCGCTCGCGGCCTTCGTCGTGGAGAATCCCGACGGCCCGGGCCTCGCCGCCTGCGCGGTCGGCGTCATCGACGAGCACCTCGGCAACCCGTACAGCCCCGACGGCCGGGTCGGCTACGTCTTCAACGTGGTCACCGACCCCGGCATGCGCCGCCGCGGATACTCCCGCGCCTGCCTGGAGGCGTTGCTGCAATGGTTCCGCGACCAGGGCGTCCGCGTCGCGGACCTCAAGGCCTCGCCGGACGGCGAGCCGCTCTACACCACCCTCGGCTTCCAGCGCACGCCCGACCCCGCGATGCGCAAGCGCCTTTGACCATTTTGTACGGCCACCCGCGCGACGATCCACGAGAACTCCGGCCCGGCTACCGTGGCCCGGTGACCGAGCTGACGACCGACCGCCTCCTGCTGCGCCCCTTCCGCTCCGGGGACGTGCCGGCCGTCCACGCCTACGCCGGCGACCCCGAGGTGGTCCGCTACATGGAGTGGGGGCCGAACACCCTCGCCGAGACGGAGGCCTTCGTCGCCGAGGCCGTGCGCCCGGCCCCCGGGGTCCACCTGTTCGCCATCGACCTGGCCGGCACCGTGATCGGCGCCGTCCAGCTCCGGGTCACCAGCGAGGCCCACGCCCGGGCGGAGATGGGCTACACGCTGGCCCGCTCGGCCTGGGGCGAGGGGTACGCCACCGAGGCCGCGACGGCCGTCGTCACCTACGGCTTCGACCGGCTGTCGATGCACCGGGTGGCCGCCACGTGCGACCCGGCCAACGTCGCCTCCCGCCGCGTCCTGGAGAAGGCAGGCCTCACCTACGAGGGCCACCTGCGCGGTTACCTGCTGATCCGCGGCGCCCGGCGGGACCGTCTGCTCTTCGCGAAGACCCGCTGACCCCGGCCCCGCATGGTGACCCGTGCCGTCACCTAGGCGGCCGGGGTGTTGAGTGACTGGGTGAGCCGCTCCCGGGCGGTGCCGACGTCGACGCCGCGCTCGGCCAGGATCAGCATGGCCAGGCCCTGGCCCTCGCGCAGGATGCCCAGCGCGATGTGCTCCGGCGCGATGAAGTTGTGCTTGAGGCGGATCGCCTCGCGCAGGGACAACTCCAGCACCTTCTTGTTGCGTGCCGAGAACGGCCGGTGCCCGGTCACCGCGGTCGGGGTGAACCGGCCGAGCAGCCCCTTCTTCTTCGGTGCCGGACCGGGCAGCCGCAGCGCCCCGGCCCCGAAGTTCTCCTCGATCGCGGCGCGCACCGCGTCCAGGTCGATGCCGATCGACTTGAGCGCCGCCGCGTCCTCGGCGTCCCGGTCGGCGATCGTGGTCGTCTCGCTCCGGTCGCCGACGTGCCGGATGATGGCCGCCCGGACGTAGGCCTCGTCGACCTCCCCGGCCTCGCTCCGCAGCGCCTCCCGGACCGCGCCGTTCTCGGCGGCGACCAGTGACAGCAGTGTGTGCTCGGTGCCGATCGAATCGTGCCCGAGCAGCCGCGCCTTCTCCTGCGCGCCGATCACGGCCTCGCGGGCCGCCTTGGTGAATCGCTCGAACATCTCAGTCCTCCCGTGGATCCGGCATCGGCAGCAGCCGGGCGTGCTTCTTGTGCACGCCCTGGCGGGTCACTTCGAGCGCGTCGGCGATGTCCTGCCAGGACCAGCCCCTGGCCCGGGCGTTCGCCACCTGCAGTCGCTCCAGCCCCTCCAGGAGGCGGCGCAGCGCCACGACCGCCCGCAGGCCGACCCGAGGATCGGTGCTGCCGGCAGCGGCGGCGAGATCGGTAGCTTCGGTCATGCCGTCAACTTACGTTGACAACCTCGGCCGTGTCAACTCAAGTTGACGCCCGGGACGGCGGAGGGCCGGCCCGATCACGGGCCGGCCCTCCGGGAAGCGCCTCAGGCGCCGCGGCCGGTCTTCTCCTGCAACTCGTCGATCTTGCGGGAGGCGTCCGCCTTGGTGAGGTCGCCGGGAACGTCCTCCTGTGCCTCGGTGGCGAGAGTGCGCAGGTAGGACTCCTGCGCCCCGGTGGCCGGTTCGTCCCCGGTGGTCCAGTCCGCCGGGTCCTTGATGGCACTGCCGGCGTCCGTCTGGTCAGCCATGACGCGGTCCTTTCCTGACGATTGTCGAACGCCTGTACCCCTACCCGCAGTCCGGCGGACCCACACCTGAGATCGCCGGCCGTCGTCCGGCCGGGCCTCGCCCGGCGGTGGGGGTGTCTGGGCGACGGCCGGCGAACTGGCCTGGATGCACGGAGAGGCCGGCCCCGAAGGGCCGGCCTCTTCCGAGAGTTGCGGGCGGTGCTGTCGATCAGTCCCAGGCGGGCAGGGTGCCGAGGGAGACGGTCAGCTCGACCGGGTGGTGCACCGGCGCGGCGACCGTGAAGCGGGTGCCGAACGGGTCGCGAAGCTCGGCGAGGGCAGTCAGCCCGGCCTCGGACGGCTCCAGGATGATCGCGCCACCCATCCGCTCGCAGTGGTCGGCCGTGGCCTGGATGTCCTCGACCTGGAAGGCCGCGCGCCACCAGGCGCCACGGTATCCGGGGGCGAGGCCGGCGACGGCGTCGTGGGCCTGGTTGAGCCACTCGCCGGAGCCGAACTGCTGGTTGAGCAGCCAGCCGAACGCCGAGCCGTAGAAGCGGGCCGCCGCGTCCGGGTCGTCGGTGATGAGCTCCGGCCACGACATCGTGCCGGGCTCGCCGCCGGCCTGCGCGCCGGCGAAGTCGTAGGCCTGCCAGAGGCCGATGATGGCGCCGTTGGGGTCGGCGACGATCGCGCGCCGGCCGCCGTGGGCCTCGGCCGGGTGGCTGAGGCAGTGGCCGCCGGAGAGGGCGACCTGTTCGAGCGTCTCCTCGAGGTCGGGTGTGCTCAGGTGGGTGAGCCAGCCGTCCGGCCGGTCGAACTGGCTGCGGGTGAGACCGGCGACAGCGCGCCCCCCGAGCTTGAACCGATCACCCGCTGACTCCCAGCCGAACAACTCTCCGTAGAACTGCGCCGCGCGTGCGGGGTCCGCACTCGCCAGTTCCACCCAGCAAGGTGTCAAGGGTGCATAGCCTCTGATCCGCATGAGCCGCTCCATGGTGGACATCCCCAGTTACCTTCGTACTCTACGGCACTGATAACGCTTCGTCACCACCGGCCGGTTCATTGTCTGGTTTAGAGCAGTTTTAAACTACTCTTGGTAAGCAGGTGTGTGATCCAGGTGACGCATCACCGGGGTCGCGGCTACGCCGTGCAGCACTACGGACACGACGACGACGAATGCCGCGGTCGCCCAGAGGAGTGGTTCGCCCGGGAAATCGGCATGTGTCACTGCATACGCTAGGTAATAGAACGTGCCGACGCCACGGATACCGAACGTGGCGATCACCCAGTGTTCCGATGGGCGTCCGGGGGCACCGCGCAGGGCCGCGAACGCGGCCAGCGGACGGACCACGAAGACCAGCGCGAGACCCGTCAGGGCGGCCTGCCAGGTGAGCGGCGCCAGCAGTCCGCCGACCACCGCACCACCGAGAAGAAGCAGCAGGAGTACGGTCAGCAGCCGCTCGATCTGCTCGGCGAAATCGTGCAGCACCTGGTGGTACTCGCTGGACCGTTCGGCCGCACGGATCGCCCGCGCCGCCACGAAGACGGCCAGGAAACCGTAGCCACCGACGACCTCGACCAGCCCGTACGCCAGAAAGGTCGCCGCCAGGGCCTGGAAGCCCTCGGAGTGCCGGGCCAGCCGCAGCGAGTTCTTCCGTGCGCGGAAGAACAGTTTCCCGAGCAGCTTCCCGATCACGACGCCGCCGACCAGGCCGACCAGCCCCTTGTAGAGGACGTCGGTCAGCACCCACCCGCCGAGCCAGCCGCCCGGGTCGAGCCCGTGCGCCGCGATCGCGATCGCCGCGTAGACGAACGGGAAGGCCAGCCCGTCGTTCAGTCCCGCCTCGGAGGTCAGCGCGAAACGCACCTCGTCCTCCGAGTCCTCCTCATCCGTCGGCTCACCCACCTGCACATCGGCTGCCAGCACCGGATCGGTCGGCGCCATCGCCGCGCCCAGCAGCAGGGCCGACGCCGGCACCAGCCCGGCCCACCACCACCCGAGCAGCGCCACGGCCGCGATCGTCACCGGCATCGCGATGATCAGCAGGCGGAACGTCGACGCCCACCGGCGGCGCCCGAACGGCCGGTCGATCTTCAGCCCGGCGCCCATCAGCGCCACGATCACGCACACCTCGGTGAGGTGCTCGGTCAGTTTCGGATGTGCCAGCGGATCGGCCTCCGGCAGGCCCAGCGGCAACCCGAAGAGCAGCAGCCCCAGCCCGAGGAACGCCATCGGCATGGACAGCGGACGGCGTTCCAGTGCTCGCGGGAGGATGCCGGCAAGCAGGGCGCCGGCACCGAACAGGGCAAACAGCACATCGGACACCTGTATGCCCGGAAAATTCATGCCCGCGCTTTACCCGCCAAGAGCATCTCGAACCACACCGTCGATCCGCGGACCGTCGGATCGGTGCCCCACGAGTCGCTGAGCTCTTCGATCAGGCCCAGACCGCGGCCCCGGCTGGCCAGGGTGTCGGCATGCGCCCGGATCACGCTGCCCCGGGTGCCGGTGTCGGCCACCGAGACCAGCAGCCGCTCCGCGTTGAGGTCGATGTGCACCTGCGCCGGGGTGCCGGCGTGCAACAGAGCGTTCGTCGTCAGCTCGCTCGTGCACAGGATCGCCGCGCCGATCACCGGCTCCGGGACGCTCCACTCGCGCAGCCGCGTCGTCATCCACTGCCGCACCCGGCTCGGGCTAGTCGGCTCGGCGGCCACCTGCAGCGTCGCCGACCGGCTCATCGCCAGCGCGTGCTCGACCGCCAGCAGCGCCACGTCGTCATCGGTCGTGCCCGGCACCGCGGCCGTCGCCAGCGAGCACAGGTTGCGCGGATCACCGCTCGGCGACGCGGCCGCCGCCGCGACCAGCGCGTCCAGCCCGTCGCTGAGCGGGCGGTCACGACGCTCCACCACACCGTCACTGAACATCAGGATCGAATCGCCCGGCTCCAGCCGCACCGCGCCGGTCTGCCAGCGCCCGCCCAGACCCAGCGGCGCGCCCGGCGGAACCTTGACCAGCTCGGCGGTGGCCGGCTCACCGGCCCGGCCGGCCCGGCGCAGCACCGGCGGCGGGTGACCCGCGCTGGCCAGCGTGATCGAACCGTCCGACGGGTCGAGCACCCCGTAGACGACGGTCACGAAGATCTCCTCGTTACGCGACTCGGCGCCCAGCGAGCCGACCAGCCGGTCGAGCCCGGCCAGCACGCTCGGCGGCGCCGGATCGGTCAGCGCCATCGCCCGCAGCGCCGCCCGGACCTGGCCCATCACCGCGGCGGCCCGCACATCGTGGCCGGCCACGTCACCCAGCACCATCGCCAGCCGGCCGTCGATCAGGTGGAACGCGTCGTAGAAGTCACCGCCGGCCGCATTGCCGTCGACACCGACGTCATAACGCGCCGCTATCCGGAACGTGTCGAGCTCGGGCAGGTGCTCGGGAAGCATGCTGCGCTGGAGCAACTGCGCCGTGCCGTGCTGGGCCTCGAACCGCCGGGCCCGCTCCGCCGCCTGCGCCACCAGCTCGGCCGCCGCCGTCAGCAGCGCCCGCTCGGCCGGCAGCCAGACATGCGCCCGGCGGAAACCCACGGTCAGCGCACCCCGCAGCGACGGCGTCCGCAACGGCAGGGCGGCCAGGGCGCGGACCCGCCGCTCGTGCCGGTCGGAGGCGACGGCGGCCAGCGGCTCACCGTCGGAGACGAACGTCGCCCGCCCGGTCTCCGCCGCCGCAACCGCGGGCGCCGCCGGATCGGCGCTGATGCGCCGCCACACCGGTGGCAGCCGCTCGTCGACCTCATCCAGCATCTCGCCACGGATCCGGCGGACATAGCGATAGGCGAGGCCCTCGTCGACGGCGAGGACGCAATGATCAAGATCAAAAGATGCCATGGCGTACGTCAGGACGACGCGCGTGACATCGTCGATGGTGAGCGCGCCGGCCAGCCGTGCGGTCAGCTCGCCGAGACTCTGCAGCCGGTGGATCACGTGCGTGGTCTCGGCCGCCACGGTGAGCACCCCGGCCACCGCGCCCCGCGACGTGCGGATCACCGAGTGGCCCCGGGTGTAGAACGCCGGCTCGGTGCGGCCCGGCGCGAACTGCACCTGACTCTCCGGCTCCAGGATCGACCGGCCGGTCCGGTGCACCTGCTGGACGACGTCACCCAGACCCGGCTGCTCCCACGCGGCGCCGAACGCCGTCGCGGCCGGCTGACCCAGCGCCGCCGGATGCAGGGCGTCGAGCACCTCGGTGTAGGCGTCGTTGTAGATGACCACGAAATCGTCACCGACGGTGAGCAGCATCGGGACCGGCGAGGAGAGGACCAGCTCGACCGCCGCGCGGACCGCCGGGTCCCACCCCGTGATCGGACCCATCGAGGTCGTCGACCAGTCGAAGGCATGCACCAGCGCCGCGCAGCCCAGGCCGGTGTGCTGTGTCCCGGCTGTCTGCACGGGGAGCGTGGTGATCGGGGACGGGTGGAGACCCCCCGCCCCGAAACCTCCCGAGCCGACCATGCGGAAAGCCTATCCCGTGTGGTCCGTTTGTACGATGCCCCACCGGCCGACCGTCCGGTTATTGACCGTTCCCCGGTACCGCTGACGGTTTGATGCTGAGGACGATTCACGCTCGTGTTAACCCAGAGTGACCAGTGGATGCGCGGTGAGATCTTGGTCAGTGGAACGGTCGGCCACCTATAGTCGCGCCGTGATCGAACCGCCGCACGGTGTGACGCGTTCCACCGCCTACCCCCGGACCTCGCCGTATGCCGACCCGCTGCCCGCGCGCCCGGCGACGGCACCCGCCGGGCAGCCCGCCGGGCCGGACTTCGGTGACCAGCGGTATGCGGCGCTCGCGGCCTGGTCGGCGTCGGCCGAGACGATCACGATGGCCGCGGTCGTGGCGGGGCCCGCGGACGCGTACCCCCCGAGGGTCGGCAACGATCGGAAAGCGGGAGCGCCCCGGCGTGCCGTGCCCCGCACCCACGCCGCGACCGGCGTCCTCCGCGGCCACCGTCTGTGGATCGTCGTCCTCGTCGCCGGCCTTGTGGCCCTGGCCGCCGCACTGATCGCGATCCGCGGCCGGGACGAAGCCCCCGCGCCCGCCACCACCGGGACCCGGGCCGCCGCCACCGTCAGTGGTCACCCGTCCGGGTGCCGCCGCGCCGGGGAACCCTGCCTCTGACCCGACCGGGTGTAATGCCGCTTTGTGCAAGGGCGCGCCCGATTGTCAGGGGAGCGTGGTACTCCTGCTTGAGGCGGTGTCCGAGGTTCCGCCGTGCCGACTCAGGGGGGACGGATGACCGGAGACGGGCTCACCCGGAGCCTGAACGACATGTGGCGGTCCGTGGTGCTCTACCTGCCGACGGTCCTGGTGTCCGTGCTGATCCTGGTCGCCGGCTACCTGCTGGCCCGGGTCGCGCGCACCCTGACCGCCAAGACCCTGCGCCGGGCCGGTTTCGACCGGGCCGTCCAGCGAGGGCCGGCCGGTCGCCTCCTCCGACCGGGCACACCCAGCGTCACCGACGTGTGCGCCCGGCTCGTCTTTTTCGTGGTGCTGCTGTTCGCGCTCCAGGCCTCGTTCGGTGTCTGGGGGCCCAACCCGGCGAGTGATCTGATCACCGCCCTCATCTCCTGGCTGCCACAGGTCCTCGTCGCCATCGTCATCGTGGTCGTCACCGCTGCCATCGCCCGGGCCGCCCACGACCTGGTGCTGGCCGTCCTCGGCGGTCTCGGTTACGCCCGGGTCCTGGCCAAGGCGGCCGCCGCCGTCATCGTCACGCTCGGCGTGATCGCCGGTCTCGACCAGATCAGCATCGCCACCTCGGTCACCCGCCCCCTGCTGATCACCGTGCTGGCCACGGTGGCCGGCGTGATCATCGTGGGTGTCGGCGGCGGGCTCATCCGGCCCATGCAGCAGCGGTGGGAGCGGTGGCTGGAGAGAGCGGCCACCGAGTCGGCGGTGATCCGGTCGCAGGCCCGCGCCTACGCCGAGGAGCGATCCCGGCAGGCGGCCGACGAGGAGCAGGCCACCATCCCACCGGACGACCCCGCCACTCCCGGCCCGGCCGGTTCCGCTGGTCCGTCCGGCCCGGCGGCCTCCGTCATCCCATCCGGGCCTGCCGTTTTCGCCGCGCCATCCGCTTCCGCTACGCCATCCGGGCCTGCTGCTTCCGCCGTGGCATCCGGGCTTGCTGCTTCCGCTACGGCATCCGGGCTTGCTGCTTCCGCCGCGCCATCCGGGCCTGCCGCTTCTATTGCGCCATCCGGGCGTGCCGCTTCTATTGCGCCATCCGGGCGTGCCGCTTCTATTGCGCCATCCGGGCGTGCCGTTTTCGCCGCGCCATCCGGGCCTGCCGGCCTGGTTTCAGGTGCCGGGCCGACCGATCCGCCTGGTCCTGCTCGCTCCGCTGGTCCCGCCGGTGCCGTGCGATCCGAGGGCGACGCCGACCCCACCGCCGCTGGTCAGACGGCGCGAGAGCCGGGCACCGGAGAACCTCGGACGGTCGCGGGCGATCCGGGTCCGGTTGTGGGCGAGTCGGGGACGGGCGAGCCCGCGACGGGCGCGGGTAGGACGGGCGCGGGTAGGACGGGCGCGGGTGGGACGGGGCCGGGTGCGGATGGGTCGGGCGCGGGTGGGCCGGGTGCGGATGGGTCGGGCGCGGGTGGGTCGGGCGCGAGTAGGCCGGGTGCGGATGGGTCGGGGCCTAGCGCGGGTGCGCGGCTTGCGGAAGTGCGGCAACGGGCGGCTGAGGCACGTGGCGCCGGGGAAGCCGATCTGGAGGCCGAGATGCGCCGCGCCGCGGAGGCCCGGCAGGAGGCGACGGCCGGCGCGCTCGTTGCCGGCGGTCTGGCCGGGGCTGAGGGCGAGTCGTCCGGTGGAGGTCCGTCGCGTGACTCTGCGTCCGGCGGCAGCGTGGCCGGCGAGTGGTCCGGCGGCGGGGCGGTCAATGAGTGGTCCGGCGGCAGTGCGGTCAGTGAATCGGCCGGGAATGCGGCCGGTGAGCCAGGCGGCGGCAATGTGGTCGCTGAGCCGGTCGGCGGCGGTGCGGCGGGTGAACCGTCCGCCGACGTCGCGGGGGAGCCGCCCGGCGGTGGGCAGGCGGCAGCTGGGCCGGCGTATCCGGAAGAGGGCGGCGACTGGGCCTGGGAGACACGCTGGGACGAGGAGGAACGGCGGTCCCGGGAGCACGACAGCGATGAGACTCAGGTGATCGTGGCGCCGGTCGACGATCTTCCGGACTTCGTTCCGGGGTTCGGCCGCCATGACGAACCGCCCGCGGAGCCGGTCGGCGGTGATGAGGAGGACACCGTCCACGTGCGTCTGGGTGCTGCCGAAACCACCTTCCTCACCCCGGGCGTGAGGCCCCGGCCGTCACCGTCCGCCGGCGAACCGACGGCTGACCTCGCCGAGGAGCCGACAGCGTTCCTGGCGGTTCCGGGGGAGGCCGCGGGTTCGGTCGCCCGGGGCGCGGATGTCGAGGAGGAGCCGACGACGTACTTGGCGGTTCCGGGGGACCTGGTGGGCTCGGGCGGTCGGGGTGCGGGAGTCGGGGAGGAGCCGACGACGTACTTGGCGGTTCCGGGGGACCTGGTGGGCTCGGGCGCTCGGGGTGCGGGCGTCGATGAGGAGCCGACGACGTCTCTGGCGGGGGCGGAGGAACTCACGACCTCGGTCATCACCCGCGGTGCCGATGTGGGGGAGGAACCGACCGTCGTTCACGGGCCGGGGCCGGATGCCGCCGTGGTGATCGATGAGGGCGACGAGGAGCGCACCCGGATCGTGCCGCTACCGGCTGGCATGGATGAACCGACCGTGCCCCGTGTCGGATCGGGGGAGGACGAGCCCACGGTCGAAGGACCACGGCCGGGCGGGTCGACGAGGACGTGACGGAGGGCCGGCACCGGGGTTCCGGTGCCGGCCCTCGTGGTCGGGACTCGAGTGGCAGGGGCGGCCGAATCAGCCGGCTGGGCCGGTCGATTCCGGGCTGGGAATGCTCAGCGCAAGGCTGGGAATGCTCAGCGCAAGGCTGCGAATGGTCAGCGCGGGGCCGGCAGCGTCGAGGACAGGATGCAGACCGCGAGGAGGCGGCGGACGACCCAGTCGTTCTCGGACCAGTCGATCTCGCCCTCGGGAGCGGACCAGCCGTGCTGGAACGCCGCGTCGCGGACACCTTCGGCGTAGGCCGCGAGCAGGATCGCGGTCAGCGGGCGGGAGTCGGCGTTCAGGCTGTCCCGGATGCCGGCGGCGTGCTGGTCGATCACCGACATGAGGCCGGGGTTCGCCTGGGCGGCGGCGAGACCGGTCACGCCGACTGCGGCGGTGAGGTCGGCGAGCGAAGCGTGGGCGGAGCGCTGAGCAGCGCGGGCGGCGGCGTTGCTGAACAGGCCATTCATGAGAAGAAACGTTAGGTAGCCCAGGGTGACCGACGGGTCCCTCACCGTTGCAGGCCGGTTGAACTCGGCGGACGGGGGAAAGTCCCTGGGGCAGCGACGGTCGGCCGCGGCGTTCGACGCGCGTGAGCGGTTGAGCGACGAGTAGCGCGGCGGCGAGCGGTGTGGCGGCGGCCAGCGGCGTGGCGGCGGCGAGCGGCGAGCGGCGTGGCGGCGGCCAGCGGCGAGCGGCGTGGCGGCGGCCAGCGGTGATCGGCGTGGTGGTTCGGGCGGGCGCCGGGAAGCGTGGTGGTTCGGGTGGAGATCGGGAGGGCTGTGATGGGTGGAGCGGGCGGACCGGAGCGTGACGGCGGGCCGGAGCGTGACGGCGGGCCGGATGCGGCGCACCGGCGGCCGGAAGGGCTCGACGACGTGACCGTGGCGGCTCTTGGGAGGCTCAGTGAAGCCCTGGAGACGGTGGAGCGGGCCCGGGGACACCTCTACAGCGTGCATCAACTCATCGGTATGGCGGACTTCGCTCTGGACGAGGCCGTCTCGCTGTTCATGCAGGCCGGGCACGTGGGGACGGCGGAGCGGATCCAGCAGGAGCTGATCGGCCGCAACGTCGTCCCGGGGCACTGGACGTTCCAGCTCGTCGAGGAGTTCGACGACGGGTACTACGCCGAGTTCCGTGAGGTCGAGCGGGAGGCCCGGACACGGCTCGCGGGTGGGCGGCGGCACCTGCACGAGGCGGAACTCAAGGAGCGCCGGCGGACGCACGGAAGGCCCGGGCACGAAGCGTGCCCGGGCGACAGCGGCTGAGACGGGAAGCGGGAGGTTACTCCACGTAGTCGACCGGCTCGGGACGACGGCGCTCGGCATCGTCGGCGATGATCACCGTGGCGACCACGAGGGCGACCACGACGGCGAAGAACCAGGACGCGTCATCGACCAGCTTCGCTGCCAGGGGAGCCTGGAAGGCGGTCAGGAGAAAACCGACCCAGGCGAAGCGGCGCTGACGCTCGGAGAGGAAACCGACAGATCGCACTCGGAAATTCTGGCGCGATATGGGCGGAACGCCGTCACCCGTTCGGCCGATTCTGCGTTGTCCGATGGTGCCCACCGACTTGCGTCTCCGTCGCTCAATCATCGTCGCCGCCGGGGCGGTGGCGCTGGCCGTGGGAGGCGTCGCGACGGTCTGGCCGACACCGTCCACGCCGCGTCCCACCGTCGTCGTGCCGGTCGTCGACGAGCGGGTGGTCGCCGGGCCACTGGACGGCCGGACCGCGGCCTGGCTCACTGTGGGTGATGCCGCGGCGCGGGTACGGGTGCGGTTCGCCCGACTGCCAGGCCAGCTCTACCGGATCAGCACCGCCTCCGACGCGGGTGTCGTGCCGGTGGTGAGCCGTCGTGACGGCCGGGTCACGCTGCGGCTGATCGAGTCCGACGGGGACGGGCTCGACGAGGTGCGGATCGTCCTGAACCGCAACGTCCGATGGGACATCCGCCTCCCGGCCGGTGCGGGGGAGCAGCAGCTCAACCTGCGTGACGGCCGGGTGCAGCGGGTCGAGGTCGGTGCGGCCGGGCTGGCCGAGGTGTGGCTGCCGGATCCGGACGGGACGGTGCCGGTCGTCTTCACCGGCGGCATCGGCACGGCGGTGGTGTCGGTGCGCCGCGGGATCCCGGTCCGGGTGCACCTGGCCGAGGGTGCCGGATCGGTGGAGGCGCCCTGGATCGCCAACAACGGCACCGCGGCGGGCACCGTGTTCCGTGAGCCGGAGTTCCCCGAGGCCCACGACCGGTATGCGATCCGCGCCGAGGACGGCATCGGCGCGCTGGTCATCCGCCGCCCACCGGACCGGGCGACGCCGGGGACCGTCCCGGACGCCGTGGTGCAGGCGCCCGGCCCGGGGCCCGTGGTGCAGCGGCGGCCCGATCCCGAGCCGGAGGAGCCCGAGCCGGCGGTACGCAAGACCCGCCGGACCGTCCCCGCGCCGAAGACAGCGCCGGCACGTCCGCACCGGAGCCCCGTCGCCACCGCGCCGCAGGTCAGGCCCAAGCCGAAGCCCGCACCGACCACGCCGCCCGCGAGGAGCACGAAGCCGGAGCGGCCCGCCCCGACTGTGGAGCCGGTGCGGACCACTCCGGCCGAGAAACCGGTGTCTGCCGGTGACGCCGTGGGGTGACCACCGCATTCAGCCCGGCGGCCGGGCTTCGGCCCGGTGTTCCGCCTGCCGGGCCGTGGTGGTCACGGGACCCGGCGTGGCCGTACCGAATGATCGGTTTTCAGCTGCCGGGCCGATCGACCTGGCCGCGCCATGCGCCGGTCTCGATGCCACCGCGGCTTTCGATGAATTCCTTGAACCGGTGCAGGTCGCTCTTCACCCGCCGGTCGATGATGCCGAGTTTGTCGCCGGCCGTCTCGACGAAGCCCTGCGGGTCGAAGTCCATCTGCACGGTGACCCGGGTGTGGGTGTCGTCGATCCGGTGAAACGTGACCACGCCGGCCTGTTTCTCGCCGTCGGTCGCGTGCCAGGCCACCCGCTCGTCGGGCAGCTGCTCGGTGATCTCGGCGTCGAATTCGCGCCTGATCCCGGCGATCTCCGTCTTCCAGTGCGTGTGGGTGTCGTCGAGCTGGCGGATCTCGCTGACGCCCTCCATGAACCGGGGGAACTCCTCGAACTGGGTCCACTGGTTGTAGGCGGTACGAACCGGGACGTTGACGTCAACGAACTCGGTGACCGTGCTCACGCCGTTCTCCCTTCGCTTGCTTGCACGATCACTGAGGTGCCCGGCAGCGGATGCCCTAAACACCAGGTAGCTTGCGAAACGTGGACGACGTGGACGCGATTGTCGTCGGGGCCGGGCACAACGGTCTCGTCGCGGCGAACCTGCTGGCCGACGCCGGATGGACGGTCCGGGTGCTGGAGGCCACCCCGCAACCCGGCGGGGCGGTCCGGTCCGGACATGTGACGGCGCCCGGCTATCTCTCCGACCTCTTCAGTGCCTTCTACCCGCTCGGGTACGCCTCCCCGGTGCTGCGCGGACTCGACCTCGACGTGCGGTGGGCACACGCGCCCGACGTCTTCACCCACCTGCTGCCGGACGGGCGGGCCGCCACCGTCAGCCGCGACGTCGACCGGACCGCCGCGTCGATGGAACAGTTCGCGCCCGGTGACGGCGATCGGTGGCGCAACGCCTACGCCGAATGGCGGTCCGTCTCCGGCACCATGCTGGACACCCTGTTCACACCGTTTCCGCCGGTCCGGCACAGTGTCGGGCTGGTCCGGCGGCTCAAGCTCGGCGGCGCCCTGCGGCTGGCCCGCCGGCTCGTGCTGTCGGTACGCGAACTCGGTTCCGAACTGTTCGACGGCGAGGGCGCGGCCCTGGCGCTGGCCGGCTGCACGCTGCACACCGACCTGTCGCCGGAGGAGGCGGGCGGCGGCGTCTACGGCTGGCTGCTCGCCATGCTCGGGCAGGAGATCGGCTGGCCGGCCCCGGTCGGCGGCGCGGGCGAACTGACCTCGGCGCTGGTACGGCGGTTCCCCGGCGAGACCGTCTACGACGCCCCGGTCACCCGGATCCTCGTCGCGCGGGGACAGGCCATGGGGGTGCGCACGGCGGACGGCCGTGACTGGCGGGCCCGCCGCGCGGTGATCGCCGACGTGCCGGCGCCCGCGCTCTACCTCGACATGGTCGGCCCGCGCTGGCTGCCGCCCCGGCTCCGCGAGGACCTGGAGCACTTCCGCTGGGACGGGGCGACGATCAAGATCGATTGGGCGGTACGGTCGAAGGTGCCCTGGAAGAACCCGGCGGCCTCCGGTGCCGGGACCGTCCACCTGGGCGCCGACATGAACGGCCTCACCCGGTACGCCGCGCACCTGGCCGCCGGCGAGATGCCTCCCGACCCGTTCCTGCTCGCCGGGCAGATGACCACCACCGACGCCGGGCGGTCACCGGCCGGGACCGAGTCGATGTGGGCGTACACCCACCTGCCGCACCGCCCGTCCTGGCACCCCGACGAGATCGCCGCCCACGTCGAACGGATGGAGGCGGTCGTCGAGGCACACGCCCCCGGGTTCCGGAGCGAGGTCGTGGGACGCAACGTGTTCGCCCCCGGCGACATGGAACGGGAGAACCCGTCACTCGTCGGAGGAGCACTCGGCGGGGGTACGGCGGCCGCGTTCCAGCAGCTGTTCCTGCGCCCGGTGCCCGGCCTGGGACGGGCCGACACCCCCGTCGACCGGCTCTATCTCGGCAGCTCGTCGGCACATCCGGGCGGCGGCGTACACGGGGCGCCGGGAGCCAACGCGGCACGGGCGGCGCTGGCCCGGCACGGGAACCCGCTCTATCCAGCGGTCATCGGCGCGGCCCACCGGGTGATCTACCGCTGATCAGCTCACGGCGGTGCGCCGTCGCGGCCCGCAGCGCAGGCCAGAGGCGGAGTCGCCGGGAACTGTCGACCTGAGCGAGCAGGTGGGCCAATGCGAGGCGGTCCTCCCGCGGAACCAGGGTCACGATGATCAGGATCGGGGCGATCGCGGCCGTTATCTCGACCAGCAGCATGAACACCACCAGCAGCGCGACGACGGCGACGATCATCAGAATCCTCCCACCAGGGCCGCGGCTATCAGGACGAGAGCGGCCCCGACGGCCAGCCCGCCGGCGGCCAGCGCGGCGGCGGCCTGGACGAGGGCACCGATGGGGGCTACGGCGCGCTTGATCAGATGCAGGGCCAGGAGCAGGCAGGCCCCTGCGATGACCAGGTAGAGGAGGCTGCCGGCATGTTGGCCGAAGGCCAGATCGCTCGTCGACATGATGGCTCCTTGTCGCGGGGCGGACAGGAGTGACGGCATCGTCACGTAGATGCAATGCGTCCATGCGGGTCGGTCGACCTGCCATTCATGATGCAATGCATCTCATGGTCAATGCAATGCATCATGCTCGCCTGTTCAGGTGCTGGTCTTGATGGTGCATAGGGGGTACCCTGCGCTGCATTGAAATCCGTGATACATGGATACTGACACGATGCAGAATTCTGATAAATCGGACCTTAGCCTCACCGCGATCGCCTACTCGTGCAGCACAGGCACATGCCCGACGGTGTACGAGACGAATCGTGGCACCATCATGGTCCAGGGCTACACGGTCACCGCTGATCAGGCGCGCGCCGCCGGTGTCGACATGCCCTCGGGTGAGCAGATGGTGGAGATCCCGCTCGCTCTGCTCGCCGAGGCCGCTCACCTTGCGAAGCAGTCCTGAGCAGGATTCCGGAACAGGCTAGGAGGGCTGGGCTCGTGTCGGAAGGTCATGGGTCCAGCTCGGAAACGCTGAGTGTCGGCTCACTCCTGCGGGCCCATCGTGAGGAGTTGCGCCTGAGTGGCAGCGCCTTGGCGGCCAGGGCCGGCCTGACCCAGTCGAAGGTGTCACGGATAGAGACCGGCCAATCGTCGGCGAGTCCCGACGACGTGCGTCTGCTAGCCGAGGCGATGCGGCTCGCCCCCGCCCGGGTGGATGAGCTGGTCCGGTTGGCAACCGAGTCGCGCGCCGGTCATGACATGGACCAGTGGCGCCCGGAGAGTTCGAGCCAGCTGACCCGGAAACAGGCCGAACTACAGGAAGCGGAGTGGGCGGCCCGGGAGATCCGGGTCTTCCAGCCCTCCATCGTCCCCGGACTCGTTCAGGTCAGCGGCTACGCCGAAGCGGTCATGCGACCCTGGTACGACATGCCCGGCGGGGCCGGTGGGATGAAGTCCGGTCTCTACGGTGCCGTCGCGGCCCGCATGCAGCGGCAGCAGATCCTCGCCGCTCCCGGCAAGACGTTCCACCTCATCATGACCGAGGCGACTCTCAGCAACCGGCTCGGCAACCCCGAGGACATGGTGGCGCAGATCCGCCGGATCCGGGAGACCGCCGAGCAGGACAACGTCACGATCGCGATAATCCCGGCCGACGCGGCGCTGATCTTCCCGCTGAGCCACAGTTTCGAGCTGCTCGACGACACGCATGTGCTCATCGATCTCTACACGGTGTCGCTCACCTCGGAGGTGGTCTCCGACCTCCAGTCGTACCGGCACATCTTCGACATCCTGACCGCCGCCGCCACCACCGATATCAAACCGATCCTCGACCGGTATGCCGACCTCTACCTGGAGCTGTCCGCACGCCGCTGACGTTCGGCGATGTCGGCGAGGCGGCGGAGGGTCTCCACGTTGCGGCGGTGGAGGAGCAGGTCGTTGAGTTTGTTGCGGGCCCACCGCAGCGGGCCCTCGGTGAAGTCCTCCTCGATCTCCACCCGGGTCGCGCCGTGTTCCACCGGGGTCAGCCGGATGTCGACCTCGGCCGCACCGAGCGGCCACAACCCGGCGTTCAGTTTCAGCGACCGGCCGGGATCGCAGGCGAGGACCGTCGACGAGTCCTGCAGGGACAGCGGCCACGGGCCGGCCTTGTGGTGGAGTCTCGCGCCCGGCGCCGGCCACGAGGGCTCGACGTCGCGGACGTGGACGGTGCCGACCACCCAGTCGCTGTAGGTCCAGCCGTCGGCGAGGACCGCGAAAACCTTGTCGGGTGGGGCCTGAACGGTTCGTGTCACGATCGCCACGGCATTCGGTTTACCCTGCTCAGACAGTCTGTAACTGGCATCCCATGTTTACGGTTCGTGCTGTCGGGCAACTGCTGGCGCGTAGCCGACCCCAGCCTGTTGGAGGAGATCCCGGTGCACATTGCGATGATCTCCGAGTACGCCGAGGTCGCCGACCTGTCGGCCGCGCTGGCCGAACTGGGCCACGACGTCCGGATCTACACCCGCCGCGAGGACCCGGACGTCGCCGAGGTGGTGATCACCCCGAGCGGCGTGCACGTGGTCCACATCGCGGCCGGTCCGGCCCGCCCCCTGCCGGCCGACCTGGTGCTGCCGTACATGGGGGAGTTCGCCCGGATCCTCGGCGAGCAGTGGCGTGACGGCTGGGCGCCGGACGTGGCGCACGCCCACTTCTGGACCAGTGGCCTGGCCGCGGTGACCGCCGCCAAGCAGTTCGACATCCCGGTGGTGCAGTCATTCCACGAGCTCGGCGAGTTCGGTGAGGTCGCCGACGGCCCGACCCGGGCGGGATACGAGCGGGCGCTGGGCCGGGCGGTCGACCGGGTGGTCGCGCAGACCCAGGAGGAGGTGCGCGGCCTGGTCCGGATCGGCGTGCCCCGGGCCAGCCTGACCGTGGTCCCGGCCGGCGTCGACAGCGAGACGTTCAGCCCGGACGGACCGGCGGTCCAGCGTGACCCGGAGCGTCCGCGCATCCTGTCGGTCGGCAAGCTGGTCGAGCGCAAGGGGTTCGGCGACGTCATCCAGGCCATGCGGTTCGTGCCGGGCGCCGAGGTGGTGCTGGTCGGCGGCCCCCCGCCTGAGCAACTGACTGCGGACCCGGGCGCCCGGCTGCTCCGCTCGATGGCCGAGCAGTTCAAGGTCGCCGACCGTTTCCGGCTGGTCGGGTCGGTGCCGCGGCGGGACCTGCCGAGCTGGTACCGGTCCGCCGACGTGCTGATCGCGACCCCGTGGGAGGAGCAGGCCGCGCTGGAGGCGATGGCCTGCGGCGTGCCGATCGTCGGTCCGGCGTCCGGCGCCCTCACCGAGACGGTGGTCGACGGGCTGACCGGTGACCTGGTTCCGGCGCGTGACCCGCGGGCGCTCGGCGGTGCGCTGCGCAGGCTGGTCAACGACAAGGTGCGGCGGTTCACCTACGCGACGGCGGCGATGGACCGGGCGCGGCAGGCGTACTCGTGGAAGCGGGTGGCCGCGCAGATCGGCTCGGTCTACACGAGCCTGCGGCGGACGCCGGCCGTGGCGGAGGACGCGGTGTAGGGCGGCATCAACCGATCGGTGGACCGGATCCGTCGCCCGCTGTTCGATTCGGGCACGAGGGTCGCCGGGTGACGCTGTATGCATGACAGTCATCGAGGTCAGGAACCTGGCGAAACGGTACGGCGAGACCGTCGCCGTACGCGATGTGTCCTTCACCGTCGAGCAGGGTGAGATCTTCGGCATCCTCGGCCCGAACGGCGCCGGCAAGACCACCACCGTCGAGTGCATCGGCGGCCTGCGCACCCCCGACTCCGGATCGATCACGGTCCTCGGACGTCCCGCCGGTGACCCGTCCCTGCGGTCCGTCATCGGTGTGCAGCTCCAGGAGAGCGAACTCCAGGAGAAGATCACCGTCCGGGAGGCGCTGGAGCTCTACAGCACCTTCTACCCGAACCCGGCCGACTGGCGTGCCCTCGCCGACGATCTGGGCCTGACGCCGAAGCTGAGGTCGCGGTTCGGGAAGCTCTCCGGCGGCCAGAAGCAGCGCCTGTCGATCGCGCTGGCCCTGATCGGCAACCCGGAGATCGCGATCCTGGACGAGCTGACCACCGGCCTGGACCCGCAGGCCCGCCGGGAGACCTGGGAGCTGATCTCCGGCATCCGCGACCGTGGCGTCACGCTGCTGCTGGTCACCCACTTCATGGAGGAGGCCGAGCGCCTCTGCGACCGGATCGTGGTGATCGACAAGGGTGCCGTGGTGGCCCTGGACACCCCGGCCGGCCTGGTCGAGCGGACCGGCAACGAGCAGCGGATCCGGTTCCGGCCGTCCACCCCGATCGACGACGAGCTGCTGACCGTGCTGCCCGAGGTGCGCGAGCTGCGCCGCCAGGGGCCGCGGATCGAGGTGGTCGGCACCGGCAACCTGTTGCACGCCGTCGTCTCAGTGCTCGCCGGCAACGGCATCGTGGCCGCCGAACTGACCCTCGAACAATCCACTCTCGACGACGCCTTCGTGCAGCTGACCGGCAAGGAGTGACCGCTATGACCGTCTTCACCAGGCTGACGCGGACCGAGCTCCGTCTCACCCTCCGCGACCCGCTCTACGCCTTCTTCACCCTGCTCTTCCCGGTCCTGCTGGTGCTGATCCTCGGCAACGTGCCCACCATGCAGGAGTCACCTCCTGAGCTGGGCGGGCTACGGGTCATCGACCTCTACGCCGGGCTGGCTCTCGGCCTGGCGATCGGCATCATCGGCCTGCAGGGCCTGCCGTCGGTGCTGGCCACCTACCGGGAGCGAGGGATCCTGCGCCGTCTCGCCACCACACCGGCTCCGCCGGCCACGCTGCTCGCCGCCCAGCTGGTGATGAACCTGGTGACCGTGCTGGTGTCGATGGTGCTGGTCTACTCGGTGGCGATCCTCGCGTTCGACGTGCCGTTCCCGGCGAACCCGGCCATGTTCCTGCTCGCCGTCCTGCTCAACTGCGCCGGCGCGTTCTCCATCGGCCTGCTCCTGGCCGCCGTCGCACCGACCGGCAAGACCGCCAACGCCATCGGTACGTTCCTGTTCTTCCCGCTGATGTTCTTCGCCGGTCTGTGGGCTCCGCGCGAGCTGATGCCGGAGATCCTCCAGCGGATCGGCGACTTCACCCCACTGGCCGCCGGCCAGGACCTGATGACCGACGCCCTCACGGGACAGTCGCCGGAGCTGCTCTCGATTACCGTTCTCATCGGATACCTGGTGATCTGCGGCGCCGCCGCGGTCAAGCTCTTCCGCTGGGAGTGACGATGCACGAGCCCGAGGCGCTGGAGCGGCCGGCCGCATCCCGAGAGCTCTGGATCACCGGGCTGTCGTACGGCACCCTGTTCGGTTCCCTGCTGCTGTCCGTGGTCACCCGGGGCGTCGAGGAGCTGCCCCAGCGCGGCCTGGGCACGACCGCCGCGGTCACCCTCGTGACCGCGGCCTGGATCGCCTGGTGGGTTGATCTGCACCCGGCCTGGCAGCGGTGCCGGGGCCTGATGCTGATCTTCCTGGCCGGACTGCTCGCCCTCAACTCCGCGCTGGTCGCGTGCAGTCCGCTCTTCGGCGTCTTCACCTGGACCGGCTACATCTTCCTCGGTTACGCGGTGCCCGGCCGGTGGCAGCTGGCCGGCACCCTGCCGGTCGCCGCGATCAACGCGATGTCCCAGATCGGTGGATGGAGCACCTTCGCCGACGAGGACGACGGATACGTCATCTACCTCGCGGTCCTGCTCTGCAACCTGTTGATCGCCGGGACCATGACCTGGGTGACGCTGCGGGACGAGCGTGTGGCGGACACCCGGGTCCGGCGGATCGACCAGCTCGCCGAGGCCAACGCTAAACTCGCCGCCGCCCTCAAGGAGAACGCCGGACTGCACGCCCAGCTCCTCGTCCAGGCCCACGAGGCGGGTGTCCACAACGAACGGCAGCGGATGGCCGGCGAGATCCACGACGTCCTCGCCCAGGGCCTCACCGGCATCGTCACCCAGCTGGAGGCGGCCGAGGCCCACCCCGGCGACCGCGACCGGCACCTGGCCGCCGCGAAACGTCTCGCCCGGGAGAGCCTCACCGAGGCCCGCCGGTCGGTGCAGGCGCTGCGCCCCCAGCACCTGGACACGAACCGTCTGCCGGAGGCCCTCGACGAGGTGCTGCGCGGCTGGTCCGGCCTGCACGGCGTCCGCGCCGACCTGACCGTCACCGGAACGGCCCGGCCGCTGCTGCCGGAGATCGAGGCGACGCTGTTGCGGACCGCCCAGGAGGCTCTCGCCAACGTCGCCAAGCATGCCGCCGCCGGCCGTGTCGGTCTCACCCTGTCCTACATGGAGGATGTGGTGACCCTGGACGTCCGTGACGACGGCGCCGGGTTCGACCCGGAGGCGCCGCGGGAGGTCACCGCCGACGGCGGGTTCGGCCTGCGCGCCATGAGCGAACGTCTCACCCGTATCGCCGGGACCCTCGACGTCGAGTCGGAACCCGGCGGAGGCACCGCCGTCTCCGCGTGCGTGCCGGCCCTGTCCCTGGGAGGACCAGCATGATCAGAGTCGTCATCGTGGACGATCACCCGGTGGTCCGGGACGGCCTGCGCGGCATGTTCGCCGGTGACGACCGGTTCGCCGTCCTCGGTGAGGCCGGCGACGGGCGGGAGGCGCTGGCCGTCGCCGAGTCGGTGACCCCCGACGTCGTGCTGATGGACCTGCGCATGCCCGTGATGGACGGCGTCACCACGATCCGTGAGCTGAAGGCCCGTGGCTCGTCCGCCCGCGTCCTGGTCCTGACCACCTACGACAACGACACCGACGTGCTGCCCGCGATCAAGGCCGGCGCCACCGGCTACCTCCTCAAGGACACCCCGCGCGAGGAGCTGTTCCGCGCCGTCGTCGCCGCCCACCGCGGCGAGTCCGTCCTCTCCCCGACGGTCGCCGGGCGGCTCATGGGCCAGCTCCGCTCACCCGCCAAGGAACCCCTCAGCCAGCGCGAACTCGAAGTCCTCACACTGATCGCCCGCGGCTGCTCCAACCGCGAGACCGCGAAACGCCTCTTCATCAGCGAGGCCACCGTCAAGACCCACCTGCTGCACGCCTACGCCAAACTCGGGGTCCGCGACCGGGCGGCCGCCGTCGCCACGGCCATGGAGCAGGGACTCATCCGCCGCGATTGATCCGGTACGGCCACGCCGGGTCCCGTGGCTGTCCCCGCGAGGCAGGCGGCCCTCCCGGCCGCGACGCGACCGCCGGGCCGGATGCGGTGGTCACCGTCACCCCACGCCCGCTGTCACGTGGCCGGCGGCCGCCAGCTGAGAATCGGGTCCATCTGGCGCAGGACGGTGTCCGGCCCGAACCGCCCGGCCAGCGCCATGGCCGTGTTCCGGAGCAGCTCGGCCACCGGGTTGCCGATCCCGGCGACACGCCCCACCCGCCGGGAGGCCCGGGCGACCTCGGTGGTGCGCGGCAGCCGCGCGGCCGTGTAGGCGGGCAGATCACCGGCGTGCCGGGCCAGGATCAGCGCGTCCTCGAGAGCCTGGCACGCGCCCTGCCCGAGGTTGGGCGTCATGGCGTGGGCGGCGTCGCCGAGCAGCGCGACCCGCCCGGCATGGAACCGTGGCAGTGGCTCGTCGAGACAGCGGATGTCGGTCCGCACCACCTCGGTGGCCGCCGCGATCAACGACGGGACCGGCTCGTGCCAGCCCCCGAAGAGCCGCAGCATCTCCGCCCGCTCCGCACCGTCCGAGGCCGCCGTGGTGCCTGGAGACGCCGCCGTGCCGTCTGGGGCCGCTGCCGTGTGACTGGGCGGGGCCGCCGTGCCGGCCGGGGCGGGGGCCGTCGCGTAGGCGTAGACACGGCCGTCGCCGAGCACCGCCGTGCCGAAGATCAGGCCGCCGCCCCACGTCTCGGACGGCATCAGGGTGCCGCCCGGATGCGGGACGACGATGCGCCAGCTCGTCACACCTGTGTGGACGGGGCCGGGATGCGACGGGAACAGTTTCGTCCGTACCGCTGAATGAAGTCCGTCCGCCGCGACCACCAGATCGGCGGTGAGCGTCCCGGCCGCGGTGACCACCCGGCCCGTCTCCGAGTCGACGTCCTCGGCCGGCAGGCCGAGACGGACCGTGCCCGGCTCCAGCGCCCCGGCGAGGGTGTCGACGAGAGTGGCCCGGTGCACGACGATGACGGGCTCGCCGTAACGGTCCGCGGCCTTGGTCGCATCGGTCCGGGAGATCCACCGGCCGTCCGGGCGACGGATCCCGGCGGCGCCCTGCAGCGAGGCGAGCCCGCGGATGTGCCCGCCGACGCCGAGAAGGTCCAGGACACGCAGCGCGTTCGGGGCGACGGCCAGCCCGGCACCGACCGGATCGAGGGACGGCGCGCGCTCCAGAACGGTCACCTCCCAGCCGGCCCGGCGCAACGCCAGCGCGGAGGCGAGCCCACCGATCCCGGCACCGATCACGACTGCGTGCGACATCCCCGCATCGTCGCAGAGAGCGGGCAGAATCGGGGAATGGACGAGTATGCGCGGGCCCGCCCGGCCCCGGCGCTGCGGCCGCACATCGGCTTCTACTCCGGGTACCGTCAGCGCGGCCTCGCCCCGGCGGTCCACCGGGGTCTGCCGTCGCCCTACCTGACGCTGATCTTCACGCTGGACGAGCAGCTGGTCGTCGACGCACACCCGGATCCACGGCAGGCGCCCGGGCGTTACCGGTCACTTCTCGGCGGCCTGCATCTCACCCCCGCCCTGATCAGTCACGACGGCAACCAGTCGGGGGTGCAGGTCGCGGTCCGCCCGGAGGGCTGCCGGGCGCTGCTGGGGCTGCCGGCCGCCGAACTGGCGAACCTCGACGTGGACGCGGCCGCCGTCTTCGGCGAGGCGTTCGTCGGTGAGGTCCGGGAGCGGCTGGCCGCGGCCGCGGACTGGCCGGACCGGTTCGCCGTCCTCGACCGGGTGCTGGGCGGCCGGTTGCGCGACACCACCGGCCCGGCACCGGTCACCCGAGCGTTCCACCTGGTCAACGACGGTGTCCCGGTGGCTGTGGCGGCTGAGTGGATCGGCTGGAGCGGGCGCCATCTGACCGACCGGTTCCGCGCCGAACTCGGCATCCGCCCCAAGGAGGCCGCCCGGATCGCCCGTTTCGACCGGGCCCGCCGCTCGATCCGCCCCGGTGTCCGCCTCGCCGACGTGGCCGCCGCCCACGGTTACGCCGACCAGTCCCACCTGGTCCGCGACTTCCGGGCCTTCGCGGGTTGCGCCCCGTCCCGCTGGCTGGCCGATGAGTCACCGCCCTTCCAGCCCGGCGAGCCGGACTTCTGCTGACCCGACGTGCCGCTGTCGCGCTGACCTGCCATGCCGTTCCTGCGCTGGTCCGGCGTGTCGTCGTTCCTCTGGTCCGATCGGCGGACGGGTTCGGTTTCGTCCAAGCCTGACGGCCCGCCGGCCGCGACGATGAGGCGATGACCGACACGAAGACCCCGCCACCGCAGGTGTGGCCGACACTGCGGGCGAACGACGCCCGCGCCCTGATCCGCTTCCTCACCGAAGCGTTCGGCTTCGAGGAGACGGTCGTCCACGGCGAGGGGGAGGTGGTCCATCACGCCCAGCTCGGCTGGCCGCTCGGCGGTGGCATCATGCTCGGCTCGGTCCGCGACGACCCGGACGACCCGTGGGCTCTCACACCGGGAACGTTCGGCGCCTACGTCGTCGCCGACGACATCGACGCGCTGCACGCCCGCGCGGCCGCCGCCGGGGCCGAGATCCTCCGCGAGCCGTTCACCACCGACTACGGTTCCCGCGACTTCACGGCCCGCGACCCGGAGGGCAACCTCTGGCAGTTCGGCACCTACCGCGGCGAACCACGCTGACCGGCCGGGTCGCGGCGCCGGCTGGAGGCCGCGACCGGGGGCGTTGGCGTGCCGGCTGGAGGCCGCGACCCGGGAGCTGCGGCGTGCCGGCTGGAGGCCGCGACCCGGGGCCGCGGTGCACCGGCCGGAGGTCGCCACCCGGGGGCCGCGACCGTGCGGCCCGGCCCCTGGGCCACGAGCCGAGGGAGGGGGCCGGGATCAGGCCGCGAGGGCCTTGGCGAGGTCGTCGCGGAAGGTCCGCTCGCTCTCGGTGACCGTCTCGGCGCCGATGCCGAGGACGCCGCCGCTGGAGGCCGCACCCACCACCTCGTCGGCGATCGCCACGATCCAGTGGCGGTAGGTCTCGGCGTCGGCCGGGGACGCCTTCGCGGCCAGCAGCGCCGCCACCTCACCGGCCCGGGCGACGACGTCCGCCGCGTATCCGGCCGGGTCGCCCGGCTGGATCACCGGGGGCTCCTCGCCGATCTCCGGGTCGCCGGCCTCGGCGACGGCGGCCGTCGCAGCCGCCGCGACCAGCGTGCTCGCCGACGACCGGGCTTCGGAGATGCGGTCCAGCCCGGCGGCGCTCTCGGCCCGGGTCTTGCGTGCACTGTCCGGGCTGGCGGCGCTGGCGGCGGTGAGCACCGACTGCGGCAGGCCGGTCAGCAGACCCCATTCGGCGTCGGTGAACCCCAGTTCGGCATAGAGCGGTCGATCCGTCACGCGCTTGTCCCTTTCTCACGTCGGCCGGCCCCGGCGAGAGCAGCCGGCGGCCGTCAGCATTCTTACCTACCCCTTTCCGCCGTCGTTGCATCCTGTGACGATCGAATCCATGTCTCGCCGGCTGGTCTGTTCCGGACTCTTCGTCGCCTGGGCGGTCCATGACGTGGAGGAGGTGCTGACCGCGTCCGCCTGGTCGGCCCGGACCGTGCCGCGTCTGCTGGCCGAGGGCTGGCCACCCGCCCTGGTGGACGGCATCGGCACGACGACACCCCGGTTCGCGCTGGCGGCCGTCGTGGTCGGGGTGGCGGTGCTGGCCGCGGCCGTGCAGGGCGTGCGGACCGACGGCCACTCGGCGTTCTTCCGGGCGGCCGTCCTGGTGTTCGGCTGGCACGGCGTGATCCATGCCGGACAGGCCCTGCTGGTGCGCGGCTACGTCCCCGGCCTCGTGACGGCGATCCTGCTGGTCATCCCGTACTCGATCCTGACGTGGCGTCACCTGCGCCCGGACCTCGTCCCCACCCGCACCGTCGTGATCGTGGCGGTCGCGGCCGTAGCCCTGACCGTCGCCGCCCAGACACTGTCCCGCGTGCTGCTTCCCTGACCACGGCCAGCCGGTGGGGGTGACCGGTACCGGCGGATTCAGCCCGGCGGTCGCGTCGCGGTCGTGCCCCCGCAGCCCCGTCGCGGTGTGGCGACGGGACCCGACCGATGCGGTCGTGGGCGGCGGACGGCGTACCGGATCAGGGTCTTGCCTCGTAGACCGAGGTGCCGGCGGCCGGTTCGACGATCATCCACGTGCCGTCGGGGGTGAGCCGGGAGCGCACGTGCCGGGCCGCGCCGAGCGGATCACCCATGTCGTGCAGCGCGTCGAACGTCGTGACCAGCTCGAACGGGCCGCGACCTGCCCGAACCGGCCGCCCTCGGCCTGGCGCTGCGCCGGTTGTCCCGGGTCAACCGGTACTGGGGCGACCGCCCGGCCGCCGAGACCGCCGCCACCGAGGCCGTCGACGTGCTGGAGAAGGTGGGCGACGACGCGGCGCTGGCGTCCGGTCTCAGCAACCAGTCGCAGCTGCACGCCCTCGCCGGTCAGGCCGACGCCGCCGTCACCGCGGGGGAGCGGGCCGTCGTCCTGGCCCGCGCGACCGGTTCGACCGGTGTGCTGTCGCACGCGCTGAACAACGTCGGCTACGCGCTCTGGGACCGCGGTGACCCGCGGGGCCGGCGGCTGCTGGAGGAGAGCCTGTCGGTCGCCCGGGACGCCGGCGAACTCCTCGACGAGGGCATGGCCTACGCCGAACGCCACGCCCGCTGGGAGGAGAACGCCCCGGCGATGATGCGCCGGCCCGCACTCGTGGTGCTCGGCCTGGTCCGGGCCCGCCGGGGACTGCCCGGCGCCGACATCGAGATCCGGCCGGCCTGACCGGTCGGCAGGCCGAGGTGCTCCGCCTGCTCGCCGACGATCTGCGCAACCCGGAGATCGCCGCCCGCCTGGTCCTCTCGGTCCGTACCGTCGACGCCCACGTCGCCGCGGTGATGGCGAAACTGGCCGCCGGTAGCCGCCGGGACGCGGTGGACCGAGCCAGATCCCTCGGGCTTCTCGGCGACTGAGAGAATCATGGTGTGCGAGAGGTGGTCGACGGGGTCTTCGAGCTCCGCCTGGGTTACGTCAACGTGCACCTGGTCGTCACCGACGACGGTGTGGTGCTGGTCGACACCGGTCTGCCCGGCCGGTCGCCGCTGATCGAGCGCGGCCTGCACGGCATCCGCCGCTCGCTCGGCGAGGTGACCACGATCCTGGTCACCCACCATCACCCCGATCACGTCGGCAGCCTCGCCACCCTGCGGGAGCGCACCGGCGCCCGGGTGATCGCGCACGCCGCCGAGGTGCCGTGGATCGGCGGTCACATGCCGCCCGCGCAGCCGGTGGGTGTCCTGGCCAAGCTGGTGGGCCGGATGGTCGGCACGGTCGAGCCGACGAAGGTCGACCAGCTGATCACCGCCGACGGTTCCGAGCCGCTGCCCGGTTTCACCGCCCTGCACACGCCCGGCCACACCCGCGGGCACGTCTCCTACCTGCTGGACCGTGCTGGTGGCGTGCTGTTCGCCGGTGACGCCGCCGCCAGCCGCCGGGGGCGGGTGACCGGCCCGCCGCGGGTGGTCACCGCCGATCCGGTCCGCGCCGGCGAGAGCCTGGCCCGTCTGGCCGAGCTCGAGTTCGACCACGCCGTCTTCGGCCACGGCAAGGCGGTCTCCGGCCTGGCCGTCGAGGCGTTCCGCAAAGCCGTCGCCGGCTGACAGTCGGTCGCCGCAGGCCGGTCAGTCCAGCAGGACGTCGTCCAGGTCGGTGAGTTCCAGGCCGTGCCCGGCCAGGAACGCCACGGCATCGGCCTCCCGGTCCCGGGCCCGCAGGCTGCGCACCACGATCAGGCCGGCCTCCCAGAACCACTCGTCGTCCTCCCGGCCCGCCCACGGCCGGGCCACCGCTTCGGCCTCGGCATACCGGCCCAGCTCCAGGAGCAGGAAGCCCTCCCGGGTCCGCAGGTCACCGTGGCCGACGGGGTCGCGGCGGGCCCGTGCCAGTGCCTGCTCCCGGCGGCCGAGCAGACCCTCCAGCCGGCACAGCTCGGCCCGCAGCGACGGCGAGACATCCTCACCGAGCAGAGTGTCCACGCGGGACACCAGCTCCGCCGCTTGCGGAGGGGTCCCGGTGGCCCGGCTCAGTGCCTCCAACGTCACCCTGGTCTCGGCGGCGGTGTCGCCCGCGTCCCGGTGGAGATCGGCGGCCTCCAGCAGCGGGACGGCGGGGTCACGGTGGCCGGGGTACCGGACGGACTGTTCCAGCAGGACGGCACGGGACGGCACCGATGCGGGCAACCGGGGTGCCGCCAGCAGCGCGCCGAACAGCGCGCCGATCTCCGCCTGGTGGTCGCGGCGGTGTTCGTACAGCTCGATCAGCAGCCAGCGCGCGGCCGTCGCGTCGTCGGTGAGCCCGGCCCGGTCCAGATCGCGCCGGGCCCGCTCGGCGGACTCGGTCGCATCGTCCCACCGGCCGGTGTCGCGCAGCAGGCGGGCCAGGTCGAGGCGGAGCCGTGCCGCACCGGCCGGGTCACGGGCCGCGGTCCGTGCGGCGATCGCGCGGACGAGGGCGTCGGCGGCCCGGCCGCTGTGGCCGGGGACCGGTTCAGCGTGCCCGGAGACCGGTGGATGCGGCATCGGGGGAGCCGTTCAGTTCGTCTCGTTGATGTAGGTCGGGTGGTCGAGCAGGAACGCCGCCACCTTGTCCTCGGTGACGGCCTCGAAGAAGTCGTCGACACCGGGCAGGAACTGCTCACCCAGGTAGCCGCCGCCGTAGACGCCCTCACCCGGCAGCTTCACCGTGATCATGTCGTCGACGTTCAGCGACTTGAGCTCCAGCGCCCAGTCCACGATGGAGTGCCCGCCGCCGGCGAAGGTGAGCGAACCGCCGGCCGCCTCCATCACGTTCAGCAGCTTGGCCGGGTCGGTGACGACGTCACGGCTCATCGCCTGCTTAGCCATCGCCTTGATGAACTGCTGCTGGTGCCGCTGCCGGTCGTAGTCGGTCATGTTCTCGCCGTACCGCTGGCGGACGTAGTCGAGTGCCTCCCACGCCTGCAGCCGCACCGGCTCGTCGCTCTTGGTGTAGACCTTCTGCGGGCCGGTGTACGGACGCGCGCAGCTGTACGACGTGTGGTCGTTCCGGCAGCGGGAGATGCGCTCCCGGGTCTTGCCGTCGGGCTGCAGGTGCTCGGACTTGACGTCCATGTCGATGACCATCTCGACGCCACCCATCGCCTCGACGATCTTCTTGAAGCCGCCGAAGTTGACGATCGCGCCGGCGTCGAACTTCCGGATCCCGGTGACGTTGCCGACCGTGGTCGCGAGCAGCTGGAACCCCTGGGCCGGGCTGTACTTGCCGTCACCGAGCCGGCTGCCGTACGCCATCGCGGCGTTGATCTTCGTCCGGTCGGCGCCGGTCCCCGATTTCGGGAACGCCGGGATGTCCACCCGCAGGTCACGCGGCAGCGAGAAGAGGTAGGCGCTGTGCCGATCGCGGGGGATGTGCGCCACCACGATCGAGTCGGCCAGCGGCGCCGTGTGGTCGTCGCGCGGGTCGATGCCGACGAGCAGGATGTTGACCGGCCCGTTGATGTCCGATTTCACCGGGGCGGCCTCGGCCGGTTTCGGCTGGATCGGGTCGAGCAGGCTCTCGTCGGTGACCGCCCCCGCATACCGCGACAGGAGGGCCTGGCCGGCCACCAGGGTGCCCGCGCCGGTGACCAGAACCACGGCCCCGATGCCGACGCAGATCCGCGCCCACAGCGGGGATCGTCGTTTCGTTGACGCAGCCACTTCCGCCTCCCCCGTGCCGGCATCGAGCGCATGATGGCACATTCACGCAACCGGCTGGGAGCGCTTCCGGAGGAGTCAGGACGAATAGTCGCCACCGCCGGCGGCAGCGCGGCCGTCCGTCAGGGTCGATGCTGCGCCCATTCCGTGCATTCGGCCCCGTATTTTGCTGCCCGGTCGGCGTCGGGGTTCCATCGCTGGTCGGTGAGCGAGCGGCGCTCACCGTCGCCGATGTCCATCCTGGTGCGCCCGGCGGCCATCAGGTCGGAGACCCACCGGCTGGGCAGCTCGTACTCGCCGCGCGTGTAGTCCTCGCCCCGCAACCCGCCCGTGGTGCCGGACGGCTCGGTGGCGGTCGCCAGCATCGCCGCGAGACCGTTCTGCTGCCCCTCGGGCGCGAGGCCCGGACATCACCCCCGGTGCGGGCGAGGCCGACGGGGCCGGTGCGCGAAAGCCGCTACTCCAGGTCGAGAAGGTTCTGCTGGATCACCACGGGGACGGACAGGGTCTTGTAGCCGACCGAATCGAAGAGGACTGTCATCCGGTCCTCTTCGTAGTTCATCACCATGCCGGTGCCCCACTCGCCGTGCCGGACCCGGGCGTGGACCGGGAACGGGCCCTCCGGCTCGGCGGCGGCGATCTCGTGGGCGGAGCCGTCGGCGCAGTTGTCGCAGTGGCCGCACGGCTTCTTCAGGTCCTCGCCGAAATAGGCCAGCAGCGTCTCGGTGCGGCACTGCCGGGACTGGGCGAAACCGCGCATCATGTCGGTCCGGGACCGCATGACCGCCTGCTGTCGTTCGTACTCCGCGCAGGCCGCCTCGGCCGCCGCGGCCGGGAGTGGCGCACGGGCCGGGACGGTCAGCTTGTGGCCGGTGCCGGCGGTGACGGCGCCGGCCTGCTCCAGCAGGTTGAGGTACTGCCCGAGCTTGCGCGGCCCGAGCCCGGTCGCCTTCTGCAGCGCGGTCTTGGAGGCCGGTCCCTTGTGGAGTTCGCCGGCCAGGGCGCTCAACTCCTCGGGATCGGGGGAGCCGCCCTGGAAGAACCGCTGGATGGCCTCGTCCTCGGAACGCCACAGCAGCAGGGCCCGAGCCTGTTCGCCGTCGCGCCCGGCCCGGCCGATCTCCTGGAAGTAGCTGTCCGGGGAGTCGGGCAGGGCGACGTGTGCGACCCAGCGGATGTTCGGCTTGTCGATACCCATGCCGAATGCCGACGTCGCCACCATGATGTCGACCTTGTCGGCGGAGAACTCCTCGTGGCGCTGCTCGCGCAGGCCGGTGGCCATCCCGCCGTGGTAGTAGGCGGCCGGGTAGCCGGCGGAGGTGAGCCGGTCGGCGAGTTCCTCGGCGGCACGCCGGGTGGCGACGTAGATGATGCCGGGCCGCTGCTCCTCGTCGAGCATCGCGGTCAGCTTGCGCCACCGGTAGTTGTCGTCGGGACAGTACGCCACCTCGAGGAACAGGTTGCGCCGGTCCAGCCCGGACACATGGATCTCGGGTTTCCTCAGCCTGAGCCGGGCGATGATGTCCTCGCGGACCGGCGGTGACGCGGTGGCGGTGAGTGCGAGGATCGGCGGCCGGCCGATCTGGTTGATCATGTCGCCGAGAGCGAGGTAGTCGGGCCGGAAGTCGTGGCCCCACGCGGAGATGCAGTGAGCCTCGTCGACGGCGACCAGGCCGGGCTTGAGCGCCCGCACCTCGGCCTGCCGGGCCGGGTCGCTGAGCTGCTCCGGGGTGATGAAGAGGAACTCGGCCTCGCCGCGGCGGACCGCCTCGATCGCCTCGCGCTGCTCCTTGGGCGTCTCCTGGGAGCTGACCCGGACCGCGCGGATCCGGGAGTCGCCGCGTTCGTTGAGGGCGGCGATCTGGTCCTGCTGGAGGGCGAGCAGCGGCGAGATGACCACGGTCGGGCCGGGCAGCAGCACCGCCGGGATCTGGTAGATCGCCGATTTCCCGGCACCGGTCGGGAGCACCACGAGGGCGTCCTTGCGGCGCAGCACGGCGCGCATCGGCTTGAACTGGCCGGGCCGCAGGGTGCGCCAGCCGAACTGGTTGCGGGCGACCCGGCGCAGGCGCGGGCCGTAGATCGGCAGTTTCATCGAGGGGAGGCTATCCGATCTTCGGGAGCGGGCCGGAGTCATGCGAACGCATGGCCGCCCCGTTACCCCTATTTGCCCCCGAACATGCGGCGGATCGCCCAGAGCAGGAACAGAACGGCCAGGGCGATGCCGAGGAGTCGCACGGCGTGCACCTCGGACCAGTCGACACCCGTTGCGGCGAGGGGAGTGAGCACGTGCACATCCTAGCGAGCGGGATGCCACAGCAAATAGAAAGGTTTGTTGACTAAAGTCTGGGAGGGGTGTGAACATAGGTCCCCGTAACGGGGGAGCCGAACGCATCGGAGGTACGGGGCCACATGTCCATTCACGGCGAATTGCCGGAACTGGCCGCTGCGGTACTGCAACCGGGCTTCGTGGGAACGTCCGCGCCGGACTGGGTCCGCCGCTGGCTCGCTGCCGGGCTCGGGGGCGTGGCCCTCTTCGCCCGCAACGTGGAGTCACCCGCTCAGGTGGCCGCGCTCACCGCGCAGCTCCGCTCGGAGTACCCCGATGTGATCGTTGCCATCGACGAGGAGGCCGGCGACGTCACCCGGTTCGAGTCGCGGCACGGGAGCTCGCGCCCGGGCAATCTGGCCCTCGGCGCGGTCGACGACGCCGAGCTGACCGAGCTGGTCGCCCGCGATCTGGGCCGGGAGCTGGCCGATGCCGGCATCACGCTCGACTACGCCCCGGACGCCGACGTCAACAGCAACCCCAGGAACCCGGTCATCGGGGTACGGGCATTCGGCGCCGAACCTCACCTGGTGGCCCGGCACACCTCCGCCTTCATCCGCGGGCTCCAGTCGGCCGGGGTGGCCGGTTGTGCCAAGCACTTCCCGGGTCACGGCGACACGGCTGTCGACTCGCACCACGACGTCCCGCTGATCGCCCGGTCCGAGGCCGAGCTGGCCGAGTGCGAGCTGGTCCCGTTCCGTGCGGCGATCGCGGCCGGCGCCCGCTCGGTGATGACCGGTCACCTGCTGGTCCCGGCCTACGACCCGGAGCTGCCGGCCACGCTCAGCCCGCGCATCCTGACCGGCCTGCTCCGCGAGGAGCTGGGCTTCGACGGCCTGATCGTCACCGACGGCATCGAGATGCAGGGGGTGCGCCGCCGCTTCGGCCTGGAGGGCGCCGCGGTCCGTGCGATCGCCGCCGGCGTGGACGCCATCTGCGTGGGCGGTGACCACGCCGACGAGCAGACCGCGATCCGCCTGCGGGACGCCATCGTCGCCGCGGTCCGCTCGGGCGAGATCCCCGAGGAGCGGCTGCGCGACGCCGTCCGGCGGGTGCGCGAGCTGGCCGCCTGGACCACCCGCACGCAGGTCGCGACCGGTGCCCGGGCGATCGCCGATGCCGCGGCCGGCGCCGAGGTCGCGGTGCTCGGCTCGACCGTCGGTTTCGCGGCCGCGCGCCGGGCGGTGCGGATCACCCGCGGCCCGCAGGGCCCGTCCCTGCCGGTGGCCGGGATCCCGCACGTGGTCGAGTTCGCGCCGCCGCGCAACATCGCGATCGGCAGCGAGACGCCGTGGGGTGTCGGCCACCCGCTCAGCGAGCTGCTGCCGGGCACCACGGCCGTCCGCTTCGAGGCCGGCGATCTGGAGCCGCTGGCCGACCCGTCGGTGCCGGTGCTGGCCGGCGCCGGGGAGCGGCCGCTGGTCCTGGTGGTCCGGGACGTGCACCGGCACCCGTGGATCGAGCGGACCCTGGCCGGTGTCCTCGCGGTGCGCCCCGACGCGATCGTCGTCGAGATGGGCATCCCGGTCACGGTGACCGGCGGGGTGCACATCGCCACCCACGGGGCGACCCGCGCGCTGGGCCGGGCCGCCGCCGAGATCATCGCCGGGGTCGACGTCCCGGAGCCGGCGCCGCAGCCGGTCGCCGCCTGAACCTTGCATCCCGGGGGCCGTCCCGCCTTCGCCGCGTCCACGAGACCACGGCGGAGGCGGGACGCCGCGTTTCAGCGGGTGACCACCAGGTCCTGGTAGCCGGGGTGTTCGGCGATCCACCTGGCGAAGAACGGGCAGGACGGGATGACCCGGTCGCCGCGCTCGCGGATCTGATCGAGGGTCTGCCGGGCCAGCTCGCCGGCCAGGCCACGGCCGCGCATCGCCGGCGCGGTCTCGGTGTGCAGGATGTTCACCACGCCGTCGCGCAGGCGGTAGGTGGCGAGCGCGCCCACCTCGCCGTCGACGACCAGTTCGAATCGATGCTCAGCGGTGTTGTCGTGGACCGGGTACTCGTTCACTCTTGTCACCTTAGGTTTGCTCGTACCCCGTACCGTCGAAAGGGTGTTGATCTCTATGCCGCGCCGCCGCATCGCCGCCGCTCTCGCCTCGGCCGTCCTCGGCCTCGGGCTGCTCACCGGTTGCGGTGACGACGTCAGCTGTGGCCTCGACCAGTGCACCGTGACCATCGCCCGGGAGACCAACGCGAGCGTCGAGGTGCTCGGGGTGGAGGCCAAGTTCGTGTCCGCCGACGACAGCACGGTGACGCTCGACGTCGCCGGCGAGCAGATCCAGGTCACCAAGGGCCAGCAGGCCGTCGACGTCGGCGGGCTCCAGGTCTCGCTGTCGAGCGTGACGCAGGACGCCGTGCAGATCCAGGTGTCCCGGTGACACCGGGGTTTGGCGATCGTCGCCGCTGGTCACATTGGGGGGCATGACAGCAGCCTCGAACGTCAGGAACACCGCGTCACGGGCCGCCGAGAGCAAGCCCCTGGAGCTTCTGGCCCGGGGCGGGTTCGTCGGATACGGCATCATCCACCTGCTCTTCGCCTGGATCGCGCTGCAGGTGGCGCTCGGAGGCTCCGGACAGGACAGTGACCAGTCCGGAGCGCTCCAGACCATCGCCAAGCAGCCGTTCGGCAAGACTCTCCTGATCGTCATCGCCGTCGGCCTCGTCGCCATGGCGATCTGGCAGGCCTTCGAGGCCGCGATCGGCGAGAGCGGCCCGCAGGACCGCCGGGCGATGGCCGAGCGGGTCCTCTCCGGCGCCCGCACGATCCTCTACGGCTACCTCGCGTGGACCGCGGTCAAGGTCGTCCAGGGCGCCGACGCCTCGATGGGCGACTCCAACGCCGGCAACGCCTCCGGCCTGATGGACTCCGACGGCGGCCGCTGGCTGGTCGGCCTGATCGGGCTGGTGGTGCTCGGCGTCGGTGTCGGCATGGCGATCTACGGCTACAAGAAGAAGTTCACCCGGCACCTGAACACCCAGCAGATGCCGGCCGGCACCCGCCAGCCGATCATCCGCCTGGGCATGGCCGGCTACACCGCCAAGGGCGTGGCCTACGCGATCGCCGGTCTCCTCGTGGTGGCCGCCGCGGTCAACTACGACCCGGAGAAGGCCCGTGGCCTGGACGCCGCGCTGAAGACGCTGGCCGGCTACTCCTGGGGCGTCTGGCTGCTCTTCCTGATCGCCGCCGGCATCGCGGCCTTCGGCGTCTACTGCCTCGCGCAGGCCAAGTACCGCAAGATCTGACACCTGGACGGAACGCGGCGGCGGATGTGAGCTATCTCTGACATCCGCCGCCGCCGGTGTCTCCGTCCACCACCGCGGGCAAGGCTGGACGTCGGCATGTGACGCCCGTGGGAAGGAAGCCAAGTGTCCAGTGTTGTGACCGCTCTGCTCGCCGTCGTCGGTGCGGCGGGCGCGGCGATCGTGTTCGTCGAGATCGTCCACTGGATCGTCAAACGGGTCGGACGGCGTTATCCGCTCGCCGCCGCCCTGGCCCGGACCATGCACCGGCCGTTCCTGGCCACCGTCACGCTCACCGCCGTGCAGCAGGCCGTCCGGATCTGGGCCGGTGACTTCCCCGGCCGTTCCGGCGTGGTGCACGTGCTGGTGCTGCTCTGCATAGCGGCCGCCGCCTGGCTGGTCGGCTCCACGCTGCTGGTGCTGGAGGACATGGCGCTGGCCCGGTGGCGCACCGACGTGCCGGACAATCTGAAGAGCCGCCGGATCAAGACCCAGGTGGTGATGCTGCGCCGGGTCACGGTGGCCGCCATCGTGGTGCTGACCGTCGGCGTCATGCTGATGACGTTCCCCGACATCCGGGCGCTCGGTGCCAGCGTGCTCGCCTCCGCCGGCCTGATCAGTGTCGTCGCGGCGCTGGCCGCGCAGAGCACCCTGGGCAACGTGTTCGCCGGGCTCCAGCTGGCCTTCAGCGACGCGATCCGGGTCGACGACGTGGTCGTCGTCGAGCAGGAGTGGGGACGGATCGAGGAGATCACCCTGACCTACGTCGTCGTGCAGATCTGGGACGACCGGCGGCTGATCCTGCCGACCTCCTACTTCACCACCAAACCGTTCCAGAACTGGACGCGCACCTCCTCGGCGGTGCTGGGCACGGCCGAGGTCGACGTGGACTGGGCGACCCCGATCGAGCCGGTACGGGCCGAGCTCCAACGTGTCTGCGAGGAGTCCGACCTGTGGAACCGCAAGGTCTGCGTGCTCCAGGTGACCGGGGCGACCGACGGCGTGATCCGGCTGCGGGCCCTGGTCAGCGCGAACGACGCGGCGGCCCTGTGGGATCTGCGCTGCCTGGTGCGGGAGCGGCTGGTCGGCTGGATCTGGCAGCACCAGCGGGCCGCCGTGCCGCGGATGCGCGCCGAGCTGGAGAAGGCCGCGCTCGCTCCGTCCCAGCGGGAGCCGCACCACGGGCCGGATGCGGACTCGGACGCCGCCCGGGTGTTCAGCGGTGGACTCGACGGTGACGCCCGCGGGGTGGTGTTCGGCGGACCGGTGCCGGTTGTACCGGAGAGCCAGGATTGAGGGAGCTCTGATCAGGGCATACCCCGATCACACGGAAAGGGGGACATGATGACCGATGTCGTTAACGGCGTTCCCGTCCGGCCGACGACCGAGAAGTCGACCGCGGAGCTGGTGCAGCAGGCGAGTGAGCAGCTGAGCCGTCTGGTCCGGGACGAGATCACCCTGGCCAAGGCCGAGCTGGCCGAGAAGGGCAAACGGGCCGGTATCGGTGCGGGCCTGTTCGGCGGCGCGGGCGCGTTCGGGCTGTACGGGCTGGGTGCGGCGATCGCGACCGGGATCATCGCCCTCGACCTGGTGCTGCCGCTCTGGCTGGCCGCTCTGATCGTCACGGTGACGCTCTTCGTGATCGCCGGGGTGCTCGCGCTGCTCGGTAAGAAGCAGCTGAGCCGGGCCGTCCCGCCGGAGCCGCTGGCCGCGATCGAGAGTGTCAAGGCCGATGTCGACGAAGTGAAACACGCGGTCAAGGAGCGTAGTCGGGTATGACAGACACGAACGGAGCCGCCAAGCCGGACCTGGTGGCGTTGCGCGAGGACATCCGGCAGACCCGGGCGGATCTCGGGGAGACGGTGCAGGCGCTCGCCGCGCGTGCGGACGTCAAGGCCCGCGCCCGTGAGCAGGTGCAGGAGACCAAGCAGCGGGTGCTGACCCAGGCCGCGGTGATGACCGGGCGGGTGCGCGAGGCCGCGGCCGACGCCGCCGGGCGGGTGCGCGAGACGCCCCCGCGGGAGCTGGCGCATCAGGCCGGTGTGCGGGTGCGTGCCAATCCGATGCCCACCGTGCTGGTGATCGCCGGGATAGCGGCCCTGGCCGGGATCATTCTGGTCGTCCGAGGGAGGCGTTGATGGCGGGCAAACTGTCGAAGGTCGCACTGAAGCCGGTCAACGTGGCACTCGGTTTCGCCGCCGGTGCCGCCGCCGGTTTCCTCTTCAAAGAGGCGTGGAAGCTGGTCGCCGGAGAGGACGACGCACCGGACGCCGGCGACCCGGATCGGGGCTGGGGCGAGATCCTCACCGCGGCCGCGTTGCAGGGCGCGATCTTCGCTGTGGTGAAGGCGGCGGTCCATCGTGGCGGTGCCATCACCACGCACAAACTGACCGGAACCTGGCCCGACTAGATCAACAACTGTATAGACAACTGTCTTGGCGGCTCCCCACTTCGTACCGGACTCCGTTCCGCAGAAGTGGGGGGCCTTTTCCATATCGGTCACCCATTATTGGATTCCTTCGAGGGGCAGCTTTACGGCCCGATTTTCGGGTACAGTGTGGCCAGTTTTTGCGTACGTGGTTCGCTAGCTTCCGCTGGACCCGCGGGACGCCGGCCCCACCCCGGGAGGGTCGGCAGGTGTCACAAGGGCCGAGCGGATGGGACGTCCTCTGAAAGGGCCGCCTCGCGGTACCGCTGCTCGAAAACGGTCATCGGCCCCGCGCTGCCGCGGTTGGGCGGGCCGGCATTTTCAGAAGGAGAGTTCAGCATGGCGCAAGGAACCGTGAAGTGGTTCAACGCAGACAAGGGCTTCGGCTTCATCACCGTCGACGGCGGGGGTGCTGACGTGTTCGTCCACTTCTCGGCCATCCAGACGAGCGGTTACCGCACTCTGGAGGAGAACCAGCGGGTGGAGTTCGAGATCGCCCAGGGCCAGAAGGGCCCGCAGGCGGAGCAGGTTCGCCCGCTCTGAGACCTTAGCCGCCGGTCGTGAGACCGGTTCGCCGGCCGCCTGGCGGAGGTCGGCCCGACCGTGGCCCCGCATCCTCCACGAGGTTGCGGGGCCTCTTTCGTCAGCCCTGCCCGCGGGTGATCAACTCGGCCCGCGTGAGCGCCGGCGCATCCCAATGATGATCAATAACAGACCGACGACGATCAGCGCACCGCCGACCGCCGCCCACACCGTCTGCCCGCTCATCAGGCTGTCGCCGAGGTAATCGAGCCCCTGGAGCGTCCACACGCCACCGAGCACCATGGCGAGCAGACCGAGGGACATGGTGAGCCAGCCTCTCAACCGCGGCGGCTCGGTTTCATTGTTCACCATTTGTCGTGCACCTGCGGGCGAATCAACTCATCGTAGACCGCGGTGATCATTTCTCGGGTTTCCGGCGACAGCGGCGCGAGATCGGCGGCGGCCGCGTTCGCCCGCGCTTGTTCCGGGTTACGGGCACCGGGGATCACCGCTGTCACGCCCGGCTGGTCGATGATCCAGCGGAGGGCGAATTGCGCCATGGTCGCGCCGGCCGGCACGAGCGGGCGCAGCCGGCCCACCGCCTCCAGGCCCACGCCGAAGTCGACACCGGAGAACGTCTCGCCGACGTCGAAGGCCTCGCCGTGCCGGTTGTAGTTGCGGTGGTCGTCGGCGCCGAACGTGGTGCTCGCGTCGTAGCGACCGGAGAGCAGACCGCTGGCGAGCGGGACCCGCGCGATGATGCCCACCCCGGCCTCGGCGGCGGCCGGTAGCACCCGCTCCAGCGGCTTGAGGCGGAACGCGTTGAGGATGATCTGGACGCTGGCCACACCGGGCCGGGCGATCGCGGCCAGCGCCTCCTCGACGGTCTCGACGCTCACCCCGTACGCCGCGATCCGCTTCTCCTCGACCAGGATGTCGAGGGCGTCGTAGACCTCGTCCGAGCTGAACACCGGCGTGGGCGGGCAGTGCAGCTGCACCAGGTCCAGCGTGTCCACGCCGAGGTTGGCCCGGGAGCGGTCGGTCCAGGCCCGGAAGTTGTCCAGCCGGTAGTTGGCGGGATCCTGGGGCAGCCGGCGGCCCATCTTGGTGAAGACGGTCAGGCCGGGGTGGTCTTTCCGGAACGAGCCGATGATCTGCTCGCTGCGGCCGTCGCCGTAGACGTCGGCGGTGTCGATGAAGGTCACGCCCGCGTCGACGGCGGCCTGCAGGGTCGCGTGCGCGTCGGTCTCACTGACCTCGCCCCAGTCGGCGCCGAGCTGCCAGGCTCCGAGACCGACCACGCCGACACTGCGTCCCAGCTTGCGAAAGCTTCGATTTTCCACGTGGAGACCCTACCGCCCACCTGTTAGGGTTAAACAAAACGTACGTACGGTTTAGTGTGCACGGAGGGCAACATGTGGGATCCCGCTGTCTACCGCCGTTTCGGCTCCGAGCGTTCCCGGCCGTTCTTCGACCTGGTCCGGCAGATCGGGGCGGAGAGACCACGGACCGTCGTCGACCTCGGCTGCGGCCCCGGTGAGCTCACCCGCACGCTGGCCGATCGCTGGCCGGGCGCGCGGGTCGTCGGCGTCGACTCGTCACCCGAGATGATCGGGAAGGCGTCCGCCGACCCCGGCCCGGTCGAGTTCCGCCTCGGCGACATCGCCGACTGGGAACCCACCCCGGACGTCGACGTCGTCGTCACCAACGCGGCCCTGCAGTGGGTGCCCGGCCACCAGGAGATGCTGACCCGGTGGACACGCGGGCTCCCGGCCGGCGCGTGGATCGCGATGCAGGTGCCGGGCAACTTCGCCAGTCCCGGCCACCGTGCCGTGTGGGATCTGGCGTCCTCGGCCGATCTGCGGGACGACGTCGAGCTGCGGGACGACCCCGTCGACGACGCGCAGGGCTATGCCGAGCTGCTGACCGCGGCCGGCGCGACCGTGGACGCCTGGGAGACCACCTACCTCCACCTGCTGCCCGTCGAACCGGAGCAGGACCACCCGGTGCTGCGGTGGATGGAGGGGACCGCCCTGCGCCCGGTCCGGGCGGCTCTGAGCGACGGCGAGTGGACCGCCTTCCGGGCCACGCTCGCCGAGCGAATCGCGGTGGAGTATCCGGAGCGGCACGGCCTCGTGGCATTCCCGTTCCGCCGTATCTTCGTGGTGGCTTCTACCTAGGGAGAGAACTCTTGACCGACCTGACGTCGTTCATCGCCGGCCTGCCCAAGGCCGAGCTGCACGTCCACCACGTCGGCTCGGCGTCCCCGCGGATCGTCGCCGAGCTGGCCGCACGGCACGAGGGCAGCTCGCCGGTGCCGGCCGACCCGGCCCGGCTGGCCGACTACTTCGAGTTCCGCGACTTCGCGCACTTCATCGAGGTCTACCTGAGCGTGGTCGACCTGATCCGCGACGACGAGGACGTGCGCCTGCTCACCTACGAGATCGGGCGGGAACTGGCCCGGCAGAACGTGCGGTATGCGGAGCTGACAGTCACGCCGTACTCGAGCGTCAAGCGGGGCATCGCGGCCAAGGCGTTCTGCGAGGCGATCGAGGACGCCCGGGCCGGAGCCGCCCGCGACTTCGGCGTGGAGCTGCGCTGGTGCTTCGACATCCCGGGCGAGGCCGGGCTGCCGTCGGCCGAGGAGACGCTGCGGATCGCTCTGGACGAGCGACCCGACGGGCTGATCAGTTTCGGACTCGGCGGGCCGGAGATCGGTGTTCCGCGGCCGCAGTTCAAGCCGTACTTCGACAAGGCACGCGCGGCCGGCCTGCACAGTGTCCCGCACGCCGGGGAGACCACCGGCCCGCAGACCATCTGGGACGCGCTCACCGACCTCGGCGCCGAGCGCATCGGCCACGGCATCGCCGCCGCCCAGGACGAGCGGCTGATGGCCCACCTCGCCGAGCGGCAGATCCCGCTGGAGGTGTGCCCGACGTCGAACCTGCGGACCCGGGCCGTCGCCGACCTCGACGAGCACCCGATCGCCCGGCTGGTGGCGGCCGGGGTCCCGGTCAGCGTCAACTCCGACGACCCGCCGATGTTCGGCACCACCCTGGAGCAGGAGTACGCGACCGCCGCCCGCCTGCTGAAGCTGGACGTGGACGGCGTCACGGACCTGGCCCGCGACGCCGTACGGCACAGTTTCCGCTCACCCGAGGGCAAGACCGCGCTGCTCGCCGAGATCGACGCCTACCGCGCCGCTCAGGGGTAGAGCGGGTCCTGCCAGCAGGCGACCATCGTCAGGGTGCCGATGGTGAGGATCGTCAGCCACCGCACCAGCCGACGGCGGGTGAACCGGGCCGGATTGTCGTCCGGCTCGGTCTCGGGCCTGCTCAGCACATCGGGCATCGCTTTCTTCTCCCGTCAGTCCGGCACCGCGGTCCAGCTCTGGTGCCGTTGCTCGGTGTCCTCCTGTAGCACCAGCACGCGTTGCGTGCCGAAACGCTGTGCACCCGCCCCGACCACCAGATCGCCGCCGGCGGCGCGGAGGGTGAAGCCGTACGCCGACGCCCGCAGTGTCCAGCGCGCGCCGGTGGCGGCCTGGCAGTCGCCCTGTACCAGCGGCGCCCCGGCGACCACGTCGCCGCCGAGCGGGATCACGCACCGGTTGCTGGCCTTCGAGACCAGCGAGTAGGTGTTGTTACCGGCCGGCACCAGCTGCCACTGCTGCTGGGTGCCGCCCTCGTCGCTGCCGAGCGTGACCGGGGTGCCGTCGGTGGAACGGGCCGCGTAGAGATCGGCTGCGCCACCGGTCAGCGAGTTGGTCAGCACGAACCACGAGTTCTGCACCGGGCTGGCCGCGGGCGCCGTCGTCGCGGTGCCCTTGGCCAGGTAGCCGAGTTTGCGGTTCCGGACCTCGACCAGGTACTTCGCGTCCGGCTTCAGGCCGATCAGGCGGGCCCGGGTGGCGCGGGTGGAGGCCACCGGCTCGCCGTCGACGGACACCTCGTAGTCGGCGTCGTTCGCTGCGGCGCTCCAGTTCAGCCGGACCGAGCCGCTCGTCGCCTCGCGGATCTCCAGGACCGCCTGCACGCCGTCGTTCGTCACACCGGGCGGTGCGCCGAGACCGTCGCTGTCGCCGGTGCCGGCCGGGGGAGTGGCGGTCGGGCGGTGCTGCGCGACCGGGGTCACCGCGATCTCCGGTCCGGTCGCCGAGACGGCCGGGTCCGGGATGGACGGTACGGTCGCCGAGACGCTCGGGCTCGGCGAGGTGGAGACGCTCGCGCTGGGCGCCGGTGCACCCGCCGACGGGCCGGCCGACGGGCCCGCCGAGGGCTGCGCGTCCGGGGTGTCCTGGTCGGGCACCGTGGCGCCGGGCACGTCGGGGATGTCGTCGCCGCCGTCGCTGCGGAGCAGGAACTCGCTGAGCGCCACGTTCCAGTGGTCGGCCAGGTAACTGCCGGGCTCCGGGTTGGTGCTGAAGTAGTCGTCGTGGCCGCAGTCGAGGCGGTTGTCGTTCTTCTTCGGGCACACGTTCTTCACCGGCTTGCCGGTCCGGTCCTTGCCGCAGAGCAGGTCGTACTCGTCGAGGCAGCTGCCCGCGCCGGTGGCGTTCGGTGAGTCGGTCAGCACCGCGCCCAGCGTGTGGGTCAGCTGGTGGGCGGCCATCGCGGCGCTCCAGCAGCCGGAGTCGACCCGGGCGTACGACGGGCCGCCGTTGTTGCGGTTGCCGCGGCCCGGCCGGGTGTCGTTGACGTAGGTGGCGATCCCGCAGTAGAGGTTCGTGTCGGCGAACATCAGGTACTTGCGGTCGGTCCGGTTGTAGCCGAGACCGCGCAGCGCGTCGATGGTCGACGCGAACGACCGCAACGAACCCTCCGGCAGCTGCACCTCGGCCACGTCGGCCCGGCACTCCGGCGTCGTCACGTAGCGGATGTGGCGGGAGCCGCCGGTCTCGCCGGCGCTCGCGTCGTAGATCGCGTCCACGCCGGCCGCCCAGGTGCGGAACGAGTTGAGGAACTTCCCGTACCGGCTGGCCGACGCCGCCTCGTGCAGGTAGAGCAGCTGCACGCGCTTGCCGGTACGGCCGTCGCCGGCGCACGCCACGTCGTCCGGCCCGAGGATGAAGTCGGCCTGGCCGGGCGCGGCGTCCGGGATCAGGGCCGGTGCGTCCGCGGTGATCGCGCTGCCGCCCTCGTCGCGGGCGATCTCGGCGTCACCGGGCACGCCACCGGTCTCCCGGCGGACCGCCGTCACCTCGGCGGTGCCCGCGGTCACCGGGGCGACGTCACGGCGGACCGAGAGACCGTCCGGTGCCGGGTCGGGCCCGTGCGAGCAGGTCTCCTCGAAGATCAGGTAGGCGCCGGCGCAGACCGAGCCGGATGACGCCAGCCGCAGGCCGCTGTAGACGAGCCCCTGCTCGGGGGCGTCGGCGGGCAGTGCGGTCAGGGCGTAGTCGTCCTCCGGCGGACCGTAGTTGATCACGCTCGGGCCGACCACGCCGCCGACGCCGAGGAGTGCCAGGCCGAGGGCTACCGGAAGGAGCCGGAAGGTTGCGGAGCGTGGCCGCCGAGGTTTCGGGGTCCCCGCCGCGCGGCGCCGTCCGGACGGCGACCCGCGGAACGTCGGCCGGCGATGCGCGGACACGGCGTCTCCTCGTCGAGCGGGTTGGCGGTGGGAGGGGTCCATGGGGTGACCGCCTCCCACCGCGCTCTGGCTTCGCGAATCGCGGCGATGGGGACGCGCTGCGGGTTGCGATCCGGGAAGCCGGATGGGATCTAACGGAACAGTGCCAGCCTGCGCGGAGAAGGGGAACCTTCTTAAAGCAGATATAAGCAAGCGCTGTTTCTTCCGGGGGACACGGTCCTCGACGGGGTCGCGGCGGTGGAAGCCCTTGCTCATTCCTGTCCTCGTTGCCAGCGGCGTCTGCCGGGGTCTCGCTCACGTGCCAGCCGGCCGCGGCCGACCAGGCCGAACCGGCTCGGTTGTCTCGGGGTGGCGTCCGCGTCGGCCAGCAGCATCACCACGCTGGCGCCACCCATGGTGGCCCGGTCCAGGCTGACCGAGCCGCCGGTAGCCTGAGCCACGCGGCGGGCGATGTCCAGCCCCAGTCCGGTGGAACCCTGCTGGCTCTGGCCGCGACGCAGTGCCTTCTCCGGGTCGGGGATGCCGGGACCGGCGTCGTCGATACGCAGCGCCACCCAGCCGTCACGGCGGGAGAGTGCCACCTCGAAGGCCGCACCCTGCGGGGTGTACCGGAAGACGTTGCCCAGCACCGCGTCGAGCGCGGCGGCCAGCTCGGCCCGGGCCACCGGCACGGGGATGCGCAGGTGTGCGCCGACCACCCGGTACTGCCGGTCCTGGTCGGAGGCGAGCGCCGACCAGAACATCATCCGTTCCCGGACCACCTCGCTGGCGTCGCAGAGCCCGTCCTCCGGCTCGGTGGCGACCCGGTCCGCGACGGCCTGCCGGGTGGTGGTGATCAGGTGGTTGACCTCGTCCTCCAGCGTGGTGATCGCGGTCCGGATGCGCCGGATGCCGCGACGCCGGTCCACCTCGTCGGCGGTCAGGTCGATGATCTGGGTGTCGTCCGGGTCGAGGGCCTCGGCGTCCAGGCGCAGCGCGGTCAGCGGGGTCCGCAGCCGGTGCGACAGGTCGGCGACCAGCTCACGCTCGTCGGTCCGGGAGGTGACCAGGCGGTCGGCCATCCGGTTGAAGGCGTAACCGGCCTCGGCCAGCTCGCGTGGGCCGGACGGCTGGATGCGCATCTCCAGGTCGCCGTCACCGACCGCGAGGGCCGCGTCGACGAGGTTGCGGGCCGACTCGACGGCGCCGCGGGCCAGCCGGTCCACCACGAAGACGGCGCCGCCGACGAGCACCACGGCCAGGCCGAGCAGCAGCCACCAGTCACGCGCGGTGTTGTGGTTGAGCGCGCTGTCCGGCACGAACGCCTCGACCACCAGCGTCTTACCGGCCACGGTGACCGGCTGGAGCCGGACCGTCCCGCCGCCGACGCCCTCGATCGTGGGCCCGGCCGCGACCGCGGCCCGGTCGATCAGCTCCGCGTCGGCCCGCCCGCCGGAGGAGGCGGCCAGGCCCGGTGTGTGCACGACGACCGAGCCACCGGTCGCGGCGACAGCGGCGGCGACACCTTTCTCCCCGGCGCCGGCGGTTATCGCGCCGGCCACCGTCGAGGTGCGCTGCGCGGCCTCGGCCAGCGCGGCCTCCCGGTGGTCGTTGCGCAGCTCCCAGCCGAGCGGGACCAGGAAGACCAGTGCGGCTACGGCGGTCGTGGCGGCGGTCGTATACGCCAGCCGCAACCTCAGTCCGGCGCCACCAACCGGAATCCGACCCCCCGCACGGTGCGCAGGTAGCGGGGCTTCGCCGCGGACTCGCCCAGTTTCCGGCGAAGCCAGTACAAATGCACGTCGATGGTCTGGTCCTCGCCGACCGATGGCTGTCGCCATACCTCCTCCAACAGCTCGCGACGGGAAACCACTCGGCCCGGACGGGCGGCGAGGTAGGCCAGCAGGTCGAACTCCTTGCGGGTCAGCGCCAGCGGCTGATCGCCGAGGGTGGCGCTGCGCTCGCCGACGTCGACCCGGAGCTCGCCCACCTCGTGGACGGCGGGTTGCGCGGCGCGACTGGCCCGGCCGACGCGGCGCAGCACGGTGGCTATTCGCGCGTCCAGATGGGCACCGGTGAACGGCTTCACCATGTAGTCGTCGGCGCCGGCCCGCAGCAGCCGCACGACGGTCTGCTCGTCGTCGCGGGCGGTGGCGATGATGATCGGCACATCGGTGATGCCACGGAGCATGCGCAGCGCGTCCGACCCGTCCAGGTCGGGCAGCCCGAGATCGAGAACGACCAGGTCAGGTGTCTCGGCGGCGACCCGCCGGAGCGCTTCCAGAGCGGTGCCGACGGCGTGCACGGCGTGCCCCCGGTCGGCGAGCGAACGGAGCATGGCGCCGCGCACGACATGGTCGTCTTCGACGAGCAACACCGTGGCCATGCGAAGACCGTAGCGTCCCGGACGGGGAGAACCTAAAGGGTGATCGAACGAGAGTCTTTAATGACGCTCAGTGATGGAATACGATCCGAAGTACCGATGTCATTCACACTTTTCCCCGGTACCCGTCTGACTCTGGCCCTGGAGAGCCTCGCCGGTCTCAGCGTCGGTGACGCCCTCGGAGCGCAGTACTTCGTGCCCGGCAACGCACCGGGCGACCTCCTCGAGGGCCGTGTCCCGGATCCGCCCTGGCAGTGGACCGACGACACCGAACAGGCCTGTTGCCTGGTGTCCACGCTGGCCGAGGGCGACTTCGACCGGGACGCCTTCGCCGAGCTGCTGGCCGAGCGGTTCGAGCCCTATCGCGGCTACGGTCCCGGCGCGGTCGTCATGCTCCGCGAGATCCGCGAGGGCCTGCCATGGCCGATCGCCGCGGCCGCGGCGTTCAACGGGCAGGGCTCCTGCGGAAACGGAGCGGCGATGCGGGCCGCACCGCTGGGCGCCTGGCATGCGGATTCCCTGGCCCATGCGGCGATTCAGGGGGTACGGGCCGCCGAGGTCACCCACGCGCACCCGGAGGGCCTGGCGGGTGGCGTGGCGGTGTCGGTGGCCGCCGCGTTCGCCGCCGCCGCGCGTCTCAACGGGCACCGCCCCGACCCCGGTCAGATGCTGCTCGCCGCAGCCGCGCACACGGCGCCGGGCGTGGTCCGCGACGGGCTGACCACCCCGGTACGCGGTGGTGTCGCCGAGGCGGCCGAGCGGCTGGGCAACGGCTCCCAGGCGACCGCGCAGGACACCGTTCCGTTCGCCCTCTGGGTCGCCGACCGCTACCTGGACGACTTCCCGGCGGCCGTGGCGGCGTGCGTGGTGGCCGGCGGTGACGTGGACACCACCGCGGCGATCGCCGGGGGAGTCGTGGCGGCGTACACCGGGATCGACGGCATCCCCGGTGACTGGCTCGCCCGCCGGGAGCCGCTTCCGGCGTGGCTGGCCGCCGGGAGCGGGGCCTGATCCGCAGGCGGATAGCATCAGGGCGACTCATCACCGTCTGAATGGAGATCACCGTGTCTGCACCCCGTACACCCGCCGTGGCCGACCCACTAGTCGTCCCGGCCGGGACTACGGCGGCCGACGCGGTGGCCGCCGCCGGGCTCCCGGCGCACGGGCCGAAGGCGGTCGTCGTGGTCCGTGAGGCCGACGGCCGGCTGCGCGACCTCGCCTGGTCGCCGGCCGCCGACACCGAGGTGACCCCGGTCGCGATCGACACCCCGGACGGGCTCGACGTGCTGCGCCACTCCACCGCGCACGTGCTGGCCCAGGCCGTGCAGGACGTGTTCCCCGAGGCGAAGCTGGGCATCGGCCCGCCGATCCGGGACGGTTTCTACTACGACTTCGACGTGGAGAAGCCGTTCCAGCCCGACGACCTGGCGAAGCTCGAGAAGCGGATGCAGGAGATCGTCAAGGCCGGGCAGACCTTCCACCGCCGGGAGTACGGCACGCTCGACGAGGCGAAGGCGGAGCTGAAGGCTGAGCCGTTCAAGCTCGAACTGGTCGACATCAAGGGCGACGTGGACGCGGAGGCCGCCGCGGTCGGCGCCGGCGAGCTGACCCACTACGACAACGTCGACAAGGACGGCAACCGGGTCTGGGGCGACCTGTGCCGCGGCCCGCACCTGCCGTCGACCCGGCTCATCCCGGCCTTCAAGCTGATGCGCTCGGCCGCGGCGTACTGGCGGGGCAGTGAGAAGAACCCGCAGCTGCAGCGGATCTACGGGACGGCGTGGCCGTCGCGGGACGAGCTCAAGGCGTACCTCACCCGTCTCGCCGAGGCCGAGCGCCGGGATCACCGCAAGCTGGGCACCGAGCTGGACCTCTTCTCCTTCCCCGACGAGATCGGGTCGGGTCTGGTGGTCTTCCACCCGAAGGGTGGCGTGATCAAGCGCGAGATGGAGGACTACGTCCGCGCCCGCCACATCGAGGAGGGCTTCCAGTACGTCGGCTCGCCGCACATCACCAAGGAGGGCCTGTTCCACACCTCGGGCCACCTGCCGTACTACAAGGACACCATGTTCCCCCCGATGGAGCTGGAGGGGGCGAACTACTACCTCAAGGCGATGAACTGCCCGATGCACAACCTGATCTTCAGGTCGCGCGGGCGGTCCTACCGTGAGCTGCCGATGCGCCTGTTCGAGTTCGGCACGGTGTACCGGTACGAGAAGTCCGGTGTGGTGCACGGCCTGACCCGGGTGCGCGGCCTGACCCAGGACGACTCGCACTCGTACGTGACGGCCGAGCAGGCGCCGGGCGAGATCAAGCACCTGCTGAACTTCGTCCGGTCGTTGCTCGACGACTTCGGCCTGGACGACTACTACCTGGAGCTGTCGACCCGCGACCCGGACAGCTCGAAGTTCATCGGCACCGACGAGCAGTGGGAGAAGGCCACCAGGGTCCTGGCCGACGTGGCCACCGAGTCCGGCCTGGAGCTGGTGATGGACCCGGGTGGCGCGGCGTTCTACGGCCCGAAGATCAGCGTGCAGGCGAAGGACGCGATCGGGCGTACGTGGCAGATGTCGACCATCCAGTACGACTTCAACCAGCCCGCCGGGTTCGGTCTGGAGTACCAGGCGGCCGACGGCACCCGGCAGGAGCCGGTGATGATCCACTCGGCGAAGTTCGGCTCGATCGAGCGGTTCTTCGGCGTGCTGGTCGAGCACTACGCGGGCGCGTTCCCGGCGTGGCTGGCGCCGGTGCAGGTGGTCGGCATCCCGATCCGTGACGACCACGCCGACTACCTGGCCGAGTTCGTGGCCAAGCTGAAGAAGGAAGGCATCCGGGCCGAGGTCGACTACTCGACCGACCGGATGCAGAAGAAGATCCGGACCGCGCAGCAGCAGAAGATCCCGTTCATGGCGATCGCCGGCGACGACGACGTCAACGGTGGCACGGTGTCGTTCCGCTACCGGGACGGCTCGCAGCGCAACGGTGTCACCCTCGACGAGGCCGTCGTGCACGTCGTCGAGGTGGTCCGCTCCCGGGTCAACACGGGGCCGTCGGCCGCCTGATCCGGCCCCACCCGCATCGGGTTTCCCCTCAGCTCGCAGGCTGTCCTTCCGACCGTCAGGCCGAGACGCCGGACGGCGTCTCGGCGGCGGGACGGGAGGATCGATGCGTTACCGGACACCACCGGTCGCCACGGCCGCCCTCACCCTGTCCGGGATCTGGGTGGTCCTGCACCTGACCGGTGCCGGTGGCTGGCAGTTCCAGTTCTACGGATACCGGGTCTGTGCCCCGCTGTTGCTGCTGGCCACCGCGTGGGTGGCCGGGCGGACCGGGTGGCTGGCCGCCGGCCGGGGCGCACGCCGGTTCTCGGCTCTGGTCGCGGCCTCCAACGTCACGATGACGGCCGGTTCGGCGATCGCCCTGGTCCAGGCGGTGACGACCGGGGCGGCCGTCTATCCCACCGATAACCCGGTGATCCAGGTGCTCGACCTGGTGGCGCTGCTGTTCACGCTCGCCGCGCTGCTCAGCGTGCCGGTCCGGGTCCGGTGGTCGGCCAGTGGCGTGCGGCTCGGGCTGGACATGGCCGTCGTGCTGGTCACCGCGGTCCTGTTCTGCTGGTACTTCTTCGTCCATCCGGCGTTCGGGGCCACCGACGGCACCTTCGTCCCGGTGGTCGTCCTGATCCGTACCTGCGGATTGCTGGTCGCGGTCTTCGCGGTGCTCCGGCTGGTGCTCGGCGGTGCCGCCGAGGTGAGCCGCCGGGCGCTGATGATCTGGGCCGGCGCCGGCGTCGCGGTCGTCATGGTCACCGTCCTCCAGCGGGTCCTGCCCGGGCAGTACCTGCACATCGCCCTGGCCGCGTGGGCGCTCGCCGTCCACCTGGGGTTGTGGATGACGGTGCTGCAGCACCGGAAGGTGACCGGCCACACCGAGGCGGCCCGTCCGGCGCCGGTGCAGCGGCCGACCAGCCTCACTCCCTACGTGGCGGTGGCCGCGGCGTACGCGCTGCTGGTGACCGGTCTGTTCCGCGGTCTCGACTCCGGGTCGTGGCCGCTGGTGGCCGGGGCGATCCTGCTGACCGGTCTGGTGATGACCCGGCAGTTCATCGGTCTGCGCGACAACGGCCGGCTGGTGGTGCGGATCGACGCCGGCATGCGGGCCCTGCGCGAGGCGATGGAGCGCGAGCAGGTGCTCAGCGACCTGGGCACCGGCCTGCTCACCACCAACGACTCGGCCGAGGCGCACCGGCTGGCCGTCCGGGCCGCGGCCGCCCTGGTCAGCGGGTGTCCCGCGGCGCGGGCCGCGATCATCCGGGTCACCCCGGAGGATCCGGAGAACTGGACGGTGCTGGAGGCGGCCGGGGTGCGGGCCGAGGCGGTCGAGGGCATCCGGCTGCCGGGCGAGTCCGTACCGGACGAGCTGCTGGCCCGGCTCTCCGCCGGGGAGGTGATCGCCGGTCTCGGGCCGACGGCGCTCGGCGTGACCGGTCCGGCGGTGGTCGACGACCGGCCGGTGACGTTGTTCCCGCTGCTCAACGGCACGCGGTTCTTCGGCATCCTGGCCGTGGCGGCGGAGGAGCCGCTGCCCGGCGACGTGATCGAGTCACTGCGGACGCTCCGGACCCAGGTGTCGCTGGCGCTGGACAGTGTGGCGCTGACCGAGGAGCTGACCCGGCGGGCGATGCACGACATGCTCACCGGACTGGGCAACCGGGCGCTGCTCTGGGACCGGATGGCCGCGGCCCTGGCCCGTGCGCGGCGCAGCGGCAAACCGGTCGGGGTGCTGCTGCTGGATCTCAACGGCTTCAAACCGGTCAACGACACGTACGGCCACGACGCCGGCGACACGCTGCTGAAGGTGGTGGCGGAGCGGTTGAAGACGTGTGTGCGCACCGAGGACACGGTGGCCCGGCTGGGCGGCGACGAGTTCGTGGTGCTGACCGAGGACCTGGCCGACGTGGGCGGTGCCCTGGTGGTGGCCGAGCGGGTGGTGCGGGCGCTGGACGAGCCGGTGACCGTCGGCGGGCACGAGCTGCGCACTCCGGCGAGCATCGGGATCGCCCTGACCTACGGTTCCAGCGCCCCCGACGAGGTGCTGCGGGACGCCGACGCCGCGATGTACGTGGCGAAACGGCGGGGCGGTGGCTGTTACCACGTGCACGGAACGGCCACGCCGGAAACCGCGCTCGATTCCGCATAGGATGCGATCGTGGACGAGCGGGCGGGCGCGAGTGGGCCGGACGGGCTGGAGCGACTCTGGACGCCGCACCGGATGGCCTACATCTCCGGGGAGGACCGGCCCGCCGGCTGCCCGTTCTGCCTGGCCCCTTCCCTGCCGGAGGCGGAGACCCTGGTGGTGGCCCGCGGCACGCTGGTCTACGCGGTGCTCAACCTGTATCCGTACAATCCCGGGCACCTGATGGTCTGCCCCTACCGGCACGTGGCCGACTACACCGACCTGACCGAGGAGGAGACCGTCGAGGTGGCGGCCTTCACCCGGACGGCGATGCGGGTGATGCGCGCCGTCAGCACCCCGCACGGTTTCAACCTGGGGATGAACCAGGGGGCCATCGCGGGTGCCGGCATCGCCGCCCACCTGCACCAGCACATCGTGCCGCGGTGGGGTGGCGACGCCAATTTCATGCCGGTGATCGGGCTGACCAAGGTGCTCCCGCAGTTACTCCTCGACACCCGTGACCTGTTGACCAAGGCCTGGCCCGCCGCCTAGCGCGCGGATCCCGGCGACCACCTCCTCCGGCGACGGTGCGGTCGCCGGGTCGGTCAGCCACTGGGTGAGCACGCCGGACATCAGCGCCATCTGCACCGACCCGAGCGACCGGATGGTCTCCACACCGATCTGATCCTCCGGTACGCCGGTGAGCATCGCCGCCATGCCGGAACGGCCGGCCTGCATGCCCTCGGCCATCTGCTCCCGCAGCGCCGGGTTGTGCTCGGCCTGCAGCATCGCCTCGATGCTGGCCAGCCACAGCTGCCGGTCGGCCTGGATGGAGCGGATCACCCGCCGCCAGAACCGCAGCATCGGGTCGTCGCCCGCGTCCTCGTCGGGGTCGGGGGTGGCCAGCACGGTGCCCAGCGCCTCGCCCCACTCCTCGATGGCACTGAGCATCGCGGCGGTCATCAGCGCCTCGGTCGAGCCGTAGTGATAGCCGATGGAGCCCAGGTTGGTGCCGGACAGCGCCACGACGTCGCGTGCCTTGGTGCGCGCCCAACCCTTCTCCAGCAGCGCCTTCTTGGCGCCTTTCAGCAGCTCTTCGCGGTGACCCATGGGCGTGATCCTATCGTCTATACAAAATTATAAGACATCTGTATAGTAACTCTCATGACGATCTCACGGGTACTGATCTCCGGCGCCGGCATCGGTGGTCCGGCTCTCGCCTACTGGCTCACCGGGCGGGGCTTCGAGGTGACCGTCGTGGAGCACGCCGCCGGCCTGCGCGAGGGTGGCTACAAGGTGGACGTGCGTGGCTCGGCCACCGAGGTGCTGCGCCGGATGGGCCTGCTCTCCGCCGCGCAGGCAGCCGACACCGGCATGCAGCGGATCACCTACGTCAAGAGCAACGGTGGCCCGATCGCCACCCTCCCCGCCGACCTGCTGATGGGCCGGCGCGGCGACGACCTGGAGATCATGCGGTGGGATCTGAGCCGCATCCTGCACGACGCCACCGCCGACCGGGCCCGCTACGTGTTCGGCGACTCGATCGCCGCCCTCGATGACGGTCCCGACGGCGTCGACGTCACCTTCGCGTCCGGCGCGACCGGCCGTTTCGACTACGTCGTCGGCGCCGACGGGCTGCACTCGGCGACCCGGCGCAAGGTGATGGGCGAGGTCCCGCTGAGCCACCTCGGCGCCTACATCGCCATCTACACGGTGCCCAACCTGCTCGGCATCGAGCGCGAGGAGATCATGTATTCGCGGCCCGGCCGGCTCGTCTTCGCCTACGCGATGGAGCGTGACCAGCCGGCCCGGGTCGGCCTCACCTTCGCCGCGCCCCGGCTCGACTACGACCGGCACGACGTCGCCGCACAGAAGGCGCTCGTCCGGGAGGCGTTCGACGGCCAGGGGTGGCGGGTCGGCGACTTCCTGTCGGCGATGGACGCCGCCCCCGACTTCTACTTCGACGCGATGAGCCAGGTCGAGCTGCCCCACTGGTCGTCCGGGCGGGTCGCGCTGCTCGGCGACGCCGCCCACTGCCCGGCGCCCGCCTCCGGCCAGGGCACCAGCCTGGCGCTGGCCGGGGCCTACGTGCTGGGCCGGCACCTCGGCACGCCCGGCGGGTTCGCCGCCTACGAGCGCGAGATGCGGCCGTACACGGAGAAGAACCTCGCCTTCGGCCGCAAGATGGCCAAGGACATGGTGCCCGGTGGCCGCCTCGGCATCGCCTTCCGTAACTACGGGATGCGGACCCTGAAATACCACCCGCGCAAGGAGCAGATGATCGACAGGATCCTCGCGCCGATGCACGAGGCGGCCAACGCCATCGCGATCTAACGCGCCGTGGCGTGCTCCTTGCGGACCGCGTCGGCCAGGTGCGGCGGCATCGGCTCGTGCCGGACGTACCTCCTGGTGAACGTGCCGGTGCCGGAGGTGAGGGCGCGCAGCTCCACCACGTACCGCACCAGCTCGGTCGCGGGGACCTCGGCCCGGACCGTGCTCGCCTCGCCCGTACCACCGGATTCGCTGCCCATCGGGCGGCCGCGCCGGCCGGAGAGATCGCTCATCACCGCGCCGACGAACGCCTCCGGGACCTTGACCTCGATCTCGTCGACCGGCTCCAGCAGCGTGATGGCACCCTGCTCGGCGGCGGCCCGCAGAGCCAGCGCACCGGCCGTCTGGAAGGCGGCGTCCGACGAGTCGACGCTGTGCGCCTTGCCGTCGTAGAGCGTCACCTTCAGGTCCACCACCGGATAGCCGGCCGCGATCCCCTTCTCCAGCTGGGCCCGGACACCCTTCTCCACCGACGGGATGTAGTTGTGCGGCACCGCGCCACCGACCACCTTGTCCACGAAGACGAAACCCTCGCCGCGCGGCAGCGGTTCGATCTCGATGTCGCAGACCGCGTACTGACCATGGCCGCCGGACTGCTTGACGTGCCGCCCGTGACCCTTGGCGGTCGAGCCGAACGTCTCGCGCAGCGCCACCTTGACCGGCTCGGTGTCCAGCTCGACGCCACCGGAGCGGAGCCGGTCGAGGACCACGTCGGCGTGTGACTCACCCATCGTCCACAGCACCAGCTGATGGGTCTCCGGGTTGCGCTCCAGGCGCAGCGTCGGGTCGCCGGCGACCAGCCGGGCCAGGTTCTTGGCGAGCGCGTCCTCGTCGGAGCGGGTCTTGGCCACCACGGCGATCGGCAGCAGCGGCTCCGGCATCGTCCACGGCGCCATCAGCAGCGGATTGTCCTTGCCGGACAGGGTGTCGCCGGTCTCCGCGCTGCCCGACTTGGTGATCGCGCAGATGTCGCCGGCGATCGCCTGCGGCACCTCGCGCAGCTGCGCGCCGAGCGGCGAATAGACGTGCGCGACCCGCTCGTCGGCGTCGTGGTCCGGGTGGCCGCGCTCGGCCATGCCGTGCCCGGAGACGTGCAGCGTCTGGTCCGGGCGCAGGGTGCCGGAGAAGACGCGGACCAGCGAGACCCGGCCGACGTGCCGGTCGATCGTGGTCCGCACGACCTCGGCCACCAGCGGGCCGGCCGGGTCGCACTGGATCGGGGACCGCGGTGAGCCGTCCACCCCGGTGACCACCGGCAGATCGTGCTCCAGCGGCGACGGGAAGCCGCTGACCAGCAGATCGAGCAGGGCGTCGAGGCCGACACCGGTGTGCGCGCAGACCGGGACGACGGGGTAGAAGTTGCCGCGCGCGACCGCCTTCTCCAGGTCCGGGATCAGCGCGTCGGTGCTGATCAGCTCACCGCCGATGTAGCGGTCCATGAGGGTCTCGTCCTCGCTCTCGGCGATGATGCCCTCGATCAGCGTGTTCCGGTCGTCGGCGATCGGGTTCAGGTGCTCCTGCTCGGCCTCCCGGGCGACCGGCGGATAGCCCGCCGAGTAGTCCAGCACCCGTAACGTGACCAGGCCGAGAAGGCCCGCGACCGACTGGCCGTCGTCACCGAGCATCGGCTGGAACACCGGCATCACGTTGTCGCCGAACGCCTCCTGGCAGTCCTGGAGCGCCTGGTCGTACTCGGCCCGGGGGTGGTCGAGCCGGGTGATCGCGACGGCGCGCGGCATGCCGACCGCGGCGCACTCCTCCCACAGCGCGACGGTGGAGTCGTCCACACCGTCGACCGCCGAGACCACGAACAGGGCCGCGTCCGCCGCGCGCAGGCCGGCCCGCAGCTCACCGACGAAGTCGGCGAACCCGGGGGTGTCCAAGAGATTGATCTTCACGTCGTCGTGCAGCAGCGGCGCGCAGGCCAGCGCCACCGAACGCTGCTGGCGGATCGCCGCCGGATCGTGGTCGGTCACCGTGGTGCCGTCCGCCACACCGCCGGCCCGCGAGATCGTCCCGGTCGCCGCGAGCAGCGCCTCGACCAGGGTCGTCTTCCCGGAACCGGAGTGGCCCACCAGCACCACGTTGCGAACTCTGCCGGGCTCGGTCACCACCGGCGCACCGGCGCCGGCTAGCCCTTTCTCCGAAGTCTTCTGCGCCATGCCGAGCGCTCCCGTCGTTTCCTGTTTGTTACGCCGCTGTTGTTTGAATCCCACACCCGGCGCGGTAGTGGTCGCAAGGACCTTCAGCCCTCCAAAGGTGCCGGATGGTGACGATACGGCCAACCCGGGGGCCGAGCCGTACCACCGCTGGTCGCACGCCGTTATGGTGAGACAGCCATGGCAAAGATCGTTCAAACAACGGCCCGTGCCGTCGTCTCGTACGGCGTCAACCCGCTCGCCCGTTTCCTGCTCCGGATCGGTGTGTCGCCCAACGCGGTCACCGTCGCCGGCACTGTCGGTGTGCTGATCGGCTCGTACTTCGGTTCGCAGGGACACCTCTTCTGGGGCACCGTGATCGTAACCGCGTTCGCGCTCACCGACGTGCTCGACGGCACAATGGCCCGGATGAGGGGCGGTTCCGGAAAATTCGGGGCGCTCCTCGACTCGTCCATGGACCGGATCGCCGACGGCGCCGTGTTCGGAGCCGTCGTCTACTACCTGGCCACCGAGGGCAATCCCTACGGCGGTGTGGTCGCGACCCTGATCAGCCTCGTTTTCGGTCAGGTCGTGTCGTATGTGAAGGCCCGCGCCGAGAGCCTCGGGCTGAACGCCGACGTCGGCATCGCCGAGCGCCTCGAACGGCTGCTCATCGTCGGCGCCGGCGGCCTGCTCGGTGCCGCCGGACAGGACTGGGGCATGCCCGCCGCGATGTGGGTGCTCGCCGCCCTCGCCGTGATCACCGCCTTCCAGCGCCTCGTCCACGCCGCCAAGACCGAGCCGAAGGTGCCGACAGAGTGAAGGACCGCCTGATCGACCTCGGCTACTCGGCCGGGTGGGGGATCGTCCGCGCGCTGCCGCTGCCGATCGCGAAGAAGCTGTTCCGGGCCGCCGCCGACCGCGCCTACCGGGGCAACGGGCCGGCCACCCAGCGGCTGCGCGGCAACCTGCGCCGGGTCGTCGGCGACGACATGCCGGACACCCTGGTCCGCGACGGGCTGCGGTCCTACGCCAGGTACTGGATGGAGGCGTTCCGCCTGCCGTCGCAGGGCCGGGCCGACTTCCTCAACGGGTTCTTCATGCGCCCGGAGAGCTACCAGAAACTGAAGAAGGGCGCCGCCGACGGCCGCGGCGTGATCCTGGCGCTGCCGCACATGGCCAACTGGGACGTCGCCGGTGCCTGGGTGTGCTCGCACGACTGGCCGCTGATCACGGTCGCCGAACGGCTCAAGCCCGAGTCGCTGTTCGAGCGGTTCCTGGCGTACCGGGAGAAGCTCGGCATGAAGGTGCTGCCGCTCACCGGAGGGCAGCGGCCACCACTCGACGAGCTCGCCGAACACCTGGAGAAAGGCTGGGTGGTCGCCCTCCTCGGCGACCGTGACCTCTCCAGGAGCGGCGTCGAGGTGGAGTTCTTCGGCGGCCGCACCCGGATGCCCGCCGGACCGGCGATCCTCGCCATCCGCACCGGTGCCCCGCTCTACGCCGTCGACCTGTGGTTCGACGAGCATCGCACCACGTCGCTGATGCGCGAGGTCGTCCCGCCCGCCGACGGGCCCCTCGACGAGCGGGTCAAGAAGACCACCCAGATGCTCGCCGACGCGTACGCCGCGGGAATCGCCGACCATCCGCAGGACTGGCACATGCTCCAGAAGCTCTGGCTCTAGGAGGCCCGGTGCGGATCGGGATCGTCTCGCCCTACTCCTTCGACGTCCCCGGCGGTGTGCAGAACCACATCATGGACCTGGCCGAGGCCCTGCTCGAACTCGGCCACGAGGTCAGCGTCCTCGCGCCGGCCGACGACGACGCCGACGTGCCCGCCTATGTGGTGTCCGCCGGACGGGCCGTGCCGCTGCCCTACAACGGTTCGGTCGCGCGGATCTCGTTCGGTCCGATCTCCACGGCCCGGGTCCGGCGCTGGCTCAAACAGGGCGAATTCGACGTGCTGCACGTGCACGAGCCGTTCTCGCCCAGCCTGTCGTTCCTCGCCGTCGTATCCGCCCGAGGGCCGGTCGTCGCCACCTTCCACACCGCGATGACCCGCTCCCGGGCGCTCGCCGGCCTGCAGAACTTCCTCCAGCCGGTGATGGAGAAGATCACCGCCCGGATCGCGGTCAGCGAGCTCGCCCGCAAGGTCCAGGTCGAACACCTCGGCGGTGGCGCGGTCGAGATCCCCAACGGCGTCGCGGTCCGCAAGTTCGCCTCGGCTGCGCCATTGCCCGGATGGCCCGGCGACGGCGGCACCCTCGGTTTCCTCGGGCGTTTCACCGAGCCCCGCAAAGGCTTCCCCCTGCTGCGTACGGCGTACGTCACGCTCGCCCGGCAGCGGCCCGGCCTGCGGCTGCTCGTGGCCGGGCCCGGCGACCGCGACGAGCTGTACGACGACATCCCGAAGGAGCTGCACGACCGGGTCGAGTTCCTGGGCCTCGTCTCCGAGCCGGACAAGGCCCGGATGCTGCGCAGCGTCGACGTCTACGTCGCCCCCAACACCGGCGGTGAGAGCTTCGGCATGATCCTCACCGAGGCGATGGCGGCCGGTGCCACGATCGCCGCCAGCGACCTCGACGCGTTCCGCCGGGTCCTCGACGGTGGCCGGGCCGGAGCCCTCTTCCCCAACGGCGACCAGGCATCTCTCACCCGCCTGCTCGGCGACCTGCTGGATGATCCGGCCCGCCGCGCCGAACTGGCATCGTGCGCCCGGCTCGCCGTCGGCGCGTTCGACTGGCCGAGCGTGGCCAACCGGGTACTCGAGGTGTACGCCACCGCCATCGAAGCCACCGACGGGAGGGTTTTCGACGAGGAGTGGTCCTGACCACTGGTGTCGTCACACTTGGGCACTACGATGCCCGGCATGTGGTGGGTGGTGGGAGTCGTCGTGCTGGCCGCGATCTTCTCGGCGTACCTCGGCTGGACCGCCCAACGGGTGGAGCGCCTGCACACGCGGGCGCAGTCAGCCGAGCGCGCCCTCGACGCGCACCTGATGCGCCGGGCGGCCGCCGCCGCGGTCGTCGCCGAACAGGCCGACACGGTCGAGCTCTACGCCGCCGCCCGCCTGGCCCTCGACGCCGAGCCGGGTGACCGCGAGTCCGCCGAGAACGACCTGACACGCCAGCTCCAGGCCGTCACCCTCGATCCGGCCGACCCGGCGGTCCGCACGTTGATCGCCACCAGCCGCCGGGTCGTCCTGGCCCGCCAGGTCCACACCGACCTGGTCCGCGACGCGTTGAGCGCACGCCGCCGCCTCTTCGTCCGGTTGCTGCGCCTGGCCCGCCGCTACCCCCGCCCGGAGTACTTCGACATCGTCGAGCCGGTCCTGCCCGACCTGCCGCCGCTGCTCCTCCAGGCAGTCCCGACCCCGGCCCCGCCGGCCGAGCCGCCACTCCCGGCCCAGGCCCGCTGACCCGCCACCGGCGGTGGACCGCGACGGTGTGGCGGGGATGGCGAAGGCCCCGCCGGAGCGGGGCCTTCGGGGGCGGGACTACCAGCCGCGCTCGGAGAGACGGTGGGGGACCGGCTCGTCGTCGACGTTGATGCCGACCATGGCCTCGCCGAGGCCCCGGGAGACCTTGGCGATCACGTCCGGGTCGTCGTGGAACGTGGTGGCCTTGACGATCGCGGCGGCGCGCTGGGCCGGGTTGCCGGACTTGAAGATGCCGGAGCCGACGAAGACGCCCTCCGCGCCGAGCTGCATCATCATCGCGGCGTCGGCGGGAGTGGCGATGCCGCCGGCGGTGAACAGGACCACCGGGAGCTTGCCGGCCTCGGCGACCTCCTTGACCAGCTCGTACGGGGCTTGCAGCTCCTTCGCCGCGACGTAGAGCTCGTCCTCCGGCAGGGTCTGCAGGCGGCGGAGCTCGGCGCGGATCTTGCGCATGTGGGTGGTGGCGTTCGACACGTCGCCGGTGCCGGCCTCGCCCTTCGAACGGATCATGGCGGCGCCCTCGGTGATGCGGCGCAGGGCCTCGCCCAGGTTGGTGGCGCCGCAGACGAAGGGCACGGTGAACTGCCACTTGTCGATGTGGTTCGCGAAGTCGGCCGGGGACAGCACCTCGGACTCGTCGACGTAGTCGACACCCAGCGACTGGAGCACCTGCGCCTCGACGAAGTGGCCGATCCGGGCCTTGGCCATCACCGGGATGGAGACCGTGTTGATGATGTTCTCGATCATGTCGGGGTCGGACATGCGGGAGATGCCGCCCTGCGCCCGGATGTCGGCGGGGACGCGCTCCAGCGCCATGACCGCGACGGCGCCCGCGTCCTCGGCGATCTTCGCCTGCTCGGCGTTGACCACGTCCATGATCACGCCGCCCTTGAGCATCTCCGCCATGCCGCGCTTGACGCGGGCGGTTCCGATGGCGGGCTGGTTCTCAGACATGGGGATTCGGCTCCTCGTGCGGTTTGTCGGATGAACGGGATCGTACGAACTCGTCACGTGCGTTCCGATAGCCAATCGGCCCCACGGTGGCCTGCTTTACCCCGCCCGGCCACGGCTTCCTATTGTTGGGCCGTGAACATCGGAGTGCTGGCCCTCCAGGGCGACGTGCGTGAACACCTGACCGCGCTGGCCGAGTCGGACGTGCTGGCGCGTCCGGTCCGGCGTCCCGAGGAGCTCGCCGACGTCGACGGGCTGGTGATCCCGGGCGGTGAGTCGACGGCGATCAGCAAGCTCGCGGTCACGTTCGGGCTCCTCGACCCGATCCGCAAGCGGATCGCCGACGGCATGCCGGTGTACGGGTCCTGCGCCGGCATGATCATGCTGGCCGCGACCGTGCTCGACGGCCGTGCGGACCAGGAGTCCTTCCATGGCATCGACATGACGGTGCGCCGCAACGCGTTCGGCCGGCAGGTCGATTCGTTCGAGGCCTCGGTCGAGATCGAGGACATCGAGGGCGGCCCGTTCCACGCCGTCTTCATCCGCGCCCCGTGGGTCGAGGAGACCGGCCGCGACGTGCGGGTGCTGGGGCGCGTGGCTGAGGGGACCGCCGCCGGTAGGATTGTGGCCGTTCGGCAGGGGAACCTGCTCGCCACGGCTTTCCACCCGGAGCTCACCGGCGACCTTCGTGTCCATCGGTACTTCGTCGAGATGGTCCGCCAGGCCCTTTGATCACAGCGGAGGTTACGCATGTCCGGCCACTCCAAGTGGGCGACGACCAAGCACAAGAAGGCCGTCATCGACGCCAAGCGCGGCAAGATGTTCGCCAAGCTGATCAAGAACATCGAGGTCGCGGCCCGGACCGGTGGTGGTGACCCGGCCGGTAACCCCACGCTCTACGACGCCATCCAGAAGGCGAAGAAGTCGTCGGTCCCGAACGACAACATCACCAACGCGGTCAAGCGGGGTTCCGGTGCCGAGGCGGGCGGCGCCGACTGGCAGTCGTTCATGTATGAGGGTTACGGCCCGAACGGCGTCGCCATCCTGATCGAGTGCCTCACCGACAACCGGAACCGGGCGGCCACCGAGGTGCGCACCCGGCTCACCCGCAACCACGGCTCGTTCGCCGACGCGGGTTCGGTGACGTTCCTGTTCAACCGCAAGGGCGTGGTGATCGTCCCGAAGGCCGGCTCCAGCGAGGACGACGTGATGCTCGCCGTCCTCGACGCCGGCGCCGAGGAGGTCAACGACCTGGGCGATGCGTTCGAGGTGGTCAGCGAGCCGAACGACCTGGTCAAGGTACGGACCGCGTTGCAGGGTGCGGGTATCGACTACGACTCGGCCGAGTCGTCGCTGGTGCCGACGATGACCGTCCCGCTCGATGAGGACGCGGCCCGCAAGGTGCTCAAGTTGATCGACGTCCTCGAGGACTGCGACGACGTCCAGAACATCTACTCGAACGCCGACATCTCGGATGAGGTCCTGGCGGCTATTGACGAGTGACATGATGTCCAAGGACTAGTAGGGTGAGGGGGTGACCGTGTTGACCGAGCCAGGTTTTCGCCTGCCCCCGCTCGAGGACATCGATGTCGAGGATCTCGCCGCCCTGCCCAACGAGTACCGGTATGAACTGCACGTCGGGAACCTCGTTGTCATGACGCCGTCCAGCTTCTGGCACAAGGACATGGCGGGGCGTCTCTACTTCATGCTTCGTGTGGCCGGTCTCCGCGTCTTCCAGGATCCTGGAGTGCGTGGAGCCCGGCCGCGTGACTGCCGGCTGCCGGACGTCGGAGTGGTGACCGGGCTGCCACCCGGCACGGTCGGATATTCGAATCTGGCGCCGTCTTACTTCAGCCTGGTTGTCGAGGTTGTTTCGAAGAACTCACCCAACGGTGAGTTCGTGGCGAAGAGGCTTTGGTATGCCGAGCACGGCATACCTGAGTACTGGATCGTCGAAGAAACCCCGGACCACCGGGACGATGACGGGGTGGTTACGATCCTGCGGCTGGACGAGACCGGCGACGAGCCGGACTACGTCGAGGTGCGGTCGCTGCTCCTCTCCGAACTCGAAGCGGAGTACCGGCGCTAGGCGGGGTCGACGCCGAGCCAAGTGATGTACTGGACAATCACGGCCAGGAGCAGGATGCTGCCGATCACGTAACGGAGCAGGCGGCGCCACTGGGATCTCAGGTAGGCGTGTACCCAGGCGATCTCCGCGTCGGCCAGTGCGTCCAGGCCGGCTCTGGTCGTACCCCCGATGATCTCGGCCTTGCGTAAGGCCAGGCTGCCGCCCTCGGAGAAGACCGGGACCACCGGATCCGGCGGCCGTAGGACGCGGACCTCGACCTCGTAGACCTGATCGTCGCGCCACTGGGCGGTCCGGGCCGTCAGCCGCTGCCGCATGTGACTTTCGGTGATCCCGAGGAGGCGGAGGCGCCGCCACCGGCCGGCCAGGTCGGTGAGCACGGCCAGGTAGATCTGCTCGGCCACCGGCGCGCCACCGACCAGCCGGGTGGCCTCGGCGCGCAGCCCGGGAGCGTGCAGGGTGACGAAGGCGACGTAGTCCGGTGGCGGCTCGTCGTCCATCGGCGGAATCAGGTGCATGACCGGCCTCCCGGACTCCATCGTCGAGGCGTGTCGGCGAAGGCCGCAAGAGGCTCGCGTATTAGGGTGTCGAACACACGTTCGCGAGGGGGAGGCAGTCTGTGCGGGTGCTCGGCATCGATCCGGGGCTGACGAGATGCGGCGTCGGCGTCGTCGAGGGGATGCCGGGGCGGCCGGGCAAGCTGATCGGCTACACCGTCGTGCGTAGCGACCCCGACGAGGACATCTCCCAGCGTCTGCTGCATCTGGACCGGACGCTGGCCACCCTCGTCGAGCAGTACGAGCCGGAGAGCGTCGCCGTCGAGCGGGTGTTCGCGCAGCACAACGCCCGGACGGTGATGGGCACGGCGCAGGCCAGCGGAGTGGCGATCCTGGCCGGCGCGCGGGCCGGGCTCCCCGTCCAGACGTATACGCCGAGTGAGGTCAAAGCGGCCGTCACCGGCTCCGGCACCGCCGACAAGGTGCAGGTCACCGCTATGGTGACCCGGTTGCTGAAACTGGCCGAGCCGCCGAGACCGGCGGATGCGGCCGATGCCATCGCCATCGCCATCTGCCACATCTGGCGCGGGGGCACCCGCGCTCGTCTACAAGCCGCGGCAGTGGCCGCCGCCCGCAGGAGCAGCCGATGATCGCCAGCGTGCGCGGTGTGGTCACCGCGATCCTCCACGACAGCGCCGTGGTCGAGGTGGGTGGTGTCGGCATGCGGGTCCTCTGCACGCCGGGCACGCTCGCCGGGCTGCGTACCGGCACCGAGGCGCGGCTCGCCACGACGCTCATCGTCCGCGAGGACTCGCTGACCCTGTTCGGCTTCGCCGACGAGGACGAGAAACAGCTCTTCGAGCTGCTCCTGACGGCCAACGGTGTCGGGCCGCGGATCGCGCAGGCGGTTCTCGCGGTTCATCAACCCGATGTGGTACGTCGTGCGCTCGCCGGTGGTGAGGTCGCGGTTCTGACCGCCGTCCCGGGTATCGGCAAGCGCGGCGCCGAGAAGATGATCGTCGAGCTCAAGGACAAGATCGGCCCGATCGGGCTGGGCGGGACCGGGTCGGCCGGCCTGCTCAGCGGCGGCTGGCAGGAGCAGGTCCGGCAGGGTGTGCTGGCGCTCGGCTGGACGGCGTCGCAGGCCGATCAGGCGGTGGCCGCGGTCACCGAGACGATCGACGGTGAGACGCCGCCGGTGCCGGTGCTGCTGCGCCAGGCGATCCGCCTGCTGGGCAAGACCCGATGAGCGAGGAACTCGTCTCGCCGGAGCCGTTCGACGAGGAGCTGGACGCGGAGGCCAGTGTCCGGCCGCGCCGGCTGGCCGACTTCATCGCCCAGCACCGGGTCCGTGACCAGCTGGAGCTGCTGCTCAAGGCCTCGATGGGCCGGGGCACACCACCCGATCACATCCTGCTGTCCGGCCCGCCCGGCCTCGGTAAGACGACGCTGGCCAACATCGTGGCCGCCGAGCTGGGGACCGGTATCCGTACGACGAGTGGCCCGGTGATCGAGCGTTCCGGCGACCTGGCCGCGATCCTGACCGGCCTGGCCCCCGGCGACGTGCTCTTCATCGACGAGATCCACCGGATCGCGAAACCGGCCGAGGAGCTGCTCTACAGCGCCATGGAGGACTTCCGGGTCGACGTGGTGGTCGGCAAGGGGCCGGGCGCGACGGCGATCCCGCTGGACGTGGAGCCGTTCACCCTGGTCGGTGCGACCACGCGGGCCGGTCTGCTGTCGGGGCCGATGCGTGACCGGTTCGGTTTCGTCGCGCATCTCGACTTCTACTCGCACGAGGATCTCGACGCGCTGCTGCACCGGTCGGCCCGGATCCTCGGGGTGCAGATCACGCCGGAGGGGTCGGCGGAGATCGCCCGCCGGTCCCGGGGCACACCGCGTATCGCGAACCGGCTGCTGCGCCGGGTGCGTGACTTCGCGGAGGTGCGGGCCGACGGGGTGGTGACCGAGGAGGTGTCGAAGGCGGCACTTCAGGTTTACGACGTCGACGCTCTCGGCCTGGACCGGTTGGACCGGGCGGTGCTGCGCGCGCTGATCGACTCGTTCAAGGGCGGTCCGGTCGGTCTGTCCACACTCGCTGTAGCGGTCGGCGAACAGTCCGACACGGTCGAGGAGGTCTGCGAGCCGTTCCTGGTCAGGGCCGGATTGCTGGCCCGGACCCCGCGGGGCCGGGTCGCCACCGAGGCCGGCTGGGCCCATCTGGGTAGGACTCCGCCTACGGACGGTCGCCATGGCGTGTTCCAGGGTGACCTGTTCGCCCGGGACGCGTGATCCGCGCAACTTATCCCTCGTGATGTGAACGTGACGTGTGCCGCATTCGTTATCTCCAGGTTGACCTATTAGACTCGCCGCCGTTCCATCCGGATTCGCATATCGCCGCGGCGCCCGCCCACCCGTTGCGCCGGCGGCTGACGGAAGGCCTTTTTTCGTGCGTGAGGCAAGCTATGCCCAAGCCGCCGGCGGCGGCGGTGATTTCTCGTTCTTCCTGATCATCGCGCTGTTCTTCGCCGTCTTCTACTTCTTCATGATCCGTCCGCAGCAGAAGCGGCGCCGTGAGGCGCAGGACATGCAGAACACGCTCGGTCCGGGCGACCAGATCGTGACGATCGGCGGCCTGCACGGCACCGTCACCGGCGTGGCCGACGGCGAGGTCCTTCTGGAGATCTCGCCCGGCGTCGAGGTGCGTTTCGCGCGTCCGGCGATCGCCAAGGTCGTTCAGAAGTCCGGCGAGGTCATTCCGGAGCCCGACGGTCCCGCGCCCGACGCGGAAACCGACGTGGACGAGCCGGAGAGCCCCGTCACCGAGACCCGCAAGCAGGACTGAACCGCATTTCCCCGTACGCACCGGATCCGTTGAGGTATCAACGGGCCGGTGCGTCAGCCCGCCGTTCGACAGTCGACGGCCGGTCACAGACAGATGGTGCCGCGCCGTGCGCGGCCGGAACACAGGGAGACCAAAAGCCGTGGCACGACCACCACAGGGACAAATGCATCCTGGACGCCAACTCGGCGTGCTCGGTCTGGTCTTCGCAGTCCTCTATCTGCTCGTCTTCTTCGCCGCCGGCGCGTCGGGCAGCTGGAAGGACCGGCTGGAGCCGAAGCTGGGCCTCGACCTGATCGGCGGCACCCAGGCCACCTACATCGCGTCGCAGGCCGGCGGCACGCCCGCGCCGGACGCCATGGAGAAGGCCCGCGAGATCATCCAGAGCCGCGTGGACGCGCTCGGTGTCTCCGAGGCCGAGGTCGTCATCCAGGGCAACGACACCATCGTCGTGTCGCTCGCCGGTGAGGCCAAGGAGCAGCTGAAGAGCCTCGGCCAGGCCGCGAACATGCGGTTCCGCCTGATGACCGCGGTGACCGGCGACGTGTCGGCCGCCGCGATCAACCCGCCGAGCCCGACCCCGAGCGCCTCGGCGAGCGGCAGCGCCGCCCCGTCCGGGTCGCCGTCGGTCAAGCCGTCGGCCGGCGCCAGCGGTGCCGCCCCGGCGGTCTCCTCGTCGCCGTCGACCGGTGGCCAGGGCGGCGGCATGCTCGCGCCGAGCCCGAGCGTCACCCCGTCGGCCGAGCCGTCCGCGGCGGCCCCGGCGGCGTCCGCGTCGGCCGCCGCCGCCGCTCCGGCTCCGGTCACGCCCGACGTCAACGCGCAGCGTGAGGCGATCGCGAAGAAGGTGGGCGCGGCCTGGGCCGCGGCCGAGAAGCTGACCGCGCCGGTGGACCTGACCACCGACCCGGAGGCGGGCCTGCCCTTCAAGGCGTTCGGGTCGCTGACCGGCGAAGAGGTCAACGCTCTCGACCCGAAGATGCAGTTCAACGTGCCGACGATCGGCTGTGAGCAGCTGGAGCAGCGGCCCAACGGTGCGATCGACGACATCAGCCGGGAGGTCGTCGCCTGCTACCAGGGCGCCAAGGTGACGCTGGACAAGGCCGAGGTCGTCGGTGACGACATCAGCGAGGCCGCCCCGCAGCTCGACAGCACCACCGGTCAGTGGGTCGTCTCGCTCGACTTCAAGAGCGAGGGCCAGAAGAAGTGGGCCGCCCTGACCCGTAAGGCCTTCCAGGCCACCGCCACCGAGCCCTGCTACATCGCGGCCAGCGCGTTCGGCTCCTCGGGGGAGACGCACTGCTCCGTCGCCGTGGTGCTGGACAAGACGGTCATCTCCGCGCCGCAGATCCAGGCCGTCCTGACCGGCCAGTCGCAGATCACCGGTGACTTCGACGCGGCGAGTGCCAAGGAGCTGGCCGACCAGCTGAACTTCGGCGCGATCCCGGTGACGTTCACGCCGGGCCCGGCCCAGACGATCACCGCGACCGTCGGTGACCAGCAGCTGGAGGCTGGTCTGCTCGCCGCCGCGATCGGCCTCGGCCTGGTGGCGATCTACGCGTTCTTCTACTACCGCATGCTCGGCCTGGTCATCTTCCTGAGCCTGGGCCTGTCCGCGCTGCTCACCTTCGGCGCCCTGGTCTTCCTGGGCCGCTCGATCGGCTTCACCCTGACGCTGGCCGGCATCGTCGGTTTCATCGTCTCGCTCGGTGTGGCGGCGGACTCGTTCGTCATCTACTTCGAGCGCCTCAAGGACGAGATCCACGAGGGCCGGAGCCCGCGCAGCGCGGTCCCGCGGGCGTGGCACCGGGCCCGGCGCACGATCATCTCGGCGAACGCCATCACGATCATGTGTGCCGTGGTTCTCTACATCGTGTCGATCGGCCAGGTGCAGGGCCTCGCCTTCGCGCTCGGTCTCTCGACCGTGCTCGACCTGGTCGTGGTGTTCCTGTTCCGTCACCCGATCATGACGATGCTCGCCAGCACCAAGGCGTTCCTGTCGCCCAGGGTCAGCGGCCTCGGTCGCGTCCTGCGCAGCAGCCAGACCGAGGAGTCCGTCTCCTCGCGCGTGAAGGAGGCCTGACATGGCCAATTCCTCGAGTCTCGCCAACCGCCTGTACCGTGGCGAGGCGAACATCAACATCGTCGGCCGCCGGAAGATGTGGTTCTCGATCGCCGCGGTGCTCGTGCTGATCGCGATCGGCAGCTTCTTCATCCGGAGCTTCCACCTGGGCATCGAGTTCGCCGGTGGCAGTGAGTTCTCGGTCCCGGCGCAGGTCGCCGGGAAGACCCTCACGCAGACCGAGGTCTTCGACGCGGTCAAGACCGCGGTCCAGGCGGTGGAGCCGGAAGCGCAGGTCAACGCCGCGCAGCAGGTCGGCTCCGGCAGTGAGGCCAACTTCAAGGTCCGGTCGGCCGCGCTCAGCCCGTCCGAGATGACCGAGGTCAAGGCGGCCCTCGCGACCGACCTGGGCGTCGCCGAGAGCGACATCAGCGACCAGCAGGTCTCCTCGGCCTGGGGCGGCGCGGTCATCAACAAGGCACTGCTCGGCCTGGCGATCTTCCTGGTGCTGGTGACCGCCTACCTGGTGGTCACCTTCGAGTGGCGGATGGCCGTGGCGGCGCTCGCGTCGCTGTTGCTCGACCTGCTCGTCACCGCGGGCGTCTACTCGCTGGTCGGGTTCGAGGTCACGCCGTACACGGTGATCGGCTTCCTGACGATTCTCGGTTACGCGCTGTACGACGTGGTCGTCGTCTTCGACAAGGTCCGGGAGAACACCCGGGGAATCACCGGCGGCAGCACCCGGACGTACTCCGAGGCCACGAACCTCGCGGTGAACCAGACCCTGATGCGCTCGCTGAACACCGGTCTGGTGGCGCTGCTGCCGGTCGGTGGCGTGCTGTTCATCGGTGCCGGCCTGCTGGGCGCGGGCACGCTGAAGGACCTGGGCCTGGTGCTCTTCGTCGGTATGGGTGTCGGCGTCATCTCGTCGATCGTGTTCGCCGCGCCGGTGCTGAGCTACCTGAAGGACCAGGAGCCGCGGATCAAGTCGCACAACGCCCGTGTGCTGGCCCGCCGGGCGCAGCGCTCGGAGGACGTGGCGGCCGGTGGCGAGCGTTCCCGCTCGGGTAACCGGACCGCGTCGGACGAGGTTCCGGCGTTCGCCGGTGGCACCACCCCGCGGCCGGGCGCCCGCCCGGTGGCCAAGCGGCAGGGCGGGGCCGGCAACCGGCCCGGTGGCAAGCGCCGCTGAGTTCTCCCATGCTGGGCAACGGCCCGCCGCCCCGAGGGGGTGGCGGGCCGTTCCATTAGGCTGTCCGCCGTGAGTAGCGAGATGACCGGCGACAGCGGCCCGGAGATGGCGGCGCTGGTCGCCGGCGGCACTGTCGACGTGCTGGACTTCCCGAAACCGGGCATCGTCTTCAAGGACCTGATGCCGTTCTTCGGTGACGGGCCGACGTTCCGCAAGGTGATCGACGGCATCGTCGACCACTACGGCGCCGGGTCGTTCGACGTGGTGGCCGGGGTCGAGGCCCGCGGCTTCGTGATGGCGGCGGCGATCGCCTATGCCACCGGCACCGGTGTGGTCCCGGTCCGTAAGGCGGGCAAGCTGCCGCGGCCGGCCTTCTCCGCCTCCTACGGGCTGGAGTACGGCGAGGCCACCCTGGAGGTCAGCGAGGGCGCTTTCGTGGCCGGACAGCGCGTTCTGGTGGTCGACGACGTCCTCGCCACGGGCGGCACCGCGGGTGCGACGATGGACCTGGTCGAGCAGGCCGGCGGCGTGATCGCCGGGTTCACCGTGCTGATGGAGCTGGGTTTCCTGGACGGCCGGGAGCGGCTCAGCCCCCGCAAGGTACACGCGCTGTTGACCGTTTGATCCGTCTTCGATGTTATTCGCCCGGTGGGACCTGCTTATTCGTAGGTTCGGCCGGGGTATTCGGTGAGGCGGTGCGGGTAGGATGGGCGTTCCGAACAGACCAGATGATCCCGGCGAAAGTGTGAGGAGGCCGGTGTCCAGCGACGTCGCCCCTCCGGCGGAGGGCACGGTGCAACCGACCCAGAGTCCGGGCGAGAGCCCGGCTGGCGATCCCGATCCCACCCAGTCACCAGCGCCCGCGGACGATTCCGGCAGTGGTTTCGGCCTGGCGAGCGCACCCACCGGCCGGCGGGTCCGCGCCCGTCTCGCCCGGTTCAACGCGCCGTGGCAGAGCACGCAGGTCAGTGAGGTCCTGGAGCCGCTGATCGCGACCCACCGGGCCAGTCATCCCAAGGCTGACGCACGGGCGCTGCAGAAGGCGTTCGACGTCGCTGCCCGGTGGCACTCCGGGCAGTATCGGAAGTCCGGCGACCCGTACATCACGCATCCGCTCGCGGTCGCCACGATCCTGGCCAACCTCGGGATGGACACCACGACGCTGGTCGCGGCGCTGCTGCACGACACGATCGAGGACACCGACTACTCGCTCGAGAGCATGCGCAACGACTTCGGCGCCGAGGTGGCGCTGCTGGTCGACGGTGTGACGAAACTCGATCGGGTCAAGCTCGGTGACGCGGCCAAGGCCGAGACGATCCGCAAGATGGTCGTGGCGATGGCCAAGGACCCGCGCGTCCTGGTGATCAAGCTGGCCGACCGGCTGCACAACATGCGCACCCTGACCTTCCTGCCCCGCGCCAAGCAGGAGCAGAAGGCCAAGGAGACGCTGGAGATCCTGGCCCCGCTGGCCCACCGCCTCGGTATGAACACGATCAAGTGGGAGTTGGAGGACCTGGCCTTCGGCACGCTCTTCCCCAAGCGGTTCGAGGAGATCAACCGCCTGATCGGGGAGCACCAGCCGCAGCGCGAGGCGTTGTTGCGCCAGGTGACCAACCGGGTCAGCCTCGACCTCAAGTCGGCGAAGATCAAGGCCGAGACGACCGGCCGGCCCAAGCACCTCTACTCGATCTATCAGAAGATGATCGTGCGGGGCCGTGACTTCAACGACATCTACGACCTGGTCGGCGTCCGCATCCTGGTCGACACGGTCCGCGACTGCTATGCCGCGCTGGGCGTCATCCACGCGAACTGGCAGCCGGTGCCGGGCCGGTTCAAGGACTACATCGCGATGCCGAAATTCAACATGTACCAGTCGTTGCACACGACGGTCATCGGCCCGACCGGTAAGCCGGTCGAGATGCAGATCCGGACCTTCGCGATGCACCGCACGGCCGAGTTCGGCATCGCCGCCCACTGGAAGTACAAGGAGCAGAAGGGCGCGACGATCGTCGGCCCGCCGGCGCACATCGACGAGATGACCTGGCTGCGGCAACTGCTCGACTGGCAGCGGGAGGCGAGCGACCCGTCGGAGTTCCTCGACGCGTTGCGGTTCGACCTCTCCAGCCAGGAGGTCTACGTCTTCACGCCCAAGGGCGACGTGATCCCGCTGCCGACCGGTTCGACGCCGGTCGACTTCGCCTACGCCGTGCACACCGAGGTCGGGCACAAGTGCATCGGCGCCCGGGTCAACGGCAAGCTGGTGCCGCTGGAGTCACCGCTGTCCAACGGCGACGTGATCGAGATCTTCACCTCCAAGTCGGCGACGGCCGGTCCCACGCAGGACTGGCTCGGCTTCGTGAAGAGTCCGCGCGCCCGGACGAAGATCAGGCAGTTCTTCAACAAGGAGCGGCGCGAGGAGGCGATCGAGGACGGCAAGGAGGCGATCGTCAAGGCCATGCGCAAGCAGGGCCTGCCTCTTCAGCGCATGCTGACCAGCGAAAACCTCATGACGATCGCCCGCGACCTGCACCTGCCGGACGTCGCGTCGCTCTATGCCGCGGTCGGGGAGAACGCCGTCTCCGCCCAGTCGGTGGTGCAGAAACTGGTCGCCGGTTTCGGCGGCGAGGAGGGCGCGGTCGAGGACATCGCCGAGACGGCAGTCGCGACCCGCCCGCCGCGTAACCGTAGCCAGGCCCAGGATCCGGGTGTGGTGGTGAAGGGCGTCTCCGACGTCTGGGTCAAACTGGCCCGCTGCTGCACCCCGGTCCCCGGTGACGCGGTCTTCGGGTTCGTCACCCGGTCCGGCGGTGTGAGCGTGCACCGTGACGACTGCGCCAACGCGCAGGACCTGCGTGACCAGTCCGAGCGGATGGTCGAGGTCAGCTGGAAACCGACGTCGGCGTCCACGTTCCTGGTGGCGATCCAGGTCGAGGCGCTCGACCGGCACAAGCTGCTGGCCGACGTCACCCGGGTCCTCTCCGAGGAGCGGGTCAACATCCTGTCCGCGACGGTCACCACGACCCGGGACAGGGTGGCGGTGAGCCGGTTCACGTTCGAGATGGCCGACCCGAAACACCTGGGCCACCTGGTCGCGGCGGTCCGCAAGGTGGACGGCGTCTTCGACGCCTACCGGGTCACTTCCGGCGCCTGACGAAACGAGAAAGCGGGCGAGCCCTTCCGGAGGGCTCGCCCGCTTTTCCGTGCCGCGAAGTGCATCGAGGTGCCGCGAAGTGCTTCTCAGCAACCGGGCCGGCGCCGAGGTGTGATCCTCGATGCCGGCCCGGGATGTTCTGCGGGGATCAGGCCGCGGTGAGCGTCATCGTCTTGATGACGACCTCGGTCTTCGGCCGTCCGCCACCGGGCGACGGCTCGAAGGCGCCGTCGTCGCCGGCCTTGACCACGTTACGGACGATGTCCAGGCCCTTGTTGATCGTGCCCAGCAGCGTGTAGTTGGCCGGGAGCACGGTGTCCTCGGAGCAGATGAAGAACTGGCTGCCGGTGCTGCCGGCCGCGCCGGTGTTGGCCATCGCGATCGAGCCTGCCGGGTACGGCTTCTCGGCGTTGGTCGGCAGGTTCTCCTCGACCATGGTGTAGCTCGGGCCGCCGGTGCCGTCGGTGTCGCGGTAGCCCTCGCCGGTGGCGAACGGGTCGCCGCACTGGAGGACCTTGAAGCCGTCCTTGTTGACCAGCCGGTGGCACTTGGTGTTGTCGAGGAACTTCTTCTCGGCCAGGTGCTTGAAGCTGGCGCCGGTGCACGGTGCCTTGCTCAGGTCGATGTCGGCCGAGATGGCGCCGAGGTTCGTCTCGAACGTCAGGGTGGACTTGCCGGTGTTCGGCACGTTGAACGGCGGGGTGCCGACGTCCTTGACCTTGCCGCCGCCGGACTCGTCCGCCGGGGTCCAGACGCAGTTGACCGTGCCGGGGCCGGCCGGGGGCAGGCTGGCCGCCGGGTCGGCGCCCGTGCTTGCCGAGGCGTCCGGGACGGCCGCCGCCTCGGTGGTCTTGTCGTCCTTCATCGCCTGGACGATGAAGAACGCCGCACCGGCGATGACCACGACCGCGAGGGCCGATCCGATGATCGCCTGCCGTTGCCGGCGCTTGCGGGCGGCCGCGGAGCGCTCGGCCATCTCCTTCTCGAGCCGGGCACGCGCTGCCGCACGCTGCCGGTCCTTGATCGACGACACGGTGTCCTCCATGCTGCTGTCTCTGCCTTCACTCACGACTGGGCGCCTGTCGAGGGGGCAGCGCTGGCAGCGGCGGAAGGAGCCGTGCCGGTGGCTGCCGTGCCGACGGTCAGGGTCTGGATGGTGATCTTGTCCTTGGGCTTGACCTTGTCGCCGGCGCTGTTCTCGACCGTCGGGATCTTGGCGATGGTGGCCAGCGTGTCCAGGCCACTGCTGACCTTGCCGAGGATCGAGTACTGCGGATCGGCGGTGGCGAAGTCCTTGTGGAAGATCAGGAACTGGCTGCCGTTGACGCCCTTGGGGTTGCCGAGCACGGCGACGGTGCCCTTGGGGTAGAGCACGGTGGCGGCGGCGGCCGAGGCGCTGGGTGCGGGCTCGGGGGCGGCCGGCGGGTTCTCGTCGTAGTAGGTGTAGGTGGGACCGCCCTGCCCGGTGCCGCTCGGGTCACCGCAGCGCAGCGCGCCCTCGGTGGTGAGCTCGTGGCACTCGGTGTTGTCGAAGAACTGCTTGCCCGCCAGGTACGAGAAGCTGGCGGCGGCACACGGCGAGCTGGCCACATCGATGTCCACGACGATCGGGGCACCCTTGTCGGTGGTGATCGTCATGGCCTCGGTGCCGGACTCGGGAAGGTCTTTCGTGGGCGGTGTGCCGACCTCCTTGAGGTCGGCGTTGCTCTCCACCCCCAGCGGCGTCCACAGGCACTGATCGAGGGCGCTGGTGTCGGTGGCCGCCTCGTCGTCGTCGAAGGCGCCGCCGATCCAGGCGCCCCCGGCGGCGATGAGCAGGACGGCGAGGGTGGTGCCGACGGCCGCCGAGACCCGGCGGCGGCGGCGCTCACGCTCGGCCCGGCGGGCCTGCTGCCGGTCGAATTTGGCCCGCGCGAGCTTGCGCTGCCGGTCCTTGCTGGAAGCCACCGAACGCTGTCCTTCCCTGCCTGGGATCACAGGAACGCCTGCCCGGAATCACAGGAGCACCTCTGTATGTCAAGGGGTGCGGCACGCCACACGCCCGCAAGAGTGTACGGGTACCTCCTGAGAAAGTGGCGTGCGCCCGCCCGGCTACTCTCGTTACGATTCGCACCCGATTCCCGAGAGGTTGCCACCGTGCTCGTCACCGGCTTTCCGGCCCAGGCCTTCGGCACCAACTGTTACGTGGTGGCCGCCGGTCCGGGAGAGCAGTGCCTGGTGGTCGACCCGGGCATCGGGGTTCTCGGCCAGCTCGAGGAGACCCTGGCCGAGCACCGCCTCTCACCTGCGGCGGTGCTGCTCACGCACGGGCACCTGGATCACACCTTCTCCGTCGCGCCGGTCTGCGGCGCGCGCGGCATCACGGCCTACGTGCACCCCGGCGACCGGGAGATGCTCGCCGATCCGGCCAAGGGCCTGAGCACGGACCTCACCGCGATGTTCGGCGGCCGGCTGCCCTACACCGAGCCGGAGGACGTGGCGGAGCTGACCGACGGCGCGGTCCTCACCATCGCGGGCATCGAGGTGACGGTCGACCACGCACCGGGCCATACCGGCGGGTCGGTGCTGTTCCGCCTGCCGGGTGCGGGCTCCTCGTGGGACGCCGAGGAGCTCTGTCTCTCCGGGGACGTGCTCTTCGCGGGCTCGATCGGGCGCACCGACCTGCCGGGTGGCAGCACCCCGACGATGATGACCAGCCTGCGGGACAAGATCCTGCCGCTGGCCGACGACACCGTCGTGCTGCCCGGCCACGGACCGGCCACCACCATCGGCCGTGAGCGCGCGTCGAACCCGTATCTGCGGGATCTGATCGCCGCGCCCGGTCGCTTCCTGTAGACGTTTCCGCTAGGAGAGACCCCAGTGCCCATTTCCGGCTTCCCCGAATGGCTGCCGCCCCAGCGCATCATCGAGCAGCAGGTGCTCGACCGGATCAGATCCACATTCGAGCTGTACGGTTACGCCTCCCTCGAGACGCGTGCGGTCGAGCCGCTGGAGACCCTGCTGTCCAAGGGCGAGACCTCGAAGGAGGTCTACCTGCTGCACCGCCTCCAGGAGGAGGAGGGCGTGAAGCGTGAGGACCAGCTGGGCCTCCACTTCGACCTGACGGTGCCGTTCGCCCGGTTCGTCACGGAGAACCACGGCAGGCTGCAGTTCCCGTTCAAGCGTTACCAGATCCAGAAGGTGTGGCGGGGGGAGCGGCCGCAGGAGGGCCGGTACCGGGAGTTCCTGCAGGCCGACATCGACGTGGTGAACCGGGACACTCTGCCGTTCCACTTCGACACCGAGATGCCGCTGGTGATCGGCGACGTCTTCAAGTCCCTGCCCATCCCGGCCGCGACGATCCTGGTCAACAACCGCAAGGTCTGCGAGGGCTTCTACCGGGGCCTCGGCCTCGCCGACACGGCGCAGGTGCTGCGTACGGTCGACAAGCTCGACAAGATCGGCCCGGAGAAGGTGGCGGCCGCCCTGGTGGAGACGGCCGGCGCGACCGACGCCCAGGCCGCCGCGTGCCTGGCGCTGGCCGCGATCTCGGCGACCGACGGCTCGTTCGTGGACCGGGTGCGTGCGCTCGGGGTCACCGACCCGATGCTCGACGAGGGTCTGGCCGAGTTGCTCCAGGTCGTCGAGGCGGCCAACGAGCACGCGCCGGGCCTGGTCCGCGCCGAGCTGAAGATCGCCCGTGGGCTGGACTACTACACCGGCACGGTCTACGAGACGATGCTGGAGGGCTACGAGCGGTTCGGTTCGGTGACGTCCGGTGGGCGCTACGACACCCTGGCCTCGGTGGGCAACACCCGCTTCCCGGGGGTGGGCATCTCGATCGGGGTGTCGCGCCTGCTCGGCCTGCTCTTCGGGCAGGACGCGCTGGCCGTCTCCCGGTCGGTGCCGACGTGTGTGGTGATCGCCCTGGCCAGCGACGAGAAGCGGGCCGAGTGCGACCGGATCGCGTCGGCCCTGCGTCGCCGGGGCATCGCGACCGAGGTGGCGCCGACGGCGGCGAAATTCGGCAAGCAGATCCAGTACGCCGACCGTCGTGGCATCCCCTTCGTCTGGTTCCCGGGGGAGCCGGACACGGTGAAGGACATCCGTTCCGGTGAGCAGGTGGAGGCGGACGCCGTGACGTGGCAACCGCCCGCTGCCGACCTGTACCCGAACGTGTCTGCGCGCTGACACTGTGTGATTCTGGTCCGGCGGTTACCGTGAGCGGATGCCGCTGGACCAGATTGCGCTGCTGACCGAGCTGGAGCCGGTTGTCGCGACCAACCTCGACCGGCACCTGGCGCTCGCCAAGGAGTGGTTCCCGCACGAGTACGTGCCGTGGAGCGACGGCCGGACCTTCGACGGGCTGCTCGGTGGTGAGGCGTGGCGGCCGGACGACTCGAAACTGCCGGACGTGGCGCGGACCGCGCTGATCGTCAACCTCCTCACCGAGGACAACCTGCCCTCGTACCACCACGAGATCGCCACGCTCTTCGGGCGGGACGGCGCGTGGGGTACCTGGGTGCACCGGTGGACCGCGGAGGAGGGCCGGCACGGCATCGCGATCCGTGACTATCTGACGGTCACCCGCGGTGTGGACCCGGTCGAGCTGGAGCGGGCCCGGATGGACCACATGCAGTCCGGCTACGTGAACGTCAACGGCCACGAGGTGCTGCACTCGATCGCCTATGTGGCGTTCCAGGAGCTGGCGACCCGGATCTCGCACCGCAACACCGGCAAGGCGACCGGTGACCCGATCGCCGAGCAGCTGCTGGCCCGGGTCGCGGCGGACGAGAACCTGCACATGGTCTTCTATCGCAATCTGCTGTCGGCGGCCTTCGAACTGGCGCCGGACCAGGCGATGCGGGCGGTGGCCGATGTGACGGAGAACTTCCAGATGCCGGGGGCGAACATCGCCGGCTTCGGGCGCAAGGCGGTGCTGATCGCGCTGGCCGGCATCTACGACCTGCGCCAGCACCGGGACGAGGTGCTCCAGCCGGTCCTGCGCCAGTGGAACGTCTGGGACCGTACCGATCTGCGGGGTGACGGCGAGCGGGCCCGGGAGGAGCTCGCCGCGCGGATGGCCGAGATGGAGACGCAGGCCTCGCGGTTCGAGGAGAAGCGTGCGGCCCGGCGGAGGCGGCACGGCGAAAGCTGAGCCCTATTCGGATTGACCGGATGTTTCGGTTTTGTTCCGATTAACCTCAGCAGTGTGGAGGGGAACAGCCGGCTGTTGATCATGGGCGGGGCTGCCGGTCCCGCCCTGCTGGGCCGGTTCGTCGAGCTGGCCGGGGCGGGCGACGCCCGGATCGTGGTCATCGCGACGGCCAGTGAGGACCCCGCGGCGACCGAGAGGTCGTACGTCGAGAGATTCGAGAGTCTCGGCGCCGGGACGGTCCGCGGCCTGCGCCTGGCCCACCGCGCCGACGCCAACACCCCGGAGGCCGGCGCCGTCCTGCGCGGCGCCACCGGTGTCTTCTTCACCGGCGGCGACCAGGAACGCATCATCACCGCCCTGGGCGGCACCGCCGTCGACACCCTCCTGCACGCGCTGGTCGGCGAGGGACGGGTGGTGCTGGCCGGCACCAGCGCGGGCGCGGCGATGATGTCCGCCACCATGATCACCGGAGGGGACCGCCCCGGGGTGACCGCCGACAGCGTGCGGACCGGCCCCGGGCTGGAGTTCCTGCCGTGCGTGCTGATCGACCAGCACTTCGCCGAGCGGGGCCGGCTCAACCGGCTGCTCAGCGCGGTCGCCCGCTACCCCCACGAACTGGGCGTGGGCATCGACGAGGACACCGCCATCCTGACCGGAGGCGACAGTTTCGAGGTCCTCGGCAGTGGGGCGGTGACGGTGGTCGACGCCGGCGCCGCGACCGACATCCGGGTCCCACCGTCCGGGCCGATCGTGCTCGCCGGGGCCAGGATCCACGTGCTGCCGGCCGGCTGCACCTTTCACCTCACGGGCCGCCGACCCGTCACCGGCCCGTCCCCAGAACGGGAACGAGCCGCATGAAGATCGAGAGCCTCCGCCGCCTGCGCGGTCCCAACGTCTATCTCTCCCGGCCCGCCGTGGTCGCCCGGCTGTGCCTGGGCGACCTGGCCGGCGTGGAGACCGCCGATGTCACCGGTTTCACCGAGCGCCTGCTCCGGGCCGTGCCCGGCCTGACCGAGCACCACTGTGCGGCCGGAACACCCGGGGGCTTCGTCAGCCGCCTGCGCGGCGGGACCTACTTCGGGCACGTCACCGAACACGTGGCCATCGAGCTCTCCCAGCTGATCGGCCGCGACGTCAGCTTCGGCCGGACCGTCGGCGCGGGTGGGACCGGCGAGTACGACGTGATCCTGGAGTGCCCGGTCGACGAGTCGCCAGAATCGCCGGTGCCCGGTGAGCTGTTCCGCGCCGCCATCGACCTGGTCCTCGAGGTGCACGGCGGTGCCGGCCCGTCCGCCGCCGTGCTGTCGCACCGGCTCGCCGGCCTCGCCGAGCTGGCCGAACGGGAGGCCACCGGTCCCAGCACCCGGTCGATCATCGCGGCCGCCCGGCGCCGTGGCATCCCGGTGGAACGGTTCGACGACCTCAGCCTGGTCCGGCTCGGCTGGGGCCACCGGCGCCGGCTCGCGTGGGCCGCGATGACCGACCGGACCAGCGCGGTCGGCGTGGACATCGCCGGGGACAAGCACGTCACCCGGCGGCTGCTCGACGAGGCCGGCGTACCGGTCGCCCCGGGTGGCGCCGCGGCCACCGTCGAGGACGCCCTGCGGCTGCTCGCCGAGCTGGAGGCGCCGGTCGTGGTGAAGCCCCGGCACGGCCGTCAGGGGCGCGACGTGGCCCTGCACCTGAGCACGCCGGACGAGGTGGCCGGGGCGTTCGCCGCGGTGGGTGGCGAGGCGGTGGTGGAACAGCAGCTCGACGGGCGTGACTACCGGGTGCTCGTGGTCTCCGGTGAGGTGGTGGCGGCCGCCGAGCGGGTCGCGGCGCACGTCACCGGTGACGGCGTCGCCACCGTCGCCGAGCTGGTCGAGCGGGTCAACGCCGATCCGCGGCGCGGGCCCGGGCACTCCCGGGTGCTGACCCGGATCGACCTGGACGACACCACCGACCGGGTGCTGCGCCGGGCCGGCCTGACCCGGGAGTCGGTCCCGGACGACGGCGTGCCGGTCCGGCTGCGCGACACCGCGAACCTGTCCACCGGCGGCACCAGCCGGGACGTCACCGACCAGGTGCATCCGGACGTGACCCGGCTGTGCCAGCGGATCGTCGCCCTGACCGGCCTGGACATCGCCGGCATCGACCTGCGGCTGCCGGACATCGGCGCGCCTCTCCAGCCCGGTGGCGAGCCGGTCACCGCCGGCGTGATCGAGGTCAACGCGGTGCCGGGGCTGCGCATGCACCTGGCTCCGGCGCACGGCCGGCCCCGGGACGTGGGCGACGCGATCGTCCGGGCGATGTTCCCCGGCGGCTCGGACGGGCGGATCCCGGCGGTCGCGGTCACCGGCACCAACGGCAAGACCACCGTCACCCGGCTGATCGCCCACCTGCTCACCGGCAGCGGCATGCGGGCCGGCGTGACCAGCAGCGACGGGGTGGTCATCGACGGGCGTACGGTCCAGGTGGCCGACGCGACCGGGCCGCGGTCGGCGCAGATGGTGCTGGGTGACCCGCACGTCGAGGTGGCGGTGCTGGAGACGGCCCGGGGCGGGCTGCTGCGGCGCGGGCTCGGCTACGACTGGTCGGACGTCGGGGTGGTCACCAACATCACCGCCGACCACCTGGGCCAGGACGGGCTGGACTCGATCGAGGACCTGGCGCACGTCAAGGCGGTGGTGGCCGAGCGGGTCCGGGACGGCGGGACGCTCGTGCTCAACGCCGACGACCCGTGGGTGCGCAGCCTGGCCGACCGGCCCCGGGTGCGGGCCGACCGCAAGCGGCTGGTGTGGTTCTCGCTGGACCCCGAGAACCCGGTGCTGACCGAGCACCTGTCCCGGGGCGGGGCGGCCTACGTGCTGCACGACGGCTGGCTGGTCCAGGCGACCGGGGCGCGGCGGATGCCTCTGCTGCGGCTGGCCGAGGTGCCGGGGGCGTACGGGGGAGCGGCCCTGCACGTGGCGGCCAACACCCTGGCCGCGATCGCCGCCGCCCGCGCGCTCGGTGCCCGCCCGGAGAACCTGGCCGACCGGCTGTCCGAGTTCGACCCGGGTGTGGCGAACCCGGGCCGGGGCACGCTGTTCCGTCTCGGCGACGTCGCGGTGTTCGTCGACTATGCGCACAACCCGGCCGCGCTGGCCGCCACCCTGCGCACGCTGCACCGCCTGTGGGGTCCCGAGCGTTGCGTGGCGGCGGTGACCCTGCCCGGTGACCGCCGGGACGATCTGCTCGCCGCGTCGGCGCAGGTGCTGGCCGACGGGCTGACCCGGGTGGTGCTCTACGAGGACACCGATCCGCGGGGCCGCGCGCCCGGCGAGGTGTCCGGCCTGGTCGAGCGCGAGATGCGGGCCCGCCGTCCGCAGCTGACCGCGGTACGGGCGGACGGCTACCGCGATGCCGTGACCGAGGCGCTGCGGCTGGCCGTACCCGGTGAGGTGGTTCTGGTGATCTATGAGAAGTGGGCGCCGATCCGGGCCTGGCTGACCGAGCTGGGCGCGGTGCCGGCCGGGGGTACACCGGTGCGGGCCGGAGTGGCGGCGCTGCCGTCCCGCCATGCGGCCCATCGGCCCACTCCGGCGCCGGTTCGCGGTTGACAGATCATGGACAGAATTGATCTCCCTGCGTAGCTGTCCGTTGACCTTGGGTGAGTGGCTCTGTCCGATGCTCACTCGATTGGTTGAGAATGAAAGTTCTGACGAACCGGGCATTCTGTACCTCGTCGGTCACGCAGCGCTCCCGGTATCACTCTTACGAGGGGATCAACCAGGCCGACGCTCGGTAATGACCCGCAGGTAGATCGCATGGTGGCCGCTCGTACTGACGGCCGATAGGTACTAACATCCACGCCGTCGATGGGGGATGCTCGGAGTCCGATGGTCGGGCCCGACTCGCCCGGCGTCGGACGGCATGGCGGTGCGGTCCGGCGTTTTCCTCAGTAGCGCGCATGTGGGGGCACATGAGCACGGCGGACCTGCCCGGTTCGGGATTGCTCGCCGGTCGGTACCGACTGGTCGAGCGCCTCGGCGCCGGCGGGATGTCAGTGGTTTGGCGTGGGTTCGACGAGGTGCTCGGGCGGCAGGTCGCGGTCAAGGTCCTGCCACCCTCGACGAGCGCCGATCCGTCGTTCCGGCGCAGGCTGCGTGCGGAGGCCCAGGCCGCGGCGCGGCTCACCCACCCGAACATCACGAATGTCTACGACTACGGCGAGGCCACCACGGTCGACGGTGAGCCGGTCCCCTACGTCGTGATGGAGCTGGTCGACGGCGAGTCCCTGGCGGCCGTCCTGGCCCGGGTGCGGACCCTGCCGTGGCCCACCGCGGCGCGGATCAGCGCCGAGGTCGCCGCGGCGCTGGCGTCGGCGCACTCCCGGGGCATCGTGCACCGCGACGTGACCCCGGCCAACGTGATGCTCACCCCGTCCGGCGCCAAGGTCGTCGACTTCGGGATCTCGGCCCTCATCGGGGAGAACGACACCGACCCCGACGGCAGCCTGATGGGCACACCGGCCTACCTGGCCCCCGAGCGGCTGGAGGGCGGCCAGGTCAGCCCGGCCACCGACGTCTACGCGGTCGGTCTGCTGATCTACCGGATGCTGATCGGCCAGCTCCCGTGGGACGTCGGCACCACCACCGCCCTGCTGCGTGCCCATCAGTACGTGGAGCCCGAGCCGCTGCCCCCGGTGGACGGCCTGCCCCAGGTGGTCGACGCGCTGATCGCCCGCTGCCTGGAGAAGCACCCCGGCGACCGGCCGTCCAGCGCCGAGCTGGCCGGTGCGCTGGCCACGATCGCGGCCGGCGCACCGCCGGTCACCTCGGGCTTCGACGCCGACTGGGAGGACGGCGAGGACACCTTCATCCTCCCGTCCGGGTATCCGTACTCCGGCTTCGGCCCGGCGGCCGCCGCGGCGAGTGTGGCGGCCGGTGAGCGGCCCACGGTGGGCGCGGAGCCGCCGACCGGCCCGGAGCCGGTGTACCCGGTGTCCAGCCCCGAGCCGTATGCCGCGCCGGTCTCCCCGCCGTCACCGCCGCTGCGGCACGGTTCGGGTGGCCCGTCGTCGGCGCCGCCGGACGGCCGCCCGCCGCGGCGCGGCACGGTGCGGGCCCGCCGTATCGTCGTGGTCGCCGGCACGGTCGCCCTGCTGAGTGCCCTCACCTACGGCTGGACGGAGCTCGGTCAGCCACGCACCACCTCGCAGGCCGGTGCCATCCCGGGCCCCGCGGTCGTCCCGGTCTCCGGCGAGTGCGTGGTCAGTTACGCGGTCTGGTCGGACACCGGCGGCAAGTTCAAGGCGCAGGTGACGCTGGCCAACCGCGCCGACGTCCCGGTGCCCGCGTGGAACCTGTGGTTCCTGATGAACGGGGACCAGACCCTCTCCGGCAACGGCAAGGTCGCCCTGGCACAGGAGGACCGCGAGATCCGGGTGACCTCGAAGGCCCCGATCAACCCGCAGCGCACCACCACCATGCAGATCACCGGGCGCTACACCGAGAGCAACCTGCCGCCGATGGTCTTCAAGCTCAACGGCAAGACCTGCGAGACGTACGTGTCGGCCGAACCCGGCCAGCCGTCCCTGCCGGTCGAGCACCTGGAGAACGGTGAGGTCCGCTTCGGTGACCCGGTCACGTCGCCGGGTATCTCGATCGGCCCCAGCGGCAGCGTGACCCTGGTGCCGACGCCGTCCACCACCGGCACCGTCAAGCCGAGCACCGGCCCGGGCACGAGCGCCTCGCCGTCGGCCAGTCCGACCGCGGCCCCGTCGTCGAGCCAGCCGTCGATCGCCCCGTCACCGCCACCGCCGCCGCCGTCGGACTCGCCGTCTCCGTCGCCGTCGGAGAACCCGGGTGTCGGCGAGTCGTCGCCGACACCGACCCCTCCGCCCACGGTGAACGACGACTGTGACGCGGATGTCGACGTGTGCCCGACCACGGGGTAGTAGGAACGGCGGTACATCCCGTCCGTTCGGCCCCGAAAAGCCAGCAGACCTCCGGCACGCGAAAACCAGAGGCCGGAGGTCCGGCGATCGCGTTACGGTGAACTCAGACCGACAGGCGCTTCTGCTCCGATCCGGACGTCCGGATTACGGCATTTTGGCACGGCGTGGCTGCCGGCCCGTTTGACACCCGAGCGGATGATGGGCGAGAGCCCGGGTCAGTGGTGTCAGCCGAGTTCAAGCAGGTCGTCGACATCGGGGAGTTCGACAGAAATGATCAGCACAGCAGTGAAGGATCTGGCCGCCGAGGCGTTGTTCGTCTCGTACCTCCAGCCGTCCCAGAGCCCCTCCCGGGTGGCCCTGGAGGAGGCGATCACCGCGATGATCCTCAGGTATGGCAGCGACGGCTGCGCCGCCGGTGTGGCGGAGGAGTTCGGCGATCACCCGGAGATCGCGGTCCGGCGGATGGCCTGGGTGCACGAGGAGCTGGCCGAGGTGGCGGCGCTGCGGACCCCGGTGCTCCGTTGACGTCCCCAGTTTTCTGAACCCGGCCGTGAACTACGGCCGGGTTCCGTGTTTAAACCCGGTTGGTCCGTGGTGGTCCTCCCTGGCCTGAGGTTTTTCATGAAAAAACTCCACAAAAGCAACCGAGTTCGGCCGCCGCTGCACCTTTAGGCGGCCACTGTTCTTCTCGTCAGCCGGTTTTCCCAGCCGGTTAGTACCAGCGAGGAGGACTACGTGACCACCACGACCGAACTCCCCGCCACCATCGGCACGATTCACGACGCGCCGTCCGCGCGCGACATCGAGGACCTGATCCGCGAGAACATGCCGATGGTTGGCCATCTGGTCCGGGAATTGCTCAACCGGGTACCCGGCCATGTCCACGCAGATGACCTTTCGTCAGCCGGTTTCGCGGCGCTGCTCGGCGCGGCCCGCTCGTTCGACGTGACCCGCGGCATCCCCTTCCATCGTTTCGCCGCGGTCCGGATCAGGGGAGCCCTTCTCGACGAACTGCGCGGACAGGACTGGGCCAGCCGATCGGTGCGGGCCCGGGCCCGGCGGGCCGCCGCCGCCCGGCAGGAGCTCACCGCCGCGCTCGGCCGGACACCCAGTGACGCCGAGGTGGCCGAGATACTCGGCATCGGCATCAACGAGCTGGCCAGTGTCGAGGACGACGTGCAGAAGGCCTCCCTGCTCAGCCTCCAGGGATTCCCCACCGGAGCCGCCGAGGAGATGGTGCCGGAGACTTCCGAAGGACCCGAGGACCTGCTGCTCAAGCGGGAACGCCTCGGCTACCTCCACCAGGCGATCCAGGCGCTGCCGGAACGCCTGCGGCAGGTGGTGCAGGAGTCCTTCCTGCAGGAACAGCCGCTCAGCGAGGTGGCGGCCCGGCTCGGCGTCACCGAGTCGCGGATCTCCCAGCTGCGCACCGAGGCCCTGCGGCTGCTGCGGGAGGGCCTGAACAGCTCGCTCGCGCCGGAACTGCTCACGGTCGCGGCCGGTGGCCCGCGGACCAGGAAGGGCTGCCTGCAACGGCGGCGTACCGAGTATTTCGCGAAGGTGGCGCAACAGGGCAGCCTGCACACCAGGCTGGCGCTGACCGACAGCCACGGCGTGCCGATCGCGGTCGCCGCCTGAGATCCGTCCGGAACCGGTGGGCGGCCGGATCACGGCCGTCCACCGTTCACACCATGACGGGCAGCGGGAACCTCGCCTCGCACCACGGGTCGAGCGCCGCCTTGACCCGCCGGATGTCCTCACCCACGGCGGTCGCCAGCACACCGGGCCCGGCCAGCCGCATCGCCGCGGCGTCCGGCCCCAGGACCGTCGCCTCCGGCAGATCCGGGCCGGCCACCACCACCGTGCCGACGGCACGGCCACCACCCAGCACCGCGGCGCCGTCCCAGCCCGGCGCGCCCGGCCCGACGGCCAGCTCATGACGGTATAGAGCGGCTCCGGCGTACCGGATGAGGGTGTCGGCTCTAACCGCTCCCGACGCCTCCCGATGCCGCCCGCAGACCAGATCGTCGCGCCACAGCAGCGTCCCGCCCTCGGCCACGTCCACCCGCGTCACCACGTCGTGGTCGCAGCCCGCCGCGGCGATCAGCGGTTCCGGCAGCCACCGCAGCGTCCCGCCGGCCGCCACCGACGCGGTCACGGTGAGCCGGGACGGCGGCGCCGGCCGGCCCGGCAGGGCCAGGGACGCCGCCACGCTGAGCATCTCCAGACGGGCACCCGGCCCCACCACGACGTCCAGGCGCAGCTCGTCGCCGCGCAGCGGACCGGCCGCGCCGCCGACCAGATGCACCGTCAGCCCGCCGCCGGCCGGCCGCCCGGTGCGGCGCAGCAGCAGCGGCGACTCGCCACGCAGCACGGCGAGCCGGGTCCCGCCGCGCCCGTCGCTCTCGGCGACGACCCTGGCTTCGGCCCGCACCTCAGACCCGGGCCGCGACCAGGCCGCGGATCCAGTCGGCGACCGGGGTGGCCTGCCTGTCCTCGGCCAGCGACAGGAACACCGTGGGCAGCTCGTGCCGCCGGGCCTTCGCGTCCCGGTCCATCACCGACAGATCCGCACCGACCATCGGGGCCAGGTCGGTCTTGTTGATCACGAGCAGGTCGGCGGTCGTCACACCGGGGCCACCCTTGCGGGGCACCTTGTCGCCACCGGACACGTCGACCACGAAGATCTGCTGGTCGATCAGCCCCTTGCTGAACGTGGCGGTCAGGTTGTCGCCGCCGCTCTCCACCAGCACCAGGTCCAGCGGGCCGAGCTTCTCCTCGAGATCCTCGACGGCGTCCAGATTGGCCGAGATGTCGTCGCGGATCGCGGTGTGCGGGCAGCAGCCGGTCTCCACGGCGCGGATCCGCTCGGCCGGCAGGACGCCGTTGCGCAGCAGGAAGTCGGCGTCCTCGGTGGTGTAGATGTCGTTGGTCACGACCGCGAGGCGGATCTCGTCGCCGAGCGCCCGGCACAGCGCCGCGACAAGTGCGGTCTTGCCGGAGCCGACCGGGCCGCCGATGCCGATGCGCAGCGCCCGGGGGCCGTCGCCGAGCGGCGTGTGCGGGTCGACGCCGGGGTCCGGGTGCGTGTGCGGGACCTCGTCGGGGCCGTGTTCGTGCAGTTCCGGATGCATGTGTCTCCTGCCCTTCAGGCTGCGGGTGGCCGGTCCTCCTCATGACGCGAAGAGGCGGACCTCCCAGGTGGCGTGGTGCTCGGCGCCGATGTCGAGCAGGGGGGCGCCCGCGGCCGGGAGTTCGTCGACCGGGTCGCCGGACCGGGCCGCCGCGGCCGCGGCGATGCGGTCACATTCGGGAGCGAGCCGCGCCAGCAGGGCGTGCACCGCGTACGGATCGAGGCCCAGCAGCCGGACCGCCGCACTCGCCGAGCCGGTGGTCGTGCCGTGCGCCGCGGCGACCGCCGCCTCGACCGGTGTCAGACCGGCGGCCGCCGCCAGAGCGCCCAGCGCGACCGGCTGATGGGGCTCCCGGCCGATCACCGGGACCGGCCACATGGCCCGGCCGGCCCGCAGCAGCGCCCGGCCCTGGCCCCGCGACGCCCGGCGCAGGGCCGGGGACGGGGTACGGGCGTCCAGGCCGGCGTCCAGTTCGGCGGCACGCCCGGTGTCGGCGCAGGCCGCGGCCGCGAACGCCGCCGAGACCAGGCCGCTGGTGGCCAGCTTGCCGCGCAGGAAACCGTCCAGGTCACCGACGTTGCGGACCCGCCCGGCGGCGATCTGCGGCTCCAGCCCCCCGGAGTGCGCGTGGCCTCCGGAGGGCAGCCGCCCGTCGGCGAGCAGGAGCAGGGTGGCGAGGCTCATTCAGGGCTCGATCAGAACAGGAAATAGCGCTGCGCCATCGGCAGGACGTCGACCGGCTCCGGCTCGATCACCTGGCCGTCGATGCGCACCTCGAAGGTGTCCGCCTTGACCTCGATGCGGGGCATGGCGTCGTTCAGCGGCATGTCCGCCTTGCCGACCGAGCGGGTGTCGCCGACCGGCACGAGCGCCCGCTTCACCCCGATCCGGTCGCTGAGCAGGGCATCGATGGCGGCCGGCGCGACGAACGCCACCGACGTCTGCGCCGGGACCACGCCGTAGGCGCCGAACATCGGCCGGGGCAGCATCGGCTGCGGCGTGGGGATCGAGGCGTTCGCGTCGCCCATCTGCGCGTAGGCGATCATGCCGCCCTTGAGGACGACCGCCGGCCGTACCCCGAAGAACGCCGGGTCCCACAGGACCAGGTCGGCGAGCTTGCCCGGCTCGACCGAGCCGACCTGGGCGTCCATGCCGTGCGCCCGCGCCGGGCAGATGGTGTACTTCGCGACGTACCGCTTGGCCCGGTTGTTGTCGGCGGCGCCGTCTCCGGCGAGGGCGCCGACCCGGGCCTTCATGACGTGCGCGGTCTGCCAGGTACGGGTGACGACCTCACCCACCCGCCCCATGGCCTGCGAGTCCGACCCGATCATCGAGATGGCGCCCAGGTCGTGCAGGTAGTCCTCGGCGGCCATGGTGGACGGCCGGATCCGGCTCTCGGCGAACGCCAGATCCTCCGGCACCGACGAGTTCAGGTGGTGGCAGACCATCAGCATGTCCAGGTGCTCGCTGAGGGTGTTGCGGGTGTACGGCCGGGTCGGGTTGGTCGACGACGGCAGGATGTTCGGGTGCGACGCGACGGTGATGATGTCCGGTGCGTGGCCGCCGCCCGCGCCCTCGGTGTGGTAGGCGTGGATCGACCGTCCGGCGATGGCCCGCAGCGTCTCCTCGACGAACCCGGCCTCGTTCAGGGTGTCGGTGTGGATCGCCACCTGCACGCCGGACGCGTCGCACACCTTCAGGCAGGCGTCGATCGCGGCGGGCGTGGTGCCCCAGTCCTCGTGCAGCTTGAAACCGCCGGCGCCGCCGCGCAGCTGCTCCCACATCGACTCGGCGGACATCGTGTTGCCCTTGCCGAGCAGCAGCACGTTGATCGGCCAGCTGTCCAGGGACTCCAGCATCCGGGCCAGGTGCCAGGAGTTCGGCGTCACGGTGGTGGCCTTGGTGCCCTCGTCCGGGCCGGTGCCGCCGCCGATGATGGTGGTGATGCCGGCGGCGAGCGCGGTGTCCAGGATGGTCGGGCTGATCAGGTGCACGTGGCTGTCGATCGCGCCGGCCGTGAGGATCTTGCCGTTGCCGGCGAGGATCTGCGTGCCCGGGCCGATGACCAGGTCGGGGTGCACACCGTCCATGGTGTCCGGGTTGCCGGCCTTGCCGATGGCGACGATCCGGCCGTCGCGGATGCCGACGTCGGCCTTGACGATGCCCCAGTGGTCGAGGACGACGACGCCGGTGATGACGGTGTCGGGGGCGCCCTCGGCGCGGGTGGCCCGGCCCTGCCCCATCGATTCGCGGATGACCTTGCCGCCGCCGAAGACGACCTCGTCCCCGGGGACCGGGCCGGAGCTGCGGTCCTCCTCGATCTCGATCAGCAGGTTGGTGTCGGCGAGCCGGATCCGGTCACCCCTGGTGGGCCCGAGGAGGGCCGCGTAGCGACTGCGTTCCAGCGATGTCATCGGGGGCTCCCGTTGTGCTCGCCCTCGCCGGTGTCCTCGTCGAGGGAGCCGGCCGGCTCGATGTCGGTGGGGTCGGGCTCGGGCGCCGCTGGGGGCTGGTCGAGCGGCCCCCCGGCCAGGCCGCGCAGGCCGGGCACGATGCGGTTGCCGGCGAGCGCCACGAGGGTGATGTCGCGGGGGATGCCGGGCTCGAAACGCACCGACGTGCCGGCCGGGATGGCGAGCCGGTGACCCCAGGCCGCGGTCCGGTCGAACTCCAGCGCCGCGTTGGACTCGGCGAAGTGGAAGTGCGAGCCCACCTGGACCGGGCGGTCACCGGTGTTGCGCACGGTCAGGGAGACGGTCGGGCGGCCGGCGTTGATCTCGATGTCGCCGTCGCCGAAGAGGATCTCACCAGGGATCATGAGATCGGCCCGTGCACGGTGACGAGCTTGGTGCCGTCCGGGAAGGTGGCCTCGACCTGCACCTCGGCCAGCATCTCGGGCACACCGTCCAGGACGTCCTCCCGGGTGAGCACCCGTCGCCCGGCGTCCATCAGCTCGGCGACGGTGCGCCCGTCGCGTGCCCCCTCCAACAGGAAGGCGGTGATGATGGCGGTGGCCTCCGGATAGTTGAGCCGCAGGCCGCGGTCCCGGCGTCGCTGGGCGACGTCGGCCGCGACGTGGATGAGCAGGCGTTCCTGCTCGTGCTGGCTGAGGAACAAAGGGAACCTCCTGCTGATCGCGCCCCGGAATGCTCGCAGGTGGAAGTTTCGGACGTGTAACCCCTGAGTGATCAAAACACGGAACGGCCCCGCCACCCCATGGTTCCGGAGCCTTCACACGCGGGCGGCCACGCCGGCGATCAGCAGGTCCACCGCGAGGGCGAAACCGGCGTCGTCGGCGTGGCCGGAACCGATCAGCCGGCGCATGGTGCCGTTGACCTCGGTGTGCAGCAGGCCGCCGACGAGGACGGCCAGGACCGCGCCGGTCCGCTCGACCTCGGGCTCGGGCAGACCGGCGGAGCGCAGCACGGTGCAGAGGGTCCGCCACATCGGGCCGTCGCGCTGGATGAAGTCGTCGCTGGCGAAGGCGTACCGGATCAGGTTGCGGTGGGCGAGGCTGAGCGACCGGAACTCGTACGCCAGGTTTCGCAATTGTTCCTGCCACGTTCCGTCCCCGACCGCGATGTGACGTGCGCCATCGGTGACCAGGCGGGTCAGACCGTCCAGAAGGGCCGCCTTGTTCTCCACGTGGTGGTAGATCGACATGGGATTGACCCCCAGCTGACCTGCGAGTTTCCGCATGCTCAGCGCGTCGACTCCGTCCGCGTCGACGATATTCAGGGCCGCTTGGAGGATTGCGCCCTTTGTTAAACGTTGATCACCCGACTTAACGCCTTCAGCCATACGCCGTATGGTAGTAGACATACACCGTATGGCTGAGGAGGATCCCCCGTGACCGCCGCGATTCCCACCCCCCGCGGACTGCCGATCGTCGGCAACGGCCTGCAGGTTCCGGTGGAGGGCACGCACCGGTTCTTCGCCGATCTGGCCGCGCAGCATCCCGGCGGCATCTACAAGCTCAACCTCGCCGGGCGGCACGTCGTCTTCGTCCACGACCCCGACCTGGTCGCCGAGGTCTGCGACGAGACCCGCTTCTACAAGCCGATCGACCCGCCGCTCGCGCACGTCCGCGACTTCGCCGGCGACGGCCTCTTCACCGCGCGTGAGGAGGAGGAGGTGTGGGGTCAGGCGCACCGTATCCTGCTGCCCGCCTTCAGTCAGCGGTCGATGAAGGCGTACTTCCCGCAGATGCTCGAGATCGCCGGCAACCTCGTCGGCGCGTGGGCCGGCCGGCCCGAGGTCGACGTCTCCGACGACATGACACGGCTCGCCCTCGACACCATCACGCTCGCCGGGTTCGGGCAGCAGTTCAGGTCGTTCGAGCAGGCCGAGCTGCACCCGTTCCTGCAGGCGATGGGCAGCGCGCTGACCGAGGCGATGAACCGGACACGGCAGCTGCCGATGGTCACCGGGCTGAAGAAGCGGGCCGATGCGGCGTACAAATCGGATATCGCGGTAATGCAGGAGACGGTCGACGAGGTGATCCGGGCGCGCCGGGCCTCCGGCGAGAAGGCGAACGACCTGCTCGGCCTCATGCTCGAGGCCTCCGACCCGCTGACCGGAGCCCGCCTGTCCGACGAGAACATCCGCAACCAGGTCCTCACCTTCCTGATCGCCGGTCACGAGACCACCAGCGGCACCCTCTCCTTCGCCCTGCACCACCTGATGCGCAACCCGCACGTGCTGGCCCAGGCCTACGCCGAGGTCGACCGGATCCTGCCCGGCGACACCGTGCCCACCTACGAGCTGATCATGAAGCTCGACGTGATCCCGCGGATCCTCGACGAGACGCTGCGCCTGCACTCGCCGATCACCGCGATCGGCCTGGCCTCCCGCGAGGCGACCACACTCGGCGGCCGCTACGAGATCCCCGCGCACCAGAAGATCGCGGTCGTCCTCAAGCCGCTGCACACCCACCCGTCGGCGTGGTCCGATCCGGAGACGTTCGACATCGACCGGTGGCTGCCCGAGGCCAAGGCGGGGCACCACCCGCACGCCTACAAGCCGTTCGGCAACGGCGAGCGGGCCTGCATCGGCCGCCAGTTCGCCCTCACCGAGGCCCGCCTCGCGCTCGCCATGCTGCTCCAGCGGTTCGCCGTCTCCGACCCGGCCGGGCACCAGCTGCACATCAAGCAGACCCTCACCATCAAGCCCGACGGTTTCCGGTTGCGGGTCCGTCCCCGTCTCGCGCACGAGCGTCTCTCCTTCGACGAGGCGGTCGAGGAGACGTCCGAGACGGCCGAGGTCCATGCTTCGGGGGTACGGCTACGCGTCGCCTACGGGTCCAACCTGGGCACCTCCGAGGACCTCGCGCAGCAGCTGGCCGACCGGGCCCGGCGGTCCGGTTTCGACGTGACCGTGCAGACCCTCGACGAACTGGCGTCCGGCCTGCCCTCCGACGGGCTGCTCGCCGTCGTCACGTCCAGCTACAACGGCAAGGCACCCGACAACGCACAGGCCTTCGACGACCTCGACATCCCGGCCGGTGCGCTGGACTCGGTGCGATTCGCGGTGCTGGGCAACGGCAACACCCAGTGGGCGACCTACCAGGCGTACCCCCGCAGGGTCTTCGGCAAGCTCGCCGCCGCGGGCGCGCAGCCCATCGTCGAGCGCGGTGAGACGGACGCCGCCGGTGACTTCGACGGCATGGCACAGAGCTGGCTGAACGGACTCTGGACCGCGCTGGCCGCCGAGTTCGGTGCCGCGTCACAGGCCGCCGGTGGCCCGCGGTACAGCGTCGAGGTGCTCGGCGAGGACCAGATCCGCCCGGCCGTCGTCTCCACCCAGGCGCACCCGGTCATGGTCATGTCGGTGGAGGAGCTGGTCGGAGACCCGGCCGGCCTGTGGGACTTCAGCCGCGAGGCGCCCCGGCCCGGCGTCAAGGCGATCACCGTCCAGCTGCCCGAGGGTGTCACCTACTCCGCCGGCGACCACCTGGCCGTCTACGCCAAGAACGATCCCGAGCTGGTCGACTGGGCACTGCACACCCTGCGCGTCTCCCGCGACCTGGTGATCCGCCTCGGACAGGACGGGGAGCGACCGACCGGACTGCCGATCGGTGTGCCGGTCACCGCGGGCCTGCTGCTGACCGAGTTCGTCGAGTTGCAGGACCCGGCCACCCGCGGGCAGATCGCCGTCCTCGCCGAGCACACGCAGTGCCCGTGGACGACCCGGCAGCTGACCGCGTGGACCACCGACGCCGACCTGTACGCCGACGAGATCCTGGCCAAGCGCGTCTCGGTGCTGTCCCTGCTGGAGCGGTTCCCGGCGGTCGAGCTGCCGTTCGCGGTCTTCCTCGAACTGGTCGGCACGATCAAGCCGCGGTTCTACTCGATCTCGTCGTCGCCGGCCGTCGACCCGTCCCTCGTGACGATCACCGTCGGCCTGGTCGACGGGCCGTCCCGGACCGGCAACGGTCGCTACCGGGGCATGTGCTCGCAGTACCTGGCCCGGCTGTCACCCGGCGACGTCTTCTACGGGCACGTCCGCGTTCCCTCGCCGCCGTTCCGGCTCCCCGCCGACCCGGCCACCCCGATGATCCTGATCGGACCGGGCACCGGTTTCGCGCCGCTGCGCGGATTCCTTCAGGAGCGCGCCGGTACGCCCGGGAGCGGCCCCGCCAAGCTCTTCTACGGCTGCCGGCACCCCGAGCACGACTGGCTCTACCGGGCCGAGATGGAACAGTGGGCCGCCGACGGCGTGACCGACCTGCACCTGGCGTTCTCGGCCGTCGACGGTCACCCGCACCGGTTCGTGCAGGAGGCCCTCGCCGCCCACGGCGACGCCGTGTGGGAGCTGCTCGAGCAGGGCGGGCACATCTACCTGTGCGGTGACGGGGCCCGGATGGCGCCGGCGGTCCGCGACGAGCTGTACGCGATCTTCCGCCGCCACACCGGTGCCACCACCGTCGAGGCGGAGGCGTGGCTGCGTTCCCTGGAAGCCGCGGGCCGCTACCAGCAGGACGTCTTCGCCTGACCCGCGTGGCGGTCCACGGTCCGGACCGGACCGTGGACCGCCACGCCTTCCTAGTTCTCGGTGGTGTCGCCCGGGTCGGTCTCGTCGTCGCCCGGCTCGCCGGTCTCGGCCGGGGTCGTCGCCGTCGCGGTCGGGGTGGCGGTCTCGCCGGTCGTCTCGGTGGCGGTCGGCGCGGTGGTCGTCGTCGGCTCGGCGGGCCGGGTGGTCGTCGCCGTGGTCGTCGGCCGCTCGTCGTTCTCGGTCTGCCCGGTCCGTTCCGGCCGGGTCGTCTCCCGCCCGCCGTCGCCGCCACCCGCCGGAGCCTCGGCGGATCGCGGCGCCGAACTCACCGGCGCGGCCGGGGCGTTCGTCGTCGGCTTCGGCGCGTCGGCGAACCAGCCCAGCGGATCGGCCGCGAAAAGCACCCCGATGCCGCCCAGCAGGACGACCGCGGCCAGCACGAACAGCGGCAGAAGACGCCGGCGCCCCGTCGGGGGCAGGGTCTCCGGCCCGGTCCCGGGCGGGGCAGCCGGTCGCTGCGGGGGAACGACTGCCGGGGCAGCCAGGCCGGTCCGGTCCTGGGTCGCCGGTCGCCGCGGTGGGACGACTGCCGGGACGACGCCGGGGGCGGTGTCGTCGAGCACGGCGCCGATCGAGGTGTCGTCGAGCGGTTGCATCCCGAGGGCGCCGATCCACGGCGATCCGGCCCGGGTGGCGGTGAGGCCCTCGTCCGATCCGGTCGCTGGTGCGGGAACCCCGGCCGTGGGAGAGCCGGCAATCCCGGCCGTAGGAGAGCCGGCAACCTCGGCTGCGGGGGAGCCTGCTTCGAGGCCGGCGGCCGCCACGCGTGCGGCCTCGGCCATCACACCTGCCGAGGAGAAACGGTCCTCGGGCTTCTTCGACAGGGCGATCCGGACGATCTCCCGAACCTCCGGAGGCACGTCACCCGGGAGTTCCGGCGGCTCGTCCTCCAGATGCTGGAGCGCGATCGCGATCGGGTTCCGGCCCTCGAACGGCGGATGCCCGGCCAGGCAGTGGTAGGCGAGGGCGCCCAGTGCGTACACGTCGGCCGGAGGACCGGCCTGATGCTGGGCGACCTGTTCGGGTGCGATGTAGAGGGCGGTGCCGACGACCTCGCCCGCACCGGTGACCGTCCCGGAGTGCGCCGACCGTGCCACCCCGAAATCGACGAGCACGACGGTGCCGTCCGGTTCGATGAGCAGGTTGCCGGGTTTGACGTCCCGGTGGACGATCCCCGCCTCGTGTGCCGCTTCGAGGGCCTGGGCCGCCTGCGCCACCACCGACATGGTCTCGGCGGGGGAGAGGCGCCCGCGGTCGGCGAGCATCCGGTTCAGCGGTTGCCCCTCGACCCGGGCCATCACCAGATAGGCGTCCTCGACGGCGGTGTTCCCGAAGTCGTAGACGGCGACCACACCCGGATGCCGCAGCGCCGCGAGGGCCTGCGCCTCATGCCGGAAACGCCGCTGGAACCCCGGATCGGTGGCCCGGTCGGCGAGCAGCGTCTTGACCGCGACCGCCCGCCCGAGGACGGTGTCGGTGGCCTGCCAGACCTCACCCATGCCACCGGCGGCGATCCGATCGTCGAGCCGGTAACGTCCGCCGAGCAACTCTCCGGTGTGAGGCATGGATGTCCCTCTACCCAGGAGAGCGCCCGGCTACCCGTGGACGGTGACTACTCGCCGGTGTAGAGGATGGCGTCGATTTCGATGTCGAAGCCGACCAGGGGGACCGGCAGGGTGGTGCGGACCGGTAGGTGGTCGCCCTTGATGTACTCGCGGTAGATCTCGTTCATCTCCGGGAAGTCGGCGAAATCGCGCAGGTAGACGCCGACCCGGACGGCGTCGTCCAGGCTGGCGCCGGCCTCCTCGGCGACGATGGCCAGGTTGCGGAAGGCGGCGTGTGCCTGTTCGGCGAAGGTGCCGGTGACCCGGGTGCCGTCGGGCAGCGCCGGGATCGCGCCGGCCAGGTAGATGGTGTCGCCGGCGATCACGGCATGTGAGTACGGGCCGCCGGCCGGCGCCGCCTTGTCGGTGATCACAGCGCGTTTGGGCATCAGGGACTCCTCGGTTCGGTTCTGGGAAGGCTTCAGGAGGTTCTGGGGAACTGTTCGGCCAGGCCGTCCACGCCGACCAGTGGTGTGGCGAGCAGGGCGCGGATGTCGTGTTCGCGGCGGGCCAGTGCGGCCCGTTGCGTGTCGGTGAGCGGGATCCACGGCGCGGGTGCGGCGGGCAGCCGGGGTGGCAGGGGGCGGCCGGCCACGTACGTCGCCCGGTTGAGCAGCCGCACAGGTGAGACACGGGTCTGCCGGTGTGCGTCGACGACGGTGAGCGGCTCCGGCCGTACCTCGAAGATCGCGAAGTCGGCGGGGTCGCCGGCCGTGAGGGAACCGCCGGGCAGGGCCAGCGCCCGCGCCGGGTGTTCGGTGACCGCCGCGATGACCTCGGGCAGGGTGACGCCGCAGGCCAGCAGTTTGGCCATGGTGGTCGGCAGGTCGAAGACCGGGCCGTGAAGTGACCTGGCGTGCAGGTCGGTGGAGATCGTGTACGGGCGCAGGCCCGCATCCAGCTGCGCTTCCAGGATGTCGAAGGCGAAGCCGCCGGATCCGTGCCCGAGGTCGAGGAGTACGCCCCGGGCGGCGGCGTCGCGGACCGCCGGGCCGAGCGGTGCCGCGATCCCGCTGGCGCAGTGGGTCACCAGGTCGCCGGGGCGCAGCAGGTCGAGGACCTCGTCGAGGGCTGGTGGCGCGGTGCCGATGTGGACCATGACGGGGACGCCGCACGCCTCGGCGGCGGCCAGCCCGCGGCGCAGCGGTTCGACGCCGTTGTCGCCGACGGTCTCCCGGTCGATGCGGACCTTGACGCCGTGGAACAGTTCGCGGTCGGCCTGGATGGTGTCGATCGCCAGCGGCACGTCGCAGTTGGTCAGGTCGCGGCTCTCCCCGGTGCGCCCGGCCAGGCCGACGGCGGAGATGTTGAGCAGGGCGTGCACCCGGACCGTGGAGGCGCGGGCGACGGCGCGCAGCCCGGCGGCCGTGTAGGCGCCCGCCGACCCGGCGTCGACCCAGGTGGTGACGCCGGTGCGCCAGGCGATCGGGTCCGGGTCGATGCCCCAGTAGCCGGGCCCGACGTGGGTGTGCACGTCGATCAGGCCGGGGGTGACCAGGCAGCCGGTCACGTCGACGACCGACCGGGCGGTACGGGGCAGGTCGCCGATCGCGGCGATCCGGCCGTCCCGGACGGCCACGTCACCGGGGGAGCCGCCGGTGAGCAGCAGGTCCCAGATCATCGGGTGGCGTCCAGTGCCGGTGTGATGGCGAGCCGGTACAGCCGGGTCGGGCGGCCCTTGCGGCTCTCCTGCGCGCTGCCCGTCTCGACCACCAGATCGGCGCTGGTCAGCTTGCGGATGAGCCGCCGGCCGCTGGGGTCGGTGATGCCGAGTGTCCGGGCCAGTTCGGCGGGGGACAGCGGGTGGCCGTCCAGGGTGCGCTCGATCGCGGCGAGACGGGACAGGGTGGCCGGGCTGAGTCCGGCCCGCCCGGCGAGGAGTTCGATCTCACCGTGTTCGCGGTAGGTGTAGGTGAGCGGGGTGGCCGGCGCACCCATCGGGCCGATCGTCATCCCGTCGCCGGTGAACAGGTAGGCGCCCGGGTCGGTGTCCTGTTCGGCGCGGGCCGCGGCACGTTCGGCGAGGGTGACGCTGAGCCGCGCGGACGTGCCGATGCCGAACCCGGCGACGGCCCGGATGCCGAGTGTCTCGCGGGCCTCGGCCAGGACGGGCAGACCGACCCAGTGCTGGGTGACGCTCTCGAACAGCGACGCGGGAGCGAACACCAGCACGCCGCGCGTGCCGCGACGGTCGATCCAGGCGTCGGCGAACTCGGGCGTGTCGATCAGCAGGTGCTGCAACCGGTCCAGGTCACCGCTCTCTCCGGGCACCAGGAACAGCCCGGCTGCGAATCGCTGCGCGTCGGCCCGCCGGGTGTGCACGCGCAGGGCGAGTTCGTGCAGGTCGGCACGGATCGTGCCGGGGGTGGCCAGGGCGTGCAGGACGGTGGTCTGCCCGTCGAGCGCCGCGGCGACATCCATCCGGACACTGATCACGTACGGCGCGCCGGTCCGCGCCAGGTGCTCCCGGTGGAAGGCGACGACCTCGGCGACCGGCTGCTCCGGGTCGAACGGGAGTGACGAGATCGCCGTCCGGTCCAGGTCGAGGGCGGCGGCCACCTCGTCGATCGTCTCGGTGGTGAACGTGTCGACGCTGACCGGGGTGGCCGGCCAGCCGTTGCCCCGGGCGCGGGCCCAGGCCAGGGCCAGGTCGAGCGCGGCTGAGCGGGTCACGGTGACGGGCAGGCCGGCGGGCAGCAGGTCGCGGGCCTTCGCATACGGCGCCAGGCCCAGGAGCAGGCCGTCGAGCCGGTGATCCCGCAGGAGCCCGGCGACCCGGTCGCGGATCTCGTCCTCGCGCTCGTAGACCGCCCAGGCGAACTCGACGCCGGTGAGCGTGCTCGCCGCGTCGGCGAAGCGTGCCCGGTGGCCGGCGTGCACCACCAATCCGATCATGTCGGCCTCGCCTTGTTCTGAAGTAGTTCGTTAATGTGAGGCGCATCGTATACGCACCACTAACGAACCTGTCGGCCTGGAGGGGCGGTCAAAGATTGATTCCCAAACCTTCCTCGGTACGGGTGACACCCGGCCCGGCCCGCGCCGGCGACTCCGTCCGGACCCGGATCGACCCCGGTCTCCACCCGGAGGGGTACGTCCTCTCCTGCACCCCCGACGGCATCGACCTGGTGGGCGGCTCCGAGGCCGGCGTCTTCTACGGCCGGCAGACACTGCTCCAGCTGGGACCGGACGTGCCGTGCGTACGCGTCGAGGACGCGCCCCGGTTCGCGTGGCGGGGTGTGCTGCTCGACGTGGCTCGGCACTTCATGCCCGTACCCGATGTGCTCAGGTTCGTCGATCTGATCGCCTTTCACCGGCTCAACGTGTTGCACCTGCATCTCACCGACGACCAGGGCTGGCGGATCGAGGTGCCGGGATGGCCACGGCTCACCTCGGTCGGCGCGTGGCGCTCGTCGACGATGCTCGGCTCCCGGATCCACGACCGCTACGACGATCGGCCGCACGGTGGCTTCTACACCACCGCAGACCTGCGGCGGATCGTCGCGTACGCGGCGGAGCGGCACGTCACCGTGGTGCCCGAGGTGGACATGCCCGGGCACATGCAGGCGGCCGTCGCGGCGTACCCGGAGCTCGGCAACGGGTTCGACGGCCCGGTCCGGACCGCCTGGGGCATCTCCCGCCACGTCCTCAACCTCTCCGAGGCGACTCTCGGCTTCTGCCGCCGGGTCCTCGACCACCTCTGTGACGTCTTCCCGTCCGAGGTGATCGGCATCGGCGGCGACGAGTGCCCCACCGACGAGTGGCCCGGCGGTCGTGAACTGCAGGCCGATTTCACCACGCGGATGGCGGCCCACCTGGCCGGCCGGGGCCGTCGCGTCCTCGGCTGGGACGAGATCCTCGCCGGTGGGGCCCCGGACGGGTCGGTGATCGCCGCGTGGCGTGGCACCGACCCGGCCACCGTGGCGATCCGGGCCGGTCACCAGGTGGTCTGCTGCCCGGACGTGCACCTCTACCTCGACTACCGGCAGTCCGACGACCCCGGCGAGCCCACCCCGGTCGGCACGCTCCTCACGCTGGAGGACGTCCACGCCTACGAGCCGCCCGCCTCAGCACTCGTCCTCGGCGCCCAGGCGAACATCTGGACCGAGCACATGGAGTCGCTGCGCCGGGTCGAGTACATGGCGTTCCCCCGGCTGTGCGCCTTCGCCGAGGTGGTCTGGGGACCGGCCGAACGGGACTTCGCGGACTTCGCCGCCCGCCTGCCCCGGCACCTGGAACTCCTCGACGCGCTCGGCGTCAACTACCGCCCGCTCACCGGGCCCCGGCCGGAGGACGCCCGCCCGGACGCCCCCGGCCACCCCCGCGACCTGGCCGACCGTCTCGCCGAACTGCACGAGATGACCGCCGACCTGCGCGGCGGGCCGGCGTGACCGGGCCCGGACGATCAGGGCAGCAACGGCAGCAGGCGCTCGGCCAGCATCAGTGGCCGGGTGCTCACCTTGCCGTCGCCCTCGAAGGTCCACACCTCGGCGAGCACCGCCTGCACGAACCCCCACGCCACCACCCGGTCGACAGGCATGCCGAGACCGTCGGCGAGCTGCTCGATCCGGGCCTCGGCGGCGTTCAGCACCGGCTCGTGCGGCGCGTACGGATCCGGGTTGTAGAGCAGCGCCCCGATCTCGTAACCCGGATCGCCGATCACGCCGTGCGGGTCGATCGCCAGCCACGGCTCCCGCTCGGCGGCCAGCACGTTGTCGTGGTGCAGGTCGCCGTGCAGCACCACCCGCCCGGTCGCGCTCGCGCACAGCTCGGTGAACAGGCCGGCGGCCCGTTCCACCAGGTGCCGCGGCAACGGGTCGTCGCCGGGGAAACGCGCCAGATGCCCGCGGAACGACCTGATCCGGCCGGACAGCTCGGGCAGCGCCACCCCGTCCGGGGCCGGCCGGTGCAGCCGCTTGATCACGTCGATCAGCACCGCCGTGGCGGCCGGGTCGTCGTGGGCGGTGAGCGACGACGCGGGGGTGCCCGGCCGGGCCTCCTCCAGCAGCAGCGCGCCCCGGGCGTCGTCGCGGGCCAGCACGGTGATCGCCGCCCGCCCGCCGAAACACTCCAGCGCGGTGGCCTCGTCGGCGAGGTGCCCGGCCGACGGCACGGCCAGTTTCAGCACGGCCCCCGTCCCGTCCGCCCGGCGGACCCGGCCGACCCAGTTCATGCTCAGCGGCAGCGGCCCGGCCGGCGACAGCTCCCACTCGGCCATCAGCCGGGCGGTCAGCCCCGGCAGCCCGGCGAGCCACGCCCGCCCGCTGTCACCCCACGTCTGCTCCACGTTGCGGCGGAAAATGGCGGAATTCGTGCTGTCGACCATGACGAGCAGTCTGACGAGCGGAGGGCGAAATGACGATCGACTGGCGGGCCAAGGGCTTCTGGGCGCCGGACGAGCCGGTCGACCCGCGGGGGCTCGGCCTCTTCGACGGCGGCTTCACCTGGCCACTGCTCGTGGTGCGCCGTGACGCGATCGAGGCGAACATCGCGACCATGGCCACGTACTCCGGGCGGCACGGGTTCGGCCTCGCGCCGCACGCCAAGACCACGATGGCGCCGGGACTGCTGGCGGCCCAGATGAAGGCCGGCGCGTGGGGGCTGACCGTGGCCACCCCGAACCAGGCGCTCGTGCTCCGGCGGCTCGGGATCGACCGGGTGCTGATCGCCAACGAGGTCCTGGACCCGGTGGCGCTGCGCTGGCTGGCCGACGAGAGCACCGCCGGCTGGGAGGTGTACTTCCAGGTCGACTCGCTCGCCGGGGTGGCCGCCGCGGCCGGGGCCGGGGGACCGCTGCGGGTGCTCGTCGAGCTCGGGCACGACGGCGGGCGCACCGGGGTCAGGGGCCTCGACGAGCTGGAGACGGTCGCCCGGGCGGTGGCCGCGGCTCCCGGGCTGGAGCTGGCCGGGGTGGCCGGCTACGAGGGCCAGCTGCGTGATCAGAACAGTGTGGACGCGTATCTGGACCAGCTCGCCGAGGGCGTGCACCGGCTGGCCGCGGCCGGTCTGCTGCCCGCCCGGCCGATCGTCACGGCCGGCGGCAGTGCCTGGTTCGACCGGGTCGTGGCGCGGCTCGGCGGCCTCCGCGAGACGGCCCGGCTGATCCTGCGCAGCGGCGCCACGATCAGCCACGACGACGGGTTCTACCGGGAGCGGACCCCGTTCGCCCGGGTGCCCGGCGAGGGGTCGCTCGCGGCGGCGCTGGAGATCTGGGCCCAGGTGATCTCGGCTCCCGAGCCGGGCCTGGCGATCGCCGGGATGGGCAAACGGGACGCGCCGTTCGACGAGGGGCTGCCGGAGCCGCAGGAGGTACGCCGGGCCGGCGGACGGATCGAACCGGCCATCGGGGTACGGGTGACGAAGCTCAACGACCACCACACGTACCTGGCAGTCGAGGGCCCGGCCCTGGTCCCCGGAGACCTGATCCGGTTCGGGATCTCGCACCCGTGCACGGCCTTCGACAAGTGGCGGGACATCCCTGTCGTCGACGAGGATCGGCGGGTCGTGGACGTGCTGCACACCTACTTCTAGGAGGCGCACGCCGAAATGAGACCACATCGTCGGGACGATCGAGGTGGTCCGCGAGTTCACCGATGCGGCGCAGGGGTGAATCACCGGGTGACGACCCCTCGCGGGGGATGGCCCGTCGGATCGATGGTGTTTACGGTGGTTGAGCGCTGAACGCGCGCTTTCACCACCTGCGCCGTTGGAGTCCGCCATGTCCGTATTCCGCGCAGCCACCAACGACCCTGCCCGCCGACCGGCTCCGGCGGGACATCGGGTGCCGCAGCAGCGCACCCACGATCACGACTATCCGGACGGGCCCACCGAGCCGCTCGGCGCGGCGCCGCCCGCCCAGCGGGAAGCCGCCGTGTTGCGCGACGCGGTTCCGCGCCCGGCCGCGGTGCGGGCCGAACCCGCCGCCCCGGCCGCCTCCCCCCGCCGGGGCGGTGTGGCCGCGGCGGTGCTGTTCAGCCTGGTCGCGCTGCTGGTGTCCGGGGCCGCCGCCTACTTCTCCTGGCGCACCCTCGTGGTGGTCCGGGCGCTGGAGCCGGCGCACCGGCTCCCGGTGGTGATCACCCCGGAGAAGCCGGTCCCGGTGGCGGAGTCGGTCGCGGTTCCGGTGAGGGGGCCGGAGCGATATCCGGTGGCGTACGCCAAGGAGCCGATCCGCCTGCAGCCGGCGTGCTCCGCGGTGATGCACGTGGACCTGGACGAACCGCGGGCCGCGGCGGCCGAGGCCCTCGCCGATCTCCGGTACGAGAGCGGCTGCGGCGACCGGCCGCCCCAGCTCAGCCTCGGGCCGGGAGCGGCCGGCGGCAGCCGGGAGGCGAGCGCCGACACCGACGCGGCCGGCTGCGACCGGGCGATCCGCACCAGCCCGCTCGGACGCGGGCTGCCGGTGGAGATCAAGAAGGGTACGGCCGTGTGCGTCCTCACCGCGGCGACACCGGCCGAGCTCGTACTCGTGGAGATCATCGACGTCGGCGGCTCCGGCACCGCCGGCCTGCGTGCCACATCCTGGCAGGTTCCGTGAGGCCGGTGACCGGCCCGTGGCACGCGGCGCGGGGCGCTCCTGACAGAATGTCGGGTGCGCCCCGCGAACTCTGTAAGGTCGCGAATTCTGTTAGGAGACGTTTCCGTGATCCGTACCCATGACGCCGGCACTCTGCGCGCGAGTGACGCCGGCACGACGGTGACGCTCGCCGGGTGGGTCGCGCGCCGGCGCGACCACGGCGGTGTCATCTTCGTCGACCTCCGTGACGCTTCCGGCGTGGTGCAGGTGGTGTTCCGCGAGGAGGACGCGCACGCGCTGCGCAACGAGTTCTGTGTGAAGGTCGTCGGCGAGGTCAACGCCCGCCCGGCCGGTAACGAGAACCCGGACCTCGCGACCGGCGAGATCGAGGTGGTCGCCAGCGAGCTGATCGTCCTGTCCGAGGCGGCCCCGCTGCCGCTGCCGGTCGACGACACGATCACCGCGTCCGACGACCTCCGGCTGAAGTACCGCTACCTGGACCTGCGCCGTTCCGGTCCGGCGAAGGCGCTGCGCCTGCGCAGCCGCGCCAACCAGATCGCCCGCGAGGTGCTGCACGCCCGCGACTTCAACGAGATCGAGACGCCGACGCTGACCCGCTCGACGCCGGAGGGTGCCCGCGACTTCCTGGTCCCGGTCCGTCTCCAGCCGGGTACGTGGTATGCGCTGCCGCAGTCCCCGCAGCTGTTCAAACAGCTCCTGATGGTCGCCGGCATGGAGCGCTACTACCAGATCGCCCGCTGCTACCGGGACGAGGACTTCCGCGCCGACCGGCAGCCGGAGTTCACCCAGCTCGACATCGAGATGTCGTTCGTCACGCAAGAGGACATCATCGAGCTCGGTGAGGAGATCGTCTCCCGGCTGTGGAGCGAGCTCGCCGACTACCAGGTGCAGCTGCCGATCCCGCGGATCACCTGGACCGACGCGATGAACCGCTACGGTTCCGACAAGCCCGACCTGCGCTACGGCGTCGAGCTGGTCGAGCTGACCGACTACCTGCGCGGCACCGCGTTCCGGGTGTTCGCCGGTGCGATCGACGCCGGTGGCTACGTCGGTGCCGTCGTGATGCCGGGCGGTGCCGGGCAGACCCGCAAGGAGCTGGACGGCTGGCAGGACTGGGCGAAGGCCCGCGGTGCCCGCGGCCTGGCCTACGTGGTGCTCGACGCCGAGACCGGCGAGCCGAAGGGCCCGGTCGCGAAGAACCTGTCGCCCGAGCACCTGTCCGGCCTGGCCGACCAGGTCGGTGCGAAACCGGGTGACGCGGTGTTCTTCGCCGCGGCCACCGAGCGCCGCGAGGCCCAGGAGCTGCTCGGCGCGGCCCGGATCGAGATCGCCAAGCGGGCGGGCCTGATCGACGAGTCGGCGTGGGCGTTCTGCTGGGTCGTCGACGCGCCGATGTTCGAGAAGACGGACGACGGCGGCTGGACGGCCGTGCACCACCCGTTCACCTCGCCGAACGAGGAGTGGATCGACTCCTTCGAGTCGGCTCCGGACAAGGCGCTGGCGTACGCGTACGACATCGTCGTGAACGGCAACGAGATCGGTGGCGGCTCGGTCCGTATTCACCGCGCCGACGTGCAGAGCCGGGTGTTCGACCTGCTGGGCATCACGCCGGAGGAGGCCGCGGACAAGTTCGGCTTCCTGCTGGAGGCGTTCAAGTACGGCCCGCCCCCGCACGCCGGCATCGCGCTCGGCTGGGACCGGACGTGCATGCTGCTCAGCGGTAACGAGTCGATCCGTGAGGTGATCGCCTTCCCGAAGACGCGGGGCGGTTTCGACCCGCTGACCACCGCGCCGACCCCGATCACGGCGCAGCAGCGCCTGGAGGCCGGCATCGACGCGAAGCCGAAGGCCGCGGCGGGCGCGCCCGGTACCGACGGCCAGGCGGCGCCGGTCCAGCACTCCCACTGAGCTCCACCGGAAGGCCGGCGACCCGGGTCGCCGGCCTTTTTCGTGAGTTGTATGCAAAGTAATTGTGCATAGCTTCTGTGCACAGTTATTGTGGATCCATGACGAGCGATGAGCGCATGACCGAGGTGCACCTGAGCTCCCGGCAGATCCGGGTGCTCGCCCACCCCCTGCGGATCCGCCTGCTCGGGGAGCTGCGGCTGGCCGGCCCGGCGACCGCCACCCGCCTCGCCGAGGCCCTCCAGACCAACACCGGCGCCACCAGCTACCACCTGCGCCAGCTCGCCGACGCCGGCCTCGTCGTCGAGGAGGACCGCCCCGGCAGCGGCCGGCAGCGCTGGTGGCGGGCCCTGCACGAGCTGTCCAGCTGGCAGCGCAGCGACTATCCGGACGATCCCGACGCGGCCGCCGCCGTCGACTGGCTGGAGTCCTATCAGCTCAACCAGCTGGTCCGCCGGGTCGAGGCGTGGCGGCTGGTCGCCCCGTCCGAGTCGCCGGAGTGGCGTGACGTCGCCGGCATGGGTGACTACGCGTTCACCATGGCCCCGCAACAGCTGCGGGAGATGCAGGGCGAGCTGGAGGAGCTGGTCGAGAGGCACCGGCTCCGGGCGCTGGCCGATCCTCCGGCGGAGGCGCGCCAGGTGCTGTTCTTCTACGGCGCGATGCCCTATGTGGAGGACGAGCGATGACCGCGGCCCAGGTCCGTTCGCGTTTCCTGATCCTGACCGCGCTGCGCTGGCTGCCGGTCGGCCTGCTCGTCCCGGTCCTGGTGCTGCTACCACTGGAGCGCGGGCTCACCATCGTCCAGGTCGGCTCGGCCGTCGCCATCCAGGGCATCGTCGTGCTGCTGCTGGAGCTGCCCACCGGCGGGCTCGCCGACGCGCTCGGGCGACGGCCGGTGCTGCTGGTCGCCGGGCTGGTCAACCTGGCCTCGCTGGCGCTGCTCGCGGTCGCCGACTCGGTGCTGCTGCTCAGCGTGGTCTACCTGCTCCAGGGCGTCTACCGGGCGCTGGACAGCGGGCCGCTGGAGTCCTGGTTCGTCGACAGTGCGTTGGCCGCCGACCCGGATGCCGACATCGAGACCGGTCTGAGCCGGGGTGGCATCGCGTCCAGTCTGGTGATCGCGGGGGCGGCCCTGGCCGGTGGTGGTGTGGTCTGGCTCGGGCCGGCCGGCCTCGGACCGCTCGGACGGGTGAGCGCGTTGACCGTACCCGTGCTGATCGCTCTTGCCCTGAGCCTGATCGCGACGGCGGCCGTGGCGCTGCTGATGGCCGAGGATCGCCCCGCTCGCGGCAGGGTCCCGCTGCGCGGAGCGCCGGCGGCGATCGGTGCCGCGCTGGGTCTGGTCCGGCGCTCCCGTGTGGTTCTCGCGTTGATCGGCGTGGAGTTCCTGTGGAGTTTCGGCATGGTCACCTTCGAGCAGCTGATGCCGGTGCGGCTCAGCGAGGTGACCACGGCCGCCGGGCCGCTGATGGGGCCGGTCAGCGCGGTCGCCTGGGCCGGCGCGGGAGCCGGCGCCGCCCTGGTGCCGCTGCTCAGCCGGCGGATCGGCGCCCGGTGGACCGGGTTCGCCCTGCGCATCGGTCAGGGCCTGACCATCGCGGGGATGGCGGTGCTGGCCGGTCCGGCCGGGGTGATCGGCGCGTTCCTGCTCTGCTACGCGGTGCACGGCGCGGCCAACCCGGTGCATTCCGGGCTGCTGCACCGGCAGGCCGAGGGGGAGTTCCGGACGAGTCTGCTCTCGCTCAACTCGATGGTCGCCGCGCCGGGCTTCGCGATCGGGGCGGTCGTCCTGACCGCGGTGGCCGCCGGAGCCGGCACGCCGGTGGCGATCCTCACCGGAGCACTGGTGCTGGCCGCCGCGGCCCCGCTCTATCTGGTGAAATCGGCGACCGTGTTTCGGGAACCCGCCCCTTCGGGTACCAGCGAGTCACTGGCTCTCTGACACCCCCCCCGGAGGATCCGATGCTCGCCATCGCCGCCGCCGTAGTCTTCGGCATCTACCTGCTCGCCGACCTGCTCGACACCAACTTCGGCGCCCCTGACCTGTTCAACTTCTCGACCATGGCGTCGCTCGGTCTGCTGCTGCTCGCCCTCTACCTGGCGGGCATCGGCAGCGGGCCGCGCGCCGGTGCCGGCACGGGTTCCGGTCGCCGTTTCTACGGCCGCCGCCCGGGCCGCGGCTGATCCGTCAGCCCTCCGGCAACTCCGGCCCGCCCTTCCCCCGGGGGCGGGCCGGAGGTGTTTTCCGCCACTCTCGGTGAGAGCGTCGTCGCTGCTCGAAGGTTATCCACAGGACGGAAGGCGGCGTTTCTGATCGGCTCCGGATGGCCGGTACTGTCGGTTGTGATGGAAACGGACGGGCTCTTCTCCCTCGCCTCGCCGGACGCGCCGACAGCGGCTCCGGCCGGTGCCGCGACCGCCGGGTTCGGGCGGCCCGCGGGCGACGCGCCGCTGCCCGTGCGGATGCGGCCCACCACGCTGGACGAGTTGATCGGCCAGGAGCATCTGCTCGCGCCCGGCGCCCCGCTGCGGCAGCTCGTCACCGGCGCCAGCCCGATGTCGGTGATCCTCTGGGGACCGCCCGGCACCGGCAAGACCACCATCGCCCACCTCGTCGCCAACGCGACCGACCGCAAGTTCGTCGCCATGTCCGCCCTGACCGCCGGGGTCAAGGATGTGCGCGCGGTGATCGACACGGCCCGGCGCGAGCGACGTTACGGTGGTCCGCCCACGGTGCTGTTCATCGACGAGGTGCACCGTTTCAGCAAGACCCAGCAGGACTCACTGCTCGCCGCCGTCGAGGACCGCACGGTCACGCTGCTCGCCGCGACCACGGAGAATCCCTACTTCTCGGTCATCTCACCCCTGCTCTCCCGCTGCGTCCTGCTCACCCTGCAGTCCCTCGGCGAGGATCACGTCCGCGACCTCCTCCGGCGCGCGACCACCGACGAGCGCGGCCTGGGCGGGGCGGTCACTCTCACCGCAGAGGCCGAGGACCATTTGGTACGGCTGGCGAGCGGCGACGTCCGCAAAGCCCTGACCGCCCTCGAAGCCGCGGCCGGATCCGCGCTCGCCCAGTCCGTCACCGAGATCGATCTCGCCACCGCGGAGAAAGCGGTCGACGTCGCCGCGGTCCGCTACGACCGTGACGGTGACGCCCACTACGACGTGATCAGCGCGTTCATCAAGAGCATGCGCGGCAGCGATCCCGACGCGGCCCTGCACTACCTGGCCCGGATGCTCGTGGCCGGCGAGGACCCACGGTTCATCGCCCGCCGCATCGTCATCTTCGCCAGCGAGGACGTCGGCATGGCCGACCCGCAGGCGCTGCTCGTGGCCACCGCCGCCGCCCAGGCCGTGCAAAACGTCGGGCTGCCCGAGGCCGGGCTCAACCTCGCCCACGCCGTGGTGCACCTGGCCACCGCGCCCAAGTCCAACAGCGTCACCGTCGCGCTCGGCGAGGCGATGGCCGACGTCCGCGCCGGCCGGGGCGGCCCGGTGCCGCCCCACCTGCGTGACGCGCACTACCCGGGTTCGCGGGGGCTCGGCCACGGCCGGGGCTACCGCTACCCGCACGACGATCCACGCGGCGTCGTCCGCCAGCAGTATGTGCCCGACGATCTCGTCGGGACCGACTACTATCGGCCGACCGATCATGGCGCCGAACGCGCCGTCGGTGAGCGTGTGCCGCGACTCCGCCGGATCGTGCGAGGTCACGGCCCGGTCACCGCTTCGGCGAGGACGGCGGACCGCGCGGCGGGTGGTGCTCAGGGCGTGAATGAGTCACAGTCTTCGGCGGACTCGGAGACGGCCGGCCCGGTCACGTCCGCGACGGCCGGGCCCGATCCGGCCGGCGGTGGCATCGAGAGCAGTGACGACAGCGGCGACAGTGCCGGGGAGGAACAGCGGTGACAGGGCGGGGTGCCGAACGACCCGACGACGAAGCCGGCCAGGGCGGTAAGAACCGCCGGCGCTTCGGGCGTGGCGGCGGCCGTGCCGAGCAGCCGGCCGTCCCGCAGGAGGTCCCGCGCGAGGAGACCGGCTGGCTCGACGATCTGCGCACGGCCAAGGAGGAGGCCGCGGCGATCGGGCCCGGCGTCCGTCCCGGTGAGGCGCGGACCAGCAAGTCCGGTCGCCGGGCCCCGGGGCCTGACGAGGCGCCCGACGACGACTTCGCGTTCCCCGGTGAGGACGGGTTCGCCGACCCGGGTAACGGGTTCACCGGGCCCGGTGACGGTGAGGGCACCGGGTCGTGGCAGGCGGCGCCGGGGCAGCGGTCCGGGCCGGTGTCGCGGGCCGCTCAGGTTTCGCCTGTTCCTCCTGGCTCCGTTTCTCCCGGTGTTGTTCCTCCGGGTGCTGTTCCGCCCGGTGCTGTTTCTCCCGGTGCTGTTCCCCCCGGCGCCGTTTCTCCCGGCGTTGTTTCTCCTGGTCAGATGCCGCCTGGGCAGATGCCGCGGTCTGGGCAGGTGCAGCGGCCCGGTCCGGTGCCTCGGCCCGGGCAGGTGTCTCCCGGTCAGATGTCCGCCGGGCCGGTCAGTCCGGGGCAGATGCCGCCCGATGGCCGGCGTGGGCCCGGGCCCGGTGGCCAGATGCCGGCCGGTCCTGGGGGGCCCGGTTCTGTGTCCGGTCCTCCCGGGGGCGGTCCTGGTGGGCCTGGTCATCCTGGTGGCGGTCCTGGTGGGCCTGGTCATCCTGCGGCCGGTCCTTCTGTGCCCGGTCAGATGCCGCCTGGCGCCCGCCGGGGTGGGCCGCCGCCTCAGGGTGGGCGTGCCGCCGTCGGCCCGGAGACGGGTGGTGGCCGTCGGCCGATCATGCCGGATCCGTCCGGCCAGGGTTTTCCCGGGCGGCAGCCCGCTGGGCCGCCGATCGTCCCGCCGTCCGGCAACGCGCCGGAGATCCCGATGGGCCGGACCACGCCGCCCGGCGTCCGGCCGGTCTCGCCCGGCGCACGGTCCGCCGGCCCCGGTGTGCGGCCGGTGTCGCCGGGGGCTCCCGCACGGGACCGTTTCCGTCCGGCGGATCAGGTGTCACCGGGCCGCCCCGACGGCGTGCACCAGACGGGCCCGATTCCCACTGGGTACGACGCCGTGCACCAGTCCGGGCCGATTCCCACTGGGTACGACGCCGTGCACCAGTCCGGGCCGATTCCCACTGGGTACGACGCCGTGCACCAGTCCGGGCCGATTCCCACCGGGCATGACGCGGTGCACCAGTCCGGGCCGATTCCCACCGGGCATGACGCGGTGCACCAGTCCGGGCCGATTCCGCGCGGCTACGACCCCGTTCACCAGTCCGGGCCGATTCCTTCCGGATACGACACCGGTCATCAGTCCGGTCAGGTCCCCTCCGGGCGCGACGCCGTGCATCAGTCCGGCCCGATTCCGAACGTCTACGACCCGGTCCACCAGTCGGGGCCGATCCCGGGTGGCCTGCATCAGTCCGGGCCGGTCGGCCCGCACCAGTCGGGGGCCATTCCGAACGGATACGAGCAGGGCGGGCGGGGCGCCGGCGGAACGTATGGCGCCGCGGTTCCCGGACGTCCCGGCTCTGGCGGTCCAGGTGGTCCAAGTGGTCCTGGTGGTCCTGGCGGTGGCCCCGGCGGTGAGCGTCCCGGAAGGGCGCGTGCCCGGCGGGCTCCGGCCGAGGAGGGTACCGCCGAGGGCCCGACCGGCCGGCACTCCGGCCGTGGCGGGCAGCCCGGCCACACCGCCGACGGGGATTCCGGCCACCGGCCCGGCCACGCCGCGGCCCCGGGTGACGAGCGCCCCGGCCGGCACGGCTCGCCGGACGGGGCACTCCGCTCCGGTACCGGCTCACACGCTTTCGTCCAGACCGGCAGCGACACCGGCTCGCACAGCTTCGTGCAGACCGGCACGGACACCGGGGCGCACGGGTTCGTGCAGCCCGGAGGCGACACCGGCAGCCACAACATCGTTCGCCGCGGGTCCGAGGGCCTGACCCGGAGCGAGGAGCGCCGCCGCCGCAACGCGAATCAGGGCGCCGACCCCGACGAGCCCGAAGCCGGTGGCTTCACCGGCACCCCGGACGTTCCCGGCCCGCGCCGCATCGGACCCGGCGACGGCCGCCCGGTGCGTGGCGCCGCGGTCGTCCCACCGGTCGTCCCCGGCCGTCAGGGCGCCCGCACCCCGGTCGTACCGGGACGTGCCGGCGCGATGGCCGACAGCACCTCCGGCGTGATCCAGCGCCCCGGCCGTGGCCAGCGTGGACCGCGGCAAGGCGAGGACCGTGGCACCGGCCCCGTGGCCGTGCCCGAACAGTCCCGCGGTACCGGTCCCATCAACGTGCCCGAGCAGGCCGGACCGGGCCGGCGAGCCGCCCGTGCCGACGCTGCCGGGGGTTTCCCCGCCGAGCCCGAGGAACACACGGGCCGGCACAGCGGCCTCAACGCTCCCGGACGGGCGGGTGCTCCCGCGCTCCCGGCCGGTCCCGGCGCTGTTCAGGCGATGGGCGCTGCCGCACCCGGCCGTGCCGTGGTCGGCCCGCCCGGCGGCGGAGGCCCGGACGGCCCGCCGCGCGGCGGAGCGCGTGTCCCCGGCCAGGGCCAGAGTCGTGGCCAGGGCCCGGCGAGAGGCGGCGCGGCTGTTCCCGGACGTCCCCCGACCGGCCCGGACGGCATGGCCGCGGCCGCGATGGGTGCCGCCGGCGTCGCGGGACCCGGCCGTGGACGTCCCGGCCCTGCCGGAGCCCCGGGCCGGGGCCCGGGCGATCAGGACGGTGGCCCGGGAATGATCGGCCCGGACGGCGGGCCGACCGGGCCGACCGGTCTGCGCCGTCGTGGGAGCGGTCCCGGTGGCGGCCCCTCGGGTCTGCCCGGCCGTGGCCCGGATGGTGGGCCCGGCCGTGGCCCGGATGGTGGGCCTGGTCGTGGCCCGGATGGTGGGCCTGGTCGTGGCCCGGACGGCGGGCCCTCACGCGCACTCGGAGCCTCGGGCCGCGGCGGTCCTGACGGTGACCAGAACACGGCGATGGCCACCGGGCCCGGCGGCATGGACGGCGAACCTTCGGGTCTGCCCGGCCGCGGCCCGCAGCGTGCCCTGGGCGGCGCCGGAGTACCCGGGCAGGGACCGGGCCCGGACGGCCCGTCCCGGGCGATGGGTGGCGCCGCTGTTCCCGGCCGCGGGCCGGACGGCCCACAGCGTGCCGGCGGCCCCCGCCGCGGGCCGGACGGCCTCGACGGGCCTTCTCGCGCGATGGGCGGCGCGGCTGTCCCCGGCTCCGGGCCTGACGGTCCGTCCCGGGCGATGGGCGGCGCTGCCGTTCCCGGTCGTGGCCCGGATGGTTTCGAGGGGCCTTCGCGGGCTGTGGAACCCGGTCGTGGTCCGGATGGTTCGTCCCGGGCGATCGGTGGGGCCGGTGTTGCTGGTCGTGGTCCGGATGGTCCGTCGCGGGCGATCGGTGGGGCCGGTGTTGCTGGTCGTGGTCCGGATGGTCCGTCGCGGGCGATCGGTGGGGCCGGTGTTCCCGGTCATGGTCCGGATGGTCCGTCCCGGGCGATCGGTGGGGCCGCTGTCCCCGGGCGTGGACCGGACGGCGCGGACGGTTCCTCGCGGCCCGGTGGACCCGGTCGCGGCCCGGACGGGCCCGAGGGGCGTGGCGGCCGTGGTGACGGGCCCGGTGGCCCGGGCGCCCGGGGTGGCGCGGCGGTTCCGGGCCGGGGTGGTCCCGGTCCCGACGGCGGACCGGCGGGTGCGGCCACAGGCGCCGCCTCGGTGGGTGCGGGCGCACCCGGACGGGCGCAGGCCGGCCGTGAGCCGGGTGGGGCGGCCAAGGCCGCGGCCGTAGCGGGCAAGGCGGGAGTGGGCAAGGCAGGAGTGGGCACGGCCGGCGCCGGCAAGGCCGGGATGGGCACGGCCGGCGTGGGCACCGCGGGTGTCGGGACCGCGGGTGTCGGTGCGGCGGGCACGGCGAGTGTCGGCGGGGGAGCGGCGACCGGTGGCGCGAGCGGCCGTGTGGTCGCCGGTGCACGGGTGGGCGCTCCGGGCGTACCGGATGAGGAGACCGGGGGAACGCGGACCGGGACCGTCGGGAGACCCGGTCCGGAGGATGCCTCCGCCCCGGAGGGCGGCGGGCGCTGGGCCAGTGCCGAGCTGCGGCACAAGCTGCGTACGCAGCGGCGCCTGCGTCTGGTCACGCTGATGTCGCTGGCCGCGCTCGTGCTGCTGATCCTGCCGGCGTTCTTCGGGGTGCGCGCGGCCACCAGTGACCCGGTGCTGGCGTCGCTGGATGCGCTGGAGGTGCCGGCGTGGGCGTCGAAGAACGACAAGGACTTCGAGACCGGCAACAGCCTGTGCCTGGGTGTCTGCGAGTTCCGGGAGCGGGTGTCCGACTCGGATCAGTCGTTCGCGGAGACGACGAAGGTCTACTCGAAGGCGCTGGAGAAGGCTGGCTGGTCGGAGCGCAAGGTCCAGGGCTGCCCGGAGATGCCGGTCAAGGCCGATGAGGGCACCTACACCTGCTGGCAGCGTGACGAGCTGACCCTGGACCTGGCGGTGGGCCTGCCGGGTTGCGCGGTGGACCAGGTGTCGGCGGAGGGCAATCCGCAGGCGGGTGCGGAGGCTCCGGTGCCGGTCGATCCGGCCTCGTGTGTGGGATCGACGGTGAGCATCAAGGTGTGGAACGCGATTGAGGACGAACGGGGCAAGACGGACCCGGCGCCGGGCCCGCAGGGTGTCCAGCCGGACGCGGTGCTGCCCACGGACGATTCCATCTTCCAGCAGACAGAGCCGACACCCGCGACGTCGTGACGCGTGCGGTGGTCACGGACGGTAGGGTCTGTTGGTCGACCCGCCGAACCGTGACCACCCGAAGAGGAGAAAGCGCCACATGGATGCCGGAGATATCGCAGGTTTGATCGCGGCGGGCGCCTTTCTGATGCTCGTTCTCGTGCTGGCCGTGCCGATCCTCAAACTGGGGCGCACGATCGACGCCACGACCCATGCGATCAACGACACGGTGGACCGGACCGGCCCGCTGTTGTCGAACGTGAACACCACGGTGGAGAACGTGAACGTCGCACTCGGACAGGTCCAGGTCTCTTTGGACGGTGTGAACGTGCAGCTCGCCAAGGTCGACACGATGACCGAGCACGCTCAGAACGTGTCCGCGAACATCGCGAACCTGGTCACCGTCGTCTCCGCGGCCGCCGCGAACCCGCTGGTCAAGGTCGCCTCGTTCGGCTACGGCCTGCGCAAGGCGGCGAACGCGCGCCGGTCCGCCGAGGAGGAGCGCGAGGTTCGCGCCGCGATCAAGCAGCGCCGCAAGGCCGCCCGCTGAGCCTGTTCCGCGAGAGAGGTATCACTTCGTCATGAAGCGCCTGCTGTGGCTCGGTGTCGGCTTGGCCGTCGGCGCCCTCGTCGTCCGCAAGCTGAACCAGAAGGCCAACGAGTTCACTCCGACCGGCATCGCCACCTCCCTGTCGGAATCCGCTGGCGGCCTCGTCGAGTCGCTGCGTAGCTTCGTGGAGGACGTCCGCGACGGCATGGCCGAGCGGGAGCAGCAGATCCACGAGGCGTTCGCCGCGGGTGAGCTGTATGAGGACAAGTTCGCCGATCTGCGTGACGACGCGCAGCCCGGCTCGCAGGAGGGAAATCGATGAAGACGGCAGAGGTCAAGCGGCGCTTCCTGGCGCATTTCGAGGCGAACGGGCACACGGTGGTCCCGAGTGCCCCGCTGCCGGCTATCGACGACCCGAACCTGCTGTTCATCAACGCCGGCATGGTGCAGTTCGTCCCGTTCTTCCTGGGGCAGCAGACCCCGGCGTACTCGCGTGCGGCGAGCGTGCAGAAGTGCATCCGGACGCCGGACATCGACGAGGTCGGCAAGACCAGCCGGCACGGCACGTTCTTCCAGATGAACGGCAACTTCTCGTTCGGTGACTACTTCAAGGCCGACGCGATCCGGCTGGCCTGGGAGCTGTCCACCAAGCCGGTCTCGGAGGGTGGTTTCGGTCTCGACCCGGAGAAGATCTGGGCGACCGTCTACCTCGACGACGACGAGGCGATGGAGATCTGGAAGCGGACCGGCCTGCCGGCGGAGCGGATCGTGCGCCGCGGCAAGAAGGACAACTTCTGGTCGATGGGCATCCCCGGCCCGGCGGGCCCGTGCTCGGAGCTGTACTACGACCGCGGTCCGGCGTACGGCAAGGAGGGCGGCCCGGAGGTCGACGAGGACCGGTACCTGGAGTACTGGAACCTGGTCTTCATGCAGAACGAGATCACCGACGTGCGCTCCAAGGAGGAGTTCACGATCGTCGGTGACCTGCCGAAGCAGAACATCGACACCGGCATGGGCCTGGAGCGGATCGCGTCGATCCTGCAGGGCGTCGACAACATGTACGAGATCGACGAGGTCCGGCCGATCCTGGCCAAGGCCGCGGAGATGACCGGCAAGGAGTACGGCAAGCGCTCCGGCCACGCGGCGTCCGAGAGCCACCCGGACGACGTGCGCCTGCGGGTGATCGCGGACCACGTGCGTACCGCGCTGATGCTGATCGGCGACGGCATCGTGCCGTCGAACGAGGGCCGTGGCTACGTGCTGCGCCGGATCATGCGCCGGGCGATCCGGTCGATCCGCCTGCTCGGCTGGCAGGAGCCGGCGCTGCCGATCCTGCTGCCGATCGCCCGGGACTGCATGTCCCCGTCGTACCCGGAGCTGGCGAAGGACTTCGGCCGGATCTCCACGTACGCCTACGCGGAGGAGGACGCGTTCCTCTCCACGCTGAAGGCGGGCACCACGATCCTGGACTCGGCGATCGCCGAGTCCAAGAACAAGGGCAGGTCGCAGCTGTCCGGCTCGCAGGCGTTCAAACTGCACGACACGTACGGCTTCCCGATCGACCTGACCCTGGAGATCGCGCAGGAGCAGGGCCTGGAGGTCGACCAGGACGGTTTCCGCCGCCTGATGGCGGAGCAGAAGAAGGCGGCGAAGGCGGACGCGGCGGCGCGCAAGACGGGCCACGCGGACATGTCGGCGTACCGGTCGGCGCTGGACGCGGGCGGTGCGGTGGAGTTCACCGGCTACCAGGAGATCACCCGGGAGTCGCGGGTCCGTGCGCTGATCGGCGACTCCGGTCGTGTCGAGGTGGCCGGCGAGGGCGAGTTCGTCGAGCTGGTCCTGGACACCACCCCGTTCTATGCGGAGGGCGGTGGCCAGCAGGCCGACTCGGGTGTGATCAACGTGGGCGGCGGCCGGCTGGAGATCGTCGACGTGCAGCAGCCGCTGCCGGGCCTGATCGTGCACAAGGCGCGGGTGGTCCAGGGCGAGGTGCGCGCGGGCGAGACGGCGCTGGCCGAGATCGACGTGAACCGGCGTAAGGCGATCTCCCGGTCGCACACGGCGACGCACCTGGTGCACCAGACGATGCGTAACTTCCTCGGCGAGTCGGCGACCCAGGCGGGTTCGCTGAACGCGCCGGGCCGGCTGCGGTTCGACTTCCACACGCCGGGCGCGGTGAACCCGTCGGTGCTGTTCGACGTCGAGCAGCAGATCAACGAGGTGCTGCTGCGCGACCTCGAGGTCAACGCGTTCGTCACCTCGCAGGAGGAGGCGCGGCGGCTCGGCGCGATGGCGCTGTTCGGCGAGAAGTACGGCGACGAGGTCCGGGTGGTCGAGGTCGGCGACTACGCCCGTGAGCTGTGCGGTGGCACGCACGTGGCGCGTTCCGGCCAGCTCGGTCTGGTGAAGATCCTCAACGAGTCGTCGATCGGCTCCGGGGTCCGCCGGGTGGAGGCGCTCGTCGGCCTGGACGCGTTCAGCTTCCTGGCGAAGGAGCACCTGCTGGTGTCCCGTCTCGCCGACCTGTTCCGGGTGCCCGGCGAGCAGGTCGCCGACCGGGTCGAGCAGACCGTCACGGCGCTGCGCGACGCGGAGAAGGAGTTGGAGAAGCTGCGGGCGCAGATGGTCCTCGGCGGGGCGGCCGCACTGGCCGGCCAGGCGAAGGACGTGCGTGGTGTGGCGTATGTGGGCACCGAGGCGCCGGAGGGCGCGGCCGGTAACGACGTGCGGACGCTGGCGCAGGAGATCCGCGGCAAGATCGACGCGGCGCGTCCCGCGGTGGTCGCGGTGACCTCCCGGTCCAACGGCAAGGCGTCGCTGATCGTCGCGATCAACGGCGCGGCGAAGAGCCGTGGCATCTCCGCGCAGGACCTGGTGAAGGCGGCGTTGTCCGGCCGGGGTGGCGGCAACGCCGACCTGGCGCAGGGTGGCGGCCTTCCGGCGGAGGAGGCGCCGCGCCTGATCGCGGCGATCGAGCAGGCGGTCGCCGACAAGGCGTGAGTCCCATCTGTCGAGAGCGCTCCGGAGTTTCTCCGGAGCGCTTTCGTGTGACGGTGGGTGAGCGGCGCCTGCCGTTTGGGTACTCCGTTTCTTAGCGGATCTTTAGGCCTTGCCCCGGGTAGCGGCGCTCCGGCCAGCGAGGGGGCTAAGCTCTTGGTCGCGATCGGTGACGATCATCGAAGAGATTGATCGCTGGTCTTCGCATCAATGCGTAATCGGGGACAGGAGATGCGGGTTGCTGCTGTGCAGGGTGGGAGCGTGATCATGCGCTTCGCTCGGGGCGTCCGCCTGGGTGTGGACGTGGGTCAGGTACGTGTCGGTGTCGCCAAGTGCGACCCGGACGGCATCCTGGCCAGCCCGGTGGTGACCGTGCCGCGGGACCGGGAGACCGGTGACGACGGCACTCCGAAGGACATGGTGGAACTGGCCCGTCTGGTGGCCGAGCACGAGGCGACCGAGGTCGTCGTCGGGCTCCCGGTGGCCCTCAACGGGCGCGAGGGCGTGGCGGCCGGTCACGTCCGGGCGTACGCGGAACGGCTCGGCGCGGTGCTCGCGCCGGTGCCGGTGCACCTGACCGACGAACGGATGTCGACGGTCGTGGCGAGCCGGCGGCTCTCGGAGCGCGGTGTGAAGGGCAAGCGCCAGCGGGCGGTGGTGGACCAGGCGGCGGCTGTGGAGATCCTGCAGCGTTGGCTGGACGCGCAGCGGAGGCAGACTTAATTGAGCGACCAGATGGAACTCAGGTTCGAGAGCAACCCGGACCCCGGGCGGTGGCGTCACCGCCGTAAGGAGGGGAAGGGCCGCTCCGTCGTCGCCTTCGTCATGGTCCTGCTGCTGTTCGGCGTCCTCGGCGGCGGCGCCTGGTATGGCTACGACCGCTTCTCCGGACGTTTCCTGGCCGCCGACTTCGACGGTCCCGGCAGCGGTGAGGTGATCGTCGAGGTGAAGAAGAACGACACCGCCTCCGCGATCGCCGACACGCTCTACGCCCAGGGTGTGGTCAAGAGCGCCCGGGCGTTCGTGAACGCCGCGAACGAGAACCCGGACAGCACCGACATCCAGGTCGGGCAGTACAAGCTCCGCAAGGAGATGAAGGCCAGCGACGCGGTGAGCATGCTGCTGGACCTGAAGAACAAGTACGTCGAGGGCGCGGTCACGATCCCCGAGGGCTGGACGAAGATGCAGGTCTTCGATGCCTTCGCGAAGGCCAGCGGCCTCAAGTACGAGGACTTCGAGAAGGCCGCCGCGGACATCTCGAAACTCGGCGTCTCGGCGGAGTGGCTCAAGCGGACCGACGGCAAGAAGGTCGACAAGTCCAACATCGAGGGCTTCCTCTATCCGGCGACCTACGAGATCCCGGACAAGAACCCGAACGCGACCGCGATCCTCAAGCAGGTCATCGTCAAGTTCAACGCGGAGATGACCAAGCTGAACTTCGTCGAGACGGCCAAGACCAAATTCAACATCTCGCCGTACGAGGCACTGGTCGCCGCCTCGATCACGCAGGTCGAGGCGCTGCTGCCGGAGGACATGGCCCCGGTGTCGCGGGTGCTGTACAACCGGGCGTACTCGGGTGATTTCCCCTGCGGCTGCCTCCAGCTGGACAGCACGGTCAACTACTGGCTGCGGCTGAACGGCAAGGAGGGCAAGTCCTCCGAGAAGCTCACGATCGACGAGCTGCACGGCGACGACAACCCGTACCGGTACAACGCGCCGGGCATGTCGATCGGCCCGATCAGCAACCCGGGTGAGCTGGCCCTGAAGGGTGCCATCGAGGCGCCGAAGAGTCCGTACTTCTTCTTCGTGACGATCGACGCGAAGGGGACCATGGCCTACGGCAAGACCTTCGACGAGCACAACGCCAACATTCAGATCGCCTGTAAGAACGGTATCCCGATCTGCTGACCCTCAGACGGGTGCTGTGGCCGGCCGGAGTTGCTCCGGTCGGCCACAGCGCGTTAGGCAGGGACGCAGGGGTGGGCGCGAAGGCATCGATGTGGGTATGGTGCGCGTCAGTGCTGGTCGTGTTCTGACCGGAGTCGGCCGGACGGGCAGCGGAGGCAGACGAGATGATCGACGAACTGGATGTGGCGTTCGAAGAGGACGCCGAGTCGCGTGGTTCGCGGCGGGGTACCAGGGCCGGTAAGGGCCGTGGCAAGTCGGCGGTGGCGCTGACCATGACACTGCTCCTGTTCGCGGCTCTGGGCGGTGGTGTCTACTTCGGTTACACCAAGGTCCGCAGTTTCTTCGTCGCGGCCGACTACGAGGGTTCCGGCAGCACTCCGGTCGAGGTCACGATCAGGAAGAACCAGTCGCTCACCGAGATCGGCAACGAGCTCGTCGAGGCTGATGTGGTGAAGAGCACAAAGGCGTTCACCGAGGCCGCCGACGCCGAGCCGCGCAGCAAGAACATTCAGGCCGGCACCTATGTGCTGCGCAAGCAGATGGCCGCCAAACAGGCGGTCGCCCAGTTGCTCGACCCGAACACGCGGCTCAGCAAAGGCGTGACGATCCCCGAGGGCAAGACCGCCAAGCAGACCTACCAGCTGCTCTCCAAGGCCACCGGCATCCCGGTGAAGGACTTCGAGGAGGCGGCGAAGGACCCGGTGGCGCTCGGCGTGCCGGACTGGTGGTTCAACCGCGGCGACGGCAAGCAGGTGTCCAAGACCGCCGAGGGTTTCCTCTTCCCCGACACCTACGAGTTCGACCCCAAGGTGACCGCCACGCAGGCGCTGCGCACGATGGTGGACCACTTCCTGACCGTCACCGGTGACATGAGCTTCGCCGACGAGGTGCAGAAGAACCGGAAGGTGTCGCCCTACGAGGCACTGATCGTGGCGTCGCTGTCGCAGGCCGAAGCCGGCATCGCCGCTGACCTGCCCAAGGTCTCGCGGGTGGCGTACAACCGGGCCTACGTCAAGGACATGCCCCTCCAGTTCGACGTCACCACCAACTACTGGCTCGAGCTGAACGGCAAGGACCCCAAGCATTCGGGCAACCTCCTGAAGAAGGAGATGGAGGACCCGAAGAACCCGTACAACACGGAGATCGTGAAGGGTCTGCCGATCGGTCCGATCAACAGCCCCGGCAAGGCGGCGCTGGTCGGCGCGATGAACCCGACGAACGGGCCGTGGCTGTTCTTCGTGGCGGTCGACAAGAGCGGCAAGTCCGCGTTCGCGGTCACCGACGCCGAGCACCAGAAGAACGTGCAGAAGGCCTGCGCCAACGGCATCAACCTCTGCGGCAAGTGAGCTGATTACCCGGCCCCGTAAAGTGGGCCGGGTGCAGAGCCAAGACGAGACCCCGTCCAGCGGCCGGAAGGCCGCCGTGTGCGGTAAGCCGATCGCACACTCGCTCTCCCCGGTGATCCACAATGCCGGGTTCGCCGCTGCCGGGCTGACCGGGTGGTCGTACGAGGCGATCGAATGCGCCGAGTCCGAGCTGCCGGACCTGGTGGCCGGCCTGGGCCCGGAGTGGGCCGGCCTGTCGCTGACCATGCCGCTCAAGGAGGCCGGGCTGCGCCTGGCCACCTCGGCGTCCCCGGTCGCCATCGCGGCCGGTGTGGCCAACACCCTCGTCCGCCAGCCGGACGGGTCCTGGCACGCCGACAACACCGACGTCCCCGGCATGGTGCACGTGCTGCGGGAGGCCGGCCTCGGTCTGAGCCGTGGCCGCCACGCGGTCAAGGAGGCGCCGCCGCGGATCACCGTGCTCGGCGGTGGCGGCACGGCCCGGGCGGCTCTGGCCGCCGCTGCCGAGCTGGGCGCCGAGGCGGTCACCGTGGTCACCCGCCGTCCGGAGGCCCGCGAGGAGCTGGGCCCGGTGGCGGTGGCGCTCGGCCTGACCCTCAACGGTGTCGCCTGGGCCGACGCGGAGGGCGCGTTCGACGCCGAGGCGATCCTGTCGACGGTGCCCAAGGGGGCCGCCGACGACCTGGCCGAGCGGGTCGTCTGGCGACCCGGCAGTGTGTATTTCGACGCCCTCTACGACCCGTGGCCGACGCCGCTGGCCGCCTCCGCCACGAAGCACGACATTCCCGTGGTCTCCGGGCTGGACCTGCTGCTGGCTCAGGCGCTCAGCCAGTTCGAGCAGTTCACCGGGGTGCCGGAGGCTCCCCAGGAGGCGATGCGGACGGCGCTCGGCGAGGCCGTCGCCGAGCGCGGGTGACCCGATAGCCGGTGTCCGTCAGGCGGGATGCGTCCGGCCTCGTGCCGCCGGGTGTGGGCGCCGTGCCAGACTGTTGCGGTGTTGCGCTGGCTTACTGCAGGTGAATCGCACGGACCGGCGCTCGTCGCGCTGCTCGAGGGTGTCCCCGCCGGGATCGAGGTGACGAGCGCTGACATCACCCGTGACCTGGTGCGGCGTCGTCTCGGCTACGGCCGTGGGGCGCGGATGAAGTTCGAGAAGGACGAGCTCGAGCTCATCGGTGGCATCCGTCACGGGGTGACGCAGGGGTCGCCGGTGGCGATCCGGATCGGCAACACCGAGTGGCCCAAGTGGGAGACCGTGATGGCGGCCGACCCGGTGGACCCGGAGGTGCTGGCCGCGCAGTCGCGCAACGCCGCTCTGACCCGCCCGCGCCCGGGCCACGCCGACCTGGCCGGCATGCAGAAATACGGGCACACCGACGCCCGCCCGATCCTGGAGCGCGCGAGCGCCCGGGAGACCGCGGCCCGTGTCGCCGTCGGTGTGGTCGCCAAGCAGCTGATCAGGCAGGCACTCGGCATCGAGATCGTCTCGCACGTGATCGAGCTGGGTTCGGTCGCCGCCAAGCCCGGCGTGCTGCCGACGCCCGACGACTTCGACCGGATCGACGAGGACCCGCTGCGCTGCCTCGACCCGGAGGCCAGCGCCCGCATGGTGGCCGAGGTCGACGCGGCGAAACAGGATGCCGACACCCTCGGCGGCATCGTCGAGGTGCTGGCCTACAACGTGCCGCCGGGCCTCGGCTCGCACGTGCAGTGGGACCGCAAGCTCGACGCCCGCCTGGCCACGGCGCTCATGTCGATCCAGTCGGTCAAGGGCGTGGAGATCGGCGACGGCTTCACCCAGGCCCGCTCGCGGGGTTCGGTGGCGCACGACGAGATCGTGCCGACGCCCGACGGGGTGAAGCGGGTGACCGACCGGGCCGGTGGCCTGGAGGGCGGCATCACCAACGGCGAGCCGCTGCGGGTGCGTGCCGCGCTGAAGCCGATCTCGTCGCTCAACCGGGCGCTGCAGACCGTCGACATCGTGACCGGTGAGCCGGCCACGGCGATCAACCAGCGGTCCGACGTCTGTGCGGTTCCAGCCGGTGCGATCGTGGCCGAGGCGATGGTCGCGCTGGTCCTGGCCGAGGCGGCGACGGAGAAGTTCGGCGGTGACTCGGTCGACGAGATCCGGCGCAACCTGCGGTCGTACCTCGACAATCTGATCATCCACTGATGGCTCCGGTCGCGGTCTTCGTCGGCGTCATGGGCGCCGGTAAGACCACCATCGGCAAGGCGGTCGCCGCGGAGCTCGGCGTCGCCTTCGCCGACACCGACGCGATCATCGAGGAGCGGGCCGGCAAGCCGATCCCGGAGATCTTCGTCGACGACGGCGAGGCCGCGTTCCGCGCCCTGGAGCGCGAGGTCGTGGCGTCGTCCCTGGAGACGTTCGGCGGGATCCTCGCCCTGGGCGGTGGAGCGATTCTCGACGAGGGTACGCGGAAGATCCTCACCGCCCACACGGTCGTCTTCCTGTCCGTCGAGCTGAGCGACGCGATCAAACGGGTCGGGCTGGGTGCCGGCCGTCCGCTGCTGGCGATGAACCCGCGGGCCACCCTGAAATATCTGCTCGACCAGCGTCGCCCGCTCTATCTCGAGGTGGCCACCCACACGCTGGCCACCGACGGCCGCGACGAGCAGGACGTGACGGCCGAGGTCGTCGCCCTGCTCCGCGGCGTCTAGACGGCCGAGGGCGTCGGCTTCTTCTTCTCCAGGGCGAGCAGCTCGGGGACGGTGACGAGGCGGAAGCCCCGCGCCTTGAGGCCGGCGAACATGGCGCCGAGCCCGCGCAGTGACACGAGCCGGTGGGGTTTGCCGGTGTCGTGTGCCAGGACGATCGAGCCCGGCCGGACGTTGTCGACGATGTCGCGCACCTGCCCGTCCGGGTCCTTCTCGAAATACAGCTCGCGCATCAGGTGCGACCACAGCACGATGTCGTAGCCCATGCAGTCGGCGGCCAGCACCGTCGAACCGCCGAGGTGCCCGTAGGGTGGTCGCATCAGTGTCGGCGTGCGCCCGAACACCTGCTTGATCATGTCGTGGGTCCTGGACAGCTCGCTCTGCACGCCGGCCCGGTCGAGGGTGGCGAGGTCGTCGTGCGACCAGGAATGGTTGCCGATCTCGTGCCGGCCCATCCGGTCGCGGACCAGGTCGGCGTGGGCCTCCAGGTTGCGCCCGACCATGAAGAACGTGGCCGGGACCGAGGCCTCGTCGAGGGCGTCGAGCACCATCGGCGTCCAGTCCGGTGCGGGACCGTCGTCGAAGGTGAACGCCACCACCGGCTCGTCGGTCTCCACGTAGTAGCGGACCGAGAGGCCCGGGTGCTGCAGGTCGCCCGGCGCGTCCGCGGCCGCCGCGTAGCCGCCGCTGAGCGGTGGCCGGTCCCACCCGAACAGGCGGGGCAGCCCGACCGCACCGAGCGCCCCCACCGCGACCCCGCCGGTGGCCAGAAGTGCCCGGCGCGTGACCGTACGTCGATCGATACCCATGTGAATGAACCCCCCGTTGCGGTCAGCGAGAGTATCGGGTGACCGCAACGGGAAGATCAGCGGTTTGCGGTGAGCTGTTGCTCCAGTTGTTCGATGCGCCGGACGAGGGGAGCGAGTTCGGCGCGGACAGCGTTCAGCAGGACCGGCGGGGCGGTCTGGTCGGCGGTGGTGGACCGCAGGTGGTGGGCGTATCCGGCGACGGCGGCGGCGACGGTCCGGCGGGCAGCCTTGCCGTCGACGCCGCGGGAGCGGAGCAGCTCTCCGGCGGCACCGTCGGGCTCGGCGGCCAGGCCGACGAGCAGGTGCTCGCAGCCCACGTAGTTGTGCCCGAATCCGATCGCCTCACCGACGCTGAGCTCCAGGGCCACGGCGGCGGCCGCGCTGAACCGCAGGGCACCGGGGGCGGCCGGCGGCTCGGGCGTGGACGGGGCGGTCAGCGAGGCCGGGGTGACGTCCATCGCGGTGAGGATCTGCAGGCCCAGGTTGTGCCCCTCGGCCAGCAAGCCGTGCAGCAGGTCACCGGTGGTGACCGAGTCGGCGCCGGTCTCGCGGGCCCGGGTGGCGGCCAGGTTGAGGGTGTTGATCAGGCGGGCGGTGAAGGTGGGCAGGCGCTCGGCGAGCCAGGCCGGGTCGACGTCGGTCAGGACGGCCTGGCGGATCGTGGTGATCCGGCGGACCGCCTGCTCCAGGGCGCGCTGGCAGATCGGCGAGACGGGCAGGCCTGTCTCGCGCACCGATTCGGCGAGGTCGTCCGGCAGGTACACGTTGATTTTCGGCATGCGTCATGTGTAACCCGACTGGGGTCATCTGTATATAACCCCATGGAGGCCCGCAGGGGTACGCATAGGGTGTAGCCCGTGGTGACGCGGATTCCGGTGACGGGCGACCGTCCATATGACGTGGTCGTGGGTCGAGGGCTGGCGGGCGAGCTGCCCGCGATGATCGAGGGCGCGGCCCGGGTGGCGGTGCTGCACCCGCCGACGCTCCGCGAGCGTGCCGAGGCCGTCGCGAAGTCGGCCGGTGACGTGACCGTGGTGCCGATCGAGGTTCCCGACGCCGAGCGGGGCAAGTCGATCGAGGTCGCCGCCCGGTGCTGGGACGCTCTCGGGGCCGCGGGCTTCACCCGTACCGACGTGGTCGTGGGTGTCGGTGGTGGAGCGACCACCGACCTCGCCGGCTATGTCGCGGCGGCCTGGCTCCGCGGTGTCCGATGGGTGCCGGTCTCCACGTCGGTGGCCGGCATGGTCGACGCCGCCGTCGGCGGCAAGACCGCCGTCAACATCGCCGCCGGCAAGAACCTGGTCGGTGCCTTCCACCCGCCCGCCGGGGTGCTCTGCGACCTGGACGCGCTCGACACGCTGCCCGCCGAGGACATCGCGGCCGGCCTGGCCGAGGTGGTCAAGGGCGGTTTCATCGCCGACCCGCGGATCCTGGAGCTGGTCGAGGCCGATCCGGCCGCCGCTCTCGACCCGCGCGGTGACGTGCTGCGCGAGCTGGTCGAGCGCAAGATCCAGGTGAAGGCCGACGTGGTCGGGGTCGACCTCAAGGAGTCCGGCCTGCGGGAGATCCTCAACTACGGGCACACGCTGGGTCACGCGATCGAGCGACGCGAGAAATACACCTGGAAGCATGGACACGCCATCGCGGTGGGCCTGATCTTCGCGGCCGAGCTGGGCCGGCTCACCGGGCGGCTGGACGCCGCGACCGCCGACCGGCACCGGACGATCCTGGAGTCGCTGGGGCTGCCCACGGCGTACCCCGAGGAGGCCTGGGCGGACCTGCTGCCCGCCATGCGCGTCGACAAGAAGGCGCGGGCCGCCACCCTGCGGTTCGTGGTTCTGGACGGCCTGGCGAAGCCGGGCATCCTGGCCGGGCCGGACGAGGATCTGCTGCGCGAGGCGTACGCGGCGGTGGCCCGATGATCTACGTGCTGAACGGGCCGAACCTGGGCCGGCTGGGCCTGCGCGAGCCGGGGATCTACGGCTCGTCGACCTATCAGGACCTGGTCGAGATGTGCCAGACCGTCGCCGACGACCTGGGCCTGTCCGTCGAGGTGCGGCAGACCAACGCCGAGCACGAGATGCTGGAGTGGCTCTACCAGGCCGCCGACGAGGGCGCCGACGTGGTGCTCAACCCCGGCGCCTGGACGCACTACAACTACGCGGTCCGGGACGCCTGCGCGATGCTGCGCGGCAAGCTGGTCGAGGTGCACATCTCCAACGTCCACACCCGTGAGGAGTTCCGGCACCGCTCGGTCATCTCCCCGGTCGCCACCGGAGTGATCGCCGGCCTGGGTTTCGACGGATATCGCCTGGCACTGGAGCACATCGCACGGTAGGCCCGATTCGCTCCGGCCAGGTTCGCGCCGGTAGAGTGGTTCGGTCACCGATTCGCGTCAAGATCAAGGCAGGACATGGCTTCCACCAACGACCTGAAGAACGGCCTGGTTCTCAACCTCGACAAGGAGCTGTGGTCCGTCGTTGAGTTCCAGCACGTCAAGCCAGGTAAGGGTCCGGCCTTCGTGCGGACCACGCTGAAGCACGTGCTGTCCGGCAAGGTCGTCGACAAGACCTTCAACGCGGGCACCAAGGTCGAAACCGCGACCGTGGACAAGCGCACGATGCAGTATCTGTACCAGGACGGTGAGGACTTCGTCTTCATGGACCTGGACACCTACGACCAGATCCACGTCTCCGGCGCCACGGTCGGTGACAACGCCAACTACCTGCTGGCCGAGGCCGAGGTCACGGTCGCGCTGCACGAGGGTGTGCCGCTCTACATCGAGCTGCCGACCAGCGTGTTCCTCGAGGTCACCTACACCGAGCCGGGCCTGCAGGGCGACCGTTCGACCGGCGGCACCAAGCCGGCGACCGTCGAGACCGGCGCCACGGTTCAGGTTCCGCTCTTCATCACCACCGGTGAGAAGATCAAGGTCGACACCCGCGACGGCCGCTACCTCGGCCGCAGCTGATGGCTGAAGGTCCCAAGAAGGAACGGCTCGCGCGTCGCAAGGCCCGCAAGCGAGCGCTGGACGTCCTCTTCGAGGCAGACCTGCGTGACCTACCGCCGAGCCAGGTGCTGCTGACGTACCTGGACCGGATCGCGAAGCCGCACCCCGAGCACCTCGAGTATTCGAAGACGCTCATCGAGGGTGTGGCCAAGCACCTCGACCGCATCGACGAGCTGATCGCCAGCTACGCCGAGGGGTGGACGATCGACCGCATGCCGACGGTCGACCGCAACCTCGCCCGGATCGCCGTCTACGAGCTGCTCTTCGAGCCGGACGTGGACGATCCGGTGGCGATCACCGAGGCGGTCGAGCTGGCGAGGGAGATGTCGACCGACGACAGCCCGCGCTTCCTCAACGGGTTGCTGGACCGGATCGCCGCTTTCGCCACTCGCTGAGCCCTGTCAGGTGGGCCCGGACCATCGGTCCGGGCCTTCTCTGTGTCCGCCGACGCCCACGTCTGCCTGTTCCGGCCCGAAGATGTGGGTTCCGCGGCTGCCGGCGCCCGTGTCGGCGACGGAGAGCGACGAGATCCGCGTGACCCTCCGGATCGGCCGGTCACCGGGCAGCGACCAGGGGTTCCGAGTTCCCGGAGATCAGCCATGTCGATGTCTACGGGAACGGCGCGTCCGGGGTTCACCGGGGTCGGAGAGCGCCGAGAATGGCGAAAGCCCGCGTCGGGGGGACGCGGGCTTTGCGGGGGGCGCTACTGGGTGTTGCTGATTTTGTTGAGCCGGCCGCAGGTCAGCTGGCGAAGAAGGCGCGCGGGTCGGCGACCAGGACGCCCTGCTCGGTCAGGCGCTCGATGAGGCCGGACGGCGAGATGTCGTAGACGATGGCGAGAGCCCGCAGGTCGTCGGCCCGAATGGAGAGGACACGACCGTTGTAGTCGCCACGCTGCTGCTGGATCGCCCGGGCGTACCGCGCCACGTAGGCGAGGTCTTCACCCGTGGTGTCGTACAGCTTCTCGAGGTCCAGGACGATCTTGTTGGTGGCCTCGAGCCGGATGCCACTGCCGTCGGGCAGGAGCTCGGAGACGGGCACACGGTAGAAGTCGGCCAGTTCGGCCAGACGCGACACGGTGACGGCGCGGTCGCCGCGCTCGTAGGAGCCCACGACGACCGCCTTCCAGCGGCCGTTGGACTTCTCTTCGACGCCCTGCAGGGACAGGCCCTGCTGCTGACGGATGGAGCGCAGGCGGGCGCCCAGCGACTTCGCGTACTCAGACGGCATACGGACACTCCCGGTACTGTGCTGGCCCGGAGGGTTCTTTTCCTCGCGGATCGCTACGCTGCGTGACGGTACGGAGTTTGCGACCGCCGGTCAAGTGTTGGTTACCGATGAGTCGTGCGAGGCGCACCAAAGTTACCGGCTGTATCCCTAGACGGTGGGATTTGTCCGCTTTGCTTCAGTCAGGCACGTCACCATGGCCAACGCCGCGTCCACTGATAACGTAGCGTCAGCCATCGGGTCTTCAGCCAACAGGACCCGACCGACATCCTTTAACGACCCGTCCCGTGAGGCGGGGAAGGAGGTCCGCCGTGGCACAACCACGTGCAGACACACCCAGCAAGATCATTCTGGCGGAGTCCGACCTGCACCGGGTCGTCGACCGGATCGCCCATCAGATTCTCGAGAAGACCTCCGGCGCCACCGGGACCGTGCTGCTCGGCATCCCGACCCGGGGCGTCCCGCTCGCGCACCGCCTCGCCGCCCGGATTCACGCCTTCGAGGGCGTCGAGGTCCCGGTCGGCTCCCTCGACATCACGCTCTACCGCGACGACCTGCGCCTCAAGGCCACCCGCGCGCTCGGCCGCACCGAGCTGCCGCCCGGTGGCATCGACGGCCTGCGGGTCATCCTCGTCGACGACGTGCTCTTCTCCGGCCGCTCGGTGCGTGCCGCGCTCGACGCGCTCAACGACGTCGGCCGGCCCAGCTCGGTGCAGCTCGCGGTGCTGGTCGATCGCGGTCACCGGCAGTTGCCGATCCGCGCCGACTACGTGGGCAAGAACATTCCGACCGCGCTCAGCGAGAGCGTCAAGGTGACCCTCACCGAGGCCGACGGCGCCGACGAGGTCAAGCTGCTCGGAGGCCTCTCGTGATCAAGCACCTGCGCTCCGCCGCCGACCTGGACGCCGCGACCGCCACGCTGATCCTGGACACCGCCGCCGAGATGGCCGCACTGTCCGGCCGCGAGGTGAAGAAGCTGCCCGCACTGCGTGGCCGCACCGTGGTCAACCTCTTCTACGAGGACTCGACGCGCACCCGGATCTCCTTCGAGGCGGCGGCCAAGCGCCTCTCCGCCGACGTCATCAACTTCTCCGCCAAGGGCTCCAGCGTGTCCAAGGGGGAGAGCCTCAAGGACACCGCGCTGACCCTCCAGGCGATGGGCGCCGACGCCGTGGTCATCCGGCACTCGGCCAGTGGCGCGCCGCACCAGCTGTCGAAATGGGTGGACGGTTCGGTGGTCAACGCCGGCGACGGCACCCATGAGCACCCGACGCAGGCGCTGCTCGACGCGTACACGATGAGGTCCCGTCTCGGCCGTCTCGACGGCCTGAAGGTCGCGATCGTCGGCGACGTGCTGCACAGCCGGGTCGCCCGGTCGAACGTGCTGCTCCTGACCACGCTCGGCGCGCAGGTCACCCTGGTCGGCCCGCCCACGCTCATCCCGCTCGACGTCGCCGCGGCGCTGTCGGAGAAGACGCAGGTGTCCTACGACCTGGACGCGGTGTTGCCGGACAGCGACGTGGTCATGATGCTGCGGGTGCAGACCGAGCGGATGCAGGATTCGTACTTTCCCTCGGCGCGCGAGTACAGCCGCCGTTACGGGCTCGACACGGTCCGGATGAAGAAGCTGCCGGAGCACGCGATCGTCATGCACCCCGGCCCGATGAACCGCGGCATGGAGATCGCGCCCGAGGTGGCCGACTCGCCCCGCTCCACGATCGTCGAACAGGTCGCCAACGGCGTCAGCGTCCGGATGGCCGTCCTCTACCTGCTCCTGGGAGGCAAGTGATGGCGTACCTGATCAAGGGCGTCTCGATTCTCGGCGGTGCGCCGACGGATCTTTTCCTTAAAGATGGCGTTATTTCCGACCAAGCGGACAAGAGCGCGGAAGTCATCGACGCCGCCGGTCTGGTCGCGCTGCCCGGACTCGTGGACGTGCACACCCACCTGCGTGAGCCCGGCCGGGAGGACGCCGAGACCGTCGAGACCGGCTCCCGCGCCGCCGCTCTGGGCGGCTACACCGCGGTCTGCGCGATGGCGAACACCTCGCCGGTCGCCGACACCGCCGGTGTGGTCGAGCAGGTCTGGCGCCTGGGCCGGGAGGCCGGGCTGGTCGACGTGCAGCCGATCGGCGCCGTCACGGTCGGCCTGGCCGGTAGGCAGATGGCCGAGCTCGGCGCGATGGCCACGTCGGCGGCCACCGTGCGGATCTTCTCCGACGACGGCTTCTGCGTCGCCGACCCCAAGATGATGCGCCGCGCCCTGGAGTACGTGAAGGCGTTCGACGGCGTCATCGCCCAGCACGCCGAGGAGCCCCGGCTCACCGAGGGCGCCCAGATGCACGAGGGCGAGGTCAGCACCCGGCTCGGCCTGACCGGCTGGCCGGCGGTCGCCGAGGAGGCGATCATCGCGCGCGACGTGCTGCTCGCCGAGCACGTCGGTAGCCGCCTGCACGTCTGCCACGTCTCCACCGCCGGTTCGGTCGAGGTGCTGCGCCAGGCCAAGGCCCGCGGTGTCCGGGTGACCGCCGAGGTCACCCCGCACCACCTGCTCCTCACCGACGAGCTGGCCTCCGGCTACGACCCGGTCTTCAAGGTCAACCCCCCGTTGCGTACGCGCAGCGACGTCGAGGCCCTGCGCCAGGCGCTGCTGGACGGGGTGATCGACGTGGTGGCCACCGACCACGCGCCGCACGCCGTGCAGGACAAGGAATGCGAGTGGGCGCACGCCCGCCCCGGCATGCTCGGCCTGGAGACGGCGCTGCCGATCGTGCTGAGCATCTACGGCCCGCAGTGGGAGCTGATCGCCGACCGGATGTCCCGGGCCCCGGCGCGCATCGCCGGCCTGGCCGGGCACGGCGGCGACCTGAGTGCCGGCTCCCCGGCGAACCTGACGCTGGTGGACCCGTCCGCACGCCGGGTCGTCGACCCGTCGGAGCTGGCGAGCCGCAGCCGCAACACGCCGTACGCGGGTATGACCCTGCCCGGTCGCATCGTGGCGACCTTCCTGCGGGGCGAGGCGACGGTTCTGGACGGGAAGGCAGTCAAATGAGCAAGGCGATCCTCGTACTCGAGGACGGTCGCACGTTCCACGGATTCGCGTACGGCGCGGTGGGCGAGACGTTCGGCGAGGCGGTGTTCACCACCGGCATGACCGGCTACCAGGAGACGCTGACCGACCCGTCGTTCCACAAGCAGGTCGTGGTGCAGACCGCACCGCAGATCGGCAACACCGGCGTCAACGACGAGGACGACGAGTCGGACCGCATCTGGGTGGCCGGCTACGTGGTCCGCGACCCGGCCCGCCGTCCCTCCAACTGGCGCTCCACCGGCGACCTCGGTGACCGGCTCAAGGCCGAGGGCGTCGTCGGCATCAGCGGCGTCGACACCCGGGCCCTCACCCGCCACCTGCGCGAGCGCGGTGCCATGCGGGTCGGCATCTCCTCGGTCGACCTCGACCCGCGCGCGCTCCAGCAGCGGGTCCTGGCCCAGCCGCAGATGCTCGGCGCCGACCTGTCCGCCCAGGTCACCACCCCGGAGCTGTACACGGTGAAGGCCGAGGGCGAGCACCGCTACACGGTCGCCGCGCTCGACCTGGGCATCAAGCGCAACGTCTCGCGCCGGCTGGCCGCTCGCGGCGTGACCACGCACGTCTTCCCGGCCTCCGCGTCGATCGAGGACCTGCTCGCGGTCGGCCCGGACGCGGTGTTCTTCTCACCCGGCCCCGGCGACCCGGCGACCGCCGACGGCCCGGTCGCGCTGGCGCGCGAGGTCATGCGCCGGCAGGTGCCGCTCTTCGGCATCTGCTTCGGCAGCCAGATCCTCGGCCGCGCGCTCGGCTTCGGGACCTACAAGCTGGGGTACGGCCACCGCGGCATCAACCAGCCGGTCCTCGACAAGACCACCGGCAAGGTCGAGGTGACCAGCCACAACCACGGTTTCGCCGTTGACGCCCCGCTCGGCGAGCGCATCGACACCGAGTTCGGTGGTGTCGAGGTCTCGCACGTCTGCCTGAACGACAACGTGGTCGAGGGCCTGCGGGGCCTGGAGGTCCCGGCCTTCACCGTCCAGTACCACCCCGAGGCCGCCGCCGGCCCGCACGACGCCGACTACCTGTTCGACCGGTTCGTCGAGCTCGTGGAAAAGAAGGGCTGATCCACATGCCGAAGCGTGAGGACATCAAACACGTCATGGTGATCGGGTCCGGCCCGATCGTCATCGGCCAGGCCTGCGAGTTCGACTACTCCGGCACCCAGGCCTGCCAGGTGCTGCGGGCCGAGGGCATCCGCGTCTCGCTGGTCAACTCCAACCCGGCCACGATCATGACCGACCCGGAGTTCGCCGACGCCACCTACGTCGAGCCGATCACCCCGGAGTTCGTCGAGCTGGTCATCGCCAAGGAGCGCCCCGACGCGATCCTGCCGACCCTGGGCGGCCAGACCGCCCTGAACACCGCGATCGCCCTGCACGAGGCCGGTGTCCTGGAGAAGTACGGCGTCGAGCTGATCGGCGCCAACGTCGAAGCCATCCGCAAGGGTGAGGACCGGCAGCTCTTCAAGGACATCGTGGCGCTTGCGGGGGGCGAGACACCGCGCTCGCGGGTCTGCCATTCGATGGACGAGGTGCGCGCCACGGTCGCCGACATCGGCCTGCCGGTCGTCATCCGCCCGTCGTTCACCATGGGCGGTCTCGGCTCCGGCATGGCGCACACCCCTGAGGACCTGGAGCAGATCGCGGGCGCCGGCCTGGCCGCCTCCCCGGTGCACGAGGTGCTCATCGAGGAGAGCGTGCTCGGCTGGAAGGAGTTCGAGCTCGAGCTGATGCGCGACAAGCACGACAACGTCGTGGTCGTGTGCTCGATCGAGAACGTCGACCCGATGGGCGTGCACACCGGTGACAGCGTGACCGTGGCGCCGGCCATGACGCTCACCGACCGGGAGTACCAGAAGCTGCGTGACCTGGGTATCGCCGTGCTCCGCGAGGTCGGCGTGGACACCGGCGGTTGCAACATCCAGTTCGCGATCAACCCGGACGACGGCCGGATGATCGTGATCGAGATGAACCCGCGGGTCTCCCGCTCGTCGGCGCTGGCGTCGAAGGCGACCGGCTTCCCGATCGCCAAGATCGCGGCGAAGCTGGCCGTCGGCTACACCCTCGACGAGATCCCCAACGACATCACGCTGAAGACGCCGGCCGCCTTCGAGCCGGCGCTCGACTACGTGGTCGTGAAGATCCCGCGGTTCGCGTTCGAGAAGTTCCCGGGCGCCGACAAGGAGCTCACCACCACGATGAAGTCGGTCGGCGAGGCGATGAGCCTGGGCCGCAACTTCGCCGAGGCACTCAACAAGGCCATGCGGTCGATGGAGACCAAGGCCGCCGGGTTCTGGACCGCGCCCACGTTCACCAGCGTGGACGAGGCGCTGCAGGCGTTGAAGGTCCCGCACGACGGCCGGCTCTACACGGTCGAGGCGGCGCTGCGGCTGGGTGCCACCGTCGAGCAGGTGCACGCCGCGTCCGGCCGGATCGACCCGTGGTTCCTGGACGAGATCCAGGCGCTGGTCGACCTGCGTGCCGAGATCCTGGCCGCCCCGTTCCTCGACGAGGAACTGCTGCGCCGGGCGAAGCGGTCCGGGCTCTCCGACAAGCAGCTGTCGGTGCTGCGCCCGGAGCTGGCCGGTGAGGACGGCGTCCGCTCGCTGCGGCACCGGCTCGGCATCCGCCCGGTCTACAAGACCGTCGACACGTGCGCGGCCGAGTTCCAGGCGAACACGCCCTACCACTACTCGTCGTACGACGAGGAGACCGAGGTCGTGCCGAGCGACCGGCCCAAGGTGATCATCCTGGGCTCCGGGCCGAACCGGATCGGGCAGGGCATCGAGTTCGACTACTCGTGCGTGCACGCCGTACAGGCGCTGCGGGGTGTCGATTTTGAAACGGTCATGGTCAACTGCAACCCGGAGACGGTGTCGACCGACTACGACACCGCCGACCGGCTCTACTTCGAGCCGCTCACCTTCGAGGACGTCCTCGAGGTGTTCCACGCCGAGGACAGCTCCGGCAAGGCGGCCGGCGGACCCGGTGTGATCGGCGTGATCGTGCAGCTCGGCGGCCAGACCCCGCTCGGCCTGGCGAACCGTCTGAAGGCGGCCGGCCTGCCGATCGTCGGTACCACGCCCGAGTCGATCGACCTGGCCGAGGACCGTGGCCTGTTCGGCGCGCTGCTCGCCGAGAACGGGCTGCGCTCGCCCGACCACGGCACCGCCACCAGCTTCTCCGAGGCCAAGGCGATCGCCGACACGATCGGTTACCCGGTCCTGGTCCGCCCGTCCTACGTGCTCGGCGGCCGGGGCATGGAGATCGTCTACGACGAGCCCACGTTGAAGGGCTACATCGAGCGGGCCACCGAGATCTCTCCGGACCACCCGGTGCTGGTCGACCGGTTCCTGGACGACGCCGTCGAGATCGACGTGGACGCCCTCTGCGACGCGACCGGCGAGGTCTACCTGGGCGGCGTCATGGAGCACATCGAGGAGGCCGGTATCCACTCCGGTGACTCGGCCTGCTCGCTGCCGCCGATCACGCTGGCCGCCTCGCACATCGCCGAGGTCCGGCGCTACACCGAGGCGCTGGCCCGGGGCATCGGCGTGCGCGGCCTGATGAACGTGCAGTACGCGCTGAAGGACGAGGCGCTCTACGTGCTGGAGGCGAACCCGCGGGCCTCGCGGACCGTCCCGTTCGTCTCCAAGGCGACGGCGGTGCCGCTGGCCAAGGCGGCCGCCCGGATCATGCTCGGCGCCACCATCGCCGACCTGCGCGCCGAGGGCATGCTGCTGCCCGAGGGCGACGGCGGGACCGTGCCGGCGAACGCGCCGATCGCGATCAAGGAGGCGGTGCTGCCCTTCAAGCGGTTCCGCACCCTCGCCGGGCAGAACGTGGACAGCCTGCTCAGCCCGGAGATGAAGTCGACCGGTGAGGTGATGGGCATCGACGCCGGCTTCGGCCAGGCGTTCGCCAAGTCGCAGGCCGCCGCCTACGGCTCGCTGCCGACCAGCGGCAAGGTCTTCGTCTCGGTCGCCAACCGGGACAAGCGGTCGATGATCTTCCCGGTCAAGCGGCTCGCCGACCTGGGCTTCACCATCGTGACCACAGCCGGGACCGGTGAGGTGCTGCGGCGGTACGGCATCGACTGCGAGATCGTCCCGAAGCACTACGAGAAGCCCGGTGAGCGCAACGCGGTCGAGTTGATCCTGGCCGGTGAGATCTCGCTGATCATCAACACCCCGCAGGGCTCCGGCGCGAGCGCCCGCCTCGACGGGTACGAGATCCGCAGCGCCGCCGTGACCGCCGACGTGCCGAGCATCACCACGGTGCCCGGTGCCGCGGCCGCCGTCATGGGCATCGAGGCGCTCCGGGCCGGCGACATGTCGGTCCGGCCGCTCCAGGAGCTGCACCAGCTGCTCAGAGGTGGCGAGTGAGCCTGTTCACGAACGTCGCCCGGCCGGCTCTGTTCCGGCTGGGCGGCGGGGACGCCGAGCACGCCCACGAGTGGACGCTGAACCGGCTCGCCAAGCTGCCCGCCCCGGCGCTGGCCGCGATGCGCCGCTGGTACGGCTTCTCCAACCCGGTCGAGGTCTTCGGCGTCCGCTTCCCGAACCGGGTCGGCCTGGCCGCCGGCGTCGACAAGAACGGGATCGCCCTGCCCGCGTGGCCGGCGCTGGGCTTCGGCTTCGTCGAGGTCGGCACCGTCACCGCGAAGCCACAGCCCGGCAACGACAAGCCGCGCCTGTTCCGGGCCAAGGCCAGCGAGGGCATCATCAACCGGATGGGCTTCAACAACGCCGGCGCGGCCGCCCTGGCCGACCGCCTGGCCGAGCTGGGGCCGCTCGACGTGCCGCTGGGCATCTCACTCGGCAAGTCCAAGGTGACGCCCCTGGAGGACGCGGTCGAGGACTACCTGACGTCCTACCGGCTGCTGCACCCGTACGCCGACTACATCGCGGTCAACGTCTCCTCGCCGAACACCCCGGGCCTGCGTAACCTCCAGGACCGGGACTCGATCGCGGCCCTGTTGAAGGCGCTCGCCGGTGACGTGCCGGTGCTCGTCAAGATCGCGCCCGACCTGACCGAGCCGGCCATCGCCGAGCTGCTCGGGGTCTGCCTGGACCACGGCGCGGCCGGGATCATCGCCACCAACACGACGCTGTCCCGGGACGGGCTCGACCCGGCCGACCGGCACCTGGCGAGCGAGGCGGGCGGCCTCTCCGGCGCGCCGCTGACCGCCCGGTCCCGCGAGGTGGTCCGGTTCGTGCACCGCGAGAGCGGCGGGAGACTGCCGATCATCGGGGTCGGCGGGATCATGTCGGCCGACGACGCGTCCCGCATGCTCGACGCCGGTGCGGCCCTGGTGCAGCTCTACTCCGGGTTCATCTACAAGGGCCCGGACCTGGTCCTGGAGGTCGCCCGGGGCGCCCGCCCGTCGCGGGCGGCAGCGGCCCGATGAGCGCGGCCGAGCGCGACCGCGTTGCGCTCGGCCCGTCGTCCGGTCCCCCTGGCCCGGACGGCGACGGTGCGGCGACGCTTCTGGCACTCGACCGGGCGCACGTCTGGCATCCGTATGGCCCGATGCCCGGCCGCAGTGAGCCCTACCTGGTGGAGAGCGCCGAGGGGGTACGGCTGAGGCTGTCCGGCGGCCGTGAGGTGGTCGACGGGATGTCGTCCTGGTGGGCGGCCGTCCACGGCTACCGGCATCCGGTTCTGGACGCGGCACTGGCCGAGCAGGCGGGCCGGATGAGCCATGTCATGTTCGGCGGGCTCACCCACGAGCCGGCGATCCGGCTGGCCACCGAGCTGGTGGAGATCACCCCGGCCGGGCTGGAGCACGTGTTCCTCTGCGACTCCGGCTCGGTCGGCGTCGAGGTGGCGATCAAGATGGCGCTCCAGGCCCAGCGGGCCCTCGGGCGCCCCGGCCGGAGCCGGCTCGCGACCTGGCGTGGCGGATATCACGGTGACACGTTTCACCCGATGAGCGTCTGCGACCCGGTCGGCGGCATGCACTCGCTCTGGACCGGGGTGCTGCCGGTCCAGGTCTTCGCGGAGGCACCGCCCACGGAGTGGGACGAAGGCTACGCCGCGCGGCTGACCGACACGATCGAGCGTCACGCCGGCGAGATCGCCGCGGTGATCGTCGAGCCGGTCGTCCAGGGCGCCGGGGGGATGCGGTTCCACCATCCGGGGTACCTGCGGGTGCTCCGTGAGGTGACGGCCGCCCACGGGATCTTCCTGATCTTCGACGAGATCGCGACCGGGTTCGGCCGGACCGGGCGGTTCTTCGGGGCCGGGCACGCCGGTGTGAGCCCGGACATCATGTGCCTGGGCAAGGCACTGACCGGGGGATATCTGACCCTGGCGGCCACCCTGTGCACCGCGGAGGTGGCCGCGGCGATCTCCGCGGGGGAGGGGGGCGGGCTGGCGCACGGGCCGACCTTCATGGGGAACCCGCTCGCCTGTTCCGTCGCACTGGCCTCGCTCGGCCTCTTGCGTGAGGGCGGGTGGGCGACGGCCGTACCGGGCATCGAATCCGGGCTGAAACACGGTCTGGAACCGCTCCGGGGCGCGCCGGGGGTCGCTGACGTGCGAGTTCTCGGCGCCATCGGCGTCGTTCAGATGAACCGTGCGGTCGACGTGCCGAAGGCGACCGCCGCCGCGGTGGCCGAGGGGGTCTGGCTGCGCCCGTTCCGGGATCTGATCTACACCATGCCGCCGTACGTCTCGGACGACGACGACGTGGCCCGCATTACCGCCGGAATCGCCGCCGCGGTGGCGGCTAGCTGACACGGGAGAGTGAGAAGTTCATGGAAACCTTCGGCGAACGACTGCACGCGGCGGTAGCGGAGCGTGGTCCGCTGTGTGTCGGCATCGACCCGCACGCCTCTCTCCTGGCTCGCTGGGGGCTCTCCGACGACATCGCCGGCCTCGAACACTTCGCCCGTACGGTCGTCGAAGCACTGGCCGATCGGGTGGCTGTTCTGAAGCCGCAGTCAGCTTTTTTTGAGAGATTTGGGTCACGCGGCGTCGCTGTTCTTGAGTCAACTATCCGACAGTCTCGCGAAGCCGGCGCGCTTGTCCTGCTGGATGTGAAACGTGGCGACATCGGCTCGACGATGGCCGCGTACGCCGACGCGTATCTGAGTCCCGCAAGCACTCTCTGTGCTGACGCGATTACTGTGAGTCCCTACCTTGGAGTCGGTTCTCTCCAGCCGGCGTTCGACTCGGCGGCCGCTCACGGGGGTGGAGTCTTCGTCCTGGCACTGACCTCGAACCCCGAGGGACCGGCCGTCCAGCACGCCGTCACTTCGTCCGGAAAATCCGTCGCGCAAACCGTGATCGATGAGATTTCCCAGGTCAACGCGGGTGCGCAGCCGCTCGGCAGCCTCGGCCTGGTGGTCGGCGCGACGATCGGCGAGACCGGCCACGACCTCTCCAAGGTCAACGGTCCGCTGCTCGCGCCGGGCCTCGGAGCGCAGGGCGGAACCCCCGATGACCTGCGAGCCGTCTTCGGTGAGAGCCTTCACAACGTGTTGCCGTCGTACTCACGCGAAGTTCTCGCCGCCGGCCCGGAGATCGGCGAATTGAGGGCCGCGACGGACCGCGTTCTGGCCGGCGTGCGCGCCGCGCTCGGGTGAAACGGCCTGCTTACCAGGCTCCCGATGAGCCGGACCGGGGGTACCCCCACGTTGCCGAAACCCGGTTTGACCGCTAGTTTTCCCGGCGCCGGGAACCATATGCCCCTTCGGTTCCATGGCACACCACGTTTCACAGAAGCGCCGGTATTGAACTACCGCCGCTCAGGGACCTGAGGAGAACTGGTGCCGCTCCCGTCATTGAGCCCCGAACAGCGTGCTGCTGCGCTGGAGAAGGCCGCGGAAGTTCGCAAGGCTCGGGCTGAGCTGAAGGAACAGCTCAAGTCCGGCAAGACCACCCTCGCCGCCGTGCTCGAGCGCGCGGAAGGCGACGAGGTCGTCGGCAAGCTGAAGGTCTCGGCCGTGCTTCAGGCGCTGCCGGGCATCGGCAAGATCCGCGCGACCCAGATCATGGAGAAGCTGAAGATCGCCGAGAGCCGCCGGCTCCGGGGCCTCGGCGACCAGCAGCGCAAGGCCCTCCTGGGGGAGTTCGCTGCGAACTGACTCATCGGCTCGTGTAGGAATGAGCCGTGAGCATGGATGACGACGCGCAGCCGGAGGCCCGCCTCACCGTTCTTTCCGGCCCCTCAGGGGTCGGAAAGGACAGTGTGATCGAGCTGATCCGGCTGCGCTCGCCGTGGATCAAACTCTCTGTGTCGGTGACAACACGCAAGAAACGCGACTACGAGACCGACGGCGAGCACTACCACTTCGTGACCAGGTCCGAGTTCCAGCGACTGATCGACGGAAATCAGCTGCTGGAGTGGGCGGAATTCGCGGGCAACCTCTACGGCACGCCCCGCGCGCAGGTCGAGGGCTGGCTCCATCAGGGCCGGCCCGTTTTGCTGAAGATCGACCTGCAGGGCGCGCGACAGGTGCGTGCGGCCATGGCGGACGCCCAGCTGGTCTTCCTGGCCCCACCGAGCGTCGAGGAGCTCCAGAGGCGCCTCATCGGCCGGGGGACCGACGACGAGGAGACGATCAAGCGCCGTCTCGCTCACGCCGACGAGGAGCTGGCCGCCGAGGCCGAGTTCGACGTCACCGTCGTGAACGACTTCGTCGAACGGGCAGCTGACGAGCTGGTAGGATTGCTCGGTTCGTTATACCTGGCACACGAGCATTAAGGATTCACCACGTGGGAACCATCGCGAACCCCGAAGGCATCACCAACCCGCCGATCGACGAGCTGCTCGACAAGACCTCGTCGAAGTACTCGCTGGTGATCTTCGCGGCCAAGCGCGCCCGCCAGGTCAACGCCTACTACAGCCAGCTGGGTGAGGGCCTCCTGGAGTATGTCGGCCCCCTGGTCGAGACCACTCCCCAGGAGAAGCCGCTCTCCATCGCGATGCGCGAGATCAACGCCGGGCTGCTGACCGCCGAGGCGACCGACAACCCGTGATCTAAATCAATCCTTTGATCCCGCGTCCCGCATCATGGGCGCGGGATCAATTGTTATCCGAGGTGATTCCGTGCCGATGGTGAAGCTGTGACCGAGATCGTGCTGGGCGTCGGCGGGGGGATCGCCGCCTACAAGGCGTGCGAGCTGCTGCGGCTGTTCACCGAGTCCGGACACGGCGTGCGGGTCGTCCCGACCGATGCGGCGCTCAAGTTCGTCGGCGAGCCCACGTGGGCGGCGCTGTCCGGGCGGCCGGTCGCCACCGGTGTCTGGGACGACGTGCACGAGGTGCCGCACGTGCGGATCGGGCGGGCCGCCGAGCTCGTCGTCGTCGCACCGGCCACCGCCGACCTGATGGCCAGGGCCGCCCACGGCATCGCCGACGACCTGCTCACCAACACCCTGCTCACGGCCACCTGCCCGGTCGTCTACGCGCCGGCCATGCACACCGAGATGTGGGAGAACCCGGCGACCCGGGCCAACGTGGCGACGCTGCGCGAGCGCGGGGCGATCGTGATCGAGCCCGCCGTCGGGCGCCTGACCGGTAAGGACACCGGCAAGGGGCGGCTGCCGGAGCCCTCCGCGATCTTCGAGACGGCGTTGCGCGTACTCCGCCGGGGTCTTGATCTCGATCTTGCCGGTCGGCACGTGGTGGTGACCGCCGGCGGCACCCGCGAGCCGCTCGACCCGGTCCGTTTCCTGGGAAACCGGTCCTCCGGCAAGCAGGGCTATGCGCTCGCCAAGGCGGCCGTCGCCCGCGGCGCCCGGGTGACCCTCGTCTCGGCGAACGTGTCGCTGCCGGACCCGGCCGGTGCCGACGTCGTCCGGGTCGGCACCACCGAGGAGCTGCGCAAAGCCACCGTGGAGGCGGCCGCGTCGGCGGACGTCGTCGTCATGGCGGCCGCTCCGGCCGACTTCCGCCCGGCGTCGGTCGCCGAGCAGAAGATCAAGAAGACCGACGACGGTACGCCCGGACCGATCACCCTCGTGACGAACCCGGACATCGCCGCCGAACTGGGTGCGAACAAGCTGCCCGGCCAGGTCCTCGTCGCCTTCGCGGCCGAGACCCACGACGCTCTGGAGAACGCGCGCGGCAAACTGGTCCGCAAGCGCGCCGACCTGATCGTCGTCAACGAGGTCGGCCCCGACCTGGTCTTCGGCCAGGATCGCAACACCGTCACCCTGCTGGGGGCGGACGGCTTCACCGCCACTCACGGGGAACTACCCAAAGACGATGTGGCCGATATGATTTTCGATCAAGTCGCCACTCGCCTGGAAGCCCAGGTCCGGGACGCCCGGCGGCCCTGACTACACTTCCGCGTTACGTTGGTATTCGACAAAATCTGAGGAGCACCGTGGCACGCCGCCTGTTCACCTCCGAGTCGGTCACGGAAGGCCACCCGGACAAGATCGCTGACCAGATCAGCGACGGGATTCTCGACGCCCTGCTCGCCCAGGACCCGCGTAGCCGTGTCGCGGTGGAGACCCTCATCACCACCGGCCAGGTGCACGTGGCGGGTGAGGTCACCACGCAGGCCTACGCCGACATCCCCAGCATCGTTCGCGACACCATCCTGCGGATCGGTTACGACTCGTCGAAGAAGGGCTTCGACGGCGCCTCCTGCGGCGTGAGTGTCTCCATCGGCTCCCAGTCGCCCGACATCGCCCAGGGTGTCGACAGTGCCATCGAGCTGCGTTCCGGCGACAGCGAGCACGTGCTCGACTCGCAGGGCGCCGGCGACCAGGGCATGATGTTCGGCTTCGCCTGCTCGGAGACCCCCGAGCTGATGCCGCTGCCGATCGCCCTCGCGCACCGCCTGGCCCGTCGCCTGTCGGCCGCCCGCAAGGACGGCACGATCCCCTACCTGCGTCCCGACGGCAAGACCCAGGTCACCATCGAGTACGACGGTCTCCGCCCGGTCCGTCTCGACACCGTCGTCGTCTCGTCGCAGCACGCCGCCGACATCTCGCTGGAGTCGCTGCTCACGCCGGACGTCCGCGAGCATGTCATCGCCCCCGAGCTGGAGGGCCTCGGCCTCGACACCGAGGGTTACCGGCTGCTGGTCAACCCGACCGGCCGCTTCGAGATCGGCGGCCCGATGGGCGACGCCGGCCTCACCGGCCGCAAGATCATCGTCGACACCTACGGCGGCTACGCCCGGCACGGTGGCGGCGCGTTCTCCGGCAAGGACCCGTCCAAGGTCGACCGCTCCGCCGCGTATGCGACGCGCTGGGTCGCCAAGAACGTCGTGGCCGCCGGGCTCGCCGAGCGCTGCGAGATCCAGGTCGCCTACGCCATCGGCAAGGCGCACCCGGTCAGCCTGTTCGTCGAGACGTTCGGCACCGAGAACGTGCCGGTCGAGCGGATCGAGAAGGCCATCGGCGAGGTCTTCGACCTGCGCCCGGCCGCGATCATCCGCGACCTCGACCTGCTGCGCCCGATCTACCAGCAGACCGCGGCGTACGGCCACTTCGGCCGCGAGCTGCCGGAGCTGAAGTGGGAGAGCACCGACCGCGCCCAGGACCTGAAGAACGCCGCTTCCTGACGGCCCGTTCACGCTGAAGCGCCTGCTCCCCCGGGGAGCAGGCGCTTCGCCGTCGGCACCGTCCTGCCGTGCCACGCCGTGTCCTTCCGCGGAAACCGGCAGGAACTGTCCCGGGAAGTGAACTGGCGGCGCCTGAAATGCGTGTTCGTTCGCATGAGAGTCAGGGGTGGTGAAGGCGCTTACGCTTCCGTGATGACGGGTGTTCAGGGCGATCGGGTGATCGTGGTACGGCATGCGATGCCGGCCGTCGATCCGGACGTGCCGTCGGAGCAGTGGCAGCTGGCACAGGAGAGCCGTGTCGCGGCCCGCCTGATGCGGCTGCACGTCTGCCATCCGGCCTACTACGTGGCCAGCACCGAGCCGAAGGCCGCACAGACCATGCAGGAGATCGCCGGCGCCCAGCGTGTCGTCCGTGACGCGGGTCTCGCCGAGGTCCATCGCCCCCATGTGTGGTTCACCGACGAGCAGGGTTACCACTCGGCCGCTCAGGCCTACGCGCGAGGCGAGTGCCCGGAGGGGTGGGAGCCGCGCGACCAGGTGATCGAGCGGTTCGACGCCGCGGTCGTACGCCACGCCGCCCTCGCCGCCGAACAGAACCGCACTCTCGTCATCGGCACCCACGGCCTGGCCCCGACGGTGTGGATGGCCAGTCGCTACCAGCTGGCTACCGACCCGGCCCGGTTCTGGGCCGACCTCCGCTTCCCGGACATCGTCGAGATCGATCTCCAGGCCCAGACAGTGACCTGCCTCACCCACTAACCCCCCCCCCGCCGCCGACCTTCCTGCGGCGATCTTGACCGATTTCCCACCGGAGCGGGTGGGAAATCGAACAAGATCTGCTCGCGGCGAGGCGCGGCGCGGCGCGCCACGGCGTTGCGCCGGGCGCCGGACGGGGGTGGCCGGCGGACGGCGGCCGGCGGCCGGCGGAAATGTCAGAGGGTGCGGGCAGAATGTTCGGCGATGGGGACCAAGGGGACGCGCAGCGAGCGGGAGCCGGCAGAGCGGCTGCCCGTCGCCAGGGTGTGTGTGGACATGCCGCTGGCGCATCTCGACCGGCCGTTCGACTATCTGGTCTCCGCGGCTGACGACGAGGCGGCGCAGCCGGGCGTCCGGGTCAAGGTGCGGTTCGCCGGCCAGCAGGTCAGTGGCTTCCTGCTGGCCCGGGTCGAGTCGTCCGAGCACGGCGGCAAGCTGGCCTTCCTGGAGAAGGTGGTGTCGCCCGAGCGGGTCCTCGACCCTGAGATCGTCCGGCTGGCCCGCGCGGTCGCCGATCGCTATGCGGGCAACCTCGCCGACGTCCTCCGGCTCGCGGTGCCACCCCGGCATGCCCGGGTGGAGTCCCAGACAGCGACACCCGCCCCTTCTCCGCCGGGCACCGACCCTGCCGTCCCCGACCCTGCCGTCCCCGGCCCGGCCGTCCCCGGCCCGGCCGTCCCCGACCCTGCCGTCCCCGGCCCGGCCGTCCCCGACCCTGCCGTCCCCGGCCCGGCCGTCCCCGGCCCGGCCGTCCCCGGCCCGGTCGTCCCCGGCCCGGTCGTCCCCGGCCCGGTCGTCCCCGGCCCTGCCGCCCCCGGCCCGGTCGTCCCCGGCCCTGCCGCCCCCGGCCCGGTCGTCCCCGACCCGGTCGTCCCCGGCCCGGTCGTCCCCGACCCGGTCGTCCCCGGCCCCGCCGCGGCCGACACCGCCCCCGACCCGGCCGCCCCGGATTCCGGCTCGGTGGCGGCGGACTCCGGCTCGGTCGCCCCGGCCGCCGCCCCGGTCGCAGGGGACGCCGGCTCGCCTCCGGCAGGCATCGGCGTCGCTCCGGTGGATGCCGGCCCGGCGCCGGTGGACAGGGACCTGACTTCGGCGGACATCGGTGACTCTCCGGCGGATGCCGGCCCGGCCCGGGTGAGGATGCCCTTCGCGGGGCGGCCGGGTGGGCGGGGCTGGGATCTCGGCGGGATCCGGGAGCCGGTGGCTGGTGGGTGGGATGCGTATGCGGCCGGGCCCGCCTATCTGCGGGCGCTGCGCGACGCTCGGCCGGCCCGGGCGGTGTGGTCGGCTCTTCCGGGGGAGGACTGGCCGGCGCGGATCGCGGAGGCGGCCGCGGCCACGGTTCGCGGTGGGCGCGGGGTGGTGATCGTCGTCGCCGACGCGCGGGATCTCGACCGGGTCGACCGGGCGCTTTCCGCAACCCTCGGCGACGGGCTGCACGTCGCGCTCAACGCGGCACTCGGGCCGTCCGAGCGCTACCGGCGGTTCCTGGCGGCCAGCCGGCACCGGGTGCCGGTGGTGGCGGGGACACGGGCGGCCATGTGGGCGCCGGTTCCCGATCTGGGGCTGGTGGTCGTCTGGGACGACGGTGACGATCTGCATGCCGAGCCACGGGCGCCCTATCCGCACACGCGTGACGTGTTGCTGACCCGGGCGCGCCTGGCCGACTGTGCGGCGCTGGTGGGCGGGTTCGCGCGTACCGGGGAGGGGCAGTTGCTGCTCGAGACCGGCTGGGCGCGGGAGATCGTCGCGGACCGTGCCGTGCTGCGGCACCGATCTCCGGCGATCGCGCCGACCGGCGACGACTTCCAGATGGGGCGTGACTCGGGCGCGGCGGTCGCCCGGCTGCCGAGTGTCGCCTGGCAGGCGGCCAAGCAGGCACTCGAGGCCGGGGCACCGGTGCTGGTGCAGGTTCCGCGGCGGGGTTATCTGCCGTCGGTGGCGTGCATCGAGTGCCGGACCCCGGCGCGGTGTCCGCACTGTTCGGGGCCGCTGGGTCTGCACGGGGCGCGGGATGTGCCGGTCTGTCACTGGTGCGGGCGGGCGGCGGCCGACTACCAGTGTCCGAACTGCCGGGAGCGGCGGCTGCGGGCCTCGGTGATCGGTGCCCGGCGGACCGCGGAGGAGCTGGGGCGGGCGTTTCCGGGGTTCCCGGTGCGCACGTCCGGGCGCGAGCAGGTGCTCGACAGTGTTCCGGCGGAGGCGGCCGTCGTGGTGTCCACGCCGGGGGCCGAGCCGCTGGCCGAGGGCGGGTTCGGGGCGGTGCTGCTGCTCGATACCTGGGCGCTGCTGAGCCGGGCTGATCTGCGGGCCGCGGAGGAGACGATGCGGCGCTGGCTGAACGCGGCGGCCCTGGCCCGTCCCGCGCGGGAGGGTGGGCGGGTGGTCGTCGTGGCGGACGGGTCGCTCGCGCCGGTGCAGGCGCTGCTGCGGTGGGATCCGGGCTGGTTCGCGGCGCGGGAGCTGGCCGAGCGGCGTGACCTGGGCTTCCCACCGGCGGCGCGGATGGCCAGTGTCACCGGGCAGGCGGCGGCGGTGGCCGAGTTGCTGTCGCTGGCCCGGCTGCCGGACGGTGCCGAGTTGCTGGGCCCGGTTCCGGCGGCCGACGAGCAGGAGCGGATGTTGCTGCGGGTCACCCGTTCCCGGGCCGCCGACCTGGCGCACGCGCTGCACGAGGCGGCGGGGGTCCGCAGCGCCCGCAAGGCAGCCCTGCCGGTCCGTATCCAGGTGGATCCGGCCGACCTGTTCTGACCTGTCCGCGGGAGAGCCGTGCCGAGGGTCTCGTCCGGCCGCTGTCACCCTCAGCGTTGCGCGGGTCACTCCGTAGACTGGTCAGGTGCTGCCCACCAGAGTCAGGAGTCTCACCGCGTGACCGTTCAGCCCATCCGTCTCTTCGGCGATCCGGTGCTGCGCACGCCGGCCGATTCCGTCGTGGATTTCGACAAGGAACTGCGCAATCTGGTGAAGGATCTGATCGAGACCATGCAGGACGAGGGCGGCGCCGGTCTGGCCGCCCCGCAGCTGGGTGTCGGTCTGCGCGTGTTCACCTTCGATGTGGACGACGTGGTCGGGCACATCGTCAACCCGGTGCTGTCGTTCCCCGACGAGGAGGAGCAGGACGGCCCGGAGGGCTGCCTCTCCATCCCGGGCATCTACATCGACACGAAACGCCGGCAGAACGTGGTGGCCAACGGGTTCAACGAGTTCGGTGACCCGATCCAGCTCGTCGGCACCGGTCTGATGGCCCGCTGCGTGCAGCACGAGACCGACCACCTCGACGGGGTGTTGTTCCTGGATCGGCTGGACACCGCTTCCCGCAAGGACGCGATGAAGCAGATCCGTTCCGCCGAGTGGTATGACGCGGCGAAGCCCCCGACGATCAAGGAGAGCCCGCACGGCCGGAGCGTCTTCGGGTCGGGCATCTTCAGTTCGGGCCGGTGATCGGATGCGCCTGATCTTCGCCGGCACCCCGGCTGTCGCCGTGCCGAGTCTGGACGCGATCGCGGCCTCCGGTCACGAGCTGGTGGCCGTGGTGACCCGCCCGGACGCTCCGGCCGGCCGGGGCCGGCGTCTGGTCCGCTCACCCGCGGGGGAGTGGGCCGACGCGCGCGGCATCGAGGTGCTGACCCCGGAGAGGCCGCGTGATCCGGAGTTCCAGGAGCGGCTGCGTCAGCTGGCACCCGACTGCATGCCGGTGGTGGCCTACGGTGCGCTGGTCCCGCCGTCGGCGCTGGAGATCCCGAAGCACGGCTGGGTGAACCTGCATTTCTCGCTGCTGCCAGCGTGGCGGGGTGCGGCGCCGGTGCAGCATGCGGTGCTGCACGGCGACGAGGTGACCGGCGCGAGCGTCTTCGAGCTGGAGGCGGGGCTGGACACCGGCCCGGTCTTCGGCACGCTGACCGAGCAGATCCGGTTCACCGACACGTCCGGGCATCTGCTGGATCGGCTGGCCGTCGACGGTGCGGGCCTGTTGGTGGCGGTGCTGGACGCGATCGAGGCGGGTACCGCCCGGGCGCATCCGCAGCCGCACGACGGGGTCACCTTCGCGCCGAAACTGACCGCCGACGACGCCCGGATCCGGTGGGATGATCCGGCGTTCGCGGTGGACCGGCGGATCCGTGCGTGCACCCCGGCACCGGGGGCGTGGACGACGCTGCGCGAGGAGCGGCTGAAGCTGGGCCCGGTGCGGCCGATCGCGAACGGTCCGGGCGGTTTGCGTCCGGGGGAGCTTCTGGTGGAGCGTAAGCAGGTGCTGGCCGGGACGGCAACGACGCCGGTGATCCTGGGCGAGGTGCGGGCGGCGGGCAAGAAGCCGATGTCCGCCACCGACTGGGCGCGGGGCATGCGGATCGAAGCAGGGGAGAAGCTGGCGTGATCACGGTTTTCGAGATTTCAGAGAGCGGGATTCAGGAGTGACGGAACACAGGGCGCCGCGCCCGCACGGCGGACGGCCGAGCCGGCCGAGCGGCCCGGGCCATCCGCGGGACGGGCGCAGCGGCCGGGCGCCGCGGGCCGGCCGGCCACCGGCGGACCCGGCACGGCAGGCGGCGTATGAGGCGGTCGCCGCGGTGTACCGCGACGACGCCTACGCGAACCTGGTGCTCGCCGACATCCTGAGCGGGATGGGCCTGCACGGGCGGGACGCGGCGTTCGCGACCGAGTTGACGTACGGGACGCTCCGTGCCGTCGGCACCCTGGACCTGATCATCGCGGCGGCCGCCGAGCGGGACGTGGCGCGGATCGACCCGCCGGCCCGTGACGCGCTGCGGCTCGGGGTCTACCAGCTGCTCTATACCCGGGTGCCGCCGCACGCCGCGGTCAACCAGACGGTCGACCTGGTCCGTTCGGTGGCGCCGGGGGCCTCCGGGTTCGCCAACGCGGTGATGCGCACGGTGTCGGAGACTCCGCTGGACGCGTGGCTGGAGCGGGTGGCCCCGGCCTACCAGGAGGACCCGATCGCCAACCTGTCGGTGGTGCACCACCACCCGCAGTGGGTGATCAGGTCGTTCGCGGAGGCGCTCGGCGGCGACCTGGACGAGACGGCCCGCCTGCTGATCGAGGACAACCAGCCGCCGGCGGTGCACCTGTGTGCCCGTCCGGGGCGGGCCGACGCGGTGGACCTGGCCGACGAGGTCGACGGGGTGCCGGGCGCGTTCTCGCCGTACGCGGTGTACCTGAACGGTGGCGCGCCCCGTGACCTGGCCGCCATCCGGGAGGGCCGGGCCCACGTCCAGGACGAGGGTTCGCAGCTGGTGGCGGCGGCGCTGCTGGCGGCACCGATCGAGGGCCGGGACACCCGCTGGCTCGACCTGTGCGCCGGCCCGGGTGGCAAGACCGGCCTGATCGGGGCGATCGCGGCCGGCCGGGGTGCCGAGGTGACGGCGGTCGAGGTGGCCGAGCACCGGGCCCGGCTGGTGGACATCGCCACCGAGGGCATGCCGGTGACGGTGCTGCCGATGGACGGCCGGTCGGTGGGCCGCGACCCGGATCTGCCGGAGGAGGCGTTCGACCGGGTGCTGGTGGACGCGCCGTGCACCGGCCTGGGCTCGTTGCGGCGCCGGCCGGAGTCGCGCTGGCGCCGGCAGCCGGCCGACCTGCCGCCGCTGACCCGTCTCCAGCGGGAGCTGCTGGTGGCGGCGCTGCGGGCGGTGCGCCCCGGCGGGGTGGTGGCGTATGTGACGTGTTCCCCGCACATGGTGGAGACGCAGGTGACGGTCAGCGAGGGGGCCCGGCGCAGTGGCGTCGAGGTCGACTTCGTGGACGCACGGCCGCTGCTGCCGCCGGGTATGCCGGGGCTGGGCGCCGGCCCGACGGTGCAGCTGTGGCCGCACCGCCACGGGACGGACGCGATGTTCCTGGCCGTTCTGCGCCGTACCAGCTGAGGTCCTGGAAGTGGTCGGGCCGCCAGGCGAACGCCTGGCGGCCCGATTTCATGAGGCCGGAGCCTCGGCGGTGTCTTTTCGCCGCATCCCGTCGGAGGCCTGTTCGAGCTTGACCTTCAGGATCCTGGCCAGTGGTTTCTCCACCAGGCGATGCAGCAGCCAGGCGAGGACCAGGAGGATGACGATCACCAGGCCGAGCACCAGGAGTCGTGGCCGCAGATCGTTCATGGCGTGGATGAGCGAGATGCCGACGAGCTGGTGGAGCAGGTAGAACGGGTACGTCAGCACGCCGGCCCAGGTGAGCCACCGCCACTGGATCCGTGCGGTCCAGCCCATGGCGATGATCGCCAGGAGGATGAAGAAGACCGTCACCAGGACCATGCCGATCCGTGCGTCCAGCTTGTCCTTGATGTCGTCCTCGATACCGGCCACACGGCCGATGATGTTGTGTACTCCCAGCGCCCACGACAGTGCGACCAGGCCCCACAGATAGAGGTCCGGACCGAACTTGTGGATCAGGAAGAACGCGATGCCGGCCACGAAGAACGGGGCGAAGGTCGGCTGGAAGATCAGGTTGAGGAGCGGCTCCTTGGAGGCCTTGGTGATCACGGCCGCCACCAGCCATCCGTAACCGAACAGCACGGTGCGCTTCAGGGTCAGACCGCGCCAGACCAGTACCACGCCGAAGAGCAGGTAGAACCGCATCTCCGCCCAGAGTGTCCAGTACGACCGGTCGACGTTCGGAACACCCATCGGCATGTTCAGCATGGTCAGGTTGACCAGGATCTGGTCCCACGCCAGCCGGTTGCGGACGACCGGCCAGAAGGTCACCACCGCCGTGGTGATCAGGACGGCCGGCCAGTACGCCGGGAAGAGGCGGACCACCCGTGACCGGAAGAACTGCCCGGGGCTCCGGCCCCAGCAGCTCATGCAGATCACGAAGCCACTGATCATGAAGAAGAGCTCGACTCCGAGCCAGCCCCACGACGCGAACGAGTAGAAGGTGGGAAAGACGGTCGCCGGGCGGGCCTCCCAGGCTTCCCGCACCACCAGGTCGCCACCGAGGTGGAAGGCCGCAACGGCGAGCGCGGCCAGCAGCCGGAGCCCGTCGATAACCGCGATCCGGTTGTTCCGGCGGGGCCGGGGCTCCGGGGCTGGCGGGGGAGATGCAGGCGGGTGGGCCCGCTCCAGCGTCGACGTCATGGGGGGACACCTTAGCCACGCCTTAGATTCACCACCACCTGGGACCTGGCAGCCGTGTCGTCGTCCGGGTGCCGGACGTCATAAAATGCTCACGTGACAGCCTCGCCCATCATCGCGCCGAGCATTCTCGCCTCCGACTTCTCCCGTCTGGCGGAGGAGGTGCAGGCGATCGAGGGCACGGCCGACTGGGTCCACGTGGACGTGATGGACAACCATTTCGTGCCCAACCTGACTATCGGCCTGCCGGTGGTGACGAGCCTGCGCAAGGCGACGAGCATCCCGTTCGACGTGCATCTGATGATCACCGACCCGCAGCGGTGGGCGCCGGCGTATGCCGAGGCGGGGGCCTACAACGTCACCTTCCACGCGGAGGCCTGTGACGATCCGGTGGCGCTGGCCAAGACGCTGCGGGCGGCCGGGTCCAAGGCCGGTCTGGCGATCGATCGGGACACGCCGGTGGAGCCCTATCTCGAGCTGCTGCCCTACCTCGACACCATCCTGATCATGACGATCAAGGCGGGGTTCGGCGGGCAGGCGTTCATGCCGGAGATGCTGGACAAGGTGCGTGACGTGCGCCGCCGGGCGCAGATCAACGACCTGGAGATCCGCATCGAGGTGGACGGCGGCATCGCGGCCGACACCATCGAGCGGGCCGCCGAGGCGGGCGCCGACGCGTTCGTGGCCGGCACCGCGGTCTACGGCGCGGCCGACCCGGCCGAGGCGATCCGCAAGCTGCGCGCCCTGGCCGCGGCCCGCATGGGGCTGGCGTGAGGGCCCGATAGGGACCATCATCGAGCCTACGTCCCGGTGCTGGCAGGAAAGGCGCGATGAGCACGGCTGAGTCGCAACCCGAGATCGATCCCGAACTGGACCCGGAGGAGGGACCGAGCCTGATCCTGGTGGTCGACGACGACCCGGACATCGCCGGTTTCGTCGAGTTCAACCTGAAGCTGCGCGGCTTCGAGGTGATCCGGGCGAAGGACGGCCAGGAGGCGCTCGACCTCATGGAGACGCACCGGCCCGACCTGGCGGTCGTGGACTGGATGATGCCGGGGATGGACGGTGTCGAGCTGATCCGTCAGCTGCGGGCCGAGCCGCTCACCTCGGCGCTGCCGGTGATCATGCTGACCGCGATGGGCCTGACCGGTGACAAGGTCCACGGCCTGCAGGCGGGCGCCGACGACTATCTGGTGAAGCCGTTCGACCTGGAGGAGCTGATCGCCCGGGTCACCAACACGCTGCGCCGCCACAAGGACGCGCGTGAGGTGTCGCCGCTGACCGGCCTGCCCGGCAACGCCCGGGTGCGGCGGGAGATCAGCGAGCGGATGCGCAGTGGCGGGGACTACTCGGTCGGTTACATCGACGTCGACCGGTTCAAGAGCGTCAACGACGTGTACGGGTTCGACCGTGGCGACGAGTTCATCATCGCCCTGGCCCGGAGTCTGCAGCGGGCGGCCTCGCAGACCGGGAAGCCGTCGATCTTCCTGGGGCACATCGGCGGCGACGACTTCGTCTTCATCTGCCATCCGGACCAGGTGCTGCCGCTGACCCAGCGGACGGTCACCGATTTCGAGTCGGCCGCCGACCGGCTGTACGAGCCGGGCGACGCACGCCAGGGCTACATCGAGGTGCCCGACCGGCGCGGCAACAAGCAGAAGGCAGCGCTGGTCACGCTCTCGATCGGGGTGGCCCAGGCGACCGAGGACGGGCGGCGTTTCACCGATCCGCGGGTGGTGATCGCCGTCGCCTCGGAGATGAAGAAGGTGGCGAAGTCGCAGCCCGGGTCGTATGTCGCGATCGACCGCCGGCGCAGCGAATCCGAGTGATAAATCCCAGTGTTTTAGTGGGAATAACGGCGGCGGATGTGAAGTAGGTCGCCAGGGAGGTGGCAAAATCCCGAAGTAGTGCAAGACTCAGGGGTGACCCACCACGCGCTGGCGGGACTCGGTGAAATTCCGAACCGGCGGTGATCCGACGCGAGAGCGACGGTAAGCCCGCGACCCGGTTGCCTACCAAGGCAAGCGGTGGACCTGGTGAGACTCCAGGGCCGACGGTTGACCGGCTGCAGAGCCGATCAGACAGTCCGGATGGGAGACAGCGCGCGGGATCGGAGCGGGTCGTGCCTTCTTTGGCGCGATCCGGCCGGGGTGCGCGAAGCGTACCCTTTGTGTCCGAATCCTGGCGATAACTCCCCTCTTCAGCGCGTGTCCGTGCCGCGTGGAGAGGACCGCTTGATGGTGACCGAGGACGAGGCGATGCGCCGCGCTGTCGCGCTGGCCGCCCGGGGCCTCGGCACGACCAGCCCCAACCCGGTCGTCGGCTGCATCCTGCTCGGGCCGGCCGGCGACGTGGTCGGCGAGGGCTTCCACGCCTATGCGGGCGGTCCGCACGCCGAGATCGTCGCCCTCGCCCAGGCCGGGGAGCGGGCCCGCGGCGGGACCTGCGTGGTGACTCTGGAGCCGTGCAACCACACCGGCCGGACCGGGCCGTGCTCGGAGGCGCTGATCAACGCCGGGGTGCGGCGGGTGGTGATCGCCGTGGACGACCCGACGCCGGTGGCGGCCGGTGGCGCCGCGACGCTGCGGGCGGCCGGCATCGACGTGGTCACCGGGGTGCGGCGTGCGGCGGCGGAGGCGGGCAACATCGCCTGGCTGACCGCGGTGCGGCGGGGGCGGCCCTACGTGACGTGGAAATTCGCGGCGACGCTGGACGGGCGGTCGGCCGCGGCCGACGGGACCAGCCAGTGGATCTCGGCGGCCGAGTCCCGGGCCGACGTGCACGTGTTGCGCAGCACCGTCGACGCGATCGTGGCCGGGGTCGGCACGGTGGTCGCCGACGACCCGCAGCTCACCGTTCGTGACCTGCGCGACGGCACGCTGGCGATCAAGCAGCCTCTGCGTGTGGTGGTGGACTCGTCCGGACGTACCCCGGTGAATGCCCGTGTCCGGGATGCGGCGGCACCCACCTGGATCGTGACGGCGGCCGACGCCGGTGCCGGTCCGGACGGCCGCGTCGACCTGGCCGCGATGCTGATCGCGCTGTTCGCCCGGGGTGTGCGCAACGTCCTGCTGGAGGGCGGCCCGACGCTGGCCGGCGGTTTCCTGGCGGCCGGGCTAATCGACCGGGTGGTCGGTTACGTCGCGCCGAAACTGCTCGGTGACGGCCGTGCCGCGCTGATGGGCGCCGGTATCGGCACCATCGCCGATGCCGTCGAACTGGATTTCACCGACATCACGCAGATCGGTGGCGATCTGCGGTTCACCGCGACCCTGCGGCCGAAAGAGAGCTGAGCTGAGATGTTCACCGGGATCGTAGAAGAGCTGGGCGAGGTCGTTCGCCTGACCGAGGGGGCCGAGGACTCCGCGGTGATCGCCGTGCGCGGTCCGCTGGTCACCTCGGACGCACGGCACGGCGACTCGATCTCGGTGAACGGCTGTTGTCTCACCGTCATCGACAACGTCGACGGCGTGTTCACCGCGGACGTGATGGGCGAGACACTGCGGCGCACCTCGCTGGCGGCGCTGCGCGAGGGCAGCAACGTCAACCTGGAGCGGGCCGCCGCGCTGGGCAGCCGTCTCGGCGGCCACCTGGTGCAGGGCCACGTGGACGGGGTGGCGCGGATCATCGCCCGCGAGCCCGCCGACCAGTGGGAGGTGGTGCGTTTCTCACTGCCGTCCGAGCTGGCGAGGTACGTGGTGGAGAAGGGGTCGATCACCGTCGACGGGGTGTCACTGACCGTCATGGAGGTCGGCGAGGACAGCTTCGCGATCGGGATGATCCCGGCCACCTCGAAGCTGACCGTGCTGGGCAGCAAGGCCGTCGGAGATCCGGTCAACCTCGAGGTCGACGTGATCGCCAAGTACGTGGAGAAGATGCTGGGGAGCCGCAATGTTTGAGACCATCGAGCGCGCCATCGCGGACATCGCAGCCGGCAAGGCGGTGATCGTGGTTGACGACGAGAGCCGGGAGAACGAGGGCGACCTCATCTTCGCCGCCGAGCACGCCACCCCTGAGCTGGTCGCCTTCATGGTGCGGTACACGTCCGGGTACATCTGCGTCCCGCTCCCGGAGAGCGAGGCGGACCGGCTGGACCTGCCGCCCATGTTCCACACCAACCAGGACGCGCGGGGGACGGCCTACGCGGTGACCGTCGACGCGAAGCACGGCGTCAGCACCGGCATCTCGGCCGCCGACCGGGCGCACACCATCCGCCTGCTCGCCTCGGCCGCCAGCGAGCCCACCGACTTCAACCGGCCGGGCCACGTCGTGCCGCTGCGGGCCAAGGCCGGCGGCGTCCTGCGCCGCCCGGGCCACACCGAGGCCTCCATCGACCTGGCGGTGCTGGCCGGCTGCCGTCCGGCCGGCGTGCTCTGCGAGATGGTCAACGACGACGGCACCATGCAGCGCCGTCCCGACCTGGAGAAATTCGCCGCCGAGCACGACCTGGCGCTGATCACCATCGAGGAGCTGATCGCCTACCTGCGGCACCGTGAGGGCAGCCAGGTCGAGCGGGTCGTCGAGACGGTCCTGCCGACCGAGCACGGCGTGTTCACCGCGGTCGGCTACCGCACCGCCGCCGACGACGGCGAGCACGTGGCGCTGGTCTTCGGCGACCTCAGCGACGGTGAGGACGTGCTGGTCCGGGTGCACTCCGAGTGCCTCACCGGGGACGTCTTCGGCTCCCGGCGCTGCGACTGCGGGCCGCAGCTCGACACCGCTCTGGAGCGGGTCGCCGCGGCCGGGCGCGGGGTGGTCCTCTACATGCGCGGCCACGAGGGCCGCGGTATCGGCCTGCTGCACAAGCTGCAGGCCTACCAGCTCCAGGACCGGGGCTTCGACACGGTCGACGCCAACCTCGAGCTCGGCCTGCCGGCCGACGCCCGCGACTACGGCACCGGGGCGCAGATCCTCGCCGACCTCGGCATCCGCTCGATGCGCCTGCTCACCAACAACCCGGCGAAAAGAGCGGGCCTCGAGGGGTACGGGCTACGCGTGACCGGCCGCGAGGAGCTGCCCGTCCGCCTGCACCCGGAGAACGTCCGGTACCTGCGTACCAAACGGGACCGGATGGGCCACCTGTTCGCCGAGTTGGCCTGACCGGTCCCCGATCGGGGCAACAATGACGATGAAGGGGGACACACATGGCCGGCTTCGGTGATCCGCACATGCAGACCGTCGACGCTGCCGGGCTCCGGCTCGGCATCGTCGGCTCGCGCTGGCACAACGACCTGGTGGAACACATGATCGCCAGGGCGGTGGCCGCTGCCGAGGCGTGTGGCGTGGCAGAGGTGATCACCGCCCGTGTGGCCGGCTCGGTGGAGCTGCCGGTGGTGGCGCAGGCGATGGCCCGGCGGGTCGACGCGGTCGTCGCCCTGGGCGTGGTGATCAAGGGGGAGACCCAGCACTTCGAGTACGTGTGCGACGCGGTCACCTCGGGCCTGACCCGGGTGTCGCTGGACGAGGGCACTCCCGTCGCGCACGGCGTGCTCACGGTGCACAGCCTGGGGCAGGCCCGCGACCGGGCCGGTCTGGAGGACTCGATCGAGGACAAGGGCTGGCAGAGCACCGTCGCCGTGCTGGACGCGGCGCTCGCCATCCGTGAGGTCTCCAAACACTGACCGTCTAGAGCCGGCCGGCCTCGATGATCCGCTTCAGGAACTGACGGGTCCGCGCCTCGACGGGGTCACCGAGCACCTGCTCCGGTGGCCCCTGCTCGAGGACCCGGCCGGCGTCGAGGAAGGCGACCCGGTCGGCGACCTGCTTGGCGAACCCCATCTCGTGCGTGGCCAGCACCATCGTCATGCCCTCGCCCTTGAGCTCCCGGATCATCGACAGCACCTCGCCGACCAGTTCCGGGTCGAGCGCCGAGGTGACCTCGTCGAGCAGCAGCAGGCGCGGGTTGTTGACCAGGGCGCGGACGATGGCGACCCGCTGCTGCTGCCCGCCGGAGAGCCGGTCCGGGTAGGCGCCCGACTTGTCGGCCAGGCCGACCCGGTCCAGCCACTGCAGCGCCTGCTCCTTCGCCTCCCGCACCGGCTTCCGGTGTACGCGTACCGGCGCCAGCATGATGTTGTCCAGCACCGTCATGTGCGGGAACAGGTTGTAGGACTGGAAGACCAGCCCGATCCGCTGGCGGACCCGGTCGGCGTCGGCACGCGGGTCGGTGATCTCCTCGCCGTCCAGGTGGATCGTCCCGTCGTCGATCTCGGCGAGCAGGTTGACGCACCGCAGCAGTGTCGACTTGCCCGAGCCGGAGGCGCCGATCAGCGCCACCACCTCGTGCTCGGCGACGTTCAGGGTGAGCCCGTCGAGGATGACGTTGTCACCGAAGACCTTCCGGACGTCCCGGCATTCGAGCAGCATCAGTTCCCCGCGTTCTGGCGGCGGGCCGCCCGCAGCGTCACCCAGTCGGTGACGGCGATCAGCGGCAGGGCGAGAAGGACGAACAACACCCCGGCGACGATGTACGGGGTGAAGTCGGCGTCCTGTGCGACCCCGATCTGGGCCGCCCGGATGGCGTCGATCGGCCCCGCCAGGGAGATCAGGCCGACGTCCTTCTGCAGCGCGACGGTGTCGTTGAGCAGTGGCGGGGCGACCCGCCGGACCGCCTGCGGCAGCACCACGTGGCGCATCGCCTGCCGGTAGCTGAGCCCCAGCGAACGGGCCGCCGCGATCTGGCTCGGATGCACCGACTCGATGCCGGCGCGGAACACCTCGGCCAGGTAGGCGCCGTACGTCACGATGATCGCGGCGGCGCCCAGCACCAGCACGTCCGGTGTGCCCTTGAGCCGCAGCCCGGGGATGCCGAACGCGAACAGATAGAGCACGATGATCAGCGGCAGGCCACGGAACGAGTATGTGTACCCGGTGGCCAGGGCGCGGACCGGGAAGAACACCGGGCCGCGCAGGGTCCGCAGCACCGCGACCAGCAGGCCGAGCGCCAGCGCCAGGGTCGCACAGACCACCAGCAGTTTCAGGTTGAGCCAGAGCCCTTCCAGGATCTGCGGCAGGTACTCGAGCGCGGTGTCGGGATCGAAGAAGGACTCCTTGACCCGTTCCCAGCCGGGCGCGCCGGTGATGCCGACGGCGAGCGCGACGCCGACGACGGCCGTCGATGCCGCGGCCAGCAGAACGGAACGGACCGCCCGTCCGCGACGGTAGGCGATCCGTTCCTGTTGCTTGATGCTCGGTTGGTACGTCACTGGAGTTCGGGGGCTCCGGCGGTGTCGGCGAGCCAGGTCTTCTCCAGCACGGCGAGGGTGCCGTCCTGACGGAGCTGGTCGACCGCCTTGCTGACGCAGCCGGTCAGCGGCGAGCCCTTGTCCAGCACGATGCCGAACTGCTCGGGCACGCCGACCTGGGCGACCTGGCCGATGATCACGCCGTTCTCCAGCTCCGCGCCGGTCATGTAGAACGCGGTCGGCAGGTCCACCACGATGCCGTCGACGGTGCCGTTCTCCAGCGCCTTCTTGGCGTCGTCGTTGTTGTTGAACACCTGCGGCTGGCCGGCCGGCTTGATCACGTCGGTGATGGCCTGGTAGCTGGTCGTCCCGACCTGGGCACCGAGCTTGGCGTCCTTCAGGTCGGCGAGCGACTTGGCGCCGGCGATCTTCGAGCCCTCGGTGGTGATCACCGTCTGGCGCACCAGGTAGTACGGCGACGAGAAGTCGACCGCCTGCTTGCGCTCGTCGGTGATGGAGAACTGGTTGATGTCGATGTCGAACGCCTTCGGGCCCGGAGCGATCGCGTTGTTGAACCCGACCTGAGCCCAGACCACGTCGGACTGCTGGTACCCGAGACGCTGCGCGACCTGGTAGGCCACGGCGGACTCGAAGCCCTTGCCGTTGTCCGGCTTGTTGTCGGCGAACCACGGCTCGTACGCCGGGGTGTCGGTGCCGACGGTGAGCTTTCCGGCGGTCAGGGTCTTCAACGAGGCCGGGTCACACGTCGCGGCTGGGGCGGCCGAGGGTGTGGTGGTCGTCTCGTCTTCGTCTGCGGGGGCACAGGCCGTCACGGCGGCGAGCAGCAGGGCTGCGCCTCCGAGGGCCACGGGGGTGAATCGGCTGACCATGCCCGGGAGCTTAGAAGACGTCCCAGTGGCTGGGGGCGTTCGTCGTCAAGACGTGATGAGCTGCCACAATCGCTTCTCGTGAAGACGTTCGAAGAACTGTTTGCCGAGTTGCAAAGCAAGGCGGCGGACAAGACACCCGGTTCGGGCACCGTCGAGGCGCTCGAACGTGGAGTCCACTTCATCGGCAAGAAGGTCGTCGAGGAGGCGGCCGAGTCGTGGATGGCCGCCGAGCACGAGGGGCCGGAACGCGCTGCCGAGGAGATCTCCCAACTGCTCTACCAGGCCCAGGTCCTGATGATCGCGACAGGTCTCGAGCTCAAGGACGTCTACCGACATCTGTGACACGTGTCCACAAGACCCGTTCACCGATCGAAGGAGCACGTCATGCTGCGCATCGCCATTCCGAACAAGGGCACCCTCTCCGCACCGGCGTCACAGATGTTGCGGGACGCCGGCTACCGCCAGCGCACCGATCCCAAAGATCTGATCTGCCGTGACGAAGCCAACAACGTCGAGTTCTTCTACCTCCGGCCGAAGGACATCGCCACCTACGTCGGCTCGGGTGATCTGGACCTCGGCATCACCGGCCGCGACCTGCTCGTCGACTCCGGCGTGCCGGCCACCGAACTTCTCGACCTGAACTTCGGCCGGGCCACCTTCCGCTGGGCCGCCCCGGCGGGGACGCTCACCAGCGTCAACGAGATCGGCGGCCGCCGCATCGCCACCGCGTACCCCGGCGTGGTCGGCCGCTACCTGGCCGAGCACGAGCTCAAGGCGGACGTGGTGCGCCTCGACGGTGCGGTGGAGAACGCGGTCCGTCTCGGCGTCGCCGACCTGATCGCCGACGTGGTGGAGACCGGGGCGACACTGCGCCAGGCGGGCCTGGTCACCATCGGTGACCCGATCATGCAGTCCTCGGCGATCCTGATCGGTCGCGAGGGGGAGACCCCGGCCGGTGCGTCCCAGCTGCTGCGGCGGCTGCACGGCGTGCTGGTCGCGAGAAACTTCGTGATGCTGGCGTACGACGTACGCGCCGATCTGCTGGACCAGGCGACCAGCCTGACCCCCGGGATCGAGTCGCCGACCGTCTCCCCGCTGCACCGGGAGGGCTGGGTCGCCGTCGAGGCGATGGTCCAGCGCAGCGACGTGCACCGGGTCATGGACGAGCTCTACGACCTGGGTGCCCGCGCCATCCTGGTCACCGACATCGCGAACTGCAGGCTGTGATGACCGCCGTCATGTACCGCCCCAAGCGGATCCGCTGGGTGGCCGGCCCGCTCGCCGCCGGTCTGGCGCTGCTGTTCACCGTGCTCAGCTTCGGCCTGACCGGCTCGGCCGGCTTCCAGAACTCGCAGGCCAGCTTCCAGCGCGGCGACCAGCTCGCGATGATCGGGCTGGGTGTCCTGCTCGGTCTCGGGGTGCTGCTGTTCTGCCGGCCACGGGTGATCGCCGACGACAAGGGGGTGCGGGTGCGCAACGTGATCGGCGGTTACGACCTGCCGTGGTCGGTGGTCCGTGCCGTCCGGTTCGACCGGAACTCGGCGTGGGCCCACCTGGAGCTGGAGAACGACGACCAGGTGCCGGTGCACGCCCTGCAGGCGGTCGACAAGGACTATGCGGTCGACGGTGTGCGGACCCTGAGGGCTCTTCATTCGGCTGCTACGACCTGACCGACTGCACCGCAGCGAAGCAAGGGCCAGGAGGGCAGGTCAAGGCGCACTCAGTCGCCTGATAGGATTGCGGGCAGTCGACCACGCCCACCTTTGATGAGTGGGCGCGAAAGAGGAGCCCGCTGGTTCCCACCCGAGTCACAGCATGTGGCCGGGTCCGGTCTCCCTGGCAGGGGAATATCTCCTGCCGGGTGCGCGTCCTCCTCTGGGCGCCGATGACCGGTCGAGCGGGCCCCGGCATGCCCTCCTTCGGGAGAGCGATCCGGGGCCTTCTACTTTCCCGGCGTCCCGCGGCCAGCGGGACACTCGGGGCCGACCGACATTGGCAGCGCCCGGCCCACCCGGCCGGGTGAGGTATCAACTGAGGAGGCCCCATCAGCGTCGAACCACGCGTGAACGAACAGATCCGGGCTCGTGAGGTCCGTCTGGTCGGTCCGGAGGGTGAGCAGGTCGGCATCGTGCCGCTCGAGCGCGCCCTTCAGCTGGCCGCGGATGTCGACCTGGACCTGGTCGAGGTTGCTCCGATGGCGCGGCCGCCGGTGTGCAAGCTCATGGACTTCGGCAAGTTCAAGTACGAGAGCGCACTCAAGGCCCGCGAAGCGCGGCGCAACCAGCAGCAGACCGTCATCAAGGAAATGAAGCTCCGGCCGAAGATCGACCCGCACGACTACGCGACCAAGAAGGGTCACGTGGTGCGGTTCCTCAAGGCGGGCGACAAGGTCAAGGTGACGATCATGTTCCGCGGCCGTGAGCAGAGCCGCCCCGAGCTGGGATTCCGGCTTCTCCGCCGGCTCAGCGAGGAAATCTCGGAGCTGGGCTTCGTGGAGGCCAGCCCCAAGCAGGACGGCCGAAACATGATCATGGTGCTTGCTCCGCACCGTGCCACGAAGGCCGCCGCCGTCGCTGCAGTCGCTGCCGGCGCCAAGCCCGCCCGTGAGCCGCGTGAGGGCGAAGGCGCCGACGAGGTGCCGACGGACGAGACGGTTCCGGCGGCCGAGACCACCGCAGAGTAAGACAAGCTTTTCCCCGCATCCCCCCGGCTGCGGGGAAAGACCAGAAAGAGGCGTCAAGTGCCGAAGATGAAGAGCCACACCGGCATGGGTAAGCGAGTGAAGGTGACCGGCAAGGGAAAGCTCGTGACCGAGCAGGCCGGTAAGCGTCACCTGCTGGAGCACAAGAGCTCCCGTGTCACCCGCCGGATGACCGGTACGGTCACCGTGGCCAAGGCCGACACCGCTCGTGTGAAGAAGCTTCTGGGCCGCTGACGCGCGCCTGACCCGGTTTTTCCTGAAGGAGTAACTAGAAATGGCACGCGTCAAGCGGGCGGTAAACGCCCAGAAGAAGCGCCGCACCCTGCTCGAGACCGCGAGCGGCTACCGCGGTCAGCGCTCCCGCCTGTACCGGAAGGCCAAGGAGCAGGTGCTGCACTCGATGCAGTACTCGTACCGTGACCGTCGTGACCGCAAGGGCGACTTCCGTCAGCTGTGGATCACCCGTATCAACGCGGCTGCCCGCGCGAACGGGATGACCTACAACCGCCTGATCCAGGGCCTGAAGCTGGCCGAGGTCGAGGTCGACCGCAAGATCCTGGCCGACCTCGCGGTCCACGACGAGGCTGCCTTCGCCGCCATCGTCGAGATCGCTCGTGCGGCGGTCGCGGCCGAGGGCACCGGCGGCGCCCCCAAGCAGGCTGCTGCCTGATATCGCGTAGCACGTTGTGAGCGCCTCCCGGTCCGCGTGATCGGGGGGCGCTTTCGTGAGGAGATCATGTTCACGCCCCGTACCCCCCGCATCGTCGCCGCGCGCCGCCTCCAGCGCCGCCGGGACCGGGACCAGACCGGCCGTTTCCTGGCCGAGGGCCCGCAGGCCGTCCGGGAGGCGCTCGCCGCCGACGCGGTGATCGAGTTGTTCGCGACCCCGGCCGCACTGGACCGGCATGCCGACCTGGCCGCGCTGGCGCCGGAACTGTCGCCGGTCACCGACGAGGCCCTGGCCGCGCTCGCCGAGACCGTCCAGCCGCAGGGCCTGGTCGCCGTCTGCGAGCAGAACGACGTGCCGATCGGGGAGGCCCTGGCGAAGAACCCGCGGCTGGTCGCGGTGGTCGCCGAGATCCGGGACCCCGGCAACGCCGGGACCGTGCTGCGCACGGCGGATGCCGCGGGGGCCGGGGCGGTCATCTTCGCCGGCGACGCCGTCGACCCCTACAACGGCAAGTGTGTACGGGCGTCCGCCGGCTCACTGTTCCACGTGGACGTCGTCCGTACCCCGTTGAGCGTGGTCGACCTGTTGCAGGACAACGGGCTGCAGGTGCTCGCGACCAGCGGCACCGGCGAGGACGACGTGGACTCACTGCTCGACGGTGGTCAGCTTGCCGCCCGTACCGCGTGGGTGTTCGGCTCTGAGGCCCATGGTCTGCCGACGGACCTGTTGAAGGCCGCCGACCGGCGGGTCCGCGTGCCGATCTACGGCGGAGCCGAAAGCCTCAACCTCGCCGCCGCGGCCGCCGTGTGTCTATATGCCTCGGCCCGCGCGCAGCGCTGAGGGTATGCTGAGCCGCATGTCAGGTCTTTCGTTTAGTCGGCCCGCTGGTCGCGGGCGCCGGATCTGACACTTCTGCGCGTACCTTCCCGACCGGCGGGCTGCGGCCCAGCCGCGCCTCCGTAGACTGTTCCAGCTCTGTCGCCCTCGTGGTTTCGCCGCGTCAGGGGCGACCGTTGGCAATCCGGTGTTGAGGGAGTTCGCCCAGCCATGTCCTACCGCAACGATCCGTACGATCCGAAGCAGGCCGTCCTGCTGGCGCCAGAGTCTCTGGAAAGCGCCGTGGCGGAGGCCGAGAAGGCGTTCGCCACCGCTGCCGACCTCGACGCGCTCCAGGCCCTGAAGCCGGCCCACCTCGGTGACCGTTCCCCGGTGTCGCTGGCCCGACGTGAGATCGGCTCGCTGCCGCCGGCCGCGAAATCCGACGCCGGCAAGCGTGTCAACATCGCCCGCCAGGCCGTGCAGTCCGCCTACGACGCCCGCCAGGCCGAGCTGGAGGCGGACCGTGCCGCCCGCGTCCTGGTCGAGGAGCGCGTCGACGTCACCCTGCCGTGGTCCCGCCGCCCGCGTGGCGCCCGGCATCCGCTCACCACGCTCATGGAGCACATGGGCGACATCTTCATGGGCATGGGCTACGAGATCGTCGACGGTCCCCAGCTGGAGCTGGAGTGGGCCAACTTCGACGCGCTCAACATCGGCCCGGACAACCCGGTCCGCGGCGCCTCCGACACGTTCTTCGTCGACCTGCCCGGCCTGGTCATGCGTACCCACACGTCACCCGGCCAGGTGCGCACCATGCTCGACCGCCAGCCGCCGATCTACGTGGTCAGCCCCGGTCGCGTCTACCGCACCGACGAGCTGGACGCCACACACAGCCCGGTGTTCCACCAGATCGAGGGCCTGGTCATCGACGAGGGCATCACCATGGCGCACCTGCGCGGCACCCTCGACCACCTCGCGAAGGCGCTGTTCGGCCCGGACGCGAGGACCCGCTGGCGGCCGCACTACTTCCCGTTCACCGAGCCGTCCGCCGAGTTCGACGTCTGGTTCGCCGAGCACCGCGACGGCCCGCGCTGGGTCGAGTGGGGCGGCTGCGGCATGGTCAACCCGCGGGTCCTCACCGCGTGCGGCATCGACCCCGCGCGCTACAGCGGGTTCGCGTTCGGCATGGGTGTCGAGCGGACCCTGATGTTCCGTAACGGCGTCTCCGACATGCGCGACATGGTCGAGGGCGACGTGCGGTTCACCACGAACTTCGGAATGGAGTCCTGAAGCCATGAAGACGTCACTGTCGTGGCTGCGCGAGTACGTCGAGCTGCCCGCGGGAATCACGGCTTCGGAGCTGGACGCGGCGCTCACCAACCTCGGCATGGAGGTCGAGGGCATCGTCGACCAGGCCGGGACGATCCTCGGTGACCTGGTCGTCGGCCGGGTGCTGACGATCGAGGAGCTGACCGGTTTCAAGAAGCCGATCCGGTTCTGCACCGTCGACGTCGGCAACCCGGCTCCGCAGGAGATCGTCTGCGGCGCGCGCAACTTCGCCGAGGGCGATCTCGTCGTCGTGATCCTGCCCGGTGGGGAGCTGCCGGGCGGGTTCAGGATCGGTGCGCGGAAGACCTACGGCCGCAACTCCAACGGCATGATCTGCTCGGCGGCCGAGCTCGGCCTGTCCGGGGACCACTCGGGCATCATCGTGCTGCCCGCCTCCGGCGACCTGGTGCCCGGCATCGACGCGCGCCCGATCGTCGGCCTGGACGACGTGCTGATCGAGGTCGAGATCACACCGGACCGGGGCTACGAGATGAGCGTCCGCGGGATCGCACGGGAGCTGGCGACCCACTTCGGTGTGGCGTTCACCGATCCCGCCGCCATCGCCGCTCCGGGCGGGACCGCCGACGTCCCGTACCCGATCACGATCGAGGACACCGTCGGCTGTGACCGGTTCGCGGCCCGCGTCGTCCGCGGCCTCGACCCGGACGCGCAGTCTCCGGAGTGGATGCAGCGGCGCCTGATCCAGGCCGGCATCCGGGCCATCTCGCTGCCCGTCGACATCACCAACTACCTGATGCTCGAGTTCGGTCAGCCGATGCACGTCTTCGACCTGGACCGTCTGAACGGCGGCCTGCTCGTCCGCCGGGCCCGGGCGGGGGAGAAGCTGACCACCCTGGACGGTGTCGCGCGGGTTCTCGACGCCGAGGACATGGTGATCTGCGACGAGACCGGTCCGATCTCGCTCGCCGCCGTCATGGGCGGCGAGACCAGCGAGTGGCAGGAGGGCACCGTCAACGTGCTCCTCGAGGCCGCCCACTGGGACCCGGTCATGGTCGGCCGGACCGCACGGCGTCACAAGCTGTTCAGCGAGGCCGCCAAACGCTGGGAGCGGGGCGTCGACCCGGCGCTGCCGCTCGCCGCGCTGCAGAAGGCCGTCGACATCCTGGTCGAGCACGCGGGCGGCACCGCCTCGCCGCTCGTGCTGGACATCGACAACGTGGTGGCGCCGGTCGCGCTCACGCTTCCGGCCGACGCGCCGTCCCGTCTCATCGGCCTGCCCTACACCGGCTCGCAGGCCGCTGACCTGCTGCGCAAGATCGGCTGCGAGGTCAGCGGCGACGAGGTGCTCAGCGTCGTGCCGCCGACCTGGCGTCCCGACCTGGTCGCCCCGATCGACCTGATCGAGGAGGTGGCGCGGCTCGGCGGTTACAACGACATCCCGAGCGTGCTGCCGCCGGCCGGGGCCAGCCGCGGTCTCACCCCGGCGCAGAAGCAGCGCCGGTCGGTGGGCCGGGCGCTCGCCGAGAACGGTTACGTCGAGGTGCTGTCGTACCCGTTCGTGTCGCCCGGCACCGCCGACGCCCTCGGCCTGCCGCCGGAGGACCCCCGTCGCAGCGCGGTCCGTCTGACGAACCCGCTGTCCGAGGAGGAGCCGCTGCTGCGGACGACGCTGCTCGGCCCGCTCCTCGGCACCCTCAAGCGGAACCTCGGCCGCGGCCGTCGTGACGTGGCGCTCTTCGAGGTGGGCACGGTCTTCCTGCCGCACCTGACGTCGACCGCTCCGCCGATGCTGGGGGTGGACCGTCGCCCCTCCAACGCCGAGTGGGCGGCGGCCAACGCGATCGTCCCCGAGCAGCCGTGGCACCTCGCCGTCGTGCTGGCCGGCGACATCGAGCCGGCCGGCTGGTGGGGTGCGGGCCGGGCCGCGACGTGGGCGGACGCCATCGAGGCGGCGCGCGTCGCGATCTCCGCGGCGGGCATCGCCGAGGACCGGATCACGGTACGGGCAGCCGAGCTCGCGCCGTGGCACCCGGGCCGGTGCGCTGCCGTCCTGGTCGACGGCACCGTCGTCGGTCACGCCGGTGAACTGCACCCCGCGGTGCTGGCCACCCTCGAGCTGCCCAAGCGGACCTCGGCCGCCGAGATCGACCTGAGCGCCCTGCCGGAGGCTCCGGTCGTCGACGCGCCGAGGATCTCCACCTTCCCGCCGGCGCTGCTCGACGTCGCCCTGGTCCTGGACCGCGCTGTCCCGGCGGCCGACGTCCAGGCGGCTTTGACCGAGGGCGCGGGCGACCTGCTGGAGTCGGTGGCACTCTTCGACGTCTACGAGTCGGAGCAACTGGGTGCGGACAAGCGATCCCTCGCCTACAAGCTGACCTTCCGGGCCGCCGACCGCACCCTCACCTCGGAGGAGACCATCGCCGCGCGTGACGCCGCGGTCGCCCTGACCTCCTCCCGTTTCGGCGCCACACTGCGCGGCGCCTGATTTTCAGCGGCACGTGAGCCGGGCCGGTGGATCCCCCACCGGCCCGGCTCTTTTCATGTGCCGGCCTCGTCACCTGCGGTTTCCTCGGCTGGGGCTGGGGCTGGGGCTGGGGAATCGGCCTCGCCGGCGGGCGGCCTGTTGCGGGGGCGGGGGCGGACCTCGGCCCGGTGCTCGACCTGCCAGGCGTCGACGTGATCGGCCAGCCAGACCTTGCCCTGGGCCAGCTCGGTGATCGGGCGGGGGAAATCCGGCCGGCTGACGAGCTGGTAGAGCCGCTGCCGGCTGATGCCGCCGAACCGTGTGCGGATCTCGTGCGCGCCGAGCAGGCGCAGTGACCAGATGTCCATGCGCTTGACTATAGTCCTCAGACTAGTTCGTAACAGTCAACCTGTCGTATGAAAAGGTCTCGCCGGGTCAGATGGCACTGCCCGTCAGGTAACGCTGGATCGTGGGGGCGAGCCAGGCGATCGTCTCCTCGCGGCCGAGCCCGACGACCGGTGGCAGTCTCAGCACGAAACGGCAGAGGGCGAAACCCAGCATCTGGGTGGCGATCAGGCCGGCCCGGGTCGCCGCCTGGGCCGGGTCGGGGGCCAGCCGACCGGCGACCGGCCCGAGCTGGGCGGCGAAGACCGTGCGCATCCGCTCGGCCGCGGCCTCCTGCGTGACCGCGGCCCGCAGCAGGGCCAGAAGTGTCTCGTCGCCCTCCCATCGGTGCAGGAAGTGGGCGACCAGGGCGGCGCCGACCTCGCCGGGCGGGGTGGAGCCGAGGTCGGGCAGTCGCAGGTCGAACTCGGCGGCCGCCGCGAACAGCCCCTCCTTGCTGCCGTAATAGCGCATCACCATGGACGGGTCGATGCGGGCGTCGGCGGCGATGGCGCGGATGGTGGCCCGCTCGAATCCGTCGCTGGCGAAGCGCTCCCGTGCGGCGCTCAGGATCGCGGCGCGGGTGGTGTCGGAGCGGCGTGTGGTCATGCCGCCCAGTTTATGCCAACAGGTGTTTGCCAACAAGTGTTGACCTGATCATGAAGTGGTGCCTATCGTTTGCCAACAGTTGTTGGCAAATGAGTCCGGAGGTAAGCCGTGCACACCACCGTCGCGATCATCGGGGCCGGGCCGACCGGTCTGCTCCTCGCCGGCGACCTGGCCCGGGCCGGGATCCCGGTGACCGTTTTCGAGCGCCGTTCCGGCGTCTCCAACCTGACCCGGGCGTTCGGCGTCCACGCCCGTACGCTCGAATTGCTCGACGCCCGCGACCTCGCCGACGGTCTCGTCGACGGTGGCGCCCGGGTCGAGCGTCTCCGCCTCTTCGACCGGATCCGTCTCGACCTCACCCGCCTGCCGTCGCGCTACCCGTTCCTGCTGATCACGCCGCAGTACCGGGTGGAGGACGCGCTGACCGGCCGGGCCGAGGCGGCCGGAGCCCGGATCGAGCGCGGCGCCACCCTCACCGGCCTGCGGCAGGACGCCGACCGGGTCGTTCTCGACTTCGGCGACCGCACCGTCACCGCCGACTGGGTGATCGGGGCCGACGGTGTCGACAGCACCGTCCGGCGGAGTCTGGGCCTGCCCTTTCCCGGCCGGGCCGTCCTCACCTCGATCATGCTGGCCGACGTCCGCCTGGCCACCCCGCCCGAGGACGTGCTCGCCGTCAACGCCGTCGGCGACGCGTTCGCCATGGTCGCGCCGTTCGGCGACGGGTGGTACCGGATCTTCGCCTGGGACCGCCGCCGCCAGGTCACCGACGACGTCCCGGTCACCCTCGACGAGATGCGGGACGTCACCCGCCGGGTCCACGGCACCGACTTCGGCATCACCGAGGCCCGCTGGCTGTCCCGTTTCCACAGCGACGAGCGGCAGGCTCCGCGCTACCGCACCGGCCGCGTGTTCCTCGCCGGTGACGCCGCCCACGTGCACTCGCCGGCCGGCGGCCAGGGCATGAACACCGGTCTCCAGGACGCCGCGAACCTCTCCTGGAAACTCGCCGCCACCATCCACGGCTGGGCGCCCGCCGGGCTCCTCGACACCTACGAGACCGAGCGCCACCCGGTCGGCCGGCTCGTGCTGCGCAGCAGTGGCGCCCTCATCCGGCTGGCGATGATCCGGTCGGCGCCCGCCCGGTGGCTGCGCAACGCGTTCGGGGCGGCGCTGCTCGCCCTCCCGCCGGTCGTCCGCCGGGCCACCGGCGTGATCTCCGGTGTGGGCATCGGATACCCTGGGGCGCCGCGGGCCGCGGACGTCACCCTGCGCGGCGGCGGTCGCCTCTACGAGGCGCTCCGATCGGGACGGCACGTGCTGCTCACCCCGCAACCCCTTCCCGGGTACGGCGAACGCCTTCTCGTGGCGGCCCCGGAGGCGGACACGACCGAGGCGGTGCTGGTCCGGCCGGACGGCTACGTGGCCTGGCGCGGTCCCGCAGCCCAGGCGGCCGCAGCCGTCACCCGTCTCCTCGGACAGGTCGCCCACCCCGCGCCCCGCTGAACCGCCGCCGCGCCTCATCGGCCTCCGGATCGGCGTGGCCGGGGCCGGACCGCAGCAGGGAGCGGTCGGCGACGACCAGGGCCAGCATCACGACGGCGACCGCCAGCAGGAACCAGGCGAAATTGTGCAGGCCACCGGCGCCCGGATCGCGGTGGAAGAACGCGCCGTAAGCGGCCGCCGACACCATCGCGCCCAGGTAGGTGAAGGTGCGCAGCAAGCCGGCCGACGCACCGATCCGTGCCGGGTCGGCCTGGTGGTAGACGGCGTTCTGGTTGGCCAGGTTGTTCAGGCCCTGTGGCAGCCCGCACGCCGCGGCGACCAGCACGAGCAGCCAGATCGGGCTGTCGTCGCCGAGTACCAGCAGCAGCGCGCACGCACCGATCTGGGTGATCGCCCCGGTGAGCAGCACCGCACGGAGCCGGGTCGTGCGGCCGGTCAGTGTCGACGCCGCGATCGCGACCAGCGACATCGGCAGCAGCACCAGGCCGGCCGCCGACGCGCTCAGGTGCCGGCCCGCCTCCAGCCACAGGGTGAAGCCGTAGAGAAACGCATACGTGATCGTCTGCGCGCACACCGTACGCAGAAAGGTGTTGATCAGTGGCCGGTTGCCGCCGAGAACCCGCAGGTCGATGAAGGGGCTGGTGGTGCGCAGCTCGCGGACGGCGAAGGCCGCGCCGGAGGCGAGGGCGAGCCCGGCCAGCCAGAGATCCGCGACCGACGGTGACATGAGGAAGAGCATCAGGGTGGTCAGCGCGCTCGCGAACAGCGCGATGCCCGGCAGGTCGAGCGGCTGGCGCGGGCCGGGCGGCGGCTCGGTGCGCGGCAGGCGCAGGCCGAGCAGCAGGCAGGCCAGTGCGAGGGGGATGTTGATCGCGAAGACGGTACGCCAGCCGCCGCCCGCGATCAGCAGCCCGCCGAGTGCCGGCCCGATCACCACGATCGTCTGCGCGGCCACGGTGAGCAGGGTCAGCACCGGTCCCGGCCGGTCGACGCCGGTGCGCCGGGACTCGCTGCGGATCAGGTACATGGCGGCCGGATAGCCGGCGCACGTGCCGAAACCGAGCAGTACCCGCGCGGTGACGAGCACACCGAGCGACGTGGCGAGCATCCCGATCAGTCCGGCGACGCCGACCAGCAGCGCGCCGGCCAGATAGAGGCGGCGTGGCCCGTGGCGGTCGACCAGGCGGCCGACCACCGGCTGGCCCGTCGCGGTCGCCAGGTAGAGCGCCGACACCAGCCAGGCGGTGTCCGACGGCACGGCGTCGAGCGCGGCCCCGATCGGCACCAGTGCCACCGCGATCATCGACGAGTTGACCGGGTTGAGCGCGGCCCCCAGCACCAGTGGGGCGATCAGCCGCCGGTCGAACCCCTCGGTCACAGCTCGCCCAGCCGGTCCAGCAGGGCGAGGCCGTCGAGGATCCGCTGGCGCTCGGCCTCGGTGTAGTGGTCGGTCAGTGCCCTGGCCAGCCATTCCTCCCGCTGGCGGCGCCAGCCGTGGATGGCCTCGGCGCCGGCCGGGGTGAGTGAGATCAGCTGCCGGCGGCCGTCGGCCGGGTCGGGGGTCCGGGCGACCAGCCCATGCCGCTCGACGGCGGCGAGGGTGGCGGCCATCGACTGCGGGCGGACCCGTTCGGCGGTGGCGAGGCTGGTCAGCGTCGCGGGGCCGGCCCGGTCGAGGCGGCTGAGCACCGAGGTCTGCGACGGCGTGAGGTCGCCGAACCCGGCGGCGTCACGGAGCCGTCGCCGCAACCGGCTGAACACCACCCGGATCTCGACGGCCGCACGTGCCGCCGTCGTCGGGATCTCGATCATGAGGCGACGCTAAGTTATTCAGTCCAGGCTGAACAGTTCTCGGCCGGAGAGTCGGTCACAGGTCACATCCCCGGTTAAGGGCTGATTTCGGTGCTGTAGCCGATCATGCCGGGGGCCGCCTGATCTCCTCACTGGGTTACTCCGTGTAATGGCCGCCTTCGCGCAGCAGGCGCCGGCCGTGCGGCCGGTCAGCCGGGTCCATGCGGGCGCAGCCGGACGTGAGCAGCCGCCAGTCGCCGGCCGCCAGCGCGGCGTCGATCCGGCCGCGGACGTCCTCGGCCCGGTCCGGTTCGGTGGCGAAGAGCACCCGCAGCCGCAACTCCTCCCCGTCCCGGTCCATGTGGGTCCGGGAGGGATGCAGGTCGCCGATCGCCGCGGTGATCGCCGCGCCCGGATCGGCCCCGGGCGCCGCCAGCAGTGTCGCGTGGTGGGCGTAGACCTGCCGCATCAGGGCAGTTTCAGCACGTCGGCGATGACCGAGCCGTCCGCCTCCAGCCGCACCGCCGCCGGGCTGTCGTAGACGACGAGCACCCGATCCGTACCCATCAGGCTCAGCCCCTCGGCGTGGTCGTCGCCCTCGCCGTAGGTCAGCTCCAGCTCGCGGGTGATCAGATCGTGCCGCACGATCGTCGGCACCTCCGCCACACACGCGTCGTGCCAGCGGTAGATCCGCACCGGCCCGTCCAGGTCCATCGTGGGCCCGGCCAGCACCAGCAGGTCGTTCCCAGCCGGGCAGAGATCACGGACACCCAGACCTTCGAGATCAAGGACATGTTTGCGGTACGGCAACCCGTCCTCGAACCTGTGCAGCCGCAGTCGTCCCGGCTCGTCGGCCAGCACGTACGGCCGCAGCTCCAGCACGAACGCCCACCCGCGCAGCACCGGGCCGCGCAGCCCGAGGAACACCCGGTCGTCACGGACCGCGATGCCCTCGATGTCCAGACCGTTGTCCTTGCCCGGGATCGGCAGGAACGGGGCCAGATGCTCGTCGTCACGGAGCAGTCGCCGCAGGTCGTCACGGGTGCTCAGAGCCGCGGCCCGGTGCTGCACGCCGTCGACCGTCAGCTCGCGGACGGGGGTGGGCACGCCGTCCACATCGGTGACCGGTAGCCGTACCAGAATCTGCCGGTTTCCCTGACCCTCGACCCGCGCCAGCCGGCGCAACGCCTTCGACCCCTCGTGCCGGTCCTTGATCTGTTTGCGCCGCAGGCTGTGCGAACCGATCGCCCACAGGAAGTGGCCGGTGCGCGCCAGCCCCTCCACGTCGGCCTCCTCGTCGGCGTCGGCCCCGGGCAGGTCGACGAAGTCGGCCAGCCGGAACCGGGCCTCCTCCCCGAACTCGCCGGGCCGCTCCGGATCGTCGGCGATCAGCCGCTCGATCGTCGCGGTCTCGTCACCGGCGATCCAGAGTGCCCGGCCGTCGAGCCGGACCGCGGAGAGGTTGGTGTGGGTGGCCGCGGCCTGCGACTCGTCGGAGAACCGCAGCCGCACCGTGTAGTCGACCGTCATGGCCCACATCGTCGCACCGGCACGCATGCCGGCAGGTCGAACATAGAGTTCTGTCGGGATGGACTTTCGGGCCTATCGTGCCGCTCACGGCCGGTCCGTGCCGGACCGGCCGTTTCGCGATCCGCCGCTCCTACACCTCCCGGGAGATGTACAGGCGGTGCCCGGCCGGGGCGAACCCGACCCGCTCGTAGACGCGCCACGAGTCGTCGCCGGAAGCCTCCAGCCAGGCGACCGTCACGCCGCGATCGAAGAGGCGGGAGGCGACGCCCGCGCTGATCGCCGCGCCCACGCCACGGCGGCGGAACGACTCGATCACCGCGATCCCGGCGACCTCGCTGACACCGTCGCTCGGTGGAGCGCCCTGACCGCCGCCGACCCACCGGCCGTCGGCGGTGCGGGCGCCGAGGACGACCCCGCCACGCTCCTGGTTGCGGCGCATCCGGGCGACGGCGGCCTCCGGCCTCTCGTCCGGCAGATCACCGAAGGCGGCATTCTGTGCGGCGACCACCGCGGCCCGGTCCGGGTCCGTCGATGGCTCCTCCAGGACCAGCCCATCCGGTACGGGGTGAGCGTTCAGCCTCTCCGGGAGGCAGATCAGGTACTGATTGCGCTCCTCGACGGTGAACCCGGCCGCGGTCAGCAGGTCCTCCAGCCCGGGGGAGCAACTCGTCACGTATTCCAGGCGGGGTTTGCGGCCCGCCCCGGTGAACGCGGCGACCAGGTCGGTGACGTCGGCCGCGGTGATCGGAACGCCCGGCTCCGGCGAGGCGTAGTTGATGAAGGGGCTCTCGGTGTCGGGATCGAGGCCGGCCACGAACGGGCCGATCTCGAGAACCTTCGGCCGGGTGCGGAGATGGGACACGACACAGCGCTGGATGCGCAGATCCATGGTGAGGTAAGCCTTTTCGAGAGAACGGTGAAGTAACACCTGCGAGGTGGGAACGAGATCACGCAGGGCCGCCGCTGGCGGTGAGAACGCTCAGCGACGGCCGATTGGCCGGGCGGCGATCACAGGCTTCACTTCTCTCGAAAGCGTCGGGTCTTGAAACGTGGGGACGGCGCTCTGTCGCGCTGTCGCCCAGCGAGGTTGCCACGAATCGGTTGCCGGGCGCAACCCGGGGCCATCGGGCGAGTACCGGCGCGGGCCGGCCGCCTGCGCGGCCCGCGCCGATGGCTTCACTCTGGTCCATCGCGGACAGGAAGTCCATCACTGTCGATGCGCTACGGAACCGGCCCGGATTTTGTCGGTGGGGGTCGCTAGGGTTCAGCGCGTCCGGTGGAACCAGACCTGGGGAGTGGCCCGGTGACCGATGTGGTGAGCTCCGACGCGTTCGTCGTGCCGGCGGCGTGGAAACGGTTCGTGCTGCCCCGGCGGGGCGCCGCGGCACCGGCCCAGAAGCCGAAGGCCGCGGCCGTCAAGACCGCCGAGAGCCTGCTGGCCGCCTACGAGGGCGACGTCCGCGGCGCTCTGCGGCACCGCCTCATCGCCGGTGACCTGGCCCAGGCCGGGCACGACTACCTCGCCGGTGGCCCGGCGGTCACGCCGCTCGGTGCGGCGGTGGTGGCTCGTGGCGTGGCCGGGGCACTGGCGTGGCACCGGCGCGACGAGGTGCTCGCGTTCACCGACCTCTGGCGTGCACGGCACGGCCTGGCGTTCGCCGCGGCCGCCACCGTCGAGCTGGCCGGCCTCTATCTGGGTTCCTCCGACGCCGCGATCACCCGGGCGGTGCCGTCGCTCGACGCCAACGGTTTCGCCGCGCAGACCGGTGGGCGGATGTCCTACCAGGTGCGCCGCGCCGTGGCGGCGGCCCCGCCGGGGGAGTATGCGGAGGTGATCACCGCGCTGGGCGCGGTGCGCGGGCCCTCCCTGGTCCAGCAGACGCTCGTGTCGGTGATCGCGCCGGACGAGACGGCCTGGGCCGAGGAGATCTGCACCGCCCTGGTCGCCATGGGCGACCGGGAGCGACTGAAGGCTCTCCTGCTCACCGTCGTGTCGGCCGAGCTCACCGCCATGCCGGCCGAGCCGCTCGTGTCGGCCGAGCCGCTCGTGTCGGCCGAGCTGCTCGCGTCCCGTCTCGCCGCGCAGCTGACGCCGTGGGCCGCGCTGTCCGAGAGCGAGCGGATCTACACGTTCACCGCAACCCTCGGCCCGGCCGCGGCCCCGTCGCTGGCCCGCTGGCTGGACACGGGCGAGGTCAACGCGCAGGGCCGGCGGCAACTGCTCGGCCTGCTCTCCGTGATCGGCGGCGACGCCGCGTTCACCGCTCTGGTCGAGCGGGCCGACCAGGCCGACGTGCGTGCCGCCCTCGGCGACGCGGCCGGCCGTGACCCGGCCCGTGCCCTGCGCGTGTTCGCCGAGACGCCGTCCGCCGACCGTCTGCTGCACCGTCATCTGACCAACCACCGGCCGCTGGCCGCCGAGGTCCGGCCGCTGCTGTCCGAGGCCGCCACCAACCGCATCGACGCCGCCCACGCCGTGCTGGCGGCTGCCGACGCCGACACGGCCGCCCCGGCGGACCTGCCGCCGATCCTGGTGACCCCGCCCTGGCTGGCCCCGGTGACCCGCGAGCCGCTCGTCGTCACCGGGCTGAGCAGCGACGAGCCGGTGCGTGTCGAGTGGGCGCCGGGCGAGCGCGAGGCCTGGGCCAGCGGCTCCTGGGCCGCGCGCCACGGTGGCGTCCACGACTGGGCCGCCGTCGTTCAGGGGCTGGGGACCAGTGGCTCCAGCGGGTGGGACGAGATCGACCTCTTCGTGTGGGGGCCGGAGGAGCTGGCCCGGCCCCGGGTGGCCGCCTGGCGGCCCAGTCACCACTACGACGTCGCCGAGTGGGGCGCTGAGCTGCTCGCCCGCTTCGGGGCCGAGGCCGTTCCGCCCCTGGTCGACGTGGCCCGCCGCTCCCCGTCCACGGCCGCCCGCCTGCTGGCCCCGGTCTCCGGGCCCGAGGTCGCACTGCTGATGTCCGCCTGGCTGGCCCGGGTCCGTTCGGCCCGGCCGGTCGCCGTCGCCTGGTTCGCCCGGCATCCGGCGGCCGCGGCCCGCGCCCTGGTGCCGGTCGCCGTGGGCAGGATCGGTCAGGCCCGCTCCGACGCCGAGGGCGCGCTGCGTGCCCTGACCGCCGCGGGGCACGGCGACGAGGTCGGTGCCGTCGGACGCGAGCTCGGTCCCGAGGCCGCCGCCTCGATCGCGGAGATCCTCGCCGTCGACCCGCTGACCGTCCTGCCCGTGCCCATGCCACCGCTGCCCGACTGGGCCAACCCGGCGGTGATGCCCCCGGTCCGGCTCACCGGAAGCCGCGGTGTGCTGCCCACGGAGGCGGTGCGCCACGTGCTCACCATGCTCGCCATCTCCCGGGCGGACAGCCCCTATCCCGGCCTCGCCCTGGTCACCGCCGCCTGCGAGCCGGCCGACCTGGCCGAGCTGGCCTGGGCCCTGTTCACCGAGTGGCGCGAGGCCGGCCACCCGGCGAAACAGAACTGGGCGCTCGACGCTCTCGCCCTGCTCGGCGACGACGGGACGGTCCGCCGGCTGGCCCCGATGATCCGTGCCTGGCCCGGCGAGGGCGGCCACACCCGCGCGGTGGCCGGCCTCGACGTGCTGGCCGCCATCGGCACCGACGTCGCCCTGATGTATCTGCACGGCATCGCACAGAAGGTCAAGTTCCGGGCCCTCAAGGAGCGGGCCGGGGAGAAGATCGCCGAGCTCGCCGCCGAGCTGGGGCTCACCGCCGAGGAGCTGGCCGACCGGCTGGTTCCGGACCTCGGGCTGGACGAGGCGGGCAGCCTGGTCCTCGACTACGGGCGGCGCAGCTTCACCGTGGGCTTCGACGAGCAGCTCAAACCGTTCGTCGCCGACGCCACGGGCAAGCGGCTCAAGGCCCTGCCCAAGCCGGGCGCCCAGGACGACCCGGTGCTCGCCCCGGAGGCGTACGCCCGGTTCACCGCCCTGAAGAAGGACGTCCGGGCGATCGCCACCGACCAGGTCCGCCGGCTCGAGCGGGCGATGGTCACGCAGCGCCGCTGGACCGGGGCCGCCTTCCGCCAGTTCTTCACCGGGCACCCGCTGATGCGGCACCTGGTCCGGCGGCTCGTCTGGGCCCGCTTCGACAGCGCCGGGCAGCCGGGCGACGGCCTGCGCCTGGCCGAGGACGGCAGCCTCGCCGGCGTCACCGACGAGACCGTCACCCTCGCCGACGACGCCCTCGTCGGGATCGCCCACCCGCTGCACCTCGGCGGCGATCTGGCCGCCTGGTCCGAGATCTTCGCCGACTACGAGATCCTCCAGCCGTTCCCGCAGCTCGGCCGGGGTGTCGACCCCCTCACGCCGGAGCGGGCGGCGGCGTTCGTGGGGCGTACGGCATCCAGCGCCACCCTGATGGGCCTGGAGCGGCGCAACTGGCGGCGTGGCGCGCCGCAGGACGCCGGGGTCCAGGGCTGGTTCGAGCGCGACGTGCCGGGCGGCCTGCACCTGGTGCTCGCCATCGACCCGGGTATCGCCGTCGGCGCGATCGACGTGCTCGGCGACCAGACCGTCCAGGCGCTCTACGTGGTCCCGGCCGGTACCTACCACTGGCACCGGCAGGGCCAGGACGACCGTATCCGTGAACTCGACCCCATCACCGCGGCCGAGGCGCTGCGCGAACTCACCGAGGTGCTCGCATGACCGCCCCCACCACCGACCACGTGCAGCGCCCGCCCGTCGAGGTGCGGTTTGCCGACGAGCTGGCCCGCCTCCGGGCCGCCGACGACGCGCCGACCCCGCCCGGCTGGGCTCTCAGCCTGCGGGCGGCCCGCGCGTTCATCGTCGGCGACGAGCGGCTCGGCGTCACCCGCAAGTTCGTCGGTGACCCGTCGCTCATCGACCGGGCCCTGGTCAGCCTCGCCACCAGCCGCGGCCTGCTGCTCGTCGGCGACCCCGGCACCGCGAAGTCCCTGCTCTCCGAGCTGCTCGCGGCCGCCGTCAGCGGCGACTCCACACTGACCATCCAGGGCGGTGCGGCCACCACCGAGGACCAGATCAAGTACTCGTGGAACTATGCGCTCCTCGTCGCCGAGGGTCCCACCGAGCGCTCCCTGGTCCCGGCGCCGCTGCTGCGCGGTATGGCCCACGGTCAGGTCGTCCGCTTCGAGGAGATCACCCGCTGCCCGCTCGAGGTGCAGGACTGCCTGCTCTCCCCGCTCTCCGACCGGGTGCTCGCCGTTCCCGAGCTGCCCGGTGACGGCGGCATGGTGTTCGCCAAGGAGGGCTTCAACATCATCGCCACGGCGAACACCCGGGACCGCGGGGTCAACGACATGAGCTCCGCGCTGAAACGGCGCTTCAACTTCGAGACGGTCTTCCCGATCGCAGACTTCGACACCGAGCTGTCCCTGGTCGAGGCCGAGGCGGGCACGCTGCTGCGCCGGTCCGGAGTCACCGCGCCACCCCGTCGTGACGTGCTAGAGGTGCTGGTCACCGCGTTCCGTGAGCTGCGGGCCGGTCGGACGGGGCGGGGCGACGAGATGGAGCGGCTGTCGTCGGTGATGAGCACCGCCGAGGCGGTGTCCGTCGCGCACGCCGTCGGCCTGCGGGGCTGGTTCTTGCGCGGTGACGCCGGCAGCGCCGCCGACCTGGTGTCCTGCCTGGCCGGCACGGCCGCCAAGGACAGCCCGGACGACCTGGCGAAACTGCGCCGCTACCTGGAGCAGCACACCTCGTGGCGCAACGGGGCGCAGTGGCGTGAGCTGCGGGACGCGCGCCGGGAACTGCCCGGCGGATGAGCCTCACCGTCATCGGGGTCCGGCACCACAGCCCCGCCTGCGCCCGCCTCGTCGGCTCGACGATCGCCGCTCTGCGGCCCGCCTACGTGCTGATCGAGGGCCCCGCCGACATGAACGAGCGGATCGGCGAGCTGCTGCTCGGGCACGACCTGCCGGTGGCGGTCTTCACCAGCTACCTCGACGAGCACCGGCGGCACGGGTCGTGGGCGCCGTTCTGCGACTACTCACCCGAGTGGGAGGCGCTGCGGGCCGGTCGTGAGTGCGGGGCCGAGCCGCGGTTCATCGACCTGCCGGCCTGGCACGAGGCGTTCGCCGACCGGGACAACCGGTATGCCGACGCCGAGCTGCGCTACGCCGAGGCGGTCGAGCGGCTGTGCGCCGAGTTCGGGGTCGACAACAGTGACGCCCTCTGGGATCACGTCGTCGAGATGGGGCCGGCCGAGGAGATCGGGCAGCGCCTCGAGAGCTACTTCGACCTGATCCGCGGCGACTCGGTGGCGGGGGCGTCGGACACGGCACGGGAGGCGTACATGGCGGGCTGGATCCGTGCCGCGTGCGCCGCCGCCGGGGACCGGCCGGTCGTCGCCGTGGTCGGCGGTTTCCACCGCCCCGCCCTGATCCGTCTCGCCACCGATCCCCTCCCGACGGAACGTGGCTGGCCGGAGGTGCCGGTGCCGCCCGACGGGGCCACCGCCGGAAGCTACCTGGTGCCCTACTCGTTCCGGCGGCTCGACGCGTTCGGCGGCTACCAGTCCGGGATGCCCTCGCCGGAGTACTACCAGCGGCTCTGGGAGAGCGGGCCGGAAGAGGCCGCCCGGTACCTGATCACCGCTGTCGCCGCGCGCCTGCGGCGGCGCGGTCAGCCGGTCTCCACAGCTGACCTGATCGCCGCCCGGGCCGGTGCCGAAGCCCTCGCCCGGCTGCGCGGCCACGACTGCCCGGCCCGCGTCGACGTGCTCGACGGACTGGCGTCCGCCCTGGTCAACGAGGCGCTCGACGTGCCGCTGCCGTGGGCGGTGCGGGGTGCCGTCGCCGCCGGGCAACATCCGGCGGTCGTCGAGATGACGGCGGCCCTCAGCGGCGACCGGGTGGGTCGCCTGCACCCGGACACGCCGCTGCCGCCCCTGGTCCACGCCGCCACCGCCGAGCTCGAGCGGTACGGTCTCGACCGGTCCGGCGAGCACACCGCCGACCTGACCGAGCCGTACGGCCGGACCGTCAGCCGGGTCCTGCACCGGCTGCGCGTCCTGGAGATCCCCGGGTTCCGGCGGGATTCCGGGCCCGCCACCGGCATCGACCCGGTGCTGCGCGAGCAGTGGACGGTCCAGCAGCACCAGCACCGGCTGGCCGCGCTCATCGAGGCCGGCGGCTACGGCCCGACGCTGGAGGCCGCGACCGCCACCCGGATCGCCCAGCGCATCGACGAGGCCGGCGGTGACCTCGGCGATCTGGCCGACGCGTTGTTCGACGCGGCCCTGTGCGGGGTCACCGACCTCGGCTCGGATGTGCCCGGCCGGCTCGAACGCGGTGTCGCGGCCGCCGGTGACCTGCCCGTCCTCGGCCGGGTGCTGGCCGTCACCCTGGCCCTGTGGCGGCACGACCGGTTGCTCGGCACGGCCGGCAGTGAGGCGCTCGGCGTCGTCGTGGCGGCCGCCGCCCGCCGGATCCTCTGGCTTGCCGAGGGGTGGCACGCGCCCGGAGCGGCGGCGGACCGGACCCGGATCGCGGCGGTCGTCGCGGTGCGGGACGCGGTGCTGCACGCGGCGGGGGTCGGCGTGGACCGTACCTCCGCGATCGAGGTCTCCGGCCGCATCGCGGCCGACCGTGCCGCACCGCCCGACCTGCGGGGCGCCTTCTTCGGCCTCGGCCGGTCCCTTCTCGGCGACGACGACCCGGCCGGGTTGTTCCCGGATCCGTCCGAGGCGGTGCGCGGCGCGTTCGCCGCCGGGACCGCCGGTGACTGGCTGGCCGGGCTGTTCGGTGTGGCCCGCGAGCCGGTCCTCGCGCCCGGCGGCATCCTCGGCCTCCTCGACGACCTGGTCGGCGGCTTCGGCGCCGACGACTTCCTGATCGCGCTGCCCGCACTGCGGCAGGCCTTCGAGTATTTCCCGCCACGCGAGCGGGAGATGATCGCCGAACAGTTGATGGACCGGCGCGGCCTGACCGGATCAGGCCGTGACCTGCTCCGGATGTCCGTCGCACCGCAGGTCGTGGCCGCCGGGATGGCCCTGGACGAGAACGTCGACGAACGCCTGGCCCGTGCCGGGCTGATCTCCGCGGGGAGGGCCGATGACTGACGTCAGCCTGGAACGATGGCGGCTCATCCTGGGCGCGCCGGCCGGTGGGTGCCTCGGCAGCCTCAGCGGCGCCGGCGCCCAGCGTGACGCGGCCCTCGACTGGCTCTACGGCCGCGACGACGAGCTGGCCCGGCGCGACATCCGGCGGGACGGTGGCAGCGGCCCGTCGCAGCTCACTACCGTGGACTGGCTCGACGACATCACCCGGCTCTTCCCGAAGGAGACCGTCGAGCGGCTGCAGCAGGATGCCGTCGAGCGCTACCAGATCGACGACATCGTCACCGATCCCGGCGTGCTCGAACGGATCGAACCCAACCCGGCACTGCTGCGTGCGGTGCTCCGTACCAAACATCTGATGAACCCGGAGGTGCTGCGGCTCGCCCGGCGCCTGGTCGAAGCCGTCGTCCGTGACCTGATGCGGCGGCTCGCCACCGAGGTGCGGCAGAGCTTCTCCGGCGCGCGGTCACGGCGGGCCAGCCGGTTCCGGCAGGCCCGTGACTTCGACGCGCGGCGGACCATCCGGGCCAACCTCGGCAACTACCGGCCCGACGAGCGGCGGATCTATGTCGAGACGCCGTACTTCGCCTCCCGTACCCAGCGGCAGATCAACCAGTGGCAGGTCATCCTGCTCGTCGACCAGTCCGGCTCGATGCTGTCGTCGGTCATCCACTCGGCGATCACGGCGGCCTGCCTGTGGGGGCTGCCCGGTGTGAAAACGCACCTGGTCGCCTTCGACACCGAGGTCGTCGACCTGACCTCGGACGTCAGCGACCCGGTCGAGCTGCTGATGAAGACCCAGCTCGGCGGCGGCACCGACATCGCCCGTGCCGTGCGCTATGCGGCCCAGCTCGTCGAGCAGCCACGGCGGACCATCGTCGCCGTGGTCAGCGACTTCTTCGAGGGCGGGTCGGAGGCCGGTCTGGTGCGGGCGGTCCGGGAACTCGTCGAGGAGGGCAGCATCGTGCTCGGGCTCGCGGCCCTCGACGAGAACGCCGACCCCGCCTACGACCGGGCGTGCGCGCAGAAACTGGCGAACGTGGGGGCCTGGGTCGGCGCCATGACCCCGGGCGAACTGGCCTCCTTCATCGCGGAGCGGGTGGGCCGATGAGCGCCGGGACCCTGCCCGTCCGGGCCGACCTGCTCGCGCTGGACGCCGACGCGCTGGCCGCACTCGCCAACCGCGGGCTGGTCAAACGGGCCGGGCGGGAGGTCGAGCGGGAACCACCGGTGCTGTCCGCGGACGGGCCGATGATCGTCGCCGGGTTCGGTGACGGAGTCCGGGCCTCGCTGCCGGAGGGCGGGCTCGACCAGGGGCGGTGCACGTGCGGCGCGACCGGGGTCTGCCGTCACCTGATCGGCCTGATCCTCGCCTATCAGACCGTCACGTCGGACCCTTCCGTACTTCCTGCCGGCCCGCCCCCTCCGGCCTCGTCTTCCGGGCCTTCCGAGGTTTCGCCCGGGACCCCGGATGCAGCGGTTCCGGCGACCTCGCCGGTTCGCGACGGCTGGTCGCCGGGTGGCTTCACCGATGACGAGCTGACCGCTCGGATCGGGGCGCGGCTCGTCACCGCGGCCCGGCGTGCGGAGCGTGCCGGATACACCGCCCGCGTCCGGCGCGGCCCGGTCCCGGTGGCCGAACTGCCGGCGGCGACAGTGCGGTTCCTGGTGCCGAACGACCTGGGCTACGTGCACACCGATGCCCGGGCCGGTGTCCGCGACGACGTGATCGCACTGGCCGTCTGGGCGTTCCGGGCCGCCGACGAGCAGCAACCGGACGCCACCGAGTGCGTGATCGACGTCGGCGGTTCAGGGACGGGTACCGCGGCCGGCTCCGGGCTGGAGTCGCTGATCGAGTTCGCCGCCGAGGTTCTGCGAGCGGGCGCCGTGCACTCCGGTGAGGGACTCGCCGCCACGGCCGCCGGTCACCTGACCGCCCTGGAACGAGCCGGGCTGCGCTGGCCGCTCGACGCCGCCACCGAACTGACCGGCCAGCTCACCGCCTACCGGGAGCGCAGCGCCCGCTATTCGCCGGAGGTGCTCGCCGACCTGCTCGCCGAGCTCTTCGCCCGGCACCGGGCGGCGACCGCCGACGGCGGGGCGGCGGCCCGGGCGCGGATCCTCGGCTCCGAGGAGGCGGCCGAGACACCATTGCGCAGGGTACGGCTGGACGGCCTCGGTGCCCGGGTCACCGCGATCGACGACGAACGGCGCATCGAGATCTTCCACGGTCAGCCCGCAAGCGGGGTCGTCCTCGTCTCCCACCGGCAGTGGACCACGCCGGACGACGGCCCGGCCCTGGCCCGGCGGCGGATCGCCGGTACGACGGTCGCCGCCGTCGCCGCCGGAACCCTGGTCACCGAGTCCGCGGTCCGCAGCGCCAGCCGGGCGGTGCGGCTGAGCGCGAGCCGTGTCGCGAAATCCACGGTCACCGTCTCGAACGGTGCCTGGGATGGCCTGCCCGACGGCCTGCTCATCCGTGACTACGCCCGGCTCGCCGCCGACCTCGACACGATGCCACCCCGCCCGGTGCGTGCCAGGGTCCGGGCCGAACTGGTTCGTGTCCTCGCGATCGCGCGGGTCGGCGCCGCGCACTACTCGCCCGGTGCCCAGCGGCTCACCGTCGAGATCCACGACGTCCACGGAAACGTGGCCACCGTCGTCGCCACCCATGCGGCGGTCGCTCCGGGCCGTCTCGACGCGGTGGCGGCCGCTCTGGACGGGCGGCGGGGCCGGCCGCGGTTCGTGGCGGGAAGCGTTCACCGCAGCGGCGGGCGGGTGGTGATCGACCCTTACGCGATCGCCGCCGACGGCCCGCCGGTCATCCCGGACCTGGCCGGCGCCGACGCCTTCACCAGCACCGCCGCCCCAAGACCAGACGATTCCGGCCAGCTCACCGATTCCGGCCAGCTCACCGATCCTGATCCGTTCACCGATCCCGTCGGCGCGGATCTCGCGTCTGCGAGCGTGGATTCCGCGTCTGCGAGCGTGGATTCCGCGTCTGCGAGCGTGGATTCCGCGTCTGCCAGCGCGGAGCCCGCTGCGTCGTTCGGCGAGGGCGGATCGGGTGGTGGGGGTTCCGGGCCGGCTGCTGGAGCGGTCGGGCCGGCGACGGGTGGGGGTGGATCGGGTTCGGATGGTGGGGGTGCTGTGGCGCCGGTCGGTGTCGAGGAATGGGACGACGACGATGGGACGGAGCTGCTTGCCGCCGCTGTCGCCTCGGCCCGGGACGTCCTCGCCGAGGCGGCCCACAGCGGTCTCGCCCACCTGCCGCCCGCGTATGCCGATCGGCTCGGTAACGCCCGCGCCGTGCTCGCCAGGGTCGGCCTGCACCGGGTGGCCTCGGCGCTCGACGAAGTCTCGGCCCGACTCAGTCCGGACCCAGGCATCGACGCGGCGAACGCCTGGGCTGACGCCTACCTGCGGGTGAGCCTCGCCGCTGACCTCCTCTGAATCCGGCCCGGCGCCGTCCCAGCGCCGGTATGCCGCCGGGAAACGGCCACCTCCGCCCTGATGGCCGTTCCTGGCTGTCGGCGTGGCCAGGAGCAGGGGTGACCGATCGTGGCCGATCGTGGCCGGTGCGGTGCGGTGCGGTGCGGTGCGGTGCGGTGCGGTGCGGTGCAGTGCAGTGCGGTGCAGTGCGGTGCACTGCAGTCCGCCGGCGGGGCGGCACCGGTATCGCCGGGGACAGCTGGGGTCAGCCGAGGCTCACTGGGATCAGCCGCGGCTGATCGCGTCCTCCACGCCGGTCTCGTGCGGGCCCAGGAAGATCGGGTCCCGGGCGGTCAGGACGTCGGCGGCTGCCTTGACGGCGGCGCCGTACTCGCGGATCTCACCCCGGGTCCACATGGCCTCGTAGATACGGACGCTGTCGTCGCCTACACCGGTGGCGTCGATGCCCTGTTCGCGGCAGAGGGTCACGGCACGGGGGAGGTGGAAGGCCTGGGTCACGACGATCGCCTGGTGCACGCCGAAGATCTTGTTGGCGCGGACGCAGGAGTCGTAGGTGTCGAAGCCGGCGTGGTCGAGGACCACGCGATCGGCGGGTACACCGCGGTCGACCAGCCAGGATTGCATCGCGCCCGGCTCGTCGTAGGTCCACCGGCCGTGGTCGCCGGAGACCAGGATCGCCTTCACCTTGCCGTCGGCCAGGAGCTGGCGGGCGATCTCCAGGCGCGCGGCCAGGAACGCCGACGGCTGGCCGTCCTCGCCGACCTGAGCGCCGAGGACCAGCGCGACCGGGGCCTCGGGTACCGAGTCCACGTCATAGATGTAACCGTCGGCGGCCGACCGTACCCAATGGGCGCAGGCCAGCGCGACGAGGACCGCGGCCACACCGCCCACCGTGCCCAACGCCATCAGACGGCGCAGCCGTCGCCAGGAGAGGAAGGATCGCAGCTGCTGCCAGGAGAGGAAGGGCCGCAGCCTCTTCCAGGAAAGGAAGGGCCGTAGCTGCTGCAAGGAGAGGAATGCTCGTAGCTGCCGCCAGGAGAGGAGGGACCGCAACTGCCGCCACGAGGGGAAGGGCCGCAGCCGACGCCGGGAGAGGGCCGTCAGCCAGGTGGGAAGTGCGGGACGCTTCGGCATCGGTCCGAGGATGGCAGACCGGGTCAACGGGTGAAGAGGGGCGCAATGGCAGCATGTGGCCATGATCGATATCGCGCCTGACCGGGATCCGCTGGTTCGATGGGCGTTGCCCGCTCCGGGTGCCCGGGTGTGGCGGCGGGCCGACGCGGTGGTCGTCGCCTGCGCGGATCTGTCGCACTGGGACCGGCTCGTGATCAACGGCGAGCCGGATGCGGTGGCCGGGCTGCTGCGGGAGGTCCTGGCGGAGACGGGGGAGACGTTCCGGCCGTTCGGTACCGAGGAACTGATCACCGAGGTGGTGGCGCGGGTCCCGGAGTTGGAGGTCAGTGCCAGGTTCGCGTGGATGGAGACAACCGACCCGGTCGGGCGGCAGAGTGTGGATGGTGCTGTGCGGCCGGTGTGGCTGGGGGCGGAGGCCTGGCCCGAGGTGACCGGGATGATCCGGGAGGCGTATCCGGAGTCCTACGCCTGGCCGGGCAACCCTGGCGTACACCGGTGGGCGGGTATTCGCGGAACCGGCGGCGAGCTCCTCACCGTGGCGGCGGAGGCCTGGTCGACGCCGGAGATCGGGTTCATGTCGGGGGTGGCCACCCGCCCGTCGGCGCGTGGGCGCGGCCTCGGGGCGACCATCTGCGCGTTCGTGGCCGACGAGTTGCTGGCCGGCCGGGAGCGGGTGGCGCTGCTGGTGGACTACTGGAACGAGGCGGCTCTGGCCACCTACACCGGGCTGGGGTTCACGACCCGGCGGGTCGCCGCCGCACGCCGTCGCTGAGGAGGCGGGAACGTCGGCGACCGGGGCCGTGACCCGGGGAGACGGCGTCAGCCCGTCCGACGGGCCGTGTAGATCAGGTACTCCCACTCCATGGCGCCGGCACCGATGTCGTGGCGTTCGGCCAGGGCGAGCAGGTCGGCGTCCAGGGCGGCGACCCGGGACGGATCGTCGGCGATGTTGCGGTAGACCGCGATCGTCGGACCGTAGTTGCTCTTGAAGTAGTCGCGGAATCCGGCGGCCGTACGGAAGTGGTCGACCCGCAGCCTGCGGCGTTCGACGGACACGTCGGTGACACCGTCGCCGAAGAGACCGGCGAGGTGGGCCGGGTCGCCCCACAGCGGCGGCGGCTGTGCTCCGGGCGGCGGCGGGGCCGCGTACGGCTTCATCGTCGCGAACATCTGCCCGATGAAGCCCTCGGGTGTCCAGTTGGCGAGCCCGATGGTCCCGCCGGGACGGCACACCCGGAGCAGTTCCGACGCGGCGGCGGTGTGGAACGGCGCGAACATGACACCGATGCACGAGATCACGGTGTCGAAGGCCGCGGTGTCGAACGGGAGGTCCTCGGCGTCGGCTTCGGCCCAGGTCAGGTCGACGGGGGAGTTCTTCGCGCCGACGGCCAGCAGCTCCGGGGTGAGGTCACTGGCGGTGACGGTGGCGCCCGCCTGGGCGGCGGCGATCGCGGCGTTGCCGGTGCCCGCGCCGACGTCGAGGACGGTCCGGCCGGGACCGATGCCGGCTGCCTGGACCAGTGCGGGCCCGAGCGGCGCGACGAGTTCGGAGGCGACCGCTGGATAGTCGCCGGAGGCCCACATGGCACGGTGCTTGGTCTTCACGGTTGTCGTCATGTCACCGACAGTAGGGATCCGCGGGCGGCCCGGCCTAGTACACGATGTGTACCGGGGGAAGGAGGCCATCCGATGGGAGCGTCCTACGGGCAGTTCTGCCCGGTTGCGAAGGCCATGGAGTTGCTCGACGAGCGCTGGACGATGCTGGTGATCCGGGAACTGATCGCGGGTGGCCGGCGGTTCAACGACCTGCGGCGGGGGCTGCCGCGGATGTCGCCGACACTGCTGTCCCGGCGGTTGCAGCAGCTCGCCGCGGCCGGGGTGGTCGAGCGGCGGGAGCAGGGCGCCGAGGTGGAGTACGACCTGACCGAGGCCGGCCGTGAGCTGCGGCCGATCGTGGTGGCGCTCGGCGAGTGGGGTACCCGCTGGATCCCCGAGCTGGGTGACCGTGACCTGGATCCGAAGCTGCTGCTGTGGGACATGCACCGGTCGGTCGATCACGGTGCGGTGCCGGCCCGGCGGACGGTTCTCCAGTTCCGGTTCCCGTCGGCCCCGGCGAGGGTACGGGACTGGTGGCTGGTGATCACGCCGGCCGAGGCGGACATCTGTGACGTCGACCCCGGCCACGACGTGGACGTGCTGGTCACCGCCGACCTGCGCTGCCTGATCGACGTGTGGCGCGGCGAGCGTACGTGGGCGTCCGGTCTGCGCTCCGGTGAGCTGGCGTTCCAGGGGCCGGAGGAGCTGCGCCGCGCCCTGCCCGCGTGGTTCCGGCAGTTCGCGTTCGCAGCCGTCCCCCGGCCGTAGGAGAGCCGTGGGAGAGCCGTGGGAGAGCCGTAGGAGAAGGGTCAGGAGATCCGGAACTTGGCGGCCAGCAGTGCCGACGGCCGCGAGTTCGGCCCGACCAGCAGCTCGAAGTCACCCGCTTCGACGACCCGCTTCCCGTCGGCGTCGACGAGCGTGATGTCGGCGGCCGGCACCTCGACGGCGACCGTGACGCTCTCCCCGGCCGGCACGGTGACCTGCCGGTACGCCTTCAGCTCCCGGCTCGCCCAGGTGACGCTGGTGACCAGGTCGCTGACATAGACCTGCACGGTCTCCAGCGCCGGCCGTGTCCCGGTGTTGCTGAGCCGTACCGTGGCCCGGACGATCCCGTCGGCCGCGACGTCGGGCTCCTCGATGCTGAGCCCGTCGTAGGTGACGGTGGTGTAGCTGAGCCCCTCACCGAAGGCGAACAGCGGGTCCTGGGTGAGGTCGGCGTACCGGGATCCGTGCTGTCCACGGGTCTGGTTGTAGAAGACCGGCTGCTGGCCGGCGTGCCGGGCCGCCGAGATCGGCATCCGGCCGGTCGGCTCGATCAGGCCGAGCAGGAGCTCGGCGATGGCCTGGCCACCGCGCATGCCCGGGTTGAAGGCCTGCACGATCGCGGCCGCGCCGAGCGCCGACTCGGGCAGTGCGTGCGGCTTGCCGTCGATCAGGACGACGATCATCGGGGTGCCGGTGGCGGCGACCGCGTCGAGCAGCGCGATCTGCCCGCCCTGCAGTTCGAGGGTGGCGGTCGACTTGTGCTCGCCGTTGAGGTTGACGGTGTCGCCGACGACGACGATCGCGTAGTCGGCGGCGGCCGCGGTGGCCGTCGCGGCGGCGATCCGGGCCGGGTCGGCGGGGACCCCGACGGAGATCGGTGGCCGGGGCTGCCCGTCCGGGAACGTCTCGCCCTCCGGGTCGGGGACGAGTTCCTCGATCTCGACGGCCGGGTCGTAGTCCAGCTGCCAGCCGTCCGGCAGCAGCTCACGCAGGCCGTCGAGGACCGTGGTGGTGAGCTCCCGCGGGTGGCCGTCCGGCAGCCAGTCGACCTGGCCGGAGTCGCCGGCCCAGTCGCCGAGCTGGGTGGAGACGTCGTCGGCGTTGGGCCCGAGCAGCGCGATGCGCTTCGACTGGCCGGAAGCCGAAGCCGAAGCCGAAGCCGGAGCCGGAGCCGGAGCCGAAGCCGGAGACGGAGACGGAGACGGAGACGGATAGGCGGGCAGAGGCAGCGTGCCGTCGTTGCTCAGCAGGACCAGGGAGCGGCGGGCGATCTCCAGGTTGAGCGCGGTGTGCGCCGGGCTGCCGATAACCTCCGCCTGGCGGGCCGCGTCCGGGGTGCGCGGGTTCTCGAACAGGCCCAGCTCGAATTTCAGGCGCAGGATCCGCCGTACCGCCGCATCGATGTCGTCCTCACCGAGAATGCCGCGCCGGATCGCCTCCTGCGCGCCTTCGAAGAAGGCCGGTGTCGTCATGATCAGGTCATTGCCGGCCTTGACGGCGACCGCCGCGGCCTCGGCGTAGTCGGCGCAGACCTTCTGCTCCCAGACCATCCGGCCGACGTTGTCCCAGTCGGTGACGAGGGTGCCGGTGAAGCCCCATTCCTCCTTGAGGACGTCGTTGAGCAGCCACTTGTTGGCGGTGATCGGCACGCCGTCCATCGATTGGTAGCCGAGCATGAAGACCCGGCAGCCCTCGGCGGCGGCCCGCTCGAACGGCGGCAGGAACCAGGAGCGCAGCTTGCGGCGGCTGATGTCGGCCTCGCTGGCGTCGCGGCCGCCCTGGGTCTCGGAGTAGCCGGCGAAGTGCTTGGCGGTGGCCAGGATCGCGGTCGGGTCGGTGAGGCCCGCGCCCTGGTAGCCGCGGATCATGGCGGCGCCGAGCTCGCTGATCAGGAACGGGTCCTCGCCGAACGTCTCGTCGACACGGCCCCAGCGCAGGTCGCGGGCGATGCACAGGACGGGCGAGAAGGTCCAGTGCACGCCGGTGGCGGCGGCCTCGACGGCGGTGGCCCGGGCGACCTGCTCGACGAGTGCGGAGTCCCAGGTGGCGGCCATCGCGAGCTGGGTGGGGAAGACCGTCGCGCCGGGCCAGAAGGCGTGTCCGTGGATGCAGTCCTCGGCGGTGATCAGCGGGATCCGCAGCCGGGTCCGGGAGACCAGCTCGGCGGCCTCGACGAGTTTGGCGGGGGAGGTGTGCAGGATCGATCCGGCCAGCTTGTCGAGGACGATCTCGCCGATGTCCTGCCGTGCGTCGAGCTGGAGCATCTGGCCGATCTTCTCGGGAAGAGTCATCCGGCCCAGCAGATCCTCGACACGCTCTCGCACCGGGAGCGAGGAGTCCTGATATGGCAAGGGCATGAGAATCTCCGAGGGGTCTGCCGAACGCGAACGGTTCGGAGTCTTCCATGTCCGGAACCGGTTCCGGCACCCCGCTACGGTTCCGGAACTTCATCCACTGGGAACGCTTACCGGGAGGCGAATGTCAGGGGGTGCCGGTAAGGTCCTAACGTAATCGAACGCAGTGAAATCTATTGATCACTCACAGTGAAAAATGGGGGACCATGGGTTCGACTGACCGGGTTCTGCGACGAACCGCTGAGGCGATCGAGCACATAACCGGCATCTGTTTCAAAACCGGCCCGCCGCGGCGGGTTGGTGTCGAGTTGGAGTGGACCACACATCTGACCGCCGACCCGTCCGCCTACGTGACGGCCGGCGATCTCGTCGAGGCCCTGGGCGTGCACACCCCCGCGGCCCTCGGCAATCCACATCCCGTTCCGCTGCCCGGTGGCGGCACGGTCACCGTCGAGCCGGGCCTTCAGGTCGAGATCTCGTCGGCCCCGGCCGGTTCACTCGCCGAGCTGCACACCGCCGTCACCGCCGACCGGGAGGCCCTCACCGGGCTGCTGGCGAGCCGCGGCATCGTGCTCGGCGACCGCGGCCTGGACCCGCACCGGGAGCCCCGCCGCGCTCTGGACACCCCTCGCTACGCGGCGATGGACCGTGCTTTCGACAGCGCCGGGCGCACCATGATGGGCTCCACCGCCGGGCTCCAGGTGTGCTTCGACGCCGGCGAGGCCGGCCAGATCGCGGCCCGCTGGGCGGCGCTGCACGAGGTCGGGCCGGCCTTGCTGGCCCTGTTCGCCAACTCGCCACGGCACGGCTGGGCCTCCGCGCGGACGGCGACGTGGCACGGCATCGACCCGCGTCGCTCCGGCCCCGTCCCGTCGTCCGCCGACCCGGCCGTGAGCTGGGCGCACTACGCGGTTCAGGCGCCGCTGCTGTGCGTGCGGCGCGACCAGGGCCGATGGGATGTGCCGGCCGGCGTGACCATGGCTGACTGGATCGAGGCGGGCGGCATCGAGGGCGGCCCGGTGGGCGCCGGGCGGATCGGCGGGCGCCGCATCGGCCCGCGACGGCAACACCCGCCGCAGCTCACCGACCCGGTCACCCGGCCGCCGACGGTGGAGGACCTCGACTACCACCTCAACACCCTCTTCCCGCCGGTACGGCCACGCGGCTACCTGGAGGTCCGCTACCTCGACACCCAGCCCGGCGACGAGTGGATCGCCCCGGCTGCGGTGCTGACCGCGCTGCTGTCCGACGACACGCTCACCGACCGGGCCCGGGAGCTGGCCGCCCCCGCCGCCGGGCGCTGGCACGCCGCCGCCCGGTCCGGTCTGGCCGACCAACCGGTGCGCCGGGCCGCCGCGGGCCTCGCCGACCTGGCCTGCCGCCATCTCGACCGGACCGGCCTGTCCGCGCCGGTCCGCGACACCGTCACCGACATCGTCTCCCGGCGCCTGCGCGACACCGTGCCGGGACGACAACGAGAGGACGTCTCCGTATGACCGACGACCTGCGGCTGTCCATCGCCGCCGAGCTGGAGCGCGCCCGAGCCCGGACGTCGCTGCTCACCGACGCCGTCGACGACGACGATCTGACCAGGCAACACTCGCCGCTGATGTCCCCGCTCGTCTGGGACCTGGCGCACGTCGGCAACCAGGAGGAGCTCTGGCTGGTCCGGGACGTGGGCGGCCGCGACCCGCTCCGGCAGGACATCGACGAGCTTTACGACGCGTTCAAGCACGCCCGGAGCGACCGGCCGGCATTGCCGCTGCTCAACCCGGCCGAGGCCCGCGCCTACACGGCGCAGGTGCGCGACAAGGTGTTCGACGTCCTGGACCGGGCCCGGTTCGGCCCGGACGACCGGCTGCTCGACGGCGGTTTCGCCTTCGGCATGATCGTGCAGCACGAGCAGCAGCACGACGAGACGATGCTGGCCACGCACCAGCTCCGGTCCGGCGCTGCGGTCCTGACCGCGCCCCCACCGCCGCGCGCCTCGCGTCCGGTCTCCGGCGAGGTCCTGATAAAACCAGGCAGATTCCTCATGGGTACGGACACCGAGCCCTGGGCCCTCGACAACGAACGGCCCGCGCACACTGTCGACGTGCCGGCGTTCTGGATCGACGCCGCCCTGGTCACCAACGGTGACTACCTGACGTTCATGGACGCCGGGGGCTACGACGACCCCCGCTGGTGGAGCGAGCGTGGCTGGGCGCATCGGCAGGCCGCCGGCCTGGAGGCACCACTGCACTGGATCCGTGACGCCGGGGGCTGGCTGCACCGGCGGTTCGGCCGTGTCACCCCGGTCGAGCCGGCCGACCCGGTCGTCCACGTCTGCTACTTCGAGGCCGAGGCCTACGCCGCCTGGGCCGGGAAACGCCTGCCCACCGAGGCCGAGTGGGAGAAGGCGGCCCGCTGGGACCCGGCGACCGGCCGCTCCCGCCGCTATCCGTGGGGCGACGACCCGCCTGAGGCCCGGCACGCCAACCTCGGCCAGCGGCACCTCGGCCCGGCCCCGGCCGGCGCCTATCCGGACGGCGCGTCACCACAGGGCGTCCACCAGTTGATCGGGGACACCTGGGAGTGGACGTCGTCCGGGTTCCACGGTTACCCCGGGTTCGCGGCCTTCCCCTACCGGGAGTATTCGGAAGTCTTCTTCGGCGGTGACTACCGGGTGCTGCGCGGCGGTTCCTTCGGCACCGACGCGGCGGCCTGCCGGGGCACCTTCCGTAACTGGGACCATCCGATCCGGCGGCAGATCTTCAGCGGTTTCCGCTGCGCGCGGGACGCCTGAATGTGTCGTCACCTGGGATATCTCGGGCCACCCGTACCCTTGGCGGGTCTGCTTTTTGATCCACCGCACGCCCTCGCCGTCCAGGCCTGGGCGCCCCGTGACATGCGCGGCGGAGGCACCATCAACGCTGACGGCTTCGGCGTCGGATGGTGGCCGCCCGGCGCCGCGACTCCGGTGCGTCACCGTAGCGCGATGCCCATCTGGACGGACGCGTCACTACCGGCGCTCGCCGCCGCGACGTCGTCCGGCGCGGTCCTCGCCGCGGTCCGCTCGGCCACCGTCGGCCTCCCGGTCGTCGAGACGGCGGCCGCGCCGTTCACTGACGGCGGCCGCCTCTTCAGCCACAACGGCGTCATCCGCGGCTGGCCTTCGGCCATCGCCGCACAAGCGCGTGACCTCCCGGTCGAGGACCTGCTCACCCTCGACGCGCCCACCGACTCGGCAACCCTCTGGGCTCTGGTACGCGCGAAGCTGCGCGCCGGGGAGCCACCGGCCAAGGCGGTCGCCGCCGTGGCCACCGAGGTCGCCGCCGTGGCCCCCGGATCCCGGCTGAACCTGCTGCTCAACGACGGTGAGCAGATGATCGCGACGACGCTGGGTCACGCCCTGTCGGTGCGGGCGCTGCGCGACTCGACGGTGATCAGCTCGGAACCGCTCGACCCGGGGCCGGCCTGGCAACCCGTCCCCGACGGCCGGCTGGTCGTCGCCACCGCCACCCACGTGGAGATCACTCCCCTGTAGAAAGGCGTTCGGCAAATGCTCCTGGACAGGCACATCGACGACGACGATCTGGCTCGTGAGCTGCGTGCCGACGTGCGCGCCGGCCTCACCGCCGACCCTCGGTGGATGCCGCCGAAATGGTTCTACGACGCCCGGGGCAGTGAGCTCTTCGAGGAGATCACCCGGCTTCCGGAGTACTACCCGACCCGTACCGAGCGGGCCCTCCTCGACGAGCATGCCGCCGCGATCGCCCGGATCACCGACGCGAAGACCCTGGTGGAGATCGGTTCCGGATCGTCCGAGAAGACCCGGCTGCTGCTCGACGCCCTGGTCGCCCGGGGCACGCTCGGCGCGTTCGTCCCGCTCGACGTGTCCGGGTCGGCGCTGGCCGCGGCCGTCGAGTCGCTGACCGTCGCCTACCCCGGCCTCAGCATCCGCGGCGTCGTCGGCGACATGACCCGCCACCTGCGGCACCTGCCCGACGGTGACAACCGTCTCGTCGCGTTCCTCGGCGGCACCATCGGCAACCTGGTCCCCGCCGAACGGGCCGCCTTCCTGTCGTCGCTGCGCTCGGTGCTGCACGACGGCGAGTGGCTGCTGCTCGGCGCCGACCTGGTCAAGGACCCGGCCGTGCTGGTGCCCGCCTACGACGACGCGGCCGGCGTGACCGCCGAGTTCAACCGCAACGTCCTGCACGTGATCAACCGTGAGCTGGCCGCCGACTTCGTGCCGTCCGCCTTCGAGCACGTCGCCGTCTGGGACCGTGAGCACGAGTGGATCGAGATGCGCCTGCGGTCCACCCGGGAGCAGACGGTGCACATCGGCGGGCTGGGCCTCGACGTCCCGTTCGCCGCGGGTGAGGAGATGCGTACCGAGATCTCCGCCAAGTTCCGCCGCGACGGTCTCGCCGCCGAACTCGCCGCCGCCGGCTTCACCCCGCGCCACTGGTGGACCGATCCGGACGACTGGTTCGGAATCACGCTCGCCCAGGCGGGGTAAAGGTTGACGCTTCGTGTTTTCCTAGCGGTGTCGTCTCACCGCCAGGAGTCGTCCCGCGAGTCCGCGCGGGACGACAGCACGAGGCGTCGACCTAGGGGGTCCCGCATGGAGTCCGACCACGCGGACGCTGTTCCACCGCCCGGCGAGCAGCCACGCGCCGAGCCGCCACCGGACGGTTCGACGCCGTCCGGTGATGACCTGTCCCCGTCCGACGATGCCGCACCGGAGGTCCCTCCGCCCGCCGATCCCACACCTGCCGGCCCCCGGTCCGCCGATTCTTCGCCGCCTGGGTCCTCGCCGCCTGGGTCCTCGTCCTCCGGGTCCTCGTCCTCCGGGTCCTCGTCCTCCGGGTCCTCGTCCTCCGGGTCCTCGTCCTCCGGGTCGCCGGCCGTCGCTGCCTCCGCCGATGCATCGCCGGCGGTCGCGCGGGAGCCGCATGTCCTGCTGGTCCATGCGGTGATCCGGGCTTCCCGGGAGCATGACGCCTGGTCGGCCCAGGGCGGTCCACGACCTCAGCTTCCGCGGGCCTGGGCCGAGCTCTGGCGCAACGCTGTCCGCCGCCAGACCGACCTCACCGGAGAACCGGAGGAGGAGGCCCGCCGTTCGGTCCAGACGATGCTGGACCAGCTGACCCGGCTCGACCGGGAGGCCGGGTGGTTCCGCGCCGACGCGGGACTGCGCAGCCGGGCGATCTCCGAGACCCTGCTCTACGGGACCAGGCTGGGTACCGAAGTGCCCAGCCGGCCCGCGCAACTGGCCTGGGAGCGCCAGCGACGTCTCCGGCCGGTCGACTACGCCAAGATCACGGCGATCGCCGCCGCCCAGGACGACTGGCTGGCCGCCTGGAACGAGTGGGCCACCCGCTGATCGTCCGTCCCCCTCGCTGTCGTCGGTGCCGTCCCGAGTCGTTCGGGGCGGCACTTTTCTGTGGTGAGGGTCGCCATCGCCCGTGAGGCGCCCGGCGGCCGGGACGGGACGCCGGCGTCGCGTCGTCAGGGTGAGGGTCGCCATCGCCCGTGAGGCGCCTTGGCGGCCGGGACGCGACGCCTTCGTCGCGTCGTAGATCGGGACGGGCTGCATTTTCGCGGGGCGGGCTGGCCGTACCGAATCACGCTTTGAAGGGAAAACCGACCGTGACCGGCCCGCATCGCTCAGCATGCGGGATGGGTGGGTTCTCGGTTGCTGCGGCGGGTGGGAGTTGATACGTTCTTCTGCATAGTCATACGGAGGTAGGCATGGGAATCAGGGTCGCGGTTGCGGGAGCCAGTGGCTACGCGGGCGGTGAGTTGCTGCGCCTGATCGCCGGGCACCCCGAGTTCGAGCTCGTCGCGGCGACCGCGCACAGCCAGGCCGGCTCGCCGGTCAGCGCCGTGCACCCGCAGCTGACCGGGCTCGACCTGACGCTGGGTTCCACCGACGCCGCCACGCTCAGTGGCGCTGACCTGGTGTTCCTCGCCCTTCCCCACGGGCAGTCGGCGGCCGTCGCCGGGCAGCTCGCCGAGGGTGTCAAGGTGGTCGACCTCGGTGCCGACTTCCGGCTGGAGAGCGCCGACCAGTGGACGCGTTATTACGGCGGTGGGCACGCCGGCACCTGGACCTACGGCCTGCCGGAGTTGCCGGGCGCGCGGGCCGCGATCGCCGCCTCCGACCGGGTCGCCAACACGGGGTGTTATGCGGCGACGATCACGCTGGCGCTGGCGCCGCTGATCGCCTCCGGCGTGGCCGACCCGGAGGATGTCGTGGTGGTGGCCAGCTCGGGCACCTCCGGCGCCGGCCGCAACGCCAAGGTGCATCTGCTGGCCAGCGAGATCATGGGTGACCTGTCGCCTTACAAGGTCGGCGCCCACCAGCACGTCGCCGAGATCAAGCAGGCCACCGGGGCGTCCTCGCTGTCGATGACGCCGATCCTGGCCCCGATGCCCCGCGGCATCCTCGCGACGGTGACGGCGCGCCGGCTCAACGGCGGCGACCCGCGGGAGGCGCTGGAGGCGGCCTACGCCGATGCGGCGTTCGTGCACGTCCTGCCCGAGGGGTCCTGGCCGCACACGGCGGCCACCGCGGGTTCCAACGCCTGCCACCTGCAGGCCACTGTCGACATCGACTCGGGCCGGATCATCGTCGTGAGCGCGCTCGACAACCTCGGCAAGGGTGCCGCCGGCCAGGCGGTGCAAAACGCCAACATCATGTTCGGCCTGCCCGAGACCACGGGCTTGAGTGTCTTCGGAGTGGCACCGTGACCGTCACCCATCCCAAGGGCTTCCGCGCCTCCGGCATCGCCGCCGGGCTCAAGGCCAGCGGCAACGCCGACGTCGCCCTGGTCGTCAACGACGGCCCCGACTACACCGCGGCCGCCGTCTTCACCGGCAACCGGGTCAAGGCCGCGCCGGTCCTGTGGAGCCAGCAGGTGCTCAAGGGCGGCATCGTGCGTGCCGTCGTCCTCAACTCCGGCGGCGCCAACGCGTGCACCGGCTCGCAGGGTTTCCGTGACACGCACGCCACCGCCGAGCACACCGCGACGGTGCTGCGCGGCGGAGCCAACCGCATGATGATCGGCCCCGGCGACGTGGCGGTCTGCTCGACCGGCCTGATCGGCGAGCTGCTGCCGATGGACAAGCTGCTTCCCGGCGTCAGCGCCGCGGCCAAGGCGCTCGCTGCCGACGGTGGCTCCCGGGCCGCCGAGGCGATCATGACGACCGACACGGTGGCTAAGAACGCGGTGGCCCAGCGCGACGGCTGGTCCGTCGGCGGGATGGCCAAGGGCGCCGGCATGCTGGCCCCAGCGCTCGCCACCATGCTCGTGGTGATCACCACGGACGCGTCCGCAGACAACGAGGTGCTCGATGCCGCGCTCCGGGCCGCCACCCGGGTCACCTTCGACCGGATCGACGCCGACGGCTGCATGTCGACGAACGACACGGTGATCCTGCTGGCCAGCGGCGCCTCCAACCGGCAGCCGACCCTGGAGGAGCTGACCGCGGCGGTCACCGAGGTCTGCCACGACCTGGCCCAGCAGCTGATCGCCGACGCGGAGGGCGCGACCAAGCACATCGCCATCGAGGTTCAGGGCGCGGCCAGCGAGACCGACGCGGTGCAGGTCGGGCGGACGGTGGCCGGCAACAACCTGGTGAAGACGGCGTTCTTCGGCAACGACCCCAACTGGGGCCGGATCCTCGCGGCGATCGGCACGACGAGTGCGGCGTTCGAGCCGGACCGGATCGATGTGGCGATCAACGGGGTGTGGATCTGCAAGGGCGGGGCCGCCGCGGAGGACCGCAGCAAGGTCGACCTGTCCGGGCGGGACGTGAGCGTGACGATCAACCTGCGCGAGGGCGAGATGAGCGCGACGATCTGGACCACGGATCTGTCCCACGCCTACGTCCACGAGAACTCGGCTTATTCGTCATGAAGGCGCAGAAGAAGGCCGAGATCCTCATCGAGGCGCTGCCGTGGCTGGAGCGGTTCCACGGCACGACGGTCGTGATCAAGTATGGCGGGAACGCCATGATCGACCCGGAGCTGCAGGCCGCGTTCGCCGCCGACATGGTGTTCCTGCGCCTGGTCGGCATCAAGCCGGTCGTCGTGCACGGCGGCGGGCCGCAGATCAACCGGATGCTCAAGCGGGTCGGGATCGAGTCGGAGTTCCGCGGCGGCCTGCGGGTCACCACGCCGGAGACGATGGAGATCGTCCGGATGGTGCTGACCGGCCAGGTCGGCCGCGAGCTGGTCGGCCTGATCAACCAGCACGGGCCGTTCGCGGTGGGCCTGTCCGGTGAGGACGCCGGGCTGTTCACGGCGGTGCGCCGGGGCGCGACGATCGACGGCGAGGAGGTCGACATCGGCCAGGTCGGCGACGTCGATCAGGTCGACACGTCGGCGNTCGACGACCTGATCGCGGCCGGCCGGATCCCGGTGATCGCCACCGTTGCGCCGGACGCCGCCGGCGTGCTGCACAACGTCAACGCCGACACCGCGGCCTCGGCCCTGGCGGTCGCGTTGGGCGCCCGCAAGCTGGTGGTGCTGACCGACGTGCCCGGCCTCTACACCGACTGGCCCGACAGGTCGTCGCTGACCAGCGAGATCGACGCGGACGCCCTGGAGAAACTGCTGCCCGGGCTGGAGTCCGGGATGGTTCCCAAGATGGAGGCCTGCCTGCGCGCGGTCCGCGGCGGAGTTCCGGCCGCGCACGTCGTCGACGGCCGGGTCGCCCACTCGACTCTGCTCGAAGTCTTCACGGAAGAAGGATTCGGAACGATGGTGGTCCCCTCATGACTCTGGTCGAGCGCTGGCAGCAGTCGATGATGAACAACTACGGCACCCCGGCGATCGGCCTGGTCAAGGGCGAGGGCGCGGTGCTGACGGGCGAGGACGGCAAGGAGTATGTCGATTTCCTCGGCGGCATCGCAGTCAACGCCCTCGGTCATGCCCACCCGGCCGTGGTCGCCGCCGTCACCCAGCAGATCCAGCAGCTGGGCCACGTCTCCAACCTGTTCATCTCCGAGCCGCCGGTGGCGCTGGCCGACCTGCTGCTGGCACTCGCCGGCCGGGCCGGGCGGGTGCTGTTCTGCAACTCGGGTGCGGAGGCCAACGAGGCCGCCTTCAAGATCTCCCGGCTGACCGGCCGCACCCATGTCGTCGCCACGAACGGCGCCTTCCACGGGCGGACCATGGGCGCGCTGGCACTGACCGGCCAGCCCGCGAAACAGGACCCGTTCCGGCCTCTCCCGGGTGACGTGACCCACGTCGACTACGGCGACGTCGCGGCGCTCGACGCCGCGGTGACCACCGGGACCGCCATGGTCATCCTGGAGCCCGTCCAGGGGGAGAACGGCGTGGTGGTCCCCCCGGCCGGCTACCTGTCGGCGGCCCGGGAGATCTGCACCCGCAACAACGCCCTGCTCGTGCTCGACGAGGTGCAGACCGGTATCGGCCGCACCGGGCACTGGTTCCACCACCAGAGCGAGGGTGTCGAGCCGGACATCGTCACCCTGGCCAAGGGCCTCGGCGGTGGCCTGCCGCTGGGCGCCTGCCTGGCCTTCGGCCGAACTGCCGACCTGCTGACCCCCGGCTCGCACGGCACCACGTTCGGCGGTAACCCGGTCTCCTGCGCGGCCGGTCTCGCGGTGATCCGCACGATCGCCAACGAGGGCCTGCTCGACCATGTCAAGCGGGTCGGCGAGCAGATCCGGCGTGGCATCGAGGGGCTGAACCATCCGCTGGTGGAGCAGGTGCGCGGCGCCGGCCTGCTGCTCGGCATCGTCTTCAACGAGCCGGTCGCCGTCGACGTGGCCGGCCGCCTCCGGGACGCCGGTTTCCTGGTCAACCCGGCGAAGCCCGATGTGATCCGGCTCGCCCCGCCCCTGATCATCTCCTCCGATCAGGCCGATGCCCTGATCGCTGCCCTGGACGGTATCCGGTGACCACCCGCCACTTCCTCCGTGACGACGACCTGACCCCGCAGGAGCAGGCCGAGGTTCTGGACCTGGCAGCCGAGATGAAGGCGAACAGGTTCGGTTACACCCCGCTGAGCGGCCCGCGCAGCGTCGCGGTCTTCTTCGACAAGGCGAGTCTGCGGACCCGGCTGTCGTTCGAGGCCGGCATCGCCGAGCTGGGCGGCCAGCCGATCATCGTGGACACCCAGAACACCCACTTCGGCCGCGGTGAGACGCTCGCCGACGCGGGCCGGGTGGTGGCCCGCTACGTCGCGGCGATGGTCTACCGCACCCACGGTGACGAGCGGCTCGCCGAGCTGGCGTCCGGCGTCCACGTCCCGGTGATCAACGCGCTGAGCGACGGCTATCACCCGTGCCAGCTGCTCGCCGACCTGCTGACGATCCGGGAGCGGTTCGGCTCGACGGCTGGTCGGACGCTGGCGTATGTGGGGGATGCCGCCAACAACATGGCCCACTCCTACCTGATCGCCGGCGCGATGGCGGGGATGAACGTGCGGGTGGCCGGCCCGTCCGGCTTCGACCCGGCGGCGTCGGTGGTCAGCCGGGCCGCCGAGATCGCGGCGTGGACCGGCGGCTCGGCCGAGGTGCTGCGGGACCCGCGCGAGGCGGCCGACGGCGCGCACGTGATCGCCACCGACACGTGGACGTCGATGGGCCAGGAGGGTGACGGCAAGGACCGGCTCACCCCGTTCTGGCCCTATCAGGTGAACAAGGAACTGCTCGCCGCCGCCGACCCGGAGGCGATCGTGCTGCACTGCCTGCCGGCGCACCGCAACGAGGAGATCACCGACGAGGTGATCGACGGGCCGCAGAGCGCCGTCTTCGACCAGGCCGAGAACCGCCTGCACGCCCAGAAGGCGCTGTTGGCGTGGCTGCTGGCGGTAAACCAGCGATGAGCAGCGGAAACCCAGGGACCCGGGCCGGGCGGCACGCCCGGCTCGTCGACCTGATCAGGTCCCGCCGCGTGAAGTCGCAGACCGAGCTGACCGTGATCCTCGCGCGCGAGGGCGTCCACGTCACCCAGGCCACTCTCTCCCGTGACCTGGAGGAGCTCAACGCCGTCAAGGTCAGCGGCGTCTACTACATTCCGGAGGACGGGCACAAACCGCTGCGGGAGAGCACCGAGCACGGCCCGGCCCGGCTGATCCGTCTGCTGCGCGAGCTGCTCACCGGTGTCGACTCCAGCGGCAACATCGCGGTGCTGCGTACCCCTCCGGGGGCGGCGCAGTTCCTGGCCAGCGCTCTGGACCGGTCCGGGCTGGCCGACGTGGTCGGCACGATCGCCGGTGACGACACCATCTTCGTCGTGGCCCGCGACAGCGGCCCCACGTCGGGCGCGGCGCTGGCCGAGAAACTCAGCAGCTGGAGCAGGGCGGACTTCGAGGAGAGCCGGTCATGACGTTCACACCCGCGGTGGAGGCCCGCTTCCCCGACTTCGCGGACCATACCGACACGCTCGTCGGGCACGGCGTGGAGTTCTTCCTGGCGTCCAACGAGACCTTGCGGCCGCATCTCAACGAGACGCCGTACGGTCACAAGCTGACCTGGCTCGACTTCACCGACACGGCGGAGAAGGACTGGTCGATCCGCGACTTCCTGAACTTCTTCAACATCATCAACGGCATCGCGTTCGGTGACCGGGGCATCCCGATGCCGCAGTGGGTGATGGTCGACCTGATCCTGATGCCGGCTGCCGCCCTGATCGCGGGTCTGCCGCAGGCCGAGTTCGCGGACATGGTGGAGCGTTCCACGTTCCGCTTCGACACCGATGTGAAGCAACTGCTGCGCAAGGTCCAGCAGGACATGCGTGACAGCGGCTACCGCGGCCCGGTCCCCGTCGGTGGTTACTGCGCCGCCCCGTCCGCCGAGCCGGGCCGCTGGGTGGGCTGGTCACTGTGGTCGCTGATGCCGGCGGTCGGCCTGGGTAAGGCGGCCAAGGCGCTGGCACTGTCGGCGTACCGGGCACAGAAGCTGGACGGCGTCACGCAGTACGACAACAGCGCGCTCAAGGTGCACACCGAGTTCGGCGCCCTGAAGGTCCTGGTCGCGACCGTCCCGTTCCACACCTCGCCGGGCTCGTTCGTCTACCAGAGCGACCTGACGCTCCCGGCCGGGGGAGAGCTGCCCGAGCCGACCTTCCTGCTCGATCCGTTCGACTACAGCCGCCAGCGGGCGATGCAGAAGGACATCGAAGCGGGCCGCTGTGAGTTCTACGTCCTGCCGCCGGGTCACGTCCGCCGGGACGGTAAGACGTATGTGCCGATTCTTGAGAAGGAACTGTCCCGATGACCAAGCGCAAGATCGTCCTCGCATTCTCCGGTGGACTCGACACCTCGTACGCCCTCGTGGACTTCCGCGAGAAGGGCTGGGACGTGGTGACCGCCAACGTCGACACCGGCGGCCTGCACAGCGGCGAGGCCGATGTCGTCCGGGCGCGCGCCGAGGAACTGGGCGCCGTCGAGCACCACGTCGTCGACGCCCGTGCCGAGCTCTACGACCGCGTCATCACCTACGCGATCAAGGCCAACTACCTGCGCAACGGCGCCTACCCGTCGTGCGTCGGCGCGGAGCGGCTGATCCAGGCGGAGAAGGTCGTCCAGGTGGCGCTCGCGGTCGGGGCGGACGCGGTGGCGCACGGCTCGACCGGCGCCGGCGCCGACCACGTGCGGTACGACGCGGTGATCCGGGCGCTGGCCCCACACCTGGAGATCGTCACCCCGATCCGCGACGAGCGGCTCACCCGGGAGGGTGAGACCGATTTCCTCCGGTCGCGTGGTTACGAGGTCAGCGAGAAGGTCAAGCTCTACTCGATCAACGAGGGCCTGATCGGCACGTCGATCGGTGGCGAGGAGACCTACGGCTCCTGGGAGTACCTCCCGGAGTCGGCCTGGACGTACACGAAGTCGATCGACGCGGCCCCGGAGAAGGGCGTCGAGCTGCTGATCAGCTTCGAGAAGGGCGAGGTCGTCTCGGCGGCGACCGCCGCCGGCGACGCGCTGCCCAGCGAGAACAATTTCGACATCCTGTCGGCGCTCAACGTGCTCGGCGGCGAGCACGGCGTCGGCCGGGGCATCCACATGGGCTCCACCATGGTCGGCAACCTGGCCCGTGTCGGTTTCGAGGCGCCGGGCATGCTGATCCTCATCGCCGCCCACCGCGAGCTGGAGAAACTGGTGCTGTCGAACAGGCAGCAGGCCACCAAGGCGACGCTGGGCAACACCTACGGCGACCTGCTGCACGAGGCCGTCTACTTCGACCCGATCATGGATGACTTCCGCGCCTTCCTCGACTCCAGCCAGACGCGGGTCACCGGCACCGTGCGGGTCCTGCTGCACAAGGGCAACATCGTGCTGCTCGGCAGCAGGAGCCCGCACAGTCTGCTCGACGCGGCGACCCGCTCGGGTGTCGTCTACGGCCACGGGTCGTCGCTGTGGACCGGTGAGCAGGCCCGAGCCTTCGCCCACATGTACTCGGTGCCGGGCGCCATCCAGCGCGCCGCGGCCCACCCCGCCGAATGACGAGCGTGGTGACCCACGGCGCGTTTCGCGCCCCAGGTCACCACGCTCGCCCCGGTGCTATGCGGTCAGCCAGGTGGTGAGCACGTGCAGGGCCTGCCGGATCTCCGGCACCAGCACGTGCTCACCGTCGGTGTGGGCTTGGAGCGGGTCGCCGGGACCGAAGTTGACCGCAGGCACGCCCAGCGCGGCGAAGCGCGACACGTCGGTCCAGCCCAGCTTTGCCTGCGGGGTGCGGCCGACGAGCTCGACGAACTCCTTGGCGGCCGGCCGGTCCAGCCCCGGCCGCGAACCCGGCGCCGCATCGGTCACCTCCAGCTCGAACCCGGCGAACACCTCACGCAGATGCGCCTCGGCCTCGGCCACGTCACGGTCCGGAGCGAACCGGTGGTTGATGTGGACCGTGCACAGGTCGGGGATCACGTTGCCGGCGATGCCACCCTCGATCTTCACCGCGTTGAGCCCCTCGTGATACCGCAATCCGTCGACGATCGGCTGCCGCGGCACGTAGGCGCGCAGCACGTCGAGCACCGCGCCCGCGCTGTGGATGGCGTTGCTGCCCGTCCACGAGCGCGCCGAGTGTGCCGCCACGCCCGGCACGGTGATCTTCACCCGCATGGTGCCCTGACAGCCGCCCTCGACGGTGCCGTCGGACGGCTCGCCGAGGATCGCGAAGTCGCCGGCCAGCCAATCCGGGTGGTTGCGGACCAGTCGGCCGAGCCCGTTGAGCCGGGCCGCGACCTCCTCGTGGTCGTAGAAGACGTAGGTCACGTCATATCGCGGCGCCGTCAGCGTCGCGGCCAGGTGCAGGGCCATCGCGACACCGGCCTTCATGTCGACGGTGCCGCGCCCGCGCAGCACGTCGCCGTCGACGACGACCGGCAGGTTGTCGGCGATCGGCACCGTGTCGAGATGCCCGGCGATCACCACGCGCGTCGGCCGGCCCAGCGACGTCCGCGCGACCACCGCGTCACCGTCACGCAGCACCTCGAGATGCCCGAACGCGCGCAGCGCGCTCTCCACGGCATCGGCCAGGGCCTTCTCGTCGCCACTGACGGACGGAATGTCACAGATGGTCCGAGTGAGATCGACAACATCACCGGTCAGATCGAGGCTGGTCATGTTGCAAACTTATCAGATCAACGACATTTTTATGCGTACGGCCAAAGGGCGCACGGTGAGCGGGGTGCGAGTGAGGCGGCCACGTGTCCCACTCAGCGCGATGGCGCCGGGCCGGGGCCGGTCACGCACGGCTCAGCGATAGGGTCAGGAAGGTAACGAAACGTGAGCGGACGAGGAGTGGGTGTGTCGGAGAGCGACGAGCCGACGAGGCTGTGGGGTGGCCGTTTCGCCGGTGGTCCGGCGGAGGCGCTCGCCCGGCTGAGCGTCAGCGTCCAGTTCGACTGGCGGCTCGCGCCGTACGATCTGCTGGCCTCCCGCGCGCACGCCCGGGTGCTGGCCAACGCGGGCCTGCTCGACGCCGACGAGCTGGGCCGGATCCTCGCGGCGCTGGACGATCTGGCGTCGGCCTGTGCGGCCGGCGAGTTCCGTCCCACGATCGAGGACGAGGACGTGCACACCGCCCTGGAGCGAGGCCTGCTGGAGCGTCTCGGAGCGCTCGGCGGCAAGCTGCGGGCCGGCCGTTCCCGCAACGACCAGGTCGCCACCGACCTGCGGCTCTACCTGCGCGACCACGCCCGCGGTGTGGCTGTGGCACTGATCGAGCTGGCCGACGCGCTGACCGAGCAGGCGGCCCGCAACGTGAGCACCCCGGCACCCGGCATGACCCACGTGCAGCATGCGCAGCCGGTCAGCTTCGGCCACTGGCTGCTCGCGCACGTGCAGCCGCTGCTGCGTGACCTGGAGCGCCTGAGGGACTGGGATTCGCGCACCGCGATCAGCCCGCTCGGTTCCGGCGCCCTGGCCGGTTCGTCGCTCCCGCTGGACCCGGCGGCGGTCGCCAAGGAGCTGGGCTTCACCGCTCCCGCGGCGAACTCGATGGACGCCGTCGCCGACCGTGACTTCGTGGCCGAGTTCCTGTTCGTGACCGCGCTGGTCGGCGTGCACCTGTCCCGCCTCGGCGAGGAGGTCGTCCTCTGGACGTCCACGGAGTTCGGCTGGGTCGAGCTGGACGACGCGTTCGCCACCGGTTCGTCGATCATGCCGCAGAAGAAGAACGCGGACATCGCCGAGCTGGCCCGCGGCAAGAGCGGCAGGCTGGTCGGCGGCCTGGTCGCGGTGCTGACCATGCTCAAGGGCCTGCCGCTGACCTATGACCGCGACATGCAGGAGGACAAGGAGCCGGCCTTCGACGCGGTCGACACCCTGGAGCTGCTGCTGCCAGCGCTGGCCGGGATGATCTCAACGATGACGGTCCGCGTGGACCGCCTGGCCGCGGCCGCCCCGGTCGGCTTCTCACTGGCCACCGAGGTCGCCGACTGGCTGGTCCGCAAGGGCGTGCCGTTCCGCGACGCGCACGAGATCACCGGCAAGCTGGTGGCGCTCTGCTCGGCCCGCGAGTGCGAGCTGGAGGACGTGACCGACGACGACCTGAAGACGATCAGCGAGCACCTGGACCCGTCGGTCCGCGAGGTGCTGTCGGTGTCGTCGGCGCTCGCCGCACGGACCACTCCGGGCTCGACCGGCCCCGGCCCGGTCGCCGACCAGCTCGCCACCGTTCAGCACAAGCTGGACACCTGGCGCCAGTGGGCGGTCGAGAAGGTCGTTCCCCGGTAATCCGGGTCACAGCGGATCGGGAGCGGCTGCGGCCGCTCCCGTTTCTGTCAGGGGTGGCCGATAGCGTGCGGTCATGTCGTTCGCGTTGCCCGAGCCCTGGCTGTCCCAGTCGCATCCGCGCCGCGGGGGTGCCGGTGTCCGTCCGGTCGTTCCCGACCCGGCAGCCCGCGAGGTCGTCGACGCGCAGTGGCGTGAGCTGCCCGGCTTCGTGCACGGTGTGATCACCAGCGGATTCACCGAGCCTGACCTGCGCGAGGCCGCCATCGCCTGGAGCACCGCCGGCTCGGTGGCGACCTCCGTCGGCGGCCCCGGCGGCTCGGTGGCGACCTCCGTCGGGGCCGGCTCCGGCGGCTCGGTGGTGGCCTCCGCAGGTGGCGCCCGGGGCTCGGTGGGGGCTTCCGCAGGTGGCGCCGGCGGCTCGGTGGGGGCCTCGGTCGGTGACCCGGCGGCCACTCCTGCCGGCGCGGCCGTCGTCGCTCTGGCGACGAAGATGTTGGATTGGCAGGAGCACGTGCGGCGTCCCTGGTTCGCCGATCTGTGGCTCGGCGAGCGTGGCCTGCGGTTCGCGGCCGAGGCGGCGGTCGAGCTGTTCTCGCTGATCCTGGTGGCCGAGGGCGACCATCCACCGCGTCGCGGGATCCGGCGGGACGGCACCGAGATCATGGGTGTGCGCCGCCGCCGGCCGGGCGACGAGCACCGGACGGTGTCACCCCACTTCGACCCCGACCTCCAGGTGCTCCTGCGGGTCCGCGCCGCGCTGGCGGCCGCGCCCGACGACCTCTACGCGGAGGTCGTCGAGGCCGTCGCCGGCTATCGGGAGCACGGCCCGCACACCCGTTGCGCCACCTCGGTGCTGGTCCCGTCGCGGGCCGACTGGGTGGCGCAGGACTGGGCCGAGGCTCTCGACGGCCGCGAGTTCCACCACGCCGCGATGCTGCTGGCCGCGATCAGCACACCTGAGCAGGCGTCCGCCGCCGTCGCCGCCGCCGGGGCGATGACCACCGGGTGGCCAGGCCTGAACGCGACGGTCGTCGACGGTGTCGGCCCGGCCGCCGCCACCGGCCTGTTGCTGGACTGGTTCGACCGTCTCCCCGCCACCCGCACCGACGCCCGGCGTGACCTGCTGGGCCTGCTCGCCATTCTGCCGGTGGACGAGGCGATGCGCGGTTTGATCGAGCGCCTGAGTCAGCGGCACGTCCGCGAGGCCCTGACCGAGGCGGCCGCCCGGTTCCCCGAGCGGGCACTGCGGCTGCTGTCCGTCTCCGCGGGAAAGCCCACGGTGAGTGACCTGCTGGCCGCCCGGGTGCGGACCGATCCGGCGCTCGCCGAGCGGGTCGCGGCCGAGCTGACCGGCGCTCCGGCGGCCCGCATCCGGGAGCATCTGTCCGGCGCGGCCACCATGGTGCCGGCCCCACCGGAGGCCCTCCCGTCACTGCTGGCCGACCCGCCCTGGCGCCGGAGGTCGGGCCCACCGGTCATCCTCGACCTGAAGGCGCCGGAGCCATCCTCCACCGCGGAGTGGGCGCCCGGCGAGCGCGAGGAGTGGTTGTCGACTCCGTTCGAGCTGCTGACCGTCGGGAAGAGGGCCGCCGCGAACGCGGCGAGCGCAGTTTCGCCGCCCGGGGTGGCGACCGTGGATTCGCCGACTGGGGCCGTGGGCGCCGTTTCGCCGGTTGGGGCCGTGGGCGCAGATTGGTCGGTTGGGGCCGTGGGCGCCGTTTCGCCGGTTGGGGCCGTGGGCGCAGACTGGCCGGACGGGGCGGCGGCGATTGGCGAGCTGGCCGGGGTGACTGGTGCCCGCGAGCTGACTGCGTCCACCGCCGCGGCCGAGCGAGCTGTCGTCGGCGGTTCCGAGGAGTGGGCCGTCATCGCTGGCCGACTTGAGCGCGGTGAGGCGGTTGCCTGGCCGGACGCGGTCGAGTTCTTCGTTGCCGGGCCGGAGGAAATGGCCCGTCCGTTGCTCGCCGAGTTGCGTCCCGAGCCAGCGCCGGACTGTGAGTCGTGGATGCGGCGGATCGTCGCGCGGTTCGAGGCGGACGCGCTGCTCCCGCTGCGGCGTCTGGCCTTCCACGACGCGGCGGTGGCCTGGCCGCTGATGCTGCCCTTCACCTCCGGGGACATCCCGTGGCGGATGCAGGTTCGCTTGCACGATCCGGGCAAGGCCGGTGTGGCGGCACGAGCCTGGATGGAGCGGCATCCCGAGGCCGCCGCGCGATATCTGGTGCCGCGTGCGTTCGGCACCAGCGATCCGGTCCGGTGGTCGGCGCAGCACACGCTGATCTACATGGCGACCACCGGCAGCATCGAGATCCTTCGCTCGGTTGCCGAGTCCTACGGTCCGGAGGCCGCGGCAGCCGTCGAGACGGTGATCGCCGCCGGTCCGCTCGGGATCCTGCCCATGAAGCGGCCCGCCATTCCGAAGTGGTTCGACCCCGCACTGCTTCCCCCGGTCCGTCTCCGGCGACCGTCCACCACGCACCCGCCCGCGGACGGCGATCCGGCGCCAGCCGGGCGCGCCGCCGAGGCTCCGGTAGGTGCGGTAGCTGGTGAGGCTGGCACCGAGGCGCCGGTGGCTGCGGTGGCTGGCGAGGTCGGTATCGAGGCGCTGGTAGGTGCGGTGGCTGGTGAGGCTGGCACCGAGGCGCCGCTGGTAGGTGCGGTGGCTGGTGAGGCTGGCACCGAGGCGCTGGTGGGTGCGGTGGCTGGTGAGGTGTCTACCGGAGCGGGCGGAGAAGGCGCGGAGGTAGGCCGCGAGCTACCGGGCGGCGACGGCGAGGGGGCGGTGGCTCTCGATGCTGAGCCGATGGGCGCGAGCGCGCCGGCTATCGATGCCGTGCCGGTGGGTGTGAATGGTCCTGCTCTCGGTGCTGCGCCGGTGGGTGTGAATGGCCCGGCTCTCGGTGCTGAGCCGATGGGTGGGATGGGGCCGGCTCTCGATTCCGGGCCGATGGGTGGGAGCGGGCCGGCTCTCGTTCTGCCTGTCGGGGTGCTGCGGGATCTGGCGATGGTGTTCGCGCTGCACAAGCCACTCGAGCCCTATGCGGGGGTGGAGATCGTCCGGGAGGTGTGTGAGCCGGGGGATCTCGCCCGGTTCGCGTGGGGGGTGTTCGAAGCCTGGCTCGCCTCCGGTGCCAGCGGCCGGCAGGGCTGGGCTCTGGACGCGCTGGGCGTCGTCGGCGACGACGAGACCGTGCGGCGGCTAACGCCGTTGATCATGGAGTGGCCGGGGCAGAGTGGGCACGCTCGTGCTGTCACCGGGGTGGGTGTGCTCGCCGAGATCGGTACCGATATCGCACTCGTGCACCTCAACCGCATCGCCGAGCGATCACGGTATGCGGGCCTCCGCACCGCTGCTCAACGCCAGATCGGGCAGGTCGCGAAAAAACTGGGGCTCACCACCGAGCAACTCGCCGACCGGCTGGTGCCGGATTTCGGGCTCGATTCTGCGGGGAGCCTGACGCTCGACTACGGGACTCGGCAGTTCGTCGTTGGTTTCGACGAGGAGCTGAAACCGTTCGTGTCGGATGGGGCCGGCAGGCTACTCAAGAACCTGCCCAAGCCGGGTGTCCGCGACGACGCCGAGCGGGCCACCGCTGCCTACCAGCGTTTCGCCACGTTGAAGAAGGATGTGCGGACCGTCGCTGCCGACCGTGTCCACAGCCTGGAGCGTGCCATGCTGACCGGCCGCCGCTGGCCGGAGGACGAGTTCCGTCGCTTCCTGGCCGATCATCCTCTCGTCGGCCATCTGGCCCGCCGCCTGCTCTGGGGCCGCTACCCGAAGGCTCGACCGGCCGGAGGGGAGACGACCGGCGCGCGGGAGGCCGAATCAGGGGAGGCGACCGAGTCGCGAGGGGCGACCGAGTCCCGAGGGGCGGCCGAATCGCGAGGGGCGACCGAGTCCCGAGGGGCGGCCGAATCGCGAGGGGCCGCCGAGTCCCGAGGGGCGGCCGAATCGCGAGGGGCGGCCGAATCGCGGCAGGCCACCAGCGCCGTGAGCGTCCCGGATGCAGCGTCGGGTGACGGCGTGGGCGGGTTTGCCGGCGCGTTCCGCATTGCTGAGGACGGAAGCTTCGCCGATGTGCACGACGAGGCGATCACGGTCGGGGCGGATGAGGTGATCGGCGTGGTCCATCCGGTTCAGCTCGGAGCGGATCTGCCGATGTGGTCGGAGATCTTCGCCGACTACGGGATCGTGCAGCCGTTCGCTCAGCTCGGGCGGGAGACCGCTGCCCTGACCGAGGGGGAGACGGCGAGTGCTGTGCTCACCCGGTTCGAGGGGAAGCGAGTGTCGTCCAGAGCGGTGCTGGGGCTGGAAGGCCGCGGCTGGCGGCGCGGGACCATGCTGGACGGTGGCGTGCAGGTCAGCATCACACCGTCACTGGCCGACCGGCTGGAGCTGGAGCTGGACCCGGGCATCGCGGTCGGCAGCCCGGACCTGTTTCCGGAGCAGACCCTGGGGGTCGTCCGGCTGCACGACAGGGGGTCCACCTTCGGCGACCTGGATCCCGTGGTGGTCTCCGAGGTGATCCGCGACCTGGAGTTGCTGACCGGAGGACGCTGACGGGGACCGCGAGTGGGCATCGACCGGCGGCGACCGAGCACAGGCCGCCCGGTCGGGGGAAGGTCGGCGGGCGGCGTCTGAGTGCAGGCCGCCGTGCGGGAAAGGTCGGCGTGCGGGGAAGGCCAGCCAGTCGGGGATGGTCGGCGGGCGGGGAAGGCCAGCCGGTCGGGGAAGGCTGGCGTGCGGGGAAGGCCGGCGGCGTCTGAAGGCTGGCCGCCGTGCGGTGGAGGTCGTGGGCTGCGGTGACGGGCGAAGGTGCCTGTCACCGCCTTTTTACATGCCTGACGTGTTTCCGGGCCGGAATGACGGCCGCCGACTGCAAACCGGCATGAGCTTTCAGCGCCCCGTGCAAGAAGTTGCATCGAGGGCAGCTCCAAGATCTCCCACTCGGAGCCCTGAGCCGGTAAGTTGCTGTAACTCGCTTACATGTCGATCATGTTCCGCGGCCGGGCTCGCTAGGTAACAGAACAGCAGCTAGAGACCGCTTTCCCGCCCGCGATGCCGGAATCGTGCGGGTTCTCGCGACCGCCGTGTTGCAAGTTGGTTCGCAAGGGGTTTCTAAGCCCGAAACTTCTTGCTACCGTCCGGTCGTCACCAAGCAGGTCTTCAAGGAGCGCAACATGCGTCGCATAACCAAGGGACTGGCCGCTCTCTCCTCCGTGGCCCTCGCCTTCACCCTCGTCGCGTGCAGCGGCGACAAGGAGCCGGCCGCTAGCGACAACAAGGCCGCCGACCCGGCGTCGCTGTCCGCCGAGCTCACGTGGTGGGACACGTCGGACGCGAAGAACGAGGGTCCGGTCTTCCAGGACTTGATCAAGCAGTTCAACGCGAAGTACCCGAACATCAAGATCAACTACCAGTCGGTGCCGTTCGCCGACGCGCAGAACAAGTTCAAGACGGCCGCCGCCGCCAAGACCGGCGCCCCGGACATCCTGCGTGCCGAGGTCGCCTGGGTGCCCGAGTTCGCGTCGCTGGGCTACCTCTACTCCCTGGACGGCTCCGAGCTGCTGGCCGACGAGTCGGACTACAACGCGACCGCCCTGGCCTCGAACAAGTTCGACGGCAAGACCTACGGCGTCCCGCAGGTGACCGACAGCCTCGCCCTGCTCTACAACAAGGAGCTGGTCGAGAAGGCCGGCGTCTCCGTGCCGAAGACCTGGGCCGAGCTGAAGACCGCCGCTCAGACCATCAAGAAGAGCACCGGCGTGGACGGCCTCTACGTCAACCCGGCCGGCTACTTCACCCTCCCCTTCCTGTACGGCGAGGGCGGTGACCTGGTCGACACCGCGAACAAGAAGATCGTGGTCAACTCCGAGCAGAACGTGGCCGGCCTGAACGTCGCGAAGGACCTGATCGACAGCGGCGCCTCGGTCAAGCCGTCGGCGACCGACTCGTACGGCACGATGATGACCCTCTTCAAGGAGAAGAAGGTCGCCTTCATCATCAACGGCCCGTGGGAGGTCGCGAACGTGAAGGCCGCCCCGGCCTTCGGTGGCCTGGAGAACCTCGGCGTCGCGCCGGTTCCGGCCGGTTCCGCCCGCGCCGGTGCCCCGATCGGTGGCCACAACTACGTCGTCTACTCGGGTGTCCCGCAGGAGAAGGCCGCCGCCGCCGTCGAGTTCATCAAGTTCATGAACTCCGCCGAGTCGCAGGCGACCCTCGCCGACAAGCTGGGCCTGCTGCCGACCCGTAAGTCCGCCTACGACATCGACGCGGTCAAGAACAACCCGACCGTCTCGGCGTTCAAGCCGGTCAGCGAGTCCGCCGTGAACCGCCCGTGGATCCCGGAGGGTGGCCAGTTCTTCGGCCCGCTCGACACCCTCGCCACCGAGGTCCTGGTCCAGAACAAGGACGCCAAGGCTTCGCTCGACGCCGTGGCCCAGAAGTACAAGGCCGAGGTCGTTCCCTCGTACGCCACCAACTGACGGTATTGAACGCAGGCGCCGGCTCGCGACGAGCCGGCGCCCGCTTCGCTTCCTCTCTGGAGCACAGCTGATGAGCACTGTGACTGCCGACGCGGCGCCGAGGAGCACCACGTTGCGTCAGAACTGGGACAAGCACTGGGCGGCCTGGGCGATGGTCGTACCGGTCGTGGCAGTCTTGGCGGTTCTGATCTTCTATCCCCTGGTCAACGGCATCTGGCTGACCTTCACCAACCAGACCGAGGCGAATCAGCTCGCCGAGATCTGCACCAAGTCGATCACCGGTGGCGAGGTCTGCAAGGAGAACCCGAACGCCTGGTCGTTCGTGGGCCTCGACAACTACGTCAACATTCTCACCGGGAAGATCGGCGAGTTCTGGCAGTGGACCGGGACCACCCTGATCTGGACCGCGGCGGGCGTGGCCTTCCACTACGGTCTCGGCCTCGGTCTGGCCGTCATGATCCACCGGGAGATGCGGTTCCGGGGTTTCTACCGCGTGCTGCTGGTCCTGCCGTGGGCAGTGCCGGCCTTCATCAGCGCCTTCGCCTGGAAGTTCCTCTTCAATGAGCGGCTGGGCCTGGTCAACTCGCTGCTCAACGCGGTCGGGATCGATTCGGTCGCCTGGTTCGCCGACAGGTGGACGTCGCTGTTCGTCGCGGTGATCACCAACATCTGGCTGGGTGTGCCGTTCATGATGGTGGCGCTGCTCGGTGGCTTGCAGAGTATCCCCGAGGAGCTCTACGAGTCGGCCGAGATCGACGGCGCGACGGCGTGGCAGCGTTTCCGCAACATCACGCTGCCGGGTCTGCGGCCGGTCAGCATGACGGTGATCCTGCTCGGCACGATCTGGACCTTCAACATGTTCCCGATCATCTTCCTGGTGACCGAGGGACAGCCGGCCGGATCGACCGAGATCCTGGTGACCGGCGCGTTCCGGGCGGCCTTCGAGGGCATCCGGAACTACTCGCTCGCCTCCACGTACGGCGTGCTGATCCTCTCGATCCTGCTCATCTTCTCGGTGTTCTACCGGCGGGTGCTGCGCAAGCAAGGCGAGGTTTGGTGACATGGCCCAGATGACCACGACTCCGCCGATCGCGGCTCCGAAGAGTGACGCGCCGGCTCGCGTCAACAAGCCCCGGCGCGGCCGTCGCAGCCTCGGTGCGTCGATCGGACTGCACGGCACCCTGATCCTGGCCTCGCTCATCGCGGTCGGTCCGATCGCCTGGGTGGTGCTCTCCTCGTTCAAGCCCGGGTACGCCGTACAGAGCACCGAGATCACCCTGATAAAGGACCCGACGTTCGCGAACTACGAGTACGTGCTGTTCGAGACGAACTTCCCGACCTGGTTCCTGAACTCGGTCATCGTGGCGAGCCTGACCATGCTGATCGGCATCTTCTTCTCGGCGACCACCGGTTACGCGCTGTCCCGGTTCAACTTCCCGGGCCGCCGGTCGCTGATGATGGTCTTCCTGGTCACCCAGATGTTCCCGGTGTCGATCCTGATCGTCCCGATCTACGCGATCATGGCCGGTCTCGGACTGATCAACACGCTTCCGTCGCTGGTCATCGCGTACCTGACGATCGCCGTGCCGTTCTGTGCCTGGATGCTCAAGGGCTACTTCGACTCGATCCCGACCTCGCTGGACGAGGCGGCGTCGCTGGACGGCTGCGGCCCGTTCCGGATCTTCTGGCGGGTCATCCTGCCGCTGGCCCGGCCGGCCATCGCGGTCACCGGTTTCTACGCCTTCCTCACCGCATGGGGCGAGGTCGCGTACGCGTCGGCGTTCATCCAGACCGACGACAAATACACCCTGGCGTACGGCCTGCAGCAGTTCGTGCCGCAGTTCAATCCGCAGTGGGAATATCTCACCGCGGCCGCCGTCCTGGTGACGATCCCGGCCGGAATCGTATTCCTCTTCGCCCAGAAGCATCTCGTGTCCGGTCTTACCGCCGGCGGCACGAAGGGCTGATTCAAACGCGGCGTGGTGATTTCTGGTGCGATTCGCACCAGAAATCACCACGTGAGTTCATGGCGGCGCCGATGGGCGCCGCCACGCTTTCCGGAACGTTGAGAACGCTCTCTCGGGGTACGGACGGCGGCCGCGCCGCCATCCGTACGTTTTCGGTCAGGCAGCGGGAGTGGCGACCGGAATCTCCGAACGCATCGGAGCGATCGCCGTCGAGTTACGGACCACCAGCTCGGGGTGGAAGAGGTATTCCGAGTGCGGTGCACCGTGCCCGTTGATCTCGTCGACCAGCGAGCGGACCGCGGCCACCGCCATCGAGGCCACCGGCTGGCGCAGCGTGGTCAGGGGCGGGTCGGTGAACGGGATCAGCGCCGAGTCGTCGAAGCCGATCACCGACACCTCCTCGGGAACCCGCAGGCCACGGCGCCGGGCGGCCCGGATCGCGCCGAGCGCCATCATGTCGGAGGCGCAGATGATGCCGGTGACGCCCTTGGCCAGCAGCCGGTCGGCGGCCACCTCGCCGCCCTCGACGCCGAACAGGGTCAGCGAGACCAGGTCGTCCACCTCGGCGTCGGAGAGGCCCACCTCGCGTTTCATCGCGGCGCGGTAACCCTCCAGCTTGCGCTGGGTGTTGATGAACCGGTTGGGGCCGGAGATCATGCCGATCCGCCGGTGCCCGAGGGCGACCAGATGGGTGACTCCGAGGTCGCCGGCGACCCGGTCGTCACACGAGACGAACGGCGCCTCCAGCTCCTTGGCGTAGCCGTTGACCAGCACGATCGGCAGCGGCCGGTCGAGCAGCCGCTGGTAGCGGGAGCGGTCGGAGGTGGTGTCGGCGGACAGTGAGGAGATGAAGACGATGCCCGAGACCTGCCGGTCGAGGAGCATCTCCACATACTCGTCCTCGGTGACGCCGCCGGGCGACTGGGTGCACAGCACCGGCGTGTAGCCGTGCTGCGCCAGCGTCGACTCGATCACCTGGGCGAAAGCGGGGAAGATCGGGTTGTCCAGTTCGGGGACGACCAGGCCGACCAGGCCGGCACTGCGCTTGCGCAATCTTTCCGGTCGTTCGTAACCGAGGACGTCAAGTGCCGTCAGGACCGCTTGTCGGGTTTCAGCGGAGACTCCGGGGCGGTCGTTAATGACACGCGACACCGTCGCCTCACTGACCTGAGCCTGTTTGGCGATATCGGCCATTCGCGCACGCATGGGCTCACTCTAGTCGTCTGTTGTCTGCTCGGCATGGTCCTGAAAGGTCTTCCATTCCATGCAAGACCTTGCTAACGTCCCGGCAACAGGAGCGATACAGGCCGATCGGTCGATGGAACGCGTCCTGAACGGCTTTTCGGGTTTGTCGCCGCGGCGCGTCGTCGAGCCTGTCCTGGAGCACTCTACTCCGAGGGCGCCCAGCAGGCTTCCGCGCCGGGCGGACGTCACGAAATATATAACTGTCAATCCGATACCACTGAATCGGAAGGGTGCGCAGTGGCACTCAACAGACCTTTACACCGCCGCCTGAGGCTGGGCGCCGCTCTGCTCAGCCTCTTCCTCCCACTTCTCGCCGTGCCGGCCTCCGCTGCCGTCGCGGCCACCAGTGTTCCCAGCGACTCCGTGATCGCCAAGTGGGGCTCCGACAACCCCACGAGCGGGGAGCAGTTCTACTTCGTGCTGCCCGACCGGTTCGCCAACGGGGACACGAAGAACGACAAGGGCGGGCTCTCCGGTGACCGTCTCTCCACCGGGTACGACCCCACCGACAAGGGCTTCTACCACGGTGGCGACCTCAAGGGCGTGATCGACCGGCTGGACTACATCCAGGGGCTCGGCACCACCGCGATCTGGCTCGCCCCGGTCTTCAAGAACCGTCCCGTGCAGGGCACCGGCACCGACGTCTCCGCCGGTTACCACGGGTACTGGATCACCGACTTCACCCAGGTGGACCCGCACTTCGGCACCAACGCCGACCTGAAGAAGCTGGTGAAGCTCGCCCACCAGCGCGGTCTCAAGATCTACCTGGACATCATCGTCAACCACACCGCCGACGTCATCAAGTACGCGGAGAACACCTACACGTACGTCGACAAGGCGGACTCCCCGTACACCGACACCGACGGCCAGCCGTTCGAGGACCGCAACTACGCGACATCGGACGAGTTCCCGGCGACGGACGCGACGTCGTACCCGTACACCCCGGTCTTCGGTTCGAAAGCGGACGCGACCGTCAAGAAGCCGTCGTGGCTGAACGACGTGAACATGTACCACAACCGCGGTGACTCCACCTTCGCCGGCGAGAACAGCGAGTACGGCGACTTCTTCGGCCTCGACGACCTCTTCACCGAGCGTCCCGAGGTGGTCGAGGGCATGTCGAAGATCTACGGCGACTGGGTCAAGGACACCGGCATCGACGGCTACCGCCTCGACACCGTCAAGCACTCCAACCTGGAGTTCTGGCAGCAGTGGCAGCCGGCCGTCGAGAAGGCCGCCAAGCAGGCCGGCAAGAAGGACTTCTTCACGTTCGGTGAGGTCTACAGCGCCGACCAGGAGATCGAGTCGACCTACGTGCGCGAAGGTGGGCTGCCCGCCACCCTGGACTTCTCGTTCCAGGAGGCGGCGCGCGGCTTCGCCACCGGCAACAGCGGCGCCGACGCGCTGTCCGCGCTGTACGCCAAGGACGACCTCTACACCGCCCGCAACACCGGCGCGGACCGGTTGCCGACCTTCCTCGGCAACCACGACATGGGCCGGATCGGCTCGTTCATCGCCGCCGCGGCGACCGCCGACACTCAGCTCAAGCGCGACCAGCTCGCGCACGAGCTGATGTTCCTGACCCGGGGCCAGCCGGTCGTCTACTCCGGTGACGAGCAGGGCTTCACCGGGCCGGGCGGCGACAAGGACGCCCGCCAGGACCTGTTCGCCAGCAGGAGCGCGGACTACCTGGACGACGACCTGATCGGCACCGACCGCACCCACGCGGTCGACAACTACAACACCGCGCACCCGGTCTACCGGACGATCGCCGAGCTGGCGAAACTGCGCAAGGCCAACCCGGCGCTGGTCACCGGCATCCAGCAGACCCGCTACGCGGCCGAGGGCGCCGGCGTCTTCGCGGCCTCCCGGATCGCCCGGGACAACACCCGCAAGGAGTACGTGGTCGCGGTCAACAACGCCACCACGGCGCAGACCGTCTCGTTCGTCACGGCCACGCCGAACAGCGTGTTCACCGGGATCTACGGTGGCGCGGCTCCGGCGAACTCGGACGCCGACGGGCGGATCACCATCACCGTTCCGGCGCTGTCCTCCGTGGTCCTGCGAGCCGGGGGAGCGGTGGCCGTACCGAAAAACGGTCCGACCGTGACCCTCAGCAGCCCGAAGGCGGACGCCTCGGTCGCCAACCGCACCGAGATCGTCGCCGACGTCGTCGGTGACCCGCTGTCCACGGTGACCTTCGCGGCCCAGGCCGGCAACGGCGAATGGAAGCTTCTCGGTACGGCCGACCGCGCGCCCTACCGCATCTACCACGACCTGACCGGCCTGGCCGGGAAGACGCCGGTGCGGTACAAGGCGGTGGTGCGGGACAGCAAGGGCCGGCTCGCGTCGGCGACCACGAACATCACCGTCGGTACCCCGGCGGCCGAGTCGACCGCCGGTTACGCGGTCGTGCACTACAACCGGCCGGACGGGCAGTACGACGACCAGAACCTCTACGTGTGGGGCGACATCGACCCGTCGATGTCCACCACCTGGCCGAACGGGCAGCAGTTCACCGGCGCCGACTCCTACGGCCGGTTCGCCTATGTGAAGCTCAAGCCGGGCGCGAAGAGCGTCGGTTTCATCGTGGTCGACGACAACGGCAACAAGGACGTCGACGCCGACCGGACCATCAACATCGGCGCGAACCCGGAGATCTGGATCAAGCAGGGCGACGCCGCGACGTACCCGACCCGGCAGGCGGCCACCGGCCAGCCCGATCCGGCGCAGGACGAGTCCAAGGCGATCATCCACTGGAAGCGGGCCGACGGGAACTACGACGGCTGGGGCCTGCACGTCTGGTCCGGCGCGGCCAGCCCGACCGACTGGTCGAGCCCGCTGCTCCCGGCCCGGATCGACAGTTACGGCGCGGTCTTCGAGGTGCCGCTCGCGGCCGGTGCGACCTCGCTGAGCTACATCATCCACCGAGGTGACGAGAAGGACCTGCCCGCCGACCAGTCCCTCGACTTCGCCAAGGCGAGCCACGAGGTCTGGCTGCTGGCCGGTCAGGAGACCCGTCTGCTGCCGCTGGTCAAGACCAGCGCGGGCGGTGGCGTCGTGGACGTCACCAAGGCCGCCGCGGTGTGGCTGGACCGGGGCACGATCGCCTGGAAGACCGGGACCGGGACCACCCTGGAGCCGGTCGGTGCGGGGACCGACGGCAAGGTGTACGACCTGGTGTACTCGCCGACGGGTGGGATCGGGGTCGCGGATGGCGAGCTGACCGGGACATATCAAACAACCAGTCTCGCGTCGGTGAGAAGTGGCCTCAGCGAGGCGCAGCGCGAGAAGTTCCCGCATCTGTGGCAGTACGGCGCCTTTAAACTAACAAGTCGTGAAATAACGGACATTCTGCGTGGTCAGGTCGTCGTCACCGAACGCGACGCCGCCGGCAAGCTCCTCTCGGCCACCGGTGTCCAACTCGCGGGCGTTCTCGATGACATCTACAACAAGGCGACCGACGCCACCCTCGGCCCGGTCATCAGTGGAAGGAAGGCGAGCGTCGCCGTCTGGGCGCCCACCGCCCGCAGCGTCGAACTCGAGGTCTACGACACGGCCGACCAGGTCTCCCCGGCGCTGGTCGAGCTGACCCGCGACAACCGCACCGGTGTCTGGTCGGGTAAGGGCGACTGGGCCGGCAAGTTCTACAAGTTCCGGGTGACCGCCTGGCAGCCGGCCACGCAGAAGGTCGTCACGGCGTCGGTGACCGACCCGTATTCGGTCGCGCTCACCGCCGACTCCACCCGCAGCCGCTTCGTCAGCCTGTCCGACCCGGCGCTCGCGCCGGCCGGCTGGACCAACCTGAAGAAGCCGGCCGCCGTCGCTCCCGCGAAGATCCAGATCTCGGAGCTGTCGGTGCGGGACTTCTCCATCGCCGACTCCACGGTGGCGGCGGAGAAGCGGGGTACGTTCAGCGCGTTCACCGTGGACTCGAAGGGCACGCGGCATCTCAGGGAACTCGCCAAGGCCGGCGTCACCCACCTGCACCTGCTTCCGGCGTTCGACTTCGCCACCATCCCGGAGAAGCGCGCCGACCAGCAGCAGCCCGCCTGCGACCTGGCCTCGCTGCCGGCCGACTCGGAGGAGCAGCAGGCCTGCATCGAGAAGGTGGCCGCGACCGACGGTTACAACTGGGGTTACGACCCGCTGCACTACACGGTTCCCGAGGGTGGCTACGCGGCCGACCCCGACAAGCGGACGAGTGAGTTCCGCAGCATGGTCGCCGGGGTCAACCAGGCGGGCCTGCGGGTGGTCATGGACGTCGTCTACAACCACACCTCGGCCGCCGGGACCGACGCCAAGTCGGTGCTCGACCAGGTCGTGCCCGGCTACTACCACCGCCTCCTGGAGGACGGCACCATCGCCAACTCCACCTGCTGCGCCAACACCGCGCCGGAGAACGCGATGATGGGCAAGCTGGTGGTCGACTCGGTCGTCACGTGGGCCAGGCAGTACAAGGTCGACGGCTTCCGCTTCGACCTGATGGGCCATCACCCGAAGGAGAACATCCTGGCGGTGCGCAAGGCCCTCGACAAGCTCACGGTCGCGAGGGACGGCGTCGACGGCAAGAGCATCTATGTGTACGGCGAGGGCTGGAACTTCGGTGAGGTGGCGAACAACGCGCGCTTCATCCAGGCATCCCAGACCGAGCTCGGCGGCACCGGGATCGGCACGTTCAACGACCGGCTCCGGGACGCGGTCCGCGGTGGCGGCCCGTTCGACGGCAACCCGCGCATCCAGGGCTTCGCGTCCGGCCTGGCCGGCGCCCCCAACGGTGACCCGGTCAACGGCACCGCGGCCGAGCAGCAGGCCCGCCTGCTGCACTACCAGGACCTGATCAAGGTCGGTCTGACCGGCAACCTGGCGGACTACACGTTCACCTCGTCGGCCGGTACGACGGTCAAGGGCTCGCAGGTCGACTACAACGGGGCGCAGGCCGGGTACACGAAGAACCCGGGCGAGTCGATCACCTACGTCGACGCGCACGACAACGAGATCCTGTACGACGCCTTCGCCTACAAGCTGCCGCAGTCGACCACCGCCGCGCAGCGGGCCCGGGCCCAGTCGGTGGCGCTCGCGACCACCGTCCTCGGCCAGGGCGCGGGCTTCGTCACCGCCGGCAGCGAGCTGCTCCGCTCGAAGTCGCTGGACCGGAACTCGTTCAACTCCGGTGACTGGTTCAACCAGATCATCTGGGACTGCTCACAGGGCAACGGCTTCGGCCGCGGCCTGCCGCCCAAGGCGGACAACGAGGCGAAGTACGTGTACGCCAAGCCGTTGCTCGCCGACCCGGCGCTGGTCCCGGACTGTGCCGCGATCAACCAGGCGAACAGCGCCTACCAGGAGCTGCTGCGGATCCGGAAGTCCACGCCGGCGTTCGGCCTGGCCACCGGCTCGCAGGTGCAGCGGCGTGTCGCGTTCCCGCTCTCCGGCGTGAACGAGACGCCGGGCGTCATCACGATGACCATCGACGCCCGTGGCATCGACGCGAAGTGGAAGAGCATCACCGTCGTCTTCAACGCCGGCACGACCACGGCCACCCAGAAGGTGCCGGGGCTCGCCGGTAGGAAGGTGTCGCTCCACCCGGTCCAGCAGGCCTCCGCCGACCCGGTGACGCGCTCCGCGTCGTACGCCGCGTCGACCGGAACGCTGACCGTCCCCGCACGAACCGTCTCGGTCTTCGTGCAGAGCTGAGTCTCCCGGGCCGGCGTGGGGCCCCTTCCACCTCTCACGCCGGCCCGGGCCCAGCTCCCTCTGTCGCGGCCACCGCTCATCCACCAGCCTGAGGTGGGCGGTGGCCGTTTCCATGTCCCGGTGGGCGGCGGCGCCGGCGTGAGGCGATGGTCTCCGGATCGTCGGCCGGCAGTGACCATGTCGCGGCCAGCGTGAGGCTCTGCCCGCGGCCGCTCGCCACGTGGGCGTGGGCCAGGGCGGCCGCCTCGTCGGCGGCGCCCGCCTCGATCGCCGCGAACAGTTGCTCGTGCTCCGCGCACTGCTGGGCCGCGTCCCGCTGGGCGGTCAGGCGGAACAGCCAGTGGGTGCGCGCAGCCAGGGGGCGCATCAGGGAGCTGAGCAGCGGGTTCGCCGACAACTCGATGAGGTCGGCGTGGAAGCCCGCGTTGGCGGCGGCGACACCGTTCTCGTCGCCGGCGGCGGTGGCGTCCCGGGCCGCGGCCAGGCGGTCCTTCAAGCGGGCCAGGCCGGTCTCGTCGCGGCGCTCGGCGGTCAGGCGGGCGGCCAGTGCCTCCAGGGACTCCCGGACGTCGAAGAGGTCGCGCACGTCGGCCGGAGTGAACGGCGCCACCAGCGCACCCTTCCCCGGGATCAGCAGGACCAGGCCGTCGGCCTCCAGCAGGCGCAGAGCCTCACGCAGCGGGATCCGGCTCACCCGCAGATCGGCGGCCAGGTCACGCTCGACCAGACGCTGACCGGGGGCCAGCTCCGTGTTGACGATGCGCCGGCGCAACTCCTCGTAGGCGTGGTCGCGTAACGAGCCGGGCGCCCTGTCGACCACCGGAAGTGCCCCCTCGTGAGTGTGTCCGCGCACCTACCTTAGCGGCGGTGGTATTGCTAACCACCGCGTGACAAGCGTGAAACAGAGCCACCCGAAACTGGCTCGCGTAACGGTATACCACTAACTCTCGGAGGCGTTCTGATGGCGCGTACCGTTCCTCTTCTCTCCCTGGCCGTCACCGCTCTGCTTGCCGGCGGGCTGCTCACCGGATGCAGCGACGACGGCGAGCCGGCCACCGGCGGTACGGCCACGGCCGGCGCGATCAGGGTCGGCGTGCTCTTCCCCGGCTCGCTCTCCGACGACGGGTTCATGGAGTCGGCGTATCTCGGGTACCAGCGGGCCGAGCAGGCGCAGGCCGGCAAGGCCACGTTCAGCAAGGTGGAGCAGGTCGCGACCGCCGACTTCGAGGCGGCTCTGGTCCGCTTCGCCGGGCAGTCCGACGTGGTGATCGCGCTCGGCGGGCAGACCGACGCCGCGGTCCGTCTGGTCGCACCCCGGTTCCCGAAGGTCAGGTTCGTCGAGATCGGCGGGCCGGCCGACGGGAAGCCGCTGACCAACCTGGCCCTCTACGACCCGCAGCAGGCGCAGGCCGCGTTCCTGTCCGGCGCCGCGTCCGCGCTGCTCACCACCACGAACAAGGTGGGCTTCGTGGGCGGGGCCGAGCTGCCGGCGATCGTCAACGCCGCCAAGGAGTACGCGAACGGCGCCGCCCTGGCCAAGCCCGGTGTGCAGGTGCTCGCCCCGCAGTACGTCGGCGACTTCAACGACGTCGCCAAAGCCAAGCAGTCCGCCCTCGCCGACTACAGCGCCGGGGCCGGTGTGCTCGGGCAGATCCTGAACCTCGGCAAGAAGGGCCTGGCCCAGGGCGCCACCCAGGCCAAGGCCAAGCTGATCGGCGGCCCGATCCCGCACGACTGCGCCACCGACACCGCCTACGCCGGGTTCGTGAAGACCGATGTCGGTGCCGGGGTCGAGTACGCCGTCGAGCAGGTCGTCGCCGGAACCTGGAAGGCGGAGAACGTCAAGTTCGGCCTCACCGCCGCGGAGCCGCAGAACGACATCCTCCTCTGCGACGCGCCCGCCGGGGTGCAGGAGAAGCTCGACGCGATCAAGGCCGACATCGCGTCCGGGAAGATCAGCACCCTGTGATCGCCCTGGAGATCGCCGGCCTGGCCAAGGCGTACGGCACGACCCGCGCCCTGGACGGCGTGGACCTGACGGTCGAGGCCGGCACGGTGCACTGCGTCCTCGGTGAGAACGGGGCCGGCAAGTCGACGCTGTGTCACGCCGTCGGCGGATCGCTGCGTCCCGACGCCGGGACGATGCGCCTGCACGGCATGCCCTACGCGCCCCGCCGCCCCAAGGACGCCCTGAACGCCGGTGTGGCCATGGTGCACCAGCACTTCAGTCTCGTCCCGACGCTCACCGCCGGGGAGAACCTGCGGCTGCTGCGGGTCCGTGACCTGGCCGGACGGCTGGCCCGGCTGCGCGACCGCTACGGGCTGAGCGTGCCGGAGGCCGAGACGGTCGGCGATCTCCCCCTCGGCGTGCGCCAGCGCGTCGAGATCGTGAAAGCGCTGCTGCGTGAGCCGCGCCTGCTCGTCCTGGACGAGCCCACCGGAGTGCTCGGCCCCGACGAGGTCGACGCGCTGCTGGCCACCTGCCGCCGGATCGCCGACGACGGCGGGGCCGTGGTGCTGGTGACGCACAAGCTCGGCGAGGTAGCCCGGGTCGCCGACGCGGCCACCGTGCTGCGCGGCGGCCGGGTCGCCGGCGCCGGCCTCACCGACCTGACCCCGGACCGGCTGGTCCCGCTGATGATCGGCCGCCCGGCCGCCGACCTGGCCCCGGCCCTGGCCGGAACCCTCGGCATGGACGCGGGAGTACGCGGCCCACGATCCGCACCGGACGCACGGCGGGTGGTGCTGCGGGTCCGGGAGGTGAGCGTCGGGCGGAGCGGGGGCGGCTTCCTGCTGGACCGGGCCGGTCTGGAGATCGCGGCCGGCGAGATCGTCGGGGTGGCAGGGGTCGAGGGGAACGGGCAGACCGAGCTGGTGCACGTGCTCAGCGGGGCCCGGATCCCGGACAGCGGCACGGTCGAGCTGAACGGGACCGACCTGACCCGGGCCACCCCGGCCCGGCGGACCGCGGCCGGGCTCGGTGTGGTTCCGGAGGACCGGCACCACGAGGGCTGCGTCCCGGAGCTGGACGTGGCGACCAACCTCCACCTGGGACGGCTCGGCGAGTTCCGGCGGTGGCGGGTGCTGCTCGACCGGCGGGCGATGCGGACCGCCGCGACCGCGGTGATAGGGAAACACGGGATCAGCGCGCCCGGCCCGGCCGCACCGATGTCCGCGCTGTCCGGCGGCAACCAGCAGAAGGTGGTACTGGCCCGCGAACTGGCCCTGGACCCGCTGGTCTGCCTGGCCGCCGCCCAGCCGACCCGGGGACTCGACGTCGGCGCCGTCGACGCGGTGCTCACCCGGATCCGGGAGGCGGCCGCGAACGGCGCCGCGGTGCTCGTCGTCTCCAGCGAGCTGGGGGAGCTGCTGGCACTCTGCGACCGGATCGTCGTCGCCTACCGGGGGACGCTGTCCGCGCCCGTCGACACCGCCGCCCCGGACGCCCACGACCGGATCGCCCATCTGATGCTGGGAACCGGCGCGTGATCGCCGTCGCCCGTCATCCGGTCGTCGTCAGCGGGCTCGCCGCCGTCGTTGCGGCACTGGCCGGGCTGCTGCTCGCGGCCGGGGCCGGCACCGCGCCCGGTGACGCCGTCGACGCCCTCGTGGAGGGGATGGCCGGCAGCCCGTACGCCTGGGGAAGCTCGCTCAACTCCGCGGCCGTCCTCGCGCTGATCGCCGTCGGTTTCACCGTGGCGCACCGCGCCGGTCTGGTGAACGTCGGGGGTGAGGGCCAGCTCGCCGTCGGTGGTGTCACCGGTGCCGCCGTGGGTCTCGCGCTGCCCGCGCCGGTGTCGGCCTGGATCGGTGTGCCGCTGCTGCTCGCCGGTGGTTTCGCCGGCGGCGCGGCCTGGGCGTCGATCGCCGGCCTGCTCAAGGCCCGCCGCGGCACCAGCGAGGTGATCACCACCCTGCTGCTGAACTTCGTCGGCCTGGGCGTCCTCGCGCTGGCCGTGCACGAGGAGGCGTTCCTGCGGCAGCCGGTCACCTCGGCCGAGACGCTGCCGCAGTCGCCGCCGCTGCCGGAGGGCGCGCGGCTGCCGCTGATCGGCTCGGTGGAGTCACCGGTGACCCTGATCGTGCTGCTCGCGGTCGCCGCCGCGATCATCACCGCGATCGTGCTGCGGCACACGCCGACCGGGCTGCGGCTGACCGCGGTGGGGCATTCGCCGTCCGCGTCGGCACGGCTCGGGCTGCTGACCGGCCGCCTCGAGGTGGGCGGTCTCGCGGTCGCCGGTGGACTCGCCGGCGTGGCCGGGGCGTCCCTGGTGGCCACCGCACCGTACGTGCTGGCCGAGCACTTCTCGTCCGGCTACGGCTTCGCCGGGCTGGTCGTCGGCCTGCTCGCCCGCGGGTCGCTGACCGCCGTCCTCGGGGTGGCGCTGCTGTTCGGTCTGCTCACCAACGGCGGCATCAACCTGCAGCTGGCCGTCGGTGTGCCGGCCGCGACCGTCCAGATCGTGCAGAGCCTGCTGGTGATCCTGATCGCCGCCGGCCTGGGGAGGTCCAAGTGAGTGCGGTTCTGGAGGAGGTCCTCTCCGGCGGGGTGCGGCTGGCCGCGCCGTTGCTGCTGGCGTCGGCCGGGGAACTGGTCAGCGAACGTGCCGGCGTCCTCAACCTGAGTGTCGAGGCGATGATGCTGACCGGCGCGTTCGCCGGGGCGGCCGGTGCGCTGGCCACCGGCAGCGCGGTCGCCGGCGTGGGGTGCGCGCTGGTCGCCGGCCTGCTGGTGGCGGCGTTGCAGGCACTGCTCAGCGTCACGGTGCGGGCCGACCAGATCGTCACCGGCATCACCGCGAACGCGCTCGCGCTGGGTGCCACCACCTACGGCGCCCGGCTTCTGTTCGCCGACTCGGGGCAGACGCCGGCCGGGTTCGAGCCGCTGCCGGTGCCGGTGCTGTCGGAGATCCCGCTGCTCGGGCCGGCGTTGTTCGAGCAGTCGGTGCTCGGCTATCTGGCGTTCGCGGTCGCGGCGGTCCTCGCCGTCGGGCTGAGCCGGCGGACCGGCTGGGGGCTGGCCGTCGACGCGGTCGGCGAGGACGCGGTCACCGCCGACCGGTGCGGCCTGCCGGTCCGGGCCATCCGCTACGCGGCCGTGCTGCTCACCGGGGTGACGTCCGGGCTGGCCGGTGCCCAGCTGGCGCTGGCCGAGGTGCACGCGTTCAGCGACAACATCACCGGTGGTGTCGGCTACCTGGCCGTGGTGGCCGTGATCGCGGGCCGCTGGCGGGCCTGGCCGACCGTCCTGGCCTGCCTGTTCTTCGGGGTCGCGCAGGCCCTGCAGTTCGCCGCGCCGGCGGTCGGGCTGCACCTTCCGGCGCCGCTGCTCGTCACCGTCCCGTACGTGATCGCCCTGCTCGCGGTGAGCGGCCTGGTCGGCCGCAGCCGGGCACCGTCCGCCCTGACCACGCCGTTCCTGAGGACCGCCTGATGACGCTCATCCTGACCCGCTCCGACGTGCTCGCGCTGCTCCGCTTCGAGGACGTGATCGCCGCGGTCGAACAGGCGCACCTCGACCTGGCCCACGCGCGGGCCGCGCTGCCGCCACCGGCCGCCGCCGTCCTGGGGGACGCCACCTTCCTGGCGATGACCGCAGCCTCCGCCCCGGCCGGGCTGGCCGCTGTCAAACTCCTCGCCGACCTGCCCGGCAACCGCCAGCGGTCCACCGTGCTGGCGGTGTCGGCGGAGACCGGCGCGTGCGCGGCGCTGATCGACGGCGCGGCGCTGACCCGGTTCCGGACCGCCGCCGCCACCGCTGTCGCCACCCGAGCGCTGGCCCGGCCGGACGCGCGGGTGCTGGGGCTGGTCGGCACCGGGCCACTGGCCGAGGCGCATGTCCACGCACTGAGCGCGGTGCGTTCCTTCACGGAGGTGGCGCTCTGGGGGCGTACCCCCGGGAAGGCTTTTGATCTCGCCGCCCGAATCACCGCGGACCTGGGCCTGCCCGCCACCGTCCTGGCCGGACCTCGTGAGGTGACGCTCGCGTCCGATGTGCTCTGCACGCTCACCCCGTCGCGGGAGCCGGTGGTGCGGGGCGCGTGGTTCCTGCCGGGCCTGCACGTCAACGCGGTCGGCGCGCCACCGCGCCCGGACCACCGGGAGATCGACACCGAGGGCGTCGCCCGGGCGCGGGTGGTGGTCGACGCGTCGGCGACGGCCCTGCACGAGTCGGGGGAAGCGCTGCTGCCGATCGCCGAGGGCGCGGTCACCGAGGATCATTTCCGGCTGGAACTCGGTGACGTGCTGGCCGGTCTGGCGCCCGGCCGGCAGTCGGCGGAGCAGATCACCCTGTTCAATTCGGTCGGTGTGGGTCTCCAGGACCTGGCCACCGCCCGGCTGCTGATCGACGAGGCGGCGCGACGGGGTCTCGGCACGAGGGTCGACCTGGCAGCCTGAGGGCATGGACTTCGACTGGAACGGTCATCTGCGCGAACAGCTCGACTGGCACTGGCGTGTGCATTTCCGGCCACGCCTGGACGGGCTCTCCGACGACGAGTACCTCTGGGAGCCCGTCCCCGGCGCGTGGAACGTGCGCCCGCGCAGCACCGGCAGCACCGGGATGGCGGCCGGAGGCGGCGAGTTCACCATCGACTGGGAGACGCCGGAGCCGTCACCGCCGCCGGTGACCACGATCGCCTGGCGGCTCGGCCACATGATCGTCGGTGTCCTCGGCATGCGTAACGCCGCCCATTTCGGCACCGGGTCCACCCACTATCTGTCGCACCATTACGCAGGCACCGCCGCCGGCGCTCTGGAACAACTCGACGAGGCCTATCATGCCTGGTCGGGAGGGGTGGCGTCGCTGGGCGCCGAAGGGCTCGAGCGGCCGTGCGGGCCGGCCGAGGGCGGCTTCGCCGCCGAGCCGATGGCCACACTGGTCCTGCACATCAACCGCGAGATGATCCATCACGGCGCCGAGATCCTGCTGCTGAGGGACCTTTTTCTTCGTACGGCCAGATAGGGTCCCGTCCGTCCCGCGCGAGGCCCGCGACACGAACGGCCGAAACGCGACCGCCGGGCTGAATGCGGTGGTCACCGTGGAGCGGTCACGGGCACTGTCAGACCGGCCCGCAGTTCCCCGGCGGGCTGCGGCCGGCCCAGGTGGTACCCCTGCGCGTACCGGCAGCCCATCACCGTGATCAGCGCGAGCTGCTCGGCGTCCTCGACGCCCTCGGCCACGACCCGCAGGCCCAGCGTGTGCCCGAGCTGCATGATCGCGCTGACCAGCTCCTGCTGGCGCCCGTTGCCGACCAGCCCGGTGATGAACGAGCGGTCGATCTTGAGTACGTCGACCGGGATGTCCCGCAGATAACCGAGCGACGAGTACCCGGTCCCGAAGTCGTCGATGGCGATCTTCACACCGAGTTCCCGCAGCTCTTCGAGACGGGCCGAGGTCACCGCCAGGTCCCGCATCATGACCGTCTCGGTCAGTTCCAGCACCAGGCAGTGCGGCGACAGCCCGGTGGTGGCCAGCGCGTAGGCGACGTGGTCGGTGAGGTCGGGCAGGTCCAGGTGCACGGCGGACAGGTTGACGCTGACCCAGGCGGGGGCGGTCGCCGGGCTCTCCTCCTGCCACTGGCGGATGGTCCGGCACGCCTCCATCAGGATCCACCGGTCGATCTCGATGATCATCCCGGTCTCCTCGGCGAGCGGGATGAACGAGCCGGGCTGCTGGAGCCCGCGCTGCGGATCCTGCCAGCGGACCAGCGCCTCGGCCCCGGACACCTCGCCCTCCGGCAGCGCGACCACCGGCTGCAGGTGCAGGCGCAGCTCGCCGCGGTGCACCGCCTCCCGCAGGCGGTTCTCCTGGTCGAGGCGGCTCAGCAACTGCTCGTGCATCCGGGTCTCGAACACCATGAACCGGTTCTTGCCGAGGTCCTTGGCCGCGTACATGGCCACGTCGGCGTTGCGGACCACCTCGTCGGCGTCGGTGAACCGGGCCGCGTCCGGGACCACGCCGATGCTGACCGTGACGCCCGCCTGCCGGCCGTGCACGACGAACGGACGGCTGAGCACCTCCAGGCAGCGCTGGGCCAGCGCTTCGACGTCGGCGGCGCCGGCCGCCTCCAGGAGCACGGCGAACTCGTCGCCACCGAGCCGGGCCACCGTGTCCTGCGGGCGCAGCGCCCCGGTGAGACGTTCCGCGGCGGTCCGCAGCAGCAGGTCGCCGGCGTTGTGCCCGAGGCTGTCGTTGACCCGTTTGAACCCGTCGAGGTCCAGGTAGAGCAGGGCGATCCGTTCGCCGGAGACCCGGGACCGGGTGAGTGCGTGGTCGAGCCGGTCGAGCAGCAGCTTGCGGTTGGGCAGGCCGGTCAACCCGTCGTGCAGCGCCTGGTGGCGCAGGTCGTGCTCCAGGTCGCGCTGCCGGGTGACGTCGCGCAGCAGGATGACCGCCCCGATCGGGCGGCCCTCCTTCTCCAGGGCGCTGACCGTGTACTCGACGCGGACCGCGGTGCCGTCCGGGCGCTGCAGGCGGCCCTCGCGGGTGCCGCCGGTCAGGTCGTCGCCAGCGTCCGGCAGCAGCACGCCGGCCTCCCGTTGGAGCAGGCCGGCGACGCCGAGCCCGGTGATCCGGCCGGCGGCCTCGTTGGCGAACGCGATCCGCCCGGTCGCGTCGACGCCGCAGATGCCCTCGCCGGCGCCGGCCAGGATGCTGTCGGTGTACTCCTTGGCGAGGATCTCCCGGGCCGAGCGGTCCAGCTGTTCGGCCATCGAGTTGAAGGCCCGCGCCAGCCGACCGATCTCGTCGCGCCCGTCGTGCGGCACCCGGTGCGAGTAGTCGCCGGTGCGGATGGTGCGGACCGCGGTGGTCAGCGAGGTGATCCGCCGGACCAGTGAGCCGGAGAACCCGAAGCCGAGCACCAGGACCAGCAGGATCACCGCGGCCGAGCTGATCAGGGTGATCCGCTGGGCCTGTGCGGTGGCGGTCATCAGCTGGTCGTAGATCGGGGTGTACTCGACGATGACGGCGCCGATCGTGGCGTTGCCGGAGTTGCGCATCGGCACCACGACCTGCTTGATGCCGGCCGGATAGTCGACGCTGGTCTCGACGAAGACCCGGGACCGGCCGTCGGCGATGGTCCGGCCCACCTCGTCGCCGAGATCGTGGTCGAAGACGGTGCCGACGTTCTCCGGGACGACGTCGCCCAGGACGTACTGACCGATGTCCACCACCACGGCGTCGCGGCTCTGGATCTCGTGCAGCCGCCGGAGATAGTTGTCGAGCGACTTCGGGCTGTAGTAGAGCGGGGAGACGATCTCGTTCTCGGTGTCGACCGGGAGCCCGAGGCTGACGTCCAGCGCGATGCCCTGGGCGATCCGGACGGCCTCGTCGGTGGCGGCCCGCTCGGCCGACCGGGTCGAGGAGAACCATGCGATGCCGGCGGTCACCGCGACGAGCAGGGCCACCAGCAGATATCCGCCCAGCAGCTTCTGGCGTACGTTCATCCTCACCCCCTGGAGCCATTACATCCTGAGATAAGGCGAAAAATCCTCCTGAGCGGCGATCAGCAGCTCGACGTCGTCGGCATGCATCGGCTTCGCGAAGTGGTATCCCTGCGCGAACCGGTACCCGGCCCGGTGCAGCCGCTCGGCCTGCTCCGCCGTCTCCACCCCCTCGGCGACCGCCTGCATCCGCAGCCCCTCGGTGATCCCGATCAGGCTGTCCACGATCACCGCCTGGGGGCTGTCGGAGGTCACCCCGTCGACGAACGACTTGTCCACCTTCAGCCAGCCCACCGGGCAGTCCACCAGCAGGCTCAGCGACGACTGCCCGGTGCCGAAGTCGTCCAGCGCGATGGTCAGCCCCTGCGCGGCCAGCTCCCGTACCGCCTGCAGGGCCGTTCCGGTGCCGAGCACCGCGGTTTCGGTGACCTCCACGGTGATCCGGGAGGGCGCGACGCCGGCCCCCGACAGCAGCGCCGCCGTCTCCGCCGGGAAGCCGGGTTCCCCCAGTTGCCGGGCCGACACGTTGACGCTCACCTTGTCCGGCGCGGCCGGGCCGAGCTCGCGCTCCCACCGGGCGGCCTGCGCGACGGCGTTCTCCAGGACCCAGCGGCCCAGCTCGACGATGTGACCGTTGCGCTCGGCCAGCGGGACGAACACCCCCGGCGGGACCAGCCCGTGCTCCGGGTGCCGCCAGCGGACCAGCGCCTCCACCCCGGTCAGCCGGCCGTGCGGCAGCTCCACGATCGGCTGGTAGACCAGGAACAGCTGGTCCCGCACGAGAGCCTGGCGCAGGTCGGCGGCGAGGCGCGCGTCGTCGTCGGCGAGCCGGTCCATGATCGGATCGAACCAGGTCCACCGGCCGCCGCCGGCCGCCTTGGCCGCGTACATCGCCACGTCGGCGCGGCGCAGCAGCTCCCCGGCGGTGTCGTCGGGCCGGCTCGCGGTGACCCCGACGCTGATCCGTGGCGCCATCTCGCGCCCGTCGGCCAGCACCGGCGCCTGCACCTCGGCGAGCAGTCCGTGCAGCAGCAGGTCGGTGTCGGCCTCGGTCGTCCCGGGCAGCAGCAGGGTGAACTCGTCGCCACCCAGCCGGGCCACGGTGTCCTCCGGGCGCAGCCGGTCCCGCAGGCGGCCGCTGATCGCCTGCAGCAGCGCGTCGCCGGTGTTGTGGCCGTACCTGTCGTTGACCACCTTGAAGTCGTCGAGGTCGAGCAGCGCCACCACGAACGGCTCGCCGCTCTCCAGCCGGGCGGCCAGCTCCCCGGTGTACGCCGACCGGCTGCGGATGCCGGTGAGCGAGTCGTGCGTCACCTGATGGTCGAGCTGCTTCAGGCTGGCGTCGACGGTGTCCAGCAGCTGGGCGTTCTCCCGGAGCATGGTGAGCTGCCGCAGCACCACGAGCACGGTGACCGCGGTGGCGGCGATCGCCATCCAGGCCTCCTGCCCGCTCTGCGGGATCTCCACCTGGAGCACCGCGACATAGAGCAGAGCGATCGCGAGGTACGGCACCAGGCTGTACCGCCGCGACCCGGAGCGGACCACCGGTCGCACCCCGGCCCGACGCCGCTGCCGACGGGCCGCCAGGAACGCCGTGAGCTGCGACATCGGGAACGCCACGAGACCGGTCGCCAGGTAGGGCCGGTCGACGATGAACGGCGCGACCACCCCGGTGGCCGCCGACAGCGCGACCCCGGCCGACAGGATGTGCAGGGCACCCCGGTCCAGACGCCCGGCCCCGGCGAACGCCACCTTCACGAAGGTGATCAACGAGACCACCGAGACCACGATGATCGCGACGACCGAGCGCGGGGTGGCGTTCGGCGAGGCGGAGAAGTCGATACGGCTCAGCGACCAGTGCCAGACCAGCACCCCGGCGGTGAGCACGACGATGCCGGTGTCCAGGCCGAAGCGGATCCAGTCGCCACGACTGCGCTGCCAGGTGGGCAGCCGCAGCAACGCCCACAGGACGGTCAGCACCCCACCACCGAAGAGCAGCTGGGTGCGGATGCTGATCAGCTGGGACAGGACCGGGCCGCCGAGAGCGTCGTACATGGCGCTGAACGTGGACGGGGCGAGGATGGCGCATGCGATGCCGAGCCGGCCCCAGAACCGGCGAGTGGGCAGGTCGAGGTCCGTGCAGCGGGCGGTCCGGAAACACTCGTAGGTGGCCAGGAGCGACAGCACCGGCAGAGTGAGCCAGGCGACCACCGGGTGGCTCCACGCGTGCCAGAGCCCGATGACGAACCACGCCTGGACGAAGGTGAACAGGACCAGGACGGCGGCGAGCGGCGTATCGAGTCGGCGGAGCACGTGCATGGTCGATTCATCGGACCGAAAGGGCCGGGGTGTAGGAATTACCGCCGGTCCCCTCAGGGTCATCGACTTGCGGCCGATCAGGACCGTTCGAACGGTGGCCTCTTCCGGCCACCCCTGCCCGGAGGTGACCGCTGGTGGATCCACTGCTGCTGCTCCTGCGTGAAGAGATGTCCCGCAAGCTGTCGGAGGCGGCCGGAACCATGGCCGCGACCATGGAGGTGCTGACCGCGACCCGTGCCATCGCCGGCGACGTGCGCGGCACCGAGTCGCTGCGCGCCGCCATCGAGCAGCTCGGCGACACCCGCGACCACCTGCTGAACCAGGCACGCACCCTGGAGGCGTTCGCACCCCGCCGCTGACCCGCTGCCTGGCCGGGATTGCGGTGGCCCGGCCGGGGTAAGGGCCGGGGATGGAGCATCTGCACTGGCTCGCGGTCGTGCGGCACGGCCTCAGCACCGGCAACGTCACCGCGCAGGACGCCGAGACCTCCGGCGCGGAGCTGATCGACATCCCGGAGCGGGACGCCGATGTGCCACTCGCGCCGGCCGGCCGGGAGCAGGCCGAGGCCGTCGGCCGCTTCCTGGCCGGGAACCCGCCGGACCTGGCGGTGGTGTCGCCCTATCTGCGGACCCGGCAGACCGCGGAGATCGCTCTCGGCGCGAGCGGTGTCCCGGTCGTCGTCGACGAGCGTCTGCGCGACCGTGAACTCGGCGTACTCGATCTGCTGACCGCCCGCGGGGTGCGGTCCCGGCTGCCGGACGAGGCCCGGCGACGGGAGCGGCTCGGAAAGTTCTACTACCGGCCGCCGGGCGGTGAGTCCTGGGCAGACGTGCTGTTGCGGCTGCGTGCCCTGCTGCGGGAGATTCGGGAGGACCACCCCGGCGGCCGGGTCGTCCTGTTCGCCCACGAGGCGACCGTGCTGATGGTCCGCTACCTGGCCGAGGGCCTGAGCGAGGCCGAGCTGATGGATCTGGCCCGCGGCACCGCGATCGCGAACTGCTCGATCAGCACCTGGTGCGGCGACGGCGGCCGCCTGGAACCGGACCGGTTCAACGCCGTCGATCACCTGCACCGGCACGACGCGCCGCCGACCCGGCAGGAGGACGTCAATGCCGAGCCGGTCTGACGAGAGGGTCATCACGCCGCGCCTGTTGCGTGACTGGGCGCTGCCGAACCCGGCCGGGGACAAGACGTCCCGCGGCACCGTCCTGGTGGTCGGTGGCGCCCGCTGCACTCCGGGGGCCGTTCTGCTGGCCGGTGTCGCGGCGATGCGGGCGGGTGCCGGCCGGCTCCAGCTGGCGGTCGCCGAGGAGTCGGCCGTACCGCTGAGCATCAGCGTCCCGGAGGCCAAGGTCGTCGGTCTGACGCCGGACGGCATCCCCTCCGACGAGGTGCTGGAGCTCGCCGCCGAGGCTGACGTGATCGCCCTCGGGCCCGGCCTCGACGACGTCGACCGGACCATCCGGCTGATGAAGGCGGTCCTCGGCGTGGCGGGGGCGCACGCCGCACTGGTCCTCGACGCGTACGCCCTCGGCGCCCTCAGCAAGGACCCCGGCCTGCTCAGCCGGCCCCGCGCGGTGCTCACCCCCAACCTGGTCGAGGCGGGCCATCTGCTGGGCCGCGAGCCGGATGACGATCTCGCCTCGGCCGCCCACGAGCTGGCCGCCCGACATGACGCGGTGGTCTCCCTCTACGGGCACATCGCCGCGCCGGACGGGTCGTGCTGGCGGGAGGAGAGCGGCGACGCCGGCCTCGGTACCTCGGGAAGCGGCGACGTCCGCGCGGGCATCGTGGCCGGATTGCTGGCCCGGGGCGCCGAGCCGGCTCAGGCCGCCTGCTGGGCGGCGTTCGCCCACGCGGTCAGCGGACAGCGGCTGGCGCCCCGATACGGCCGGATCGGCTTCCTGGCCAGGGAACTCGTCGACGAGGTGGCACACACGATCGCCTCGGTCTGAGCCGGGCCGGGGCGGATCAGGCGAAGACCGAGACGCAGCTCTTGCCGGCGGTCTTGGCCGCGTACATGGCGGTGTCCGCGTCCTGCATCAGCGCGTCGATGTCCGCCTGGTCGCGCCACACCGCCACCCCGACGCTGCCGCGTGGTGCCAGCTCCACCCCGGAGACCATCAGCGGCTCCTGAAGGGCGACGAGCAGCCGCTCCGCGACCACCACCGCGTCGTCCGGCGAGTCCATGCCGTCGAGCAGCACCGCGAACTCGTCGCCACCGAGCCGGGCCGCCGTGTCCGCGCCCCGGATGCCGTCGCGCAGCCGCTGTGCGACGGCTACCAGCAGCTGGTCGCCGGCGGCGTGGCCGTAGGTGTCGTTGACCGCCTTGAACCCGTCCAGGTCGATCAGCAGCAACGCCACCGGGCTGCCCCGGCGGGCCCGCGCGAGTGCCTGTTCCAGGTGGTCACGCAGCAGCGTCCGGTTGGCCAGCCCGGTCAGGTTGTCGTGGAACGCCTGGTGACGCAGGTCGGCGGCGTGCTCGGCGTTGCGCAGGCCGAGGACCGTCTGCGCGGCCAGCGTCTCCAGGCTCGGCATCACGTCCGCGGGGACGGGCAGGTCGCCGCCGACCATCAGGGTGCCGTAGAGCTGCTTGTCGCTGCGCAGCGTCAGGGACACCCGTACCGATGAGATGTCACCGGCCAGAAGCGCCGCCGGCACCGGGCCGGCGACCGTGCTCACCGCCTCGCCCTCCGGGGTGTTACGGGTGACCGCCGCCCAGCCGCCCGCCAGACCGCCGAGCAGTTCCTCCGCGGCCTCGGCCGCGTGCCGGCCGATCGCCTCCGCGTCGGAGGTGGTGACCAGCGTCGACCCGAGCCGGGCGAAGACCCGCTCCCGGGCCGCGGCCTGTTCCTGCCGCCGGGTGCTCTCGGCGACCGCCGCGGTGAACAGCGCCAGCGGCGGCACCCCGGCCGTCTGCTGGAGGAAGACGCCGAGCTGGTGCGGCTCGGACAGCGCGATCGCGCCCGCCGCCGCGGCGAACAGCGACACCGTCATCAGCAGCGCGTGCCGCCAGGTGCCGTAGAGGCCGCGGAACGAGACGGCGGAGAACAGAAGTCCGAGAGTGATCAGCCAGTTGTGCGAGCCGAAGCCGAACAGGCCGAGCGCGAGACCCTCGACCGGCGCCGCCCACATCGGGAACGCGTTGCGCCGGTAGCCGCGCAGCCACCACCAGCCCAGCCCGAGCACCGCGACGACCGCGGCGAACCGCCACGGCAGCGGGGCCGCGTCGCCCTCCAGGGTGCGCGGCACCGCGGTGACCACGTTGAACAGGATGAAGATCAGGAAGAGCCAGCGGATGCGAGCGCCGAGTTGCCGCGGCGGTGCCATCCGGCGAAGCCAAGCCGGTGCCCGTGTCATGGCCGCATGATCGGTCGGATCGACGGTCACCTTACCGGTTCAGCTCTCGAACGACGCCCAGTCCAGACCGAGCTTGCGCAGCCGCCGCAGGGCGGCCGGGTCACGGGCCCCGACATAGACCTCGAACCAGTCGGCGTCGTCCTCACCGACCAGCGCCACCGTGTCCGGACCGGCGTAGATCCGCGACCGCGCGCACGGCCAGCGCAACGGCCGCAACGGCACCCGTTTCAGCGGCGCGACGATCCGCCGGGCCTGCGCCCGGTCGGCGAAGGCCATGCCACCCGGTGCGAGACCCTCCGGCGGCCGGTCCATCGCCACCCGGGTCAGGGCGAGGAGCAGGAGGTACGCCGAGAGCCGCTCCCGCTCCCGCAGAGGCTGGTCACTCAGCCCCCGGTAGAAGACGTGCGGATCGTCCGCCCCCGGCTCCAGCAGCAGCTCGAACGTGCCGTCCCCGGACTCGCCGAACACCGGCGGATCCCCGGCCGGCCGCTCGTGGACCTGCAGTGACCCGCCGTACAGCCCGGCATGCCCGCCGGCCAGCCGGTGGAACGCGCGCAACGGCTCCGGCTGCCCGTCCACCGGCACCGGCACCTCGGCCGGGTCGTCGCCGTACCAGTCGGCGACGAACCCCTCCAGGGCCTTGACCGGGTCCTCGGGCAGCAGGTCCAGCCACTCGGCACCGGCCGCCGTGTCCGACGCCCCGGCGACCGCCAGCAGATGCTCCGGCATCGGCGTGTCCAGCCGCAGGTCCAGCCGTTTCAGCACGCCCCGCCGGCGGGCCGCCTCGGTGAGCCGGGCCGTGCCGAGCGCCAGGCACCCCTTCGGCAGCCGGGCGAACGCGTGCAGCGCCGGCCCGTCGCCGCCGGTCAGGCGGCCCTCGACCAGGCGCGGGAACGGACCGTCGACCCGTAGGTCCTCGGCGTTGCGCAGGCCGGTGGCGATCACGACGGTGCCGTCCGGCCCGGCCGCGAAGACGGCGTCCGCCGTCTCGTGCACCCGGGCGCCCCGGCCGGCCACGGCCAGCGCGGCGTCCTCGGCGACGACGGACCAGAGGCGGATCTCCACCGGCCCACCGTAGATCCCGGTCGCCAGCAGTGGGCCGGGCATCACAGGCCGGGTCCGCCGGCCGGGATCGTGCGCGCGGGTGGCATCCCCCTCGGCGGCCACCCGCGCGCGCGAGACTCCGACGGTATCCGGTGCCGACGGGTTCTGCCCTGCGTCGAACCCCGCCCTTACCGGATCCGTACACGGCCGGGCGACGATGCGGTCATGCCCCGGCTGCTGCCTCTCGTGCTCACCCTGTTGTTCCTGCTGCCCGCGGGATGCACCCGCGACGACACCGCCATCGAGCCCGGGAGCACCGCGCACAGCCTGGGTGAACGGACCTTCCGCACCTACCGCCCGGCGGATCTGCCGGACAGGCCGGTGCCGCTGGTGCTGGTGCTGCACGGCGGGGCCGGCTCCGGGGCCCAGGCCGAGCGGGCGTACGGCTGGAACGCCGCCGCCGACCGCGACGGATTCGTGGTCGCCTACCCCGACGGGGTGAACCGCTCGTGGAACGCCGGGCCCGGCTGCTGCGGCCCGGCCACCCGGGACGGTGTCGACGACGTCGCCTTCCTGACCGGCGTGGTGGCGGCCGTGTCCCGGGGAGCGTCGATCGACGGGTCCCGCGTCCGGGTCACCGGCATGTCCAACGGGGCGATGATGGCGTACCGGCTGGCCTGCGACAGCACGCTCTTCGACGCGATCGCCCCGGTCGCCGGGACCGTGATCGGTGACTGCCCGCACCCCGCGCCGGTCTCGGTCCTGCACGTGCACGGCACCGCCGACGAGAGCGTCCCCTGGGCCGGTGGTCCCGGCAAACGGGACAACGGTGGCACCGGGCGGGTCCCGATCCGCATCGACGGCCCGCCGATCATCGACGTGGTCGCCTCGTGGCGGGCCGCGGCCAACTGCGCGGAACCGGCCGAGACCGTCGACGGCACGGTGACGACGTCGATCGCCGGCTGCCCCGGCGGGCGTACGGTCGAACTGATCAGCGTCGACGGCGCCGGTCACCAGTGGCCCGGCGCCACCCCGGCGAACGCGGCCGTCACCGAAAGGCTCGGCCTCGACGCGCCGTCCACCGCCCTCGACGCGACAGCGGTGATCGCGACGTTCTTCACCGCGGTGCCCTGACCGCCCGAGGCTCAGACCGGATGTTCCTCGTGGTCGGTGGCCCGCGCCGCGCACAGGAAGGCGCCGCCCACCGCGAACGCCCCCAGCACACCGAGCGAGATCTGCGTCTCGTGGTCGATCTGCCGGTCGTAGGCGGCCTTGTCGACGACGACCTCCCGATCGTGGTCGACGAGCAGGTATTCGGCGCCGCGCCGCTGCGGGGTGCCCTCCAGCGCGGTGAACGCGAGCACCAGCGACAGCCAGAACCCGAAGAACACCAGCGCCGCCACGACCGCGGCCCACACCGGCACGTGCGGCGGCACCCACGACGCGAGACTCCACAGTCGCCGCGGCCGGCGGGTCTGATAGCCGCGCCGGTTGGCGAGGATCCCCGCCGCGAACCCGGGCACGGTCAGGATCGCCGCGAACCCCACGGCGATCGGCGTGATCACCGGCCGCACCGCGAACGCGTACGCGACGATGAGCGCGGCGGCCCACACCACACCGGCCCCGCACACCAGACTCAACCCCAACAGGCCCCGACGTGTGAACATCACCGTCGACGCTAATGTCCTTCTTGCCCCTCCGGGGTGGTTTTGCAACTATTCTCCGGGAACCGTCTGCGCGGCGGCTGCCCACTCCCTAGCATCGGGAGATGCTGACCAGCCGAGTTCTGCTCGTCGCGGCGGCCCTTCTGCTCGCCGCCCCCACCGTCCCCGCGGTCGCGGTGCCCGTCCCGCCGCCGCTGCACCAGGGGTGGATCGTCACCGAGCAGTCGCCGTACCGCTGCCTGACCGGTGGCGCCGCCGGAGCCCTGCTGCACACGCAGACCTGCGACCGGGCCAACAAGGACCAGGACTTCTACCAGACCAGTGAGGGTCATTTCACCCAGGGCGAGAACTGCGTCCAGCCGAACAGCACCGGCTCCCGGGTCGTCGTGTCGCGCTGCACCTACCAGGCGAACCAGAACTGGTGGTACACCACCACCCTCCAGGCCGGCGACCAGCAGGGGCGTTGCCTCACGGAGCTGTCGGTCGACGCGTCCGGTGTGGGCAAGGTCCGCCTGCGCGCCTGCAACGGCACCGCCGCCCAGCGGTGGCGGTCAGTGAACCCCTGGTAGCCGGCCGCACAAGTGAGGGGCGCCAAGGGGATCGAGGATCGTTTATGGTTCTGGGGTGGCGGCGGAGGGTGCGGACGACGACGGTTGCCGCTGGTGCGGTGATCGCCGGGACGAGACCGAGCTGGGTCTGCGGGTCTGGTCGGGGCGGGTCACCGACACCTACTTCGCGCGGCGGGCGTTCGTCCGTGGGTACGCGGTGGTCGTCTGGCGTGGCCGGCATGTGGTCGAGCCGATCGAGCTGAGCCCCGTCGAGTCCGATCTCTATCACCGCGAGGTCCTGACCGTGGCCCGGGCGATCCGTGACTGCTTCCGCCCGCCGAAGATCGACTACCTGACCCTGGGTGACCGCGGGTCGCACCTGCACACCCATGTGACGGCCCGCTATCCCGACGATGCCGGCGCCGACGGGCCCCTACCCGTGCACGAGCCGCCGCTGCTGATCGAGGAGGACTGGCGCACCGACGCGGCGGCCCTGAGAGTCCTGCTGACCTGAAGGGTTGCTCCGCGTGTACGCTGGAGCCTTCGCACGTCCAAATTTTGACGTGCGGCAGAAGGTTCCAGGATCAGATTACGGGTTGGGGGCGCGTGTGTCAAGTCTGTCAAGCGTTTCGGGGACGGATTCCTCCGCGGCGTTCGCCGAGGAACAGGACTACGTCACGATGCTCTACGCCCGGCTCGACGAGATGCGGGAACGGGCCCGCGACCAGCTGACCGGCACGTGGCGGCAGTCCGGCGGCACACCGGAGGCCCGGTCACGGCGGGACGCGGCCGCGCAGGGGTACGCCGACCGCCTGGCCCGCTACGACGCGGTCGAGCCGGGACTGTGCTTCGGCCGGCTGGACCCCCGCGACGGCGGCCCGCTGCACATCGGCCGGATCGGCATCCACGACGTCGAGGAGCCGCTGCTCGTCGACTGGCGGGCGCCGGCGGCCCGCCCGTTCTACGTGGCGACGGCCGTCACCTCGTACGGGATCGCCCGCCGCCGTCACATCCGTACCCGTGACCGCACCGTCGTCGATCTCGACGACGAGGTCCTGGCCGCCGACGTCGCCGCGGCCGCCGGGGACGGGCCGCTGGTCGGTGAGGCCGCGCTGCTCGCCGCCCTGGACGCGCAGCGCACCGGCCGGATGCGGGACATCGTGGCGACGATCCAGTCCGAGCAGGACCGGGTGATCCGGTCGGCGGACGGCGGGGTGCTCGTGGTGCAGGGCGGCCCGGGCACCGGCAAGACGGCAGTGGCCCTGCACCGGGCGGCCTACCTGCTCTACACCCATCGGGAGCGGCTCGGTTCCCGGGGTGTGCTGATCGTCGGCCCGAACCCGACGTTCCTGCGCTACATCTCGCAGGTGCTGCCGTCGCTGGCGGAGACCGGGGTGCTGCTGGCGACACCGGGCGACCTGTTCCCGGGAGTGACCGCGACCGCTCCGGAGCCGCCGGTGACCGCCGAGATCAAGGGGCGGTCCGAGATGGTGGAGTTCCTGATCGCCGGGGTGGCCGCCCGGCAGCGTGTACCGGAGTCGCCGATCGGGATCGAGGTGGACCGGCACTCGCTGCGGCTGGACCGGTACGACTGCGAGCCGGTGCGCCGCCGGGCCCGGGAGTCGGGGCTGCCGCACAACCTGGCCCGCCCGATCTTCGTGGCCGGGGTGCTGGACGTGCTGGCCCGGCAGCTGGCCGAGCGGATCGGCGCCGACCCGTTCTGGGACGACCCGCTCGGGGCGGACGACGCGCTGGCGACCCCGAACGTGCTGGACGACGCCGACGTCGCCGACATCCGCGCCGACCTGGCGGTGCTGCCGCGGGTGCGGGCGGTGCTGGACGAACTGTGGCCGGTGCTCACGCCGGAACGGTTCCTCGACGACCTGTGGGCGACGACGGAACGGACCGGGCTGCGCCGGGCGCCGGGATCGGCCTGGACGGCGTCGGACGTGCCGCTGCTGGACGAGGCGGCCGAGCTGCTCGGTGCGGACGACACGGAGCGGCGCGCCCGTACGGCCCGGGACCTGCGGCGACGGCTCGACTACGCGCAGGGTGTCCTGGACATCTCGGCCGGGTCCCGGTCGTACGAGGCGGAGGACGACGTAGAGGCGGAGATCCCGAACGCCGCGGACGTGATGGAGGCGGCCGTGCTCGCCGAACGCTACGCCGACCGGGACTCACGGTCGGGCGCCNNNGCCGCCCGCCGAGCGTGCGGCGGTGGACCGGAAGTGGGCGTTCGGGCACGTGATCGTGGACGAGGCGCAGGAGTTGAGCCCGATGGCGTGGCGGATGCTGATGCGGCGGTGCCCGAGCCGGTCCATGACGATCGTCGGTGACCTGGCACAGACCGGGGCGCGGGGCGGTGCCGACACGTGGGCGGAGGTGCTCTCGCCGTACGTCGCCGATCGCTGGCGTCTCGCGGCGCTGACCGTGAGTTATCGGACCCCGGCCGAGATCATGGCGTATGCCGGACGTCTGCTCGCCGACGCCGACCCGCCGATCGACCTGCCGCATCCGGTCCGCTCCGTGGGCGCCGAGCCTCGCGAGGTGACCGGCGACGCGAACGCCCTGGCCACAGTGGTGGCGGAGACTCCGGGGAGTCTCGCGGTGATCGTCCCGGAGAGCCGCCTGGCCGAGGTGGCCGCCGCCCTGCCCGATCTCGGTCCGGACCTCGACGAGCCGGCCGTGCTGCTGACCGTCACCCAGAGCAAGGGTCTCGAGTTCGACGCCGTGCTCCTGGTCGACCCGGAGCTGATCCGGTCGGAGTCCCCGCGCGGCGTCAACGACCTCTACGTCGCCCTGACCCGCGCGACCCAGCGGCTCACGGTCTTCCGGCTGGCTCCACCGGTGTCTCGGCGTCCGTGAGTCAGCGGTGACGGCCGGGCTCAGCGGGCCCGGGGCGTGTGCCGGCGGTAGGCGCTGACCGTCGGGTCGCCGGTGGTCCAGAAGCGCCACGGCACGTCGTGCGCCGAGGTCACGCCGACGCGCGGCCCCGCCGACACCGGTCCCGCCGGCCCGTCCGGCGGGATCAGCGTGGCCGGTCCGCCGCCGAGCACCGGGGTGTCGTTGGCCTCCCGGTTCAGGGCGAGGACCTGCATGAGTTTGGCCGGCCCGGCCGCGAGGTCGGTGTCGCGGCGGGCGGCGGGCCGGCGTTCCCGGGCGAGGGCGATCCCGTCGACGACGGCGCCGGCGCGCAGCAGCACCGCCGCGGCCCGGCCGGTCTCACCGCAGACGACGTTGGCGCAGAAGTGCATGCCGTAGATCTGGTAGACGTACAGCCGGCCGGCCGGGCCGAACATGACCCGGTTGCGGTCGGTGACGCCGCGGTGCGCGTGGCTGGCCGGGTCCTCGCCGAGCCCGCTGTACGCCTCCACCTCGGTCAGCCGCACGGTCACCCCGTTGGCGGTCAGGCGCCAGCCGAGCAGCATGCGCGCCGCCTCGTCGACACGCGACGCCGGCAGGTCCAGCCAGGGGATCGGCACGGTCAGCCGTGCACCCGCTGGTTCCACCGGTCGGCCTGGCGCTGGGCCTCGGCGCGGCTCGGCCAGAGCGCCGGTGACCGGTTGGCGGCGGGCCGCTCGATGGCGCGCAGCACGGCGCGGTTGTAGACCATCCGCACCCGGAAACGGGCGAGGTGCCGGCGGGGGATCGCGATCCGGATGAGACGCCGGTCCCGGCCGTGATGGTGCCCCACGGCGAGCAACCGGTCGCCGTCGCCGGCCGGACGGGGCGGGAGCACCCACAGCCGGGCACGAGGGTTGAAGTGTTTGATGCCGGCGACGTCTGCCACGACGCACCAGCCCAGCGCTTCGGCTTCGGTCTCCGTCGACATGGGCTAGATGATCTCCGCAGGTCAGCGGGGTGGCAATAGGTCTATCGGGTGGGACAGGAACCGCCCGGGTCGGTGGCGCCGAGGATGCGGCGGCCGATCTCCTGGAGCTGGCGGACCTGGGCCTTGGTGAGCGTATCGAAGACGAGGGCCCGCACGTTGCCGACGTGGCCGGGCGCGCTGGCGACGATCTTGCTCCAGCCCTCCTCGGTGAGGGTGGCGAGGGTGTAGCGGCCGTCGGTCGGGTCGGGGGAGCGGGCCACCCAGCCGCGTTTCTCCAGCCGGCCGACGGCCTGGGAGAGCCGGGCCAGGGAACCCTCGGCCAGGATCGCGAGGGAGCTCATCCGCAGGGTCCGGCCGGGTGCCTCGGAGAGGCCGGCGAGGATCCCGTACTCGAAGTGGCTGATGCCCTCGTCCCGCATCAACTGCGCGTCGAGGGCGGTGGGCAGGCGCATCAGGACGCCCATCAGGGTCATCCAGGCGGCGCGCTCTTCACTGGTCAGCCAGCGTGGCTCAGGTGTCTCCACGACCGCATCCTACCCGCCCCGATCACTTGCATGTTTAACTCAACCGGCCTACCGTTCGCTCAAGCGTTTAACTGAACCAGTGATTTGAGGGATAATGAACATCGTCCTGTGGGTCATCGCGGGTCTGCTCGCCGCCGCTTTCCTGGGTGCCGGCGTGATGAAGCTGAGCCAGTCGAAGGAGAAGCTGGCGGCCTCCGGCATGGCCTGGACCGAGGACTTCAGCGCGGGTGCGGTCAAGGCGATCGGCGCGGCCGAGCTGCTGGGTGCGATCGGGCTGATCCTCCCGGCCCTCCTCGACATCGCCCCGGTTCTGGTCCCGCTCGCCGCCACCGGCCTGGCGGTGACCATGATCGGCGCGGTCGTGGTGCACGTCCGGCGCGGCGAGACGCAGGCGATCGCCCCGAGTGCGGTGCTGTTCGTGCTCTCCGCCGTCGTCGCCTGGGGGCGATTCGGCCCCTACGCCTTCTGAAGAGGCCTATCGCATCGATATAGTTCGTCGCCTTGGGGCGCAGGCGCGTGGGAGCGCGGGGCGTGGGGCGGGGAGTGGATCATGCGGCAGGCAGGGGAGACACCGGATCCGCCGGGCGAGGCGGGGCTCGGCGCGCGGCTGGTCGCGCTCGGCGGGCTGGAGCTGGGGGAGTTCGACGCCGTCCCGTCCGGCCCCGTCGCCGCCTCCGCTCCGGCTGACGCGCCCGTCGTCCGTACCGCGCGGGACGAGCGAGTGGCGCGGCGCCGGACCCTCCTGATCTCGGTGGGGGTCGCGGTGGCGGTGCTGGGTTTCTTCGGCACCGCCGCCTACCTGTTCGTCAACGTCGGCGGCACGTCGCCGGCGGCCCTGCCGCCGCCTCCCCGCAAGCCCTACCCGAGCGTCCCGGTCCCGGTCGCGGTCGGTCCGCAGGCCATCAACCAGGGGGTACGCGCGGACGACGACCTGCACCTGGTGTGCCAGGACTGGTACTACCCGTCGGCCCCAAGGTTCCGTGGCGGCTCCCCGCATCCGATTCTGATCAGTGAGGACGGCGGCACCGACGTCGACTACCGGACGACCCGCACGCTGAACCAGGCGGCTTTCGCGGGCTCCGCCACCCAGCGCCGGGCGTGGGCGCCGGAGCCGTCGCGGGCGCAGTTGGTCGCCTGCCTGGACCTGACCGGCCCGGGCCGGTCGATCCGGGACTGCAAATCGGGCCCGAAGGTGCTGCCGCTGGTCGAGGGCAGGTACCGGGTGACCGTCTACGAGGTGGCCACCCACCGCAAGATCGCCGAGAAGGCGCTGACCGGTGCCGACCGGGCATGTCCGTTCGTGATCCTGAACAGCGCCGGCGACACGCTCTACAGCAGCGTCAAGGACCAGCAGCTGTACGACGTGTTGCACCGGCACGTCGAGGACTGAGGTCTCAGCGGGTGCGGTCGGCCCAGCCGAGGAACCGTTCGTAGAGGTCGGCCGGTGGGCCCCCGCTGCCGGCGGCGAGATCGTCGATCGCCTCGAGCATGCAGGAGCCGAGGAAGACCGAGAGGCCGTGCGGGAAGTTCTGGTACTGCTCGGCCAGCTCGACCTTGGCGGTGGCGCACGGCCACGGCTGACCGCAGACCCGGCAGTCCCAGGACGGGCGCTCGCCGACGTGTTCGGTCCGCGGAACAAGCATGTAACCCTCACCATGTGCGATTCGACGACTACACATCGGAGCCTCGCGTGCCTTAGGCTCGGTCTCAAGCCGGTACGGCGAGAATCTCAGAAATGGATTCCCGCTGTCTCACGCGAGGCGTTCCGATCGTCTCGTTCGAGACAACCGGACACCAGGCACTGGCCCCAGGGGGACGACCGAAGATGAACGAGACGGGCTCGACCGTGCCGCGCCGGCAGGTCGGCCGGCTGCTGCGCCAGCTGCGCGAGCAGGCCGGCATCTCCCTGATGGCCGCCGCCGGTGAGCTGGAGTTCTCCCGCGCCCGGATGTACCGGATCGAGAACGGTGAGGTCCCGGTCCGCAAGCACGACGTGATCGCCATGTGCGGCGTCTACCAGGCTCCCGGCCACATGACCGAGGTGCTCATCGGACTGGCCGCCGAGTCCAAGGCGAAAGGCTGGTGGCATGCGTACGGCGACGTCGTCCCCGCCTGGTTCGAGCTCTACGTCGGCATGGAGCAGGCCGCCTCCCACCTGCGTTCCTACGCGCCCGGCGTGATCCCCGGACTGCTGCAGACCAGGGAGTACGCGGAGGCCGTGTTCCGCAGCTGGCACGCCGACGAGGAGTCGGTGGGCAGCGCCGTGGCCGTCCGGCTGGAACGCCAGTCGCTGCTCAGCCGCCGGCTGCCGGAGGCGCCCCGCCTCGACGTGATCGTCGACGAGGGTGTGCTGCGCCGCGCCATCCCGGACACCCTCGGCATGCAGAAACAGCTGGCCCACCTGGTCAACATGTCGACCCGGCACAACATCGGGGTCAGGGTGATCCCGTTCGCCGCCGGCCCGCACAAGGCGGCCAGCTCCGGGCAGTTCACCGTGCTCGACTTCCCGGCCGTCGGCACGGCGTCACCCGAACCCACGACCATCTACTGCGAGAACCTCACCGGCGCTCTCTACCTGGATAAGCTCGCGGAGGTGGAGACGTATGAGTCGATCTGGGGCGAGCTCGGAGCGGTCGCGCTCGGCCAGGCCGACTCCGACGACCTGATCCGCACGATCATCGAGGAGAGCGATGGCTGACCTGACGGGTGCCGTCTGGCACAAGAGCACTCGCAGCGGTGGCAACGGCGGCGACTGCGTCGAGGTGGCCGCCAACCTTCCGGGCATCGTGGCGATCCGTGACACCAAGGACCCCGGCGGCGCCACCCTCGTCTTCCGCCGCGCCGAGTGGGACGCGTTCCTGACCGGCGTCCGTGCCGGTGAGTTCGACCTTTAGAAGTCGGTGAGCCGTTCCTTAAGGAATCCTTTCCGGAGCTGCCGGCAGCCGGACCCTCGCTCATAGTGATGGGGCGTCGTCCTGCCCCTGCTCACCGAGGTGAATATCCGTGTCGCTCTCCGCCGCTGCCCGTTTCCGTTACACCCTGGCAGCGGGGTCGACAGCCGTCGTCATCGGCGCCGGATTCATGATGGTGGGCCTCAACCGGGGCGGCTCCGAGACCCCCGCGCCCACCTCGGTCAACGCCCCGCTCGCCGCCGCAGCGTCCCCCGGCGGCGAGACCGCGGAGGACCTGCTGGCCGACCCCGCGGCCACGGGTACGACCGGATCCCCCGCTGCGAGCGCGTCGCCGTCGCCGTCGAAGCCGGCCAGTCCCAAGCCCACGGCCAAGAAGACGACGAAGCCCCCGGCCACCAAGGAGGCGACGGCCGGCACCGCCGCCAACAAGACGACAGCGCCGGTCACCTCCGGCACGGTCGCCGAGCAGGTGCTCGCCCACATCAACGCGGCGCGGGTCGACGAAGGGCTCAAGGAGCTCACCCTCGACACGAACCTGTCCAAGGCCGCGGCCCTGCACACCCAGCTGATGATCGACGGGTGCGGGCTGTCCCACAAGTGCTCTGGTGAGGCCGAGCTCGGCGACCGGTTCAGCGCGCAGGACGTGTCCTGGCGCGCCGCGGGCGAGAACATCGGCTACGGCTCGAGCGGCAGCAGCGACGCGGCGAAGGTGCAGGCGGCCAACGGCCTGACCGACTCGATGCTGGCCGAGGTGCCGCCGAACGACGGGCACCGCAAGAACCTGCTGAGCCCGAACTTCACCAAGATCGGGTTGAGCATCGTCCGGGACTCCAAGGGCATCACCTGGATGACCCAGGACTTCGTCGGCTGAACCGGCTAGGGGATCTTGGCCCTGTCGGGGCGGGCGGATCGGCCCGTAGGGTGGCCCGGTGCTCGAAATGTTGAAAGCCTTCCTCCGGCGTCTTCTCGGACAACCGGAACGGCCCGCCCCGCCCGCGCCGCGGCCGAGCGCTCCGGCCGTACCGCCGGCGAAGACCGCTCCTCCCCGCAAGCCGGCGCCGGCTCCGAAACCCGCGGCTCCGAAGCCGGCCGCGGTCAAGCGGGCCGTTCCCGAACAGGGCCGTCACCTCGCGTATGCGCCCAACCTGGACGGTGACGCCGACCCCGGCGAGATCGTCTGGACCTGGGTGCCCTACGAGGACGATCCGGCACAGGGCAAGGACCGGCCGGTGCTGGTGGTGGGCCGGGACGCCCGGACACTGCTCGGCCTGATGCTCTCCAGCCAGAGCGAGCGCGACGGCCAGCGGCACTGGCTGGCGCTGGGCCCCGGCGAGTGGGACCGGGACTCGCGTCCGAGCTGGATCCGCCTGGACCGGGTCATCGAGGTCGACGAGGACGGCATCCGCCGGGAGGGCGCGATCCTGGACCGTCCCCGGTTCGACCGGGTCGCGGCGATCCTGCGCCGCACCTACGGCTGGCCGTAGGGGCCGGATAGCGTTGGGTCATGGATGACGTCATGACCGGTTTCGGTGGCAAGCAGGCGTGGCTGGCGGTGTCCGGTGACGACCCGGGCGCGGTGCTCAAGGCGCTCGGGCTGCGTGACCTGGGGACCGCGCCGTGGCGCGACGGGGTGGACCTGGCCCACCTCACCGACGACCGGATCGCGGTCACGCCGCCGCTGCCCGGCGTCCGGGGGCCGTGGGTGCTGGCCGTCGGCCGCGCGCTGATGACCCCCGGGCCCGATGTGGTGTCGCTCTCCGCGGAGCTCGGCACCGAGGTGCAGTTCTTCGCCACCCACCGCGTCACCGAGCTGCACCGGTGGCAGCGCGCCGACTCCGGTGACCTGCTGCGAACGTTCGGTTATGTGGGTCAGACCGGTGAGGTCACGTCCTGGTTCGGTGAGCCGGACGCGGCCGAGCGTGACGCGGGCCTGCCCGCCGTGTTCGACGAGGAGACGTCGGTGCTGGTCGCCGAGCGTGATGTGTTCCGGGTGGCCGGCGCCTGGAGCATCGATCCGACCATGTTGTCCGGGCTCGCGCCCGGCCCGCTGCGCATCGGCGCGACGGACTGAGGAGAGGCACATGCGCAAGTACGTGATCATGGGCGTGCAGGGCAGCGGCAAGGGCACCCAGGCCAAGATGCTTCGGGGTGATCTCGACCTGGTGCACATCAGCGTCGGTGACATCTTCCGCTGGCACGTGCGCCAGCACACCAAGATGGGCGCCCAGGTCAAGCGGATCATGGCGGCCGGTGAGCTGGTCAGCGACGAGCTGGTCGAGGAGGTGGTGCGCCGCCGGATGGGCATCCACGACTGGAACTACGGCTTCATCATCGACGGGTTCCCACGCAACGGGCGGCAGGCCGAGTTCTTCATGGAGAGCTACGACATCGACGCCGTCATCCACCTGGAGCTGCCCGACGACGAGGTGCGCCGCCGGGTGCTCAGCCGCCGGCTCTGCCCGAGCTGCGGGATGGACTACAACCTGATCGCCGACCGGCCCGAGGTGGAGGGCCGCTGCGACATCTGCGGGAACGAGCTGATCACCCGGGCCGACGACACCCCGGAGGCGCTGGAGTCTCGGCTGACCGACTACCACGAGAAGACCCGGCCGGTGCTGGAGCTGTTCCGGCGCAAGGAGGTCGTGCACGACGTCGACGGCCGTCCCCCGGTCGAGGACGTGCAGCAGGCCATCCGCAAGACCCTCGGCCTGCCCGCCTATCGCGGCTAACATCCGCCGGGTGACTCTCACCCCAGAAGATCTCATCGGGTACGTCGAACGTGACCTCGACGCGGACATCGCTCGCTGGTTCCCCACTGGGGAGCCGGCCGAGGTACCGGCCGAGACCCGTTCGATCGACCATCTGCTGGATCGCCTGCCGCCGGCCGGGGCCACCGCCCTGGCCGGTTTTGATCGGCGGGTGCGCGAGGGCCGGATCCCGAGGCCGTTCGACATCGCCGACTGGTCGTACGGTTTCGACTTCGCCGCCAACGGTTGCACGATCCTGGACGCCGACTACGAGACCGAGCTGACCGACGACGACGTCTTCACGATCGGCGCCGACGGTGGCGGCAACCTGTTCACGGTGCTGGCGAACGGGCAGGTCGCGGTCTGGTTCCACGAGGAGGAGGTGCTGGAGGGCGGCACCCGTTTCGATCACCTGGACGTCTTCCTGTGGTCGCTGGTGCGCTACTACGCGGTGCGGGCCGGGGTGCTGACCCGGGCCGAGGTGGAGGCGGACTTCCGGTCGCTGGGCCAGGACGGTGCGCTCGCCGAGAGTGTCGGTCTCCTGGCCGGCATGAAGGACTCTTCCCCCGAATAGGGCAATCCGATCAAGACGGGCGCGGGCCTACCGTGATCCCGTGTACCTCGGTCCGTCGTTCTCCGCGCCCGTCATCGCCGCCGGAACGGTGCTGTGGCGTGGCGCGGAGAACGCACGGGAGGTTCTCGTCGTGCACCGCCGGCGCGGCGAGTGGTGCTTTCCGAAGGGGCGTGCGGCGTCCGGTGAGCACATGGCGGTCGCGGCGGTCCGGGTCGTCTCCGAACGGACCGGGCTGACCGTCCGGCTCGGCCCGTGGCTGGGCGGCACCGACTATCTGGAACAGGGCTGGCCGGAGCACGTCGACTATTTCGCGGCCGAGGTCGATCCGGCGGCGACCTGCGCCTTCACGGCTTCCGACGAGGTCGACGACATGCTCTGGCTGCCGCCTCGGCGGGCCGCCGACGCGCTCAGCCGTCCCGATGACGTGCGCATTCTCGGTGAGTTGCGGAACCGGGCGCGGGTCAGCACCAGCACCGTCCTGCTGATGCGGGACATGCCGTCGCCGGTACGCCCGGTCATCTCCGCCTACGGTGCCGGGGAGCCGTGCCGGGGCGCCGATCCGGAGAGCGCGCTGAGGATCGCCGAGGAGTCGTTCGCGGCCGGCCGCCCGGCGGCGCTGTGCGCTGAACTCGCCGCCGTGCAGGAGTTGTCACGCCGCCTGTCGCCGGTCCCGGTGGAGGCGACGATCCCGTCCGGCGGTCTGCTCGTCCTGCACGGCACCCCGCTCCGCGTCGTGTCCGTCGAGCGTCACCTGGTGTAAACCAACACAACCGGACTTTCCTAATTGGGTCTGTTTTGCGGTGATATCTCCTGCGAATTTAAGAGACCGAAATCTCTTCGACATATTGCGCTCGGGCAGAACCGGGCGTAAACAAAGACAAAGCCAAAACGAACCAGGCGGGTGAGCAAGGATGTACGCGGAGGAACGCCAGCAGGAGATAGTGCGGCGGGCCCGTGCCGAGGGCCGGGTCGACGTCGTCGCGCTGGCCGAGACCTTCGGGGTGACGGCCGAGACGATCCGCCGCGACCTGACGGTGCTGGAGCGCTCCGGCGTTCTCCGCCGGGTCCACGGTGGCGCGATCCCGGTCGAGCGGCTCGGCTTCGAGCCGGCCCTGGCCACCCGGGACGCGGTCCTGATCAGCGAGAAGGAGCGGATCGCCAAGGCCGCGCTCGCCGAGGTGCCCGAGGACGGGGCGATCATCCTGGACGCCGGGACCACCACGGCCCGCCTGTCCCAGCTGCTGCCCGCCGACCGCGAGCTCACCGTGGTGGTGAACTCGCCGGTGCTGGCGGCCGCGCTCGGCGTCAAGCCCAACCTGACGGTCCTGCTGCTCGGCGGCCGGGTCCGGGGCAAGACGCTGGCCACCGTGGACGACTGGGCGCTGCGGCCGCTCGCCGACATGTATGTGGACGTCGCGTTCATGGGCACCAACGGGTGCACCGTCGAGCGCGGTATGACCACTCCGGACCCGGCCGAGGCGGCGGTCAAGCGGGCGATGATCGCCGCGGCCCGCCGGGTGGTGCTGCTCGCCGATCACACCAAGATCGGCAACGACTACCTGGCCAAGTTCGGCGCTCTCACCGACCTCGACCTGCTGATCACCGACAACGGCCTGGACCACGACCTGGCCGCCGAGGTCGAGGCCACGGGTGTCCGGGTGGTGAAGGCATGAGCGACCGAAGGGAGTTTATGCCTTCACACGGATGCGCTTTTGACTCCCGAGTGGGGGAAAAAGCATGATTTTGACCGTCACCCTGAACCCCAGCGTCGACCGGGCGCTGGAGGTCGACGCACTGGTCCGCGGCGAGGTGCTGCGCGCCGCCGACTCGCACATCGACCCGGGCGGCAAGGGCGTCAACGTGTCCCGTGCGCTGCTCGCCAACGGGGTCCGTTCCACCGCCGTCGTGCCGACCGGCGGCGCCGAGGGCGAACAGCTCGTCGACCTGCTCAACGCCGAGGGTGTCGACCTGCTGTCCGTGCCGATCGCCGGCCGGACCCGTTCCAACATCACCCTGGCCGAGCCGGACGGCACCGTCACGAAGATCAACGAGGCCGGCCCGGTCCTCTCCGACACCGAGTTCGCCCAGGTCAGCAAGGCGGTCCTGGACGCCGCGGAGCACGCCGACTGGGTGGTCATCTGCGGCAGCCTGCCGCCCGGCCCGAGCATCGACGCCTTCGCCGACCTGTGTTCCCGGCTGGTCGGCGCGGGCAACCGGCTGGCCGTCGACAGCAGCGGCCCGGCGCTACTGGCCGGTGTCGCCGCCGGAGCCGCCCTGGTCAAACCCAATCGTGAGGAACTCGCCGAGGCGGTCGGAGCGGAACCGGCCACTCTCGGCGACGTCGTCGAGGCCTGCCGCCGGCTGCGGGCGGCGGGTGCCGGAGCGGTCCTGGCCAGCCTCGGCGCCGACGGGGCGGTTCTCGTCGACGCCGACGGAGTCCTGGCCGGTGTCTCCCCGGTCAGCGTGCCCCGGAGCACCGTCGGTGCCGGTGACGCGCTGCTCGCCGGATTCCTCGCGGCCGGCGCGCGGGGCGCCGCGGCGCTCACCGAGGGACTGGCGTGGGGCGCGGCCGCGGTCTCGCTCCCGGGCAGCCGCATGCCGACCCCGGCCGACCTCGACCGTACGCACGTGCGGGTCACCCCCGACCCCGACCCGTCCCGCCTTCTCCACTCCTGAACCCCGGCCGCTTCCAGCCGGCTGAACACACCACCCCCACTCTCCACACCGAATTGGAGATCCTCATGGCCTCTTCGTACACCCCCGAGGTCAGCGGTTCCGGAATACGGGCCCGCGTCCAGAAGCTCGGCGGCTACCTCGCCGGGATGGTGATGCCCAACATCGGGGCGATCATCGCCTGGGGTCTGATCACGGCACTCTTCATCCCGGTCGGCTGGCTGCCGAACGAGAGCCTGGCCGAGCTCGTCGGCCCGATGATCACGTACCTTCTCCCGGTCCTGATCGGTTACACCGGCGGCCGGATGGTCCACGGCCAGCGCGGCGCGGTCGTCGGCGCGACCGCCACGATGGGTGTCATCGTCGGCGCGGACGTCCCGATGTTCCTCGGCGCGATGATCATCGCCCCGCTCACCGCCTACGTGCTGAAGCTGTTCGACAACGCGATCGAGGGCAGGATCCGCCCCGGGTTCGAGATGCTCGTCGACAACTTCTCGGCCGGCATCATCGGCGGTGGCTTCGCGATCCTCGGCAAGCTGGGCATCGGCCCGGTCGTCAACGCCCTGACCGAGGCGGCCGGCAACGGCGTCGACTGGCTCCTCGACCACAGTCTGATGCCGCTGGTGTCGATCCTGGTCGAGCCGGCCAAGGTGCTGTTCCTCAACAACGCCATCAACCACGGCGTGTTCAGCCCGCTCGGCGTGCAGCAGGTGGCAGAGCACGGCAAGTCGATCCTGTTCATGATCGAGTCGAACCCCGGCCCCGGCCTCGGTCTGCTCCTTGCCTACTTCTTCTTCGGGCCGAAGTCGCTGCGCCCGACCACCCCGGCCGCGATGATCATCCACTTCTTCGGCGGCATCCACGAGATCTACTTCCCGTACGTGCTGATGAAGCCCCGCCTGATCCTGGCCATGATGGCCGGCGGCATGGCCGGTGTGGCCACCTTCATGGTCACCGGCGCGGGCACCGTGGCCTCCCCGGCCCCGGGCAGCATCTTCGCCTTCTTCGCCGTCACCGCCAAGGGCAGCCACTTCGGGATGATCCTCGGCGTCATCCTGGCCGCCGCGGTCACCTTCGGTGTCGCCTCCCTGCTACTCGGGTTCGGCAAGCTCAAGTCCGACCAGGAGCCGGAGGAGACCACCGAGGGCGCGGACGACGACGTCGAGGCCAGCCGCAAGGAAAACGCGTAACCACCACAGGAGAGAAGTCATGGCAACCATCAACGGCAAGGACATCCACAAGCTCGTGGTCGCCTGCGACGCGGGAATGGGCAGCAGCGTGATGCTGGCCAGCACCCTGCGCAAGCAGCTCGGCAAGAGTGGGGTAACGGTCGAGCACACCCCGGTGAACTCGATCCCGGCCGACGCCGACGTGGTGGTCTGCCACAGCGGCCTGGCCGCCCGCGCCCGCTCGGTCGCGCCGGACAAGCCGATCGTCCCCTTCCAGATCTTCCTCGGCGACCCGGCCGTGACCCGCGTGGTCAAGGCCATCCAGCAGGGGACCGACCTCAATGTCTGACCAGCTGCTCGACCCCCGGGCCATCCGGCTCGCGGAGACGGCCGCCGGCCGCGACGACGCGATCCGTCGCTGCGGCGAGGTCCTGGTCGAGATCGGCGCCGCCGAACCGGGCTACATCGACACGATGCTGGCCCGGGAGCGGTCGATCTCCACCTACGTCGGCGAGGGGGTCGCCATCCCGCACGGCACCCTCGCCGGCAAGGACCTGGTGAAGCGCGACGCCCTGGCGGTGCTGCGCTTCCCGGAGACCGTCGACTGGGACGGCGAACCGGTCACGCTCTGTGTGGCCATCGCCGCCCAGGGCGACGGGCACGTCGAACTGCTCGCCGCTCTCGCCGAGATCCTGCTCGACGAGGACCAGGCCCGCGAACTGCGCGAGGCCACCGAACCCGAGACCGTGACCCGGCTTCTCGGGAGCATCCAGGAGGAAGCAAAACCATGAAGGTCGTACGATTCCACGCCCCCGGCGACGTCCGTTTCGAGGATGCGCCGGAGCCCGAGGCCGGCCCCGGAGAGGTCAAGATCCGGGTCCGGAACTGCTCCACCTGCGGCACCGACGTGAAGATCTCGAAGTTCGGCCACCACCACATCCACCCGCCGCGGGTGATGGGCCACGAGATCGCCGGTGAGATCGTGCAGGTCGGTGAGGGCGTCGACGGCTGGTCCGCCGGCGACCGGGTGCAGGTCATCGCCGCGATCCCGTGCGGCGAGTGCGCCGAGTGCGAGCGTGGCCGGATGACGATCTGCCCCAACCAGGTCTCCATGGGCTACCACTTCGAGGGCGGCTTCGCCCAGTACATGGTGGTACCCCGCGAGGTCCTCAAGGTCGACGGCCTCAACCGCATCCCGGAGGGCGTCTCGTTCGCCGAGGCGTCGGTGGCCGAACCGCTGGCCTGCGCCCTCAACGCGCAGAACCTGGCCCGCGTCGGCGACGGCGACGACGTGGTCGTCATCGGCTCCGGCCCGATCGGCTGCCTGCACGTCCGGCTGGCCCGGGCCCGAGGCGCCGCCCGCGTCTTCCTCGTCGAGCTCAGCCGCCAGCGCCTGGAGATGGCCGCCAACCTGGTCAAGCCGGACGCCGCGATCTGCGCCGGCGAGGTCGACCCGGTCGAGGAGATCCTCAAACTGACCGACGGCCGCGGCGCCGACGTCATCATCACCGCCGCCGCCTCCGGAAAGGCTCAGGAGCAGGCGATCCTGATGGCCGCCCGGCAGGGCCGGATCAGTTTCTTCGGCGGACTGCCCAAGGACAACCCGACCATCACCTGCGACTCGAACCTGGTCCACTACCGGGAACTGATGATCGTCGGCGCCAACGGCTCCAGCCCGGCACACAACGCCGAGGCCCTCAACCTGGTCGCCACCGGCGCGGTGCCGGTCGCCGACCTGATCACTCACCGCCTCCCGCTGGAGAGCGCGATCGACGCCTTCGGCATCGTCGCCCGCGGCGAGGCCATCAAGGTCACCATCGAACCCTGAGGAGCTGCTATGCCCACGCGCACGGTGACCGTCGGTTCCAGCAGCGGCCTGCACGCCCGCCCCGCGAAGATCTTCGTCGAGGCGGCCGCGAAGGCTCCGGTCAAGGTCACGATCAGGTCCGGCGACCGTAAGCCGGTGCCCGCCAAGAGCATGCTGTCGGTGCTCGCCCTCGGCGCCAAGCAGGGCACCGAGGTGATCCTGGAGGCCGAGGGGGACGGCGCCGACGAGGCCCTGGACAGCCTGGCCGAACTGCTGGCGAAGGACCTGGACGCCGATGTCTGAGGTGCTCACCGGCATCGGGGTGTGCGCCGGGATCGCCGCCGGTCCGATGTTGCGGATCGCGGCCGCCCCGGCGCTCCCGGCCCCCGTCCCGGTCACCGACGCCGCGGCCGAGTACACCCGGGCCGAGGCCGCACTGGCCGAGGTGGTCGCCGAACTCGGCCGCCGCGCCGACCGGGCGGCCGACGCCACGGTCGCCGAGGTACTGCGGGCCGAGGCGCTGATGGCCGACGACGAGGAGCTGCGCGACGGCGTACGCGAGCTCATCGACGACGGCCACGACGCACCGCACGCGATCGACGGCGCGTTCGCGACGTTCCGGGAGGCCTTCGCCGCCGCCGGCGGCTATCTCGCCGAACGTGTCGCCGACCTGGACGACCTCCGCGATCGCGCGGTCGCGGTCCTGCTCGGCCTGCCGATGCCGGGCGTCCCCGCGCCCGGCCACCCCTACGTCCTCGCCGCCCGCGACCTGGCGCCCGCGGACACCGCCGACCTCGACCCGGACCAGGTCATCGGCCTGGTCACCGAGGTCGGCGGCCCGACCAGCCACACCGCGATCCTGGCCCGCGCGCTGGGACTGCCCGCCGTGGTCGCCTGCCCCGGCGTGCTGGCCGTGCCCGACGGCACGTTCGTGCTGCTCGACGGCGCGTCCGGGCAGGTCCGGACGGACGTCACCGAGGTCGAGGCGAAAGCCGCGGCCGAGGAGGCGGCCCAGGTGGCTGCCGCGGCGTCCACGTTGACCGGTCCAGGGCAGACCTCCGATGGGTACGGGGTGAAGCTCCTGGCCAACGTCGGTTCGGCGAAGAACGTCCCGTCCGCCGACGAGGCACACGCCGAGGGGATCGGCCTGTTCCGTACCGAGCTGCTCTTCCTCGACCGGGCGCAGGAGCCCACGATGGACGAGCAGGTCGCCGCGTACCGGGACGTGTTCACCGCCATGGCCGGGCGGCGCGTCGTCATCCGTACCCTCGATGCCGGCGCCGACAAACCGCTGCCGTTCCTCAACCAGGACGGTGAGCCCAATCCCGCGCTGGGGGTCCGTGGCCTGCGTGTGGCGCGGCAGCGCCCGGACGTGCTGACCACGCAGCTCGCCGCGATCGCCGAGGCCCGGTCGCAGACCGGCGCCGACGTGTGGGTGATGGCCCCGATGGTGTCGACCCTCGCCGAGGCGACCGGATTCGCCGCCGCCGTGCGCGACGCGGGCCTGCCGAAGGCGGGCGTGATGATCGAGGTCCCGGCGGCCGCGCTGCGAGCCGCCGACCTGCTGCGGGTCGTCGACTTCCTGAGCATCGGCACGAACGACCTGAGCCAGTACACGTTCGCCGCCGACCGGATGTGCGGCGACCTCGCCGACCTGCTCGACCCGTGGCAGCCGGCCCTGCTCCAGCTGATCGGCGTGTGCGGGGAGGCCGGCCGCGCGGCCGGCAAACCGGTCGGGGTGTGCGGGGAGGCGGCCGCCGATCCGCTGCTGGCGCCGGTGCTCGTCGGGCTCGGCGTGACCAGCCTGTCGATGTCCCCGCGGGCGATCGGCCCGGTCCGTGCGGCGCTGGCGGCCCGCACCGAGGCGGACTGCCGGCGGCTGGCGGAGCTGGCCGTGGCCGCGCCGGACGCGGACGGGGCTCGCCGGGCGTCTAGTTGAACGGGAAACCGGGCGGGAACGCCGGTGTCGGAAAGGTCTCCACCTTGCGGATGACCTTGAACAGCACCGGCGGCGCGCTCGTGGTGTCCGAGTACGTGACGATCTTCTTGTCCTCGCCGTCGCGGTAGCGGACCGTCACCTCGTACCGGTAGCGGCCGGACCTGTCCTCCGGCACGTAGTGCGACCGGAGGCCGCGGAAGGCCGGGCTGGACGCCAGCCGCAGCACCTCAGCAGCCTCCCGGAGCCCACCGGACACCTGGAAGACCGAGATCTGGCTCTTGCCGCGGGTGCGCTCCACCGACACCTGCACCGCTCCGGGGGCCGGCGCTGCCACGGCCGCCCCGGCGGCGCCCGCCACGATCCCGGCGAGACCGAGCAGCAGGGTCACGCCGCGCGGATACTTCCTGCTCATGGTCATGCCCCACGGTATCGGGCATTTAACCTTTTATGCTGTCAAAACGCGCTCAAGTCATATCCCCGCTTCTCCAGTTTCGTCTCCAGTACGTGACACACCTGCTCCACCACGGCGAACCGCGCATACGGCTTCCCGTCGCCGGCGATCACGTGCCAGCGGGCCTTCGGCTGATCCGTCCGGTCGATCATCTCCTCGACCGCGGCCTCGTAGTCCGCCCGCTTCTCCCGGTTGCGCCAGTCCTCGTCGGTCAGCTTCCACTGCCGCAACGGATCCACCCGCCGGCTCTCGAACCGCTTCAGCTGCTCCTCGTCCGACACGTGCATCCAGAACTTGATCAGGATCATGCCTTCGGCGGTCAGCGTCCGCTCGAACTCGACGATCTCCTGATACGCCCGCTTCCACTGCTCACCGGTGGCGAAACCCTCGACCCTCTCGACCAGCACACGGCCGTACCAGGAACGGTCCAGCACCGCCATCCCACCCTTGCCGGGCAGCACGTTCCAGAACCTCTGCAGGAAGTGGTGCCGCTTCTCGTCATAGGTCGGAGCGGCGAACTGCGCCACCCGCACGTGCCGGGGGTCGAGCGGCTCCACCAGGCGCTTGATCGCCCCGCCCTTGCCGGACGCGTCCCACCCCTCGAAGACCACACACAGCGGCGGCCCGATCCGCTTCTCCCCGATCTGACCGCCCAGCAACAGCCGCAGGCGCAACAGACGCTGCTGCGCGGCCTCCAGCCGGGCCTCGGCCTTCTTCTTGGAGATCTCGAACGGGGGAACGGCGCTACCCAGATGACCCATCCGCCCAGCATCCCTAATCCCGTTGTGATCCGCAGCAGCCGGTGCGGGAGAATCCGGGTGTGACTTTCGTAGACGACCTGCTGTGGCGCGGACTGATCCAGGACTCGACCGACCCCGACGAGCTCCGCAAGAAGCTCGACGGCGGCTCGATCACGTTCTATGTGGGCTTCGACCCCACCGCCGCCTCGCTGCACGTCGGTCACCTGATGCAGGTGTGCACCGCACGCCGCCTCCAGCTCGCCGGCCACCGCCCGCTGCTGCTCGTCGGCGGTGCCACCGGCCAGATCGGCGACCCGCGCGAGTCCAGCGAGCGCAGCCTCAACCCGCCCGAGGTCGTCGAGGGCTGGGTGCAGCGCATCCGCACCCAGCTCGCCCCGTTCGTCACCTACGAGGGTGACAACGCCGCGACCCTCGTCAACAACCTCGACTGGACCGGCCCGATGTCGGTCGTCGACTTCCTGCGCGACGTCGGCAAACACTTCCCGGTCAACAAGATGCTCGCTCGCGACGTGGTCCGGAACCGGCTGGAGAGCGGCATCAGCTTCACCGAGTTCAGCTACCAGCTACTCCAGTCCAACGACTTCCATCAGCTGCACGTCCAGCACGGGTGCATGCTGCAGTTCGGCGGCTCCGACCAGTGGGGCAACATCACCGCCGGCGTCGACTTCATCCGCCGCCGCGGCGCCGGCCCGGTCAGCGCCTTCGTCACCCCGCTCGTGCTCAAGGCCGACGGCACCAAGTTCGGCAAGACCGAGGGCGGCGCCGTCTGGCTCGACCCGAGCATGACCACGCCGTACGGCTTCTACCAGTTCTGGATCAACAGCGACGACCGCGACGTCAACCAGTACCTGCGCTACTTCAGCTTCAAGTCCCGCGAGGAGCTGGAGGAGCTGGAGAAGTCGACCGCCGAGCGGCCGCAGGCCCGGCTCGCCCAGCGCGCCCTCGCCGAGGAGCTCACCGCGCTCGTGCACGGTCCCGAGGAGGCCCGGCAGGCGATCGCCGCCAGCCAGGCCCTTTTCGGGCGAGGTTCGCTCGACGAGCTGTCCGCGGACACCTTGCGCGCCGCGTTGTCCGAGGCAGGTCTCCTTGAGGTACGAGGTGAGCTCCCAGCCGTGGGAGTGCTGCTCAAGGACACCGGTCTCGTGGCGTCGGCGAACGAGGGCCGCCGCACGATCACCGAGGGCGGCGCCTACCTGAACAACGAGCGCATCACCGACGGGGAGGCCGTCGTCCCGGCATTCGCCCTGCTCCACGGCCGTTTCCTGGTGCTCCGCCGCGGCAAGCGCACCTTCGCCGGCGTCGAACTGCTCCCCTGACCACAGCCCACCCCGACCCACCGCGCCCCGGATCTCCAGATCCGGGGCGCCTGTTTACCTCGGGGCGTTGCTGGGGCGTCTGTTTGCCTCGGGGCGTTGCTGGGGCGCCTGTTTACCTCGGGGCGTTGCCGGGCGTCTCTTACCTCGCGGCGTTGCCGGGCGCCTCGTCCGCCGCGTTTCGCTTCCCGTGGCGGCCGCCGTGGTCCGGGGTGCCGGGTTGCGCTGGCGTGGCGTGCGGCCTGCTCCCGTGCGTTGCGGGCTGCCGGTCGCGCGGGTCCGGTTCAGCACCGCCAGCCGTCGTCGGCGGTGGTTATCGGCACGCTATTCGGATGCTCAGCGACGGCTGGCCTGGTCAGGGCCGTCTGCTGGGTCGCCGAGCTGAGGAAATAGGGGGATTTTTCGGTGTGATCGGCGTCGCCTGGCCCCCGATTTGGAGTTGATGGGAGGGGCGGGTAATGTTTACCGAGCCGCCAGGGAGACGGGCGAGCGAGCGGGACCTGAAGTTGGGGCCCGGCCGGCCGTCCTGACGGAAACCCTTACAAGATCGCACGATCTAGCATCGTGTGTCTTTCGGGGTGCCTGTGCAGTTTCTGTGATTGTTGAATTCGGTTGCGAAACGCGGATTTGACACGGCGGAAACGGCGGGTAAAG
>NZ_JBHSBL010000007.1:0-110563 GCF_042650585.1 Actinoplanes subglobosus
GGTGCCGGTTGGCCTCATGCTGGGGCCCGGTCAGGTGCCGGTTGGCCTCATGCTGGCGCCCGGTCAGAGGTCGGCATGGTCGATCCACTCCACGGTCGCGAACAACTCGGGCCGGGGGACGAACGCGTCGGCCTCGATCAGCGCCGTCTCGCGGGCGTCCTCGACGACCTGCCGCCACGGCCGGGTCAGGTCGAGGACACTGTCGAGCACCTCGTGGCGCTCCCAGTAGGTTCCGGCCGGGACGACCCGCCAGAGCTGGAAGTACAGCACCACCTGATCGTGATCGGCCAGGTCGTCGATGACGTCGGCGAGGCGTGCCGACGGCCAGCTGTCCGGGTGGCTGCCGTCGTCGGCGCGCAGGGCCGCGGTCGCCGGCGGGACAACCTCCCGGCGCGCCCCGAGAACGGTCAGTGCCCGGCGGATCGCGACCGGCTCGCTCCAGTCCGGGGGTTCCCCGGTGAGCCGCTGCCGCCGATACGCGTCCCGCAGCGCCGGAACCGCCTCGCGGACCCCCAGGCGTCCGAGCGCGTCCGCTGACCACTCCCGGACAGTGCAGGCGTCGCTGTCGAGCAGCCCGATCAGCGCCGGTCCCGCGGTCGGGTCACCGAAGTGCTCGAAGATCTCGATCGCGCTCAGCTGCCCGAAGGGTTCCAGCGATCCGACAGCTGCCGCAAGCGGCTCGATGACATGGCTGCCGGCGTCGATCAGGTCATACTTGGCGCCCTCAGCGATATCCGTCGTCTCGCCGTCCAGTAGCGCGATCAGTCGCCCGAGATCTTCCGTCACGAGCGTGGAGTCTGCTGCCGGCCCATGGCGGCCACCAGCGATATTCAGCAGGTCCTGACGCCACCGGAAAATGTCGTACCCCCGGGGCAGGATCGTGGCATGACAACTCTGGTCGATGCCCGCGCCCTCCGGCTCGTCGACGGCATCGCGTCGCTGAGCAGCGAGTTCTCGCCGCTGCCGGTCCCGCGCTGTGCAAATGCGGGCGGGCGGCCACGGGGTGTGCCGCGCCCATGGCTGGCGTGTTGCACGAGTGTGGCCGGGCGGCCAGGGCGGCGACGGGGTGTGCCGCGCCCACGGCTGGCGTGTTGCACGAGTGTGGCCGGGCGGCCAGGGCGGCGACGGGGTGTGCCGCGCCCACGGCTGGCGTGTCGCGCGAGTGCGGCGAGGCGGCCGGGGCGGCCACGAGGCGGGCCGGTGACGGCTGGGGTGCGTGAGTGCGTGAGTGCGGGCGAGCGGTCGTGCGGTCGTGCGGCGTGCCGCGACCACGGCTGGCGTAAGTGCGCGGGCACCGGCACCGGGGGCTGCGGGCTCGTGGCGCAGCCCCCGGGGCGATGCGTGTGATCAGTGGGCCCCGGGATGCCTCTTGCGCTTGGCGGGGCCCCTGGGGCGTACCGCTAGATCTGGTTTGAGCGGAGGGATTGCAGCACGCCGGGGTAGAGGCGGGTTTTGATCGTGCCGAGCGTCGGGCCGGCCTTGCCGGCCTGGGACTGAGCGAGGGAGATCGCGGTGGGGAGGACCGATTCGGCGGGGACCGCCTGGTCGATGATGTGGCGTTCGGCGGCTTCGAGGCCGCCGTAACGGCGGGCGGTGACCATCGCCTCGTGCGCGGTCTGTGGCGTGAGCCGGGCCTGGATGAGGGCGCTCATGCCGGGGGTGAAGGGCAGGTTGATGTCCGCTTCCGGCAGGCACCAGAAGCCGCGGTCGGCGCGCATGACCCGCAGGTCGTGAGCGAGTGACACCATGGCGCCCCCGGCGAAGACGTGGCCGGGCATGGCGGCGACGGTCACCATGGGCAGAGTCAACAGGCGGGCGAGCAGTTCCTGTACGGAGCTGAGGTACGCCCCCTGCTGATCGGCGTGTGCCATCAGCCAGTCGAGGTCGAGTCCCAGGCTGTAGTGCTTCCCGGTGGCGGTCGTGACGAGCGCGGCGGGGGAGGGGGCTTTCTCGATCTCGTCGAGGTGCCCGTTGACGGCGGCGATCAGGTCGGGGTGGAGCCGGTTCTCGGTGTCGCCGAGATCGAGGACGTAGACGTCTTCGTGGCGGTCCAGGGTCGGCATAACAGGCCTCCTTAGTTACTAGCCAGTAACATAGCCGACCGGCCCCGGTTCGTCGATGGCCACGCGCTTCGGCACAATGGGAGGGTTGGTTCGGCGGTGGTTACCCCTCAGGAGGAACGGTGACGTCTCAGGAACGTCCGGAGAAGTGCGTGGTGGCCGTCGACGGCCCCTCCGGATCGGGCAAGTCCACCGTCTCCCGGCGACTCGCCACCGCGGTCGACGGCGTCTACCTCGACACCGGGGCGATGTACCGGGCGATCACCTGGGCCGTCCTCCAGGGTGGCGCTGACCTGGCCGACCCCGACGCGATCGCCAAGATCGCGCTGGAGACCGAGCTGTCGATCGGCACCGACCCGTCGGCCCCGCACTTCGCCGCCAACGGCACCAACGTCGACGCCCCGATCCGCGGCCCCGAGGTGACCGGCGCGGTCTCCGCGGTCGCCGCCGTCCCGGCCGTCCGCAAGCACCTGGTCGCCCTCCAGCAGGCCATCATCGCCGGCCACCCGCGCATCGTCGTCGAGGGCCGTGACATCGCCTCCGTGGTCGCCCCCGACGCCGACCTCAAGGTCTACCTGACCGCGTCCGCCGCCGCCCGCGCCGCCCGGCGCAGCGCCGAGGACGCCACCGACGTCGCCGCCACCGAGGCCGACCTGGCCCGCCGCGACAAGCTCGACTCCAGCCGCGCTGTCGACCCTCTCAAGCAGGCGTCCGACGCCGTCGAGGTCGACACCACCGGCATGGGCATCGACGACGTCGTCGCCCACCTCCTGCATCTGCTGAACAGCAAGGTAAGTAAGTGACTGAGCTTCCCGCCGGCCTCGATCTCAACGACTTCGAGGGCGGGTTCGACTTCTCCGGCCCCGACTCCTCGGACTCGTCCTCCGAGGAGTTCGCCGGCCCCGTCCCGGTCGTCGCCGTCGTCGGACGGCCCAACGTCGGCAAGTCGACGCTGGTCAACCGCATCATCGGCCGCCGCCAGGCCGTCGTCGAGGACAAGCCGGGCGTGACCCGCGACCGTGTCCCCTACGACGCCCAGTGGAGCGGCCGCCGTTTCACCGTCGTCGACACCGGCGGCTGGGAGCCCGACGCGAAAGACCGCGCCGCGGCCATCGCCGCCCAGGCCGAGATCGCCGTGCAGACCGCCGACGTGGTCATCTTCGTCGTCGACGTCTCGGTCGGCGCGACGGATGTCGACGAGGCGGCAGTCAAGATGCTGCGCCGCAGTCACAAGCCGGTGATCCTGGTCGCCAACAAGGCCGACAACCAGAACCTCGAGCTCGAGGCCGTCCACCTGTGGTCCCTGGGCCTGGGTGAGCCGCACCCCATCTCGGCCCTGCACGGCCGAGGTTCCGGTGACCTGCTGGACGACATCCTCAACGCGCTCCCGCCGACCCCACCGGTCGTCGAGGGCGGCCCGCGGGGCCCGCGCCGCGTCGCGCTGGTCGGCCGCCCCAACGTGGGTAAATCAAGCCTGCTCAACCGGGTGGCGAAGGAAGAACGCGCCGTCGTCGACTCGGTCGCCGGCACCACCGTCGACCCGGTCGACAGCCTGGTCGAGATGGATGACGAGGTCTGGCAGTTCGTCGACACCGCTGGCCTGCGCAAGCGAGTCCACCAGGCATCCGGCACGGAGTACTACGCGTCCCTGCGCACCGCCGGCGCCGTCGAGGCCGCCGAGGTGGCGGTCGTCCTGCTGGACTCCGGCGAGGTGATCAGCGAGCAGGACCAGCGCGTGATCACCCAGGTCATCGAGGCCGGCCGGGCCCTGGTGATCGCCTTCAACAAGTGGGACCTGGTCGACGCCGACCGCCGGTTCTACCTGGACAAGGAGATCGACCGCGACCTCAAGCGGGTGACGTGGGCGGTCCGGGTCAACATCTCCGCAAAGACCGGCCGGGCGGTGGACAAGCTGGCCCCCGCGATCCGCCGGGCCCTGGCGTCGTGGGAGACCCGGGTCCCGACCGGCGCGCTCAATCAGTGGCTGACCGCCCTGACCCAGGCCACCCCACACCCGGTGCGCGGCGGTCGTGCCCCGCGAGTCCTGTTCGCGACCCAGGCAGGCGTCGCCCCGCCCCGCTTCGTCCTCTTCACGACCGGCCCGTTCGACGCCGGCTACCTGCGTTTCATCGAGCGCAAGCTGCGCGAGGAGTTCGGCTTCGAGGGCACCCCGATCGAGGTCTCGGTGAAGCCGCGAAAGAAGCTGGGCCCGGGGGGTCGCGGAAAAGCCCACGGGTGAGGTTGGTAGTCTGTAGGAGATGTCGCGCGGGGCTGATGCTCCGGGCGGGATCGGGCTGTAGCGCAGCTTGGTAGCGCACTTGACTGGGGGTCAAGGGGTCGCAGGTTCAAATCCTGTCAGCCCGACCAGCTTTTTCAAGCCGTTGGCAAGGACGAAAGTCCTGGTCAGCGGCTTTTTCAATGGATGAACGTCACTCTGTCAAGATCGCTCTAGTGGATCTTGTGGTCACGGACGTGGTCACAGATGTGCTTCGGCGTGGTCACATGGGAAGCCGTTAATCGGACCTAGTGAGTCTCTATCGGGTTCCTTATGCCCCTTATCTTACTTTTGTACTCACCGCACTTGATGGCTTTCGCAGGCGCGGTAGGTACCGCCGCCTGCCGATGAGTGCCGGATAATTCATCCGTCATATAGGGCGCGGGTCGCCGCTAACCGAGCCGACGAGCACCGATTGGGCAAGTCTTGTTTGGAGTGGCCGCTCTCAGGGTGAGTCACCGGTGGTAGGCACGACGATGCGCTGTTCAGAGTGGCAACCGGCCGCGACGGCCCGCCGCTCCCGTTCGCTGGCTACATACACCGTGACACTGAGAAGTCGGTCCGCGACCTCGCCAGTGATACGGGAGGCGATAGGGCAAACTACGGCTACGACGCGGTGGTTGGCGATGACTGAGACACCCATCGCGTGCTCGAAGTCGGCGGGGAGATGCCATGGCCGCGTGCCCGCCTCGGCGGCCACGCGTTGGATCACCAGCGGGGTAAGTCGATCTTGGCGGCTCATCAGGGCGGCGATGCGCCGCGCGTGCCGCTCGGCCTCCTGCGCGCGGTGCTGTTGCGCCACCTGCCTAGCCTGCTCAAGCGCCGATCGCTCACCCACTACCTCAGCGTCCGTGGCGCGCTGCGCCTCACGGACGGCCTCGGCCCATTGCAGGTAGGCCGGGCTGGTCCACCACCATCGGGCGGCCGATCCTATCCGAGGGCTTTGCCTAATGGTTGCGCCAGCCGGAAGGCGTACCCAGACAGCCGCCGCCTGGCATACGAACGCGACGAATGCGTCCAGCCCGAATGTCACGGTCTCCCACCGCTCATGGCCGGGGCAAGGCGGCGGGACCGGAAGGTCCAAGTAGCGCGAACACGAACGCGGATCACACCGCTCGATGTGCAGCCGCGCCAGCGGGCCAGCTACATGGATGCTGGTCTGCTCGATCTGGACCGTAACCGCCGGTGCAGCCGACCCTGTCGGCCGGTCGAACACCCACACGACTTCCACGCCATCGCCGGCGTAGCGCTCCGTCCGTGAAAGTGTGTCATCGTCGTGCTGCCTAGCCAGCTGTGCCTCCCAGGCCACCCGCCGTGCGCCGTCAGGTGAGGTCGCCAGCACATCAGCACGCCACCGGCTTTGCGGTCCCTTGGCCTCCAGTGCAGCGATCCACCCCGCCTGGCGGACAGCGGCGGCAATTGCGGACTTCAGCAGCCTGTGATTCGCTGTTTCCCCGGTGAGCGGACAGTCGGGGCGCGCAGCGTCGTGGGCGAAGAACCGCAACCCGAGCGTCGACACCTTGGCATGCATCGACTCGCCGCAAGCGTCGCAGTTCAGCGCAACCCGGGGCCGTACCCGGTAAATGCTTTCCCACGCCACCCCGACACCCAGGTCAGCGCGAGTCGCATCGATGAGGCCGCCCAAACCTAGGGCCACCAAAGGCATACATCGATAGTGACCTGTGTGGCAGGTCGATTGCTATGGCCTTGCGGAGAGCGCGAGTTGCTGACTGTCAACGCCGCCAGGTCTGAGACCGACGATGCGGCGCACCGCCAACGCATCCGTGCGATCAGATGGGCTCACCTGGCGGAGTGAGCCCACGCATGATCAGGCGGCGGCACCAACGCTGAAATGAGTCGCTTACACTCGCGCCGGGGCCGCTGCGGCGAGCGCCGCGTCGGCAGGACGTTCCTCGAGAGCTTCGACGGACGATTATGGAGGCGGACTCGAGCTGCCGTTTAAGGCGACGTCTTATCGCTTGGTCGAAGCGTCCGAGTAAGTCCGCGGATCTTGGCTGGAAGATCGACGTCGGAGGGCTAGGAAGCTGAATCCGATCCACCACAGGGCTGCGACGGCGGCAGCGACAGGTCGAGCGGGATTACTGGAGGCGTTATAGACCATCGCGACTGATGCCGCCCCGTACAGCACCCATCCGAGTTGTGCGGCGAGGGATCGGGTGAGCGTGGAGGTCAGGCACAGCACGATCCCGGCAGCGCACCATGTCCACCATAGGGTGTCAGAGGTGATGGGTAGTCCTGCGGCGTGAGCGTCGATGTATTGCCGTACCGGCTGGAGGACGATGTCGGCTGCGGCTGTGCTGCGAGTCCACTCGGCTCCGTTGATCACAAAGCCGGCGAAACCTCGGACCAAGGGCACGAGTAGGCCACCGACGATCAGTACAAGAACAGCCATGCCGGCTATCGCGAGCGCAGAAGGACCCCAAGGCGGCGGCCAGGTTGCGGCTTCGTGCTGGTGCAGGCGCTTCCAGTAGTAGCTCATCCACTCGCTGAGATCGGCGAGCCAACCGGGGTCCGTGTCGTCGATAGTTGTCGGCTGCTTGGAATCCGCTGGGCTGGTCACCAGTCGTCCTCCTCTTCGTCATCGGTGGTGAAGACTGGGAAGAAGCGATCCTCGCGAGCAGCCTGCAGGTCGTCGCGGCTCAACACGGTTCCAGCGGGTAGGGCCGTGGAGGTGAGCTTTTCCAGGCCTATCGGCGCTCCGTTGATGTCCGCCGCGCCGGGGCTGTTGATGTCGTCGAGCAGCTGATCGATGAGCAACGCCAGTGCGCCAGGGCCCGATCCGTCGTAGCCCCAGCTCAATCCATAGTAGGAGTCGCGCGGCGCCGGCCAGATGATGCCGTCGGCGGTGCGAATCCAGACGGGCCCGTCAAAGATCATCTCCTTGAGTGGCGCCTGAGCTGGAAGGCGCTGGGGGATGGCGGCGATCAGGGTGCCGTTCTCCTTGCGTACGACGGCGGCGTCTGTCTCGGGGTCTGCCAGTGCGTCAGTTTCCGGATGGTCATGGAGCATGTTGTGGGCGGCGGTCCTTGCGCACGGCAGCAGTCGAGCGGCCCATTCTTGTGCCCACGAGCTCTCGCTAGAGTCGATTTGGTAGGCGGCGCTGGCGGCGAGGTCGGTTCCGCCGTCGACGAAGGCGTAGAGCTGCATGACGGCGCTGGCGAGCCTGTCGGTGCGTGCCTGGACGTCACGCCACGCCGCCCTGCGTGCGACGGGGTTGATGTCGTCGCTATCAGCACTGGGTACCTCAAGCGGCATGGCGGCCATGGTCAGGTGGTCTGGTTCCAGATGTTCGGACTCTGTCAGTCGCTGCACGGCGAAGTCCGCGGCACGGTACGCATCGTGGTTGATCTTTTGGGCCAGGTTGATCAGGACCAGGGCGCGGTTGTCGTCGGGTGGGTAGGTTGCGGCGAGTTGCAGCAGCGGCCCGGAGTCGATGCTGCTGCGCGCGAACGCGGTGACGGGCGCGGCTCCGGGCTGCCAGGCGTGGATCAGCTCCGGCTGGCGCAGTGCTGCGGGCCAGTACGGTACGGCTATCCCCAGTACGCGGGCCAACTGCGCCCATATGGTGGAGTAGTCGCCGTCGTCGGGTTTACCGGGAAGGAAGCCGTCGATGTCCGGGCCGCGGAAGAACATGTTCGTGACGAGGATGACCGCGCCGTCGCCGTGCGGAGACACCTCGGCGGCCCAGCTCTTCAGGCTGCGCTGATGGCCGTCCGCCAGGGGCCATAGAACGGAGACGACCCCCGCCGGAGTTCGCCAGCGAGTGGCGACTGCTCTGGAAAGGTCTGCCGTGCCGAGGTACTGGGCCGCGCTGGCTGCGCTCGGCCAGTACCTCAGCGGTACGCGCCCTGACAGCTTGAGCTGCGGGTGTTCCAGCGCCCACCGATACACCTGGGTCGGCGACCACCACCAGTAGGCCTCCGCGTCGGTGTTCATCAGCGGCAGCTTGTTGGTCTTGACCCACCACCAAACAGTCAGCCGCGGCACACCCAGCAGTTGTGCCACCGCTCCCAGGCCCAGTCGGCGCGACTCGAAACCCGCCATCCCCGGACGCAGCGCAATTGATTGATGTCTTTGAGTAGTCATCGGAGCCAGGATGGCAGACTGCCTCTCCGTCTTCCAGTAGATGAGCCCCCTGGGCGGCTCCCCACTCGTCTGCCTCTGGGCCGGCCGCCGTGATGGCCGAGGCTGAGCGGCAGGAAGCGCACGCTGCCAGCGGTTCCTTTTCCTGGACCTTTTTCTGTACGATCGGGGTCATGGCGACACGAGCAGCCCGGCAACGCCCGGAGGTATCAGCGGGCATGGCCGCCGCCCGAGGCAGGGGCGTACGGCTGGGGCGGCCCGCCGCCGTCCTGCCTACCTGGGCGGTACGGGCCGGTGAGCTGCGCGACCAGGGACTCTCCCTCGCCGCTATCGCGAACACGCTGGACAGCGAAAAGGTGCCGACTCTGTCAGGTCAAGGCTCGTGGTCCAAGAGCAGCGTTCAGTACCTACTGCGCCGCCTGGATGACCAGCTGGCGCCCTCGCTCGCCGCGACGTCAGCCACGGCGAGCGAGTCGTGAGCCATCCCGACAACGGCGTCGATGCCGTCCTCACTAACGGCGACGAGATCTACGCGGTCCAGGCCAAGAGGACCGCTAGGCCTCTGGAGACCCAGCACGCCGAGACTGAGCCCGTGCATCTCTGGTGGGCGCCCGTACGCCGCAACGATGCCCCAACACGGCTCAAGGCAGACTCTGTCACGGCGCTCCCAGCGCCGCCCTCGAGCATCGACATCAGGGCGACTGACCGGGAACGACTACTGATCCTGTGCGCCATCCGTCATCCGGAACTTGGACGCATCGACTGGCCACTGCTCGCTCGCACCGCGCAAACACCCCAAGCCCTCGACCACTGGTATGCCGGCGAGGTCACCGAGCAGTCGCCCAAGGCTGACAAGGCGCGCCGTATCCTGCGGTGGGCGCTCAACGACTCAGACGCGCAGGACCAGGCCGAGGAATTCCTCGGGCGACAGCTCGCGGCTGCCGCCGACGTAGGCGCGCACCTGACTACGGTGCTGGACGCCGACTATCCGGCCAACTTGCGAATGGTCCCTGACGCGCCACCGTTCCTGTTCTACCGAGGCCACCTCGACATATCCGATGCGCGCTCGATCGCCGTGGTCGGCACCCGTGAGGCCACCGCCGACGGCCGCGCTCGCGCCGCACGCATGGCGCGCGGTCTCAGCGACGCAGGCGTCGTCGTCGTGTCTGGACTCGCCCGAGGTATCGACGCCGCCGCCCACACCAGCACGGTCGACCGTGGCCGCCGCACTGTAGCGGTCATCGGCGCCGGCATCGCCACCAAGATCTACCCACCCGAGAACACGCCCCTGGCCGAGCGCATCATCGACAGCGGCGGAGCCATCGTCTCGCAGTTCTGGCCGACGGATCCGCCTGAGCAGTGGCGCTTCCCGGCCCGCAACATCACCATGTCAGGGTTCACCCAGGGCACGGTCGTCGTCGAGGCGTCATCCTCCTCGGGCGCCAAAATGCAGGCACAAGCTGCACGACGGCACTTCCGAACCGTCTTCCTGCTGCATTCGCTGACCATGGCACAGCACTGGGCGCGCACCATGCTGAACGACGCCCGCGCTGAACTCGTCCAGCCGCAGCAGCTCGACCTCCTCGAGCCGTCGCCACCGGATCGCGACCTGCCACTCGCCGTCGTCGAGGTCGGCGACGTCGACGACGTCCTTAGCCGGGTAGCCGATGCCGACGCCGTCCGTGCCGCAGCCAACCTGCGACACGAACTCGCCTATGCGTGGCCGGCCGCGTAGTGACCTACCCGGTCTCCGCTGGACGTCCTCCCGGTATCCCGAACTGCCCCACCTGCCCCTATCGGGCGCAAGGCGCCTCAGCCGTCTGCGTCGCCTGTGCCATGAGCTCCGTACCACCCCTGACCGGCCGGCGCTGCCCGATATGCGCTCAACAGGTGAACACGGCAGGCTGCCGCAACGGCATCTGTGCTCTGCCGCCAGACCAGCGGGGCTTCACCAGCGTCGCCGCCATCTCCGTCGACTCCACCCCGCTGGCCGAGACCATCCGCAAATACAAGTACGACGGCGACGGCGGCTGGGCCTACATCTTCGGCCGGCTTGTATTGGGCTGGCTCAACCGCAACGCCGCCACCGCCTGCTCCTACACCCACATTCTCGCCAACCCCAGCCACGAGTACCGCCAGCCGTACCGCCACATCGAGCGCATGCTCAGCATCGCCGCCATCGAAGACATCCACCGCCGCTGGCCGATCTACCCCAACGCCCTCATCAAGCCTGAAGAAACACCCAGATCCGCAGGCCAGAACCGCAGGGCGAAAGCCATCGCCGCGCAACAACACGCCGACGCCATCATGCTCGCCGACCCACCGGACACGCCACCACCGCTGAAGAACGCCAAGATCCTGCTCGTCGATGACATCTTCACCACCGGCGCCCAGCTCGACGCCGTCGGCCGACGACTGCTCGACTCCGGCGCCGCCCGCGTCGACGGCCTTGTCCTCGCGCGAAGGAGCTGGAGCCCCTAACCCCGTCTGGTGCGTCGCAAATACGCCTGAAGACTCTCTCCTACCAACGCACGCGTGCGTCGACGCCCAGCCTCACGAGCCGGTAGGTCGTTCATCGGCCTGATCCGGGTGCGACGCCTGCCCCGCCGCTCGGTCAAGAACGCTTCGAGCCAGGGCATGGTAGTAGTGTCCATCAGCTCCGGCTCGTAGGCGAGATAAGGCCGTACAGCGGCGCCCGGATTGAGGCGGATCGCCGCGGCCAGCCACGCCATCAGTATGGAGTATGCCTGCTCTACCCGTGAGCGGGTCAAGGTGCCGTGGACGCCGGCGTTGAACCGGTCGAAAAGATCGTCGACGGTGGAGCCCAGACTGGAAACCTCATTGGGCACAGGCGGGTCGGCGGTCGCGGCCGCCTCGGACAGGTAGGCCCATAGCCTGTTGCGGTATTGCGCCGGTCCGACCTTGCGGCCATTGACCGGCTGGTCGCGCGGCGGATACCAGTAGTTGGCCAGAGCCTCGAGAAATCTGCGGCCCGACAGGGCCGCGTGAGCGAGGTCCTCGCTGGTTTCCGCGTTAGCGAGAGCCCGCATCGCCGAGCCCAAGACATCGAAGAGTCCCGGGTGAATCTCCTCGACAACAAGCGCCAACTCAGACCCCAGCGCCCCGGACGTATCGTCCAGCGCGGCGGCGACGTCCTGGAAGTACTCGATACGCTGAAAATGAGCCGGATCGGTAAACCGGTCGAACGCGGTCTTGCGTACCCCGACATCCTCGTAGGTCACCGTCATGCCTTCGCCCACCAAGAGCTCGTTCAGCGCCCGGTCGGGCCCGTCGCAGAACCCGGTGTACAGCACCGCTGCGGCAGCACCCCGGAACCGGATGTACTCGGGCAGCGACTGCCGAACATAGCCAACTGCACCGGATCCCCGAACGAGACGTCCAGCGCACCCAGATAGCCGGGCGTCGCCGCCATCGCGCTGTCCAGCTCGTCGGCGGCATCCTCAGTCAGATTCTGCACCAACCAACAGAACACAATCGAGTTGACCACGGCTGCCTCCAACGCTTGGCGCCGTAGCCGGTCGAAACGCTTGGGGGAGTACACCGTGGCGAGGATTCTCGCCACTGGCCAGTCGGGGGTGAGCACGCGGGTGAGAATGTCTCCGGTGGAAACACGGACGTGTGCCTGACGACGCTGCAGCGCCCCGGTTCGCAAAACCCGGCGCAACACGGCGTCGCCGTAGTTCCAACCGAGGGCCGGATCCGACGAGTCGAAGAGAAGCGCAACATTCACGATCCTGCACCCCGCAACGTGTCGGCGCCCGCCCCTGATGTCTCCCGGCCTTGCCTCGAGGCTACTGGTTCGATCCCCAGCGCAACGATCACCCACCTTTCGATCGCGCCAGCATCAGGGTGGGGTCCCATCCACTACGCCGAGCAGAGCTCGGGCAAATGGCGGGCGTGGGCGACGTTCCGGGACACCGACGACGTCACCCGCGTCGTGCAGGCATACGAGACCAGCCGGCAGCGAGCGGAAATCAGGCTGATCGCGAAGCTAGGGGACCGCGCCCGGCATGAACTGACCGCCACCACACGGGTGAGCAGCCTGGCGGACTTGTGGCTCGAGGAGATCAGCCTCGAAGGGGGCATCGTCACCCAGACCGTCGACCGCTACACCGGGTGCCTGCGCCAAACGGTGCTGCCTGCGTTTGGCGACCTGCTCATCGGCGAGCTCACGGTAGGTCGGCTGGATCGGTTCCTTAAGACGCTCGCCAAGGCCAAACCGTCGCAGGCCCGCAATGCCAAAGTCGTGCTGAAACAGATGCTGTCCATGGCGGTGCGACACGGCGCCATCTCGGCCAACCCTGTCCGTGAGGTCGGCCAGCTACCCCGGCCACGACGACCGATCAACACCCTCACCCTCGACGAACTCGACACCATCCGAGCGGCCATCGAAACACGGCAGCGACGGCGCACAACCGGCCCACGGCGTAACGGCAACCTGGCCGACATCGTCGAGCTAATGCTCGCCACCGGCGCCCGCATCGGCGAAGTCCTCGCCTTCCGGTGGCAAAACATCGACCTCGACGATGACGACTGCCCGACCGCAACAATCTGCGGAACGATCATCTTCATCAAAGGACAGGGCTTCTCGCGCCAGGACCACCCGAAAACCGACGCCGGCTTCCGCACCGTGATCCTGCCCGACTTCGCGGTCAACGTACTGTGGCGACGCTTCAACGACCGCCCGCACCCCGTTCGCGGCCACCACCGCCTAGTACTGCAACGGCAGTTAACAGAGTGCGTAGCCGCGGCGTTTGTAGTGGCTGAGGCGGGCCTGGTGTTGTCGTCGGCGGCGCCAGCGTGACCACCAGACGTGTTTGGGCTGGTGGCGGCGGACGAGCAGTGCGGCGATGAGGCGTCTGATCTCGGGTACGGTGTAGCCGATCATCATGCTGTCGCTGCTGCTGGTTCCCCTTTTGAGGCTTCAACCCCGCCCGGCCGGCTTTCGCGACATTCATGGACAGATTCCGAGCGTGACCGTGGCCGGTTGTATCAGTGACGATGGGGTACTCGGGCGCGATGCTGACCGAACGACCCGCGATGCCGACCGAACGACCACAGCACACCGCCCCGATCGAGACCGATGAGGTCACGGTGGTGGTTGCCACCCGTAATCGGTGGGACCGGCTGGCTGAGACGGTTCCGCACCATCGGGCGCCGGTGATTCTGGTCGACAACGCCTCCGACAACATCGGCTATGTTCCCGGTGTCGATCTGGTGCGGTTGGAGAAGAATCAGGGGGCTGCCGCCCGCAATGTGGGTGTGCGGTGTGCCCGGACTCCGTACGTCGCGTTCGCCGACGACGATTCGTACTGGACCCCAGGATCGCTGGCCGCGGCGGCGGCGCTGATGCGGGCGCATCCACGGACCGGCCTGCTCGCCGCTCAGGTCCTGGTGGGCCCCGATCAGCGCCTCGACCCGGTCTCGGCAGCCATGGCGGCGGCCCCGTTGGGAACACCGTCCGGTGCGGCCGGACCGGCGATTCTCGGTTTCTTGGCGTGCGCGGTGGTGGTGCGCCGCGATGCCTTTCTCGCGGCCGGCGGATTTCAGCCCAGGCTTTTCGTGTACGGGGAGGAAGCGCTGCTCGCGATGGATCTGGCCGCCGCAGGTCACGAGCTGTCGTACGTACGGCGCCTGGGGGTGCGTCACCTCCCGCGACCGGCCGGCCGCGACGTGAACGCCCGGCTGCGCCGCGAGGTCCGCAACCGAGTCCTGACCGCGGCCCTGCGCCGGCCACCGGCAGTAACGGCACGGATCGTCGCGGCGGCGTTCAGGGAGTGCCCGCGCGGCGCGGCCCAAGCGGTGCTCGACCTGCCATGGGCCCTGTGTCACCGGCGCCGCCTGCCGGTGGCGGTCGAGTCCGGGCTGACCCGGCTTGCCATGGTCTCGTCATCGTCGGCGGCATAGTCGCCCACGCACGGGGAACGTATGACATCTCCGACCGGGAACAAGTTCGCCGTCGTCACCGGAGCGTCGTCGGCGTCTGGCCGGGCCGCACGCCCAAGATGCGGCACAGCGTTTTGTCGCCAGACCGACGGGTAGTCGCGCCGCATGACACCGGACGCCAGCGCCACCTTCATCGGCAACGCGACCATCATGCTCAGGCTCGGCGCTTTCACACTGCTCACGGACCCCGCGTTCGGCGCGGCCGGCAGCCGGGTCCACCTCGGCTACGGCGTGTGGACACGGCGGCTGCGTGATCCCGCCATGGCGTACGCGGACCTGCCGTCCCTCGATCTGGTTCTGCTGTCGCATCTGCACGGCGACCACTTCGACCGCGCCGCCCGGCGGGCGCTGCCACCGACCCTGCCGATCGTCACCACCGTCCAGGCGCAGCGACGCCTGCGCCGGCGAGACTTCGCCGCCACCGGGCTGCCCACCTGGGACGCGCAGGAGTGGCAGCGCGACGGGCAACTCCTGCGTGTCACCGCTCTGCCGGGCCGGCACGGGCCGGGTTTCGTCGACCGGCTGCTGCCCGACGTGATGGGTTCGCTGATCGAATGGGAGGTCGACGGTGAGCGCAGGTTGCGGCTCTACATCACGGGCGACACGCTGTACCGGCCGTTCCTCTCGGAGATCAGGCAGCGCTGCGGCGAGATCGACGCGATGCTCATCCATCTCGGCGGCACCCGGCTGCTCGGTCTGCTGTTGACGATGGACGGCCGGCAGGGCGCCGAGTTGACCGGACTGATCCGGCCTCGGCTGACCCTGCCGATCCACTACGACGATTACACGGTCATGAAGTCGCCGCTGCGTGACTTCCTCGTCGAATGCGGCAACCGGTCACTCACCGGTGTCCAAGCGCTGGGGCGCGGCGAGACCATCAGCTTGTCTTCGATCAGCCGGGGGTAACCGGCACACCGACGGTTCCGTCGGTCTTCACGGCACGAACACCGCCCGTACGCAGTCGTCTTCCTTGTCCTTGAAGATGCGGTAGCCCTCCGGCGCCTGGTCGAGGGGCATGACGTGGGTGGCCAGGTGTTCGGTGGTGAGTTCGCCGCGGGCCATGCGGCCCAGCAGCATCGGGATGTATCGCTGACCGTGCATCTGGGCGCCGCGAAGGGTCAGTCCCTTGTTCATCAGCGCACCCAGCGGGAACTTGTCGACGAAACCGGCGTAGACGCCGAGGACGAACACGGATCCGCCTTTGCGGCAGGCGTGGATCGCGTCGCGTACGGCGGTGGGCCGGTCGGTCTGCAGGCGTAGTTGCTGTTTGATCTGGTCGTAGCCGAACTGCGGACCGGGGGAGTGCGCTTCCATGCCGACTGCTTCGATGCACACGTCCGGGCCCCGGCCGCCGCTGCGTTCGCGCAGCTCGCCGGCCACATCGGTGCGTTCATAGTTCAGGGTCTCGGCGCCGATGTGCTTTTCCACCTGCTCCAACCGGTTGTCGAGACGATCGATGACGATCACCCGATCGGCGCCGAGCAGCACCGCGGCCCGGGCGGCCATCTGCCCGACGGCACCGGCTCCCCAGACCGCGACCACGTCACCGGGTTTGACCCCGCCGAGGTCGGCGCCCATCCAGCCGGTCGCCGCCGAGTCCGAGGCGAACAGCGCCCGTTCGTCGCTCACCTCGTCGGGCACGGTGAACGCGCCGACGTCGGCGAACGGCACCCGGATGTATTCCGCGTGGCTACCGGCGTTGCCGCCCATCGCGTGCGAGTAGCCGAAGCAGCCGCTCGGGGCATGTCCCCACAGGGTCTCGGTGATCGCCGGATTGGTGTTGCCGTTGTCGCAGAGTGAGAACAGTTGCTGGTCGCAGTACCAGCAACTGCCGCAGGAGATGAATGACGACACCACGACCCGGTCACCGACGCGATGCCGGTGTACGTCGGGGCCGACCTCGACGACCTCGCCCAGGAATTCGTGGCCCAGGATGTCGCCTTTCTCCATGAACGGGATGTAGCCACCGAGCAGGTGCAGGTCGGAGCCGCAGGTGACGGTCTTACCGACCTTGACGATCATGTCGCCCGGATTGCGCAATTCCGGGTCGGGGACGTGGCCTACGGCAAGTTTGTTGACGCCCTGCCATTGCAGCGCCTTCACAGCAGTCCTCCTTCACGGCCGTGCCGGGTGGCCGTTCGCAACGGCCGGTTGAGCAGCGTCGGCACCGTCGTCGGCGGGCCGTGGGGCAGCAGCACGTCCCCTGCCTCCAGCAGGGAACGGGTCTCGCGCAGCGCCCGCCGGACATCACCGCTGCTCACGGCGGAGCTCTCCGGAATACGCACGGCGATCTCGGTGCCCCGGCCCCCTGGCGCGGCGGCCAACGTGATTTCCACGTCACCCGCGATCTCGGCCAGCGAACCGGGCCACTGGGTGGCCTCCAGTTCGGATAACGGCCGGAAAACAGTCACCACGTGCTGTCGCCGCTGCTCGGGGGCGCCGGCTCCGCGTCGCTGCCGGGCCGCGACCGCGGCGCCGGCCGCGAGTGGAACGGCAATCAAGAAAACCCATGTAGTACGGCTCATCGCCGCTCTCCCTCCGGTCGATGCCGGCATACCGCACTGAGCGCGGACTAAACCGGAGCGCCATGATTGCCGCTCGACTCGTGTGCGAGGGTCGTCGAGGGGGCATCCGCGTCCAAGGCCCTGGTGAGGGTCAGACGCCGGCTGGGAACCGCCACGTGTGATGTCTCCGAGCGGAAGTGGCTGCCGGCGCCTGGTCAGGCGCCCGGGATGCCCAGCTCCCCGGCGAAGCGGGTGATGGCAGCCAGGAGGAAGCGGCGGGCACGGCGAACCGTCGGTCCTGCGGGTCGAGGAGGCGGAGAACCCGCGTCCCGGACCGGGACAGGTGCTGATCTGCGCCGAGGCGATCGGCGTCACCTCGCCACGGCGGCTGACGATCTGCCTTCCGGGCGGAATCTTGCGTGGAATGTCCGGTAGGGCGATGGACGGGCACCGCCCGCGCCACGTGGGCCATCGATAGTCGCTTGTAGAGCACTGGGTCGAAACGCTACCGTTGCGCCGCGCCGTGTAGGGGCGCCTACGGGGAGGAAACTCATGACTCAGTGGTCTCGGTTGAGGCTGCGCTCCTTCGGCATCGGCATCTCGGCGGTCCTGGGCGGGTCACTACTCGTCGCACCCGCCACGTCCCCGGCGGCCGCCGAGCCGCCCGCGGGGCCCGCCGACGCATCCTCCGGTGTCCTCTCGATGGTTCCGGGGCAGGGCGATCGCGCGGCGTTCCGCTACACCGACGCCTCGGGGGACGTGGAGAAGCCGGTCGGGTTCGTCTCCACCGGTGGGACCGTTCGGGTTCAGCCGCTCGGTGAGAGTGCGCAGCCCGCCCTCACCGCCAGAACCGGCGCGCCGGCGGCGGAGGTCACCACGGCGGCCGTCACCTACCGGACCACCTTCCGGATCGACTCGTCCAACTGGTCCGCCTTCAACAAGACGATCCACGTGTGGAACCGCGACACCTGGGCCTACCTCCCCGTCGACAACCCGGCTGACTCGCTCACCGCCACCGCCGACCTGCCGCCCGGCAACTATTTCGTCGGCGCCATGTACGGCATCTCCGCCGTCGACAGCTACCTGCTGACCAGGTCGTTCACCGTTTCCGGCACCGCGCAGACGGTCGGTCTGGCCCAGTCGTCGGCCAAGGAGGTCGCGCTCAAGGTCGACGACGCCACCGCCCGGCACGATGCGAGTGCCGTCTGGCTGTCCCTGCCCAACGGCGACCTGATCGGATTCGCCGGCGGATACAACAGCACGCGGACGTACGTGACGACCGCCTCGACGCCCGGCACCACGTTGCGTACCCACCAGATCCTGACGCGGAAGGGCGCGACGGCGCTCCAGCCCAGCCCGTACCGGTACGACCTCACCCAGAGCTGGGCCCACCCGTTCCCGTCCTCGCTGATCAGCACGTCGAAGACCGCGTCGCTGGCGAAGACCACGACGACCGTGCGGGCGCAGGGCATCAACACGGCCGGCGTGTACGACTCGGTGCCCATGTTCGGTGAATGGACCGGCGCCAACCTGCCGACCCAGATGCGCCTGCCCGCCACCTTCGTCGAGTACGTGACTCCGGGCGTGTCGGTCTCGCGCAGTGTCCGGTACGGCGAGTCCCAGTACCTCGCCCTCGGTGAGCGCACCCTCCCGGCCGGTCTGTCCCCGTCCACCGCGGTCGGCGGCGGCCCGCTGATGCCCGGCCGGCGCGGCTACAACGACGACTCCCGGCGGTTCGGCGACCAGCTGCAGATCCTGGAGAACATGCCGTACGGCGACAGCTCCGGCAACCGCGGCTACGACTACGCCGCCAAGCCCGTCGCCGAGCTCAGCCTCGACGGCCAGGTGCTGCGGACGTCCGACACCGGCGGCATGGTGGTGGACGTGCCGGCGGGGGAGCGGACGTACCGGCTGAAGCAGACCCACACCCGCACCGTCTCCGGTTCCCAGCTCGCCACGAGGGTCGACAGCGATTGGACCTTCGTCTCCGGCACCACCGGCACGTACCGTCTGCTCGATCTCATGGATCTCGCGGTCACCTCGGCCGGCCTGGACCAGCGCAGCCGGGCGGGCACCGCCCCGGTGACCCTGACCGTCGTTCCGTCCACCCGGCGGAGTGCCGCGGCGAGCACGGTCCGGTCCGTCGAATGGTCCACCGACGACGGCGCCACCTGGACCGATCTGCCGTTCACCGCCTCGGGTGCGGGCGTCACCGGGTCGCTCACGGTGCCGGCCACGGCGGCGTTCGTGTCGCTGCGGATCACCGCCGACAACGACCAGGGCGGAAAGCTGACCCGGACGGTCCGGCGCGCGTTCGCTGGACCGGCCACCGGCGCCGACGAGAAGACCGGTGGCGTGACCGTCTCCAACGTGACGATCAACCGCGGCAGCGTGCTGAACCTCGGCATCGCCGGCACGGCCAGTGCCACCGCCACGTTCACCGCCTCCGCCCCGTCCGGCATCGCCGACGCCGGACTGTTCCTCTGGCACGGCGCCTACAACTCGCCCGACGGGGTGCACCTGGCCGGCACCGACTGCACGCCGGTGAACGCGACCACCGCCACCTGCTCGGCTCTGCTGTACTTCTGGGACGTGCGCTACCTGTTCTCCGGTAACGCGCTGGCCGGCACGTGGCGGGCCTCGGCTTGGGCGACCGCGAAGGACGGCACCGGCCTCGCCCACCGGCACAGCGCCGGCACCCTGACGGTCAAGCGGGTCACCCGGCTCGCCACCGCCAACGCCACCCCGGAGCCGGTCAAGAAGGGCAAGAAGATCACCATCACCGGTACGCTCACCCGAGCCGACTGGTCGACCGGTGCCTACCGCCCTTACGCCGGCCGCTACGTCACGCTGCAGTGGTTCAAGCGGGGCGGGAAGAAGTGGGCCAACGTGAAGTCGGTGAAGTCGAACGCGAAGGGCCAGCTGAAGACCACGGTCAAGGCCACCGCGGACGGCTCCTACCGCTTCGTCTACACCGCCGACGCGGCCTCCGCCGGAGCCACCGGCTACTCCGACTACATCGACGTCCGCTGACCGATCTGCTCCGAAGCGCGGCCGGTTCCTGGAGTGATCCGGGAACCGGCCGCACTTTCATGGCTGTCCGGCTACTGGAGGCGGAAGGACTGGGCGGCTGTTCCGTTGCAGGTGTACTGGACCAGCTGGAGGCTGTCGGCCTGGCTTGCCGCCGGGGTGTCCAGGCACTTGCCGCTGTTGCGGTTGATGAAGTGGTACGTGCCGTTGGGCTCGGCCACCGGCCGCCACTGCTGGTTGGCGCCTCCGCCGTACGTCCAGGTCTGGATCGGGGCGTTGTCGGCGGTGGAGACTCCGGTGACGTCGAGGACCTGGGCGCTGTTGCCGCGGTTGTTGATCCGGACGTAGCCGTCGGCCGCCGTGGCGAACTGGAACTGCTGGGCGTTCGTGCCGTTGCAGGTGTACTGCTGAATGGCCGTGCCGTTGGTGGTGCCGGCCGCCCGGGCGTCGAGGCACTTGCCGCTGTTCGCGTTGACCACCGCGTACCAGGTGGCCGGTGGGATCGGGCCGGTGGGCGGCGGCGTGACCACCCCACCGCCGCCGAGCCACAGCAGGCTCTGCGTCAGCCACTGGTTCTGCTGGGCGCTGTCGAACGTCGACGACGTGCGGGTGTTGGTGGCGTAGTTCATCCCGTTGTGGCCGAAATTGGTGTAGACCATCTTGTACTTCTTGTTCGACCAGCTGATCGGGTAGAAGCCGCTGCGCCACTGCTGGTTCGGGTCGGTGCCGACCGGGAAACTGCCGGCGTCGATCGACGTCAGGATGTCGATGTCCGGGTTCTGCCGCAGGTCCCGGCTCCATGAGTACCACTCGCTGACCGAGGACTGGATCGTCGCGGGCAGTCCGGCGGTGGTCGGGTGGTTGCGGTTCTCGATCTTCAGGGTCTCGGCGGTCGGGCCCCACGTGTTGGTGGCGAAGTTGCCGGAGCCCAGGAACGTGTTGTGGTACCAGTTCCACTCACCGGCATTGGTGGTGAACGCGCTGACGTGGAAGCCGAGCCAGCCGCCGCCGTTGTCCATGTAGCGCTGGAAACCGGCCCGGTCGGCGGCCGCGTGCGGGGCGTCGTCGAGGAACATCACGACCTGGTACGCGGAGAGGTCACCGGCGAGGCGGCCCCAGTTGGTGGTGGATTCGAACGTGAAGCCGTTCTGCGACCCGATCCGGGGGAACCAGGTCAGCGCCTCCTTCACGTAGTCGTTGTGGGCCGCGTCGCCGCTGTCGGTGTCGTGGAAGGCGAGCACCCGGAACGGGGCGGCGGCACTGTTCGCGGGGAGTGCCGTGAGCCCGACGGCGGCGGTGGTGACGGTCAGCACCGCGGCCAGGGCGTGGCGGAGCAGCTTGGAGGACATGATGAGGATTGTTAACTATTAAACTGCTTTAAGAACAGCGTTCATCGATGGGTACGCCGTCCGCGCGCCGACAATCGATGAAACAACGCAGCGATCAGAGTTCGGCCAGCCGGGCGCGCACCTCGTCGGCCTCCGGCAGTCCCAGGCCGGTGTAGAGGTCCAGCGCGTGTCCGTAGTGCTCCCGCGCCTGCGCGCGCTCGCCGAGGGCGGCACGGCTGTGGCCCAGCCCGATGTGGGCGCGGGCCTGCTGGTCCCGGGCGCCGCTCTCGGCGGCCAGGGAGCAGGCGGCGGTGAGGTGGGTGAGGGCGTCGGCGGGACGCCCGGCGGCGAGACTGGCCTCACCCAGGCCGTTGAGCACCCACATGTCGTAATACTGGTCGCCGGTCCGGCGGAGGATGTCCAGCGCCTGCCGGTGGCACTCGATCGCTCTCTCCGGTTCGCCGAGGCGGGTGTGCAGCAGGCCGAGATTGTCCAGCGAGGACGCCTCGCTGGTGAGATTCCCCTGCTCGCGGTGCAGGGTCACGGCCTTCTCCAGGTGGGCGCGCGCGGGCCCGTACCGCTGCGATTGCATCTCGATCTCACCCAGATAATTCAGGGTCGTGGCCTCGCTGATCCGGTCGCCGATCTCCGCCGCCAGGGCCAGGGACCGTCCGTAGAAGTCGATCGCCTCCGGCAGGCGGCCGGCCAGCCGATAGGAGAGGCCGAGGCTGCGCAGGCTGCGGCCTTCGGCGACCCGATCACCGATCTTCTGGTACGCCGCAAGCGCCTGCCCCTTGTTGTCGATGGCCGCGTCGTAGTTACCCGATCGCTCCTCGGCGATGCCGATGCTGGACAGCGCACGCGCCTCACCGATCGTGTCACCGGCCCGGCGGAACAGGTCGAGCGCCTGCCGGAAATAGTCGATGCCCCAGCCGGCCCGGCCCAGCCCGAGGTGGGCGGTGCCGAGATTGGTCAGGGCCCACCCCTGCTCCAGCAGGTTGCCGCTGTCGCGGGCCGCGTGGTGGGCGTGACCGTGAACGATCAGCTCGTCGGAGCGGTAGCCGCTGTTGAGATAGCGGTACAACGTGTGCGCCAGCCGGATGGTGTGACCCGGCCAGCCGTGTGTCGCGGTGTGCCCGGTGACGGCGACCAGATTGGGACGCTCGGCGTTGAGCCAGGCCAGGGCGGTGTCCTTGCCGGTCAGGTCCGGTACGGGTGTGCTGGCCGGCGGAACCCGCGGACGGCGGTGGTCGTCGACCGGGTACAGCGAGTCCATGGCGGCGGCGGTGGTCGCCAGGTAGTAGTCGAACAGCCGGGTCAGGGCGGTGCGGCGCTGTTGCGGGGCGTCCTGGTCGTGGGCGCGCGAGGTGGCGTAGGCGCGGACGATGTCGTGGAAGGTGAACCGGTCCTCGCCGGCCGGCTGCAGCAGGTGGTCACGGCACAGCTGCCGCAACCCGGACCGGGCCGTGTCCACGTCGACGTCGGCCAGCGCCGCCGCGGCGTAGGAGTCGAGGTCCTGGCCGGGGTGCAACGCGACCAGGCGCAGCAGTCGCTGAGGACCGGCGGGGAGAGACTGGTACGACAGGCTGAGCGCCACCTCGACGCCGCTGTCCAGCCGCCGGTCCCGGTGGCGCTCGTCGAGCCGGTCCGCGTGGTCGGTGAGCGTCCAGCCGGGCGTGCCGCGGATGTGCCCGGCGGTCAGGCTCAGGGCCAGCGGCAGATAGCCGCACCGCAGGGTGATCCGCGCCGGGGCGTCCGGGTCGGATCCGATCGGCACATCGCTTACGGCACCGGAAAGGAACTCCAGTGCCTCCTCCGGCGTGAACACGTCCACCGTGAACCGGGCCGCCGGACCCAGATCGGCGAGACTCCGGCGGCTCGTGATCAACGCTGTGCACCCGGGCGTGGCCGGGAGCAGTGGCCGAACCTGATCAGCGTTGGCGGCGTTGTCGAGCAGCACCAGCGTCCGGGTCCCGGCGAGCCGCTCCCGGTAGGCGGCGGTCCGGGCCGTCACCTCGTGCGGGATCTGCTGACCGGGCACCCCGAGCAGGCGGAGGAACCCGTCCAGGACAGCGGCCGGGTCGGCGGGCGGCTGGGTCTCGTCCGGGTGGAAGCCGCGCAGGTTGACGAAGAGGACCCGGTCCACCACGTCCTCGCGGACCAGCAGGTGCCCGGCGTGCACGGCGAGCTGGGTCTTGCCCACACCGGCCATGCCCTCGATCGCGGAGATCACCAGCGCGTCCCCGCCTCTTGCCGCACTGCGAAGTTTGTCCAGTTCGGCCGTACGGCCGGAAAAGGTCTTGGGGTCCTCGGGAAGTGAATCCTGAACGCGGACCAGCGCCACCGCCTCGATCTCCCCGGCGACCAGCCGGAGCGCCTGCCGCCACTGGGCCACATAACCCACCTCCGGGTGCAGGGCCTCGACCACGGCGAGGACGAGATCGCTGTTGAACCGCCGCCGCCCCGGCTGGAAACAGTTGGCCACCGTGGACCGGCGGGCCAGCTCACTCGCCGGACGGCCCGCCGTGGTCCACGCCGCGTTGATCCGATCCTTGATCGTCTCGTACGAGGGATCGCCGGCCCACGCCTTCAGCAGCCGCAGCCGCTCGACGAGACCCTCGACCGAACCCGCCTGGACCGGATCGGGCAACGCGGCGAACGTCGGCATCGCTCACTCCATCGATCTTGGACGGTGGTGGGGCGGGTTCGAGGTTAGGTCCCGCGGAACCGGCGTCCAAATTCGTCCAGACTTCGCCGTACGGTCGATCCGGTGCCGGAGACTCGTCCCGGCGCAGGATTTCCGGGCCGCATCCTCCTGACACACGGGGAGTCAGGAGACCGCTGTCCCCTGCCGCCGGCAACAGCGATCGGCCCGAGCCCCCTCTGTTGTTGTGGCCGATCGCTGTCCGCCCGACCGGGGTCAGAGGGCGCGGACCCGGTCCCGGATCCTTTCGATCAGGTCTATCGAGAGGACGTCGGGCTGTTCGGCCATCTGTAGGTAGCCGCCGTTCAGCAGGTCGTCGACGATCACCCGCATGACGCCCAGCGGGGCCGCCAACGCCGCGGACAGATCGGCCAGCGACTTCGGGCTCTGGCACAGCTCGACTATCCGGCGGGATTCGAAGCGCAACGGGGCCGACAGCGCCGCCGGGGCGGCCACCAGGAGAGACTCGATCCGCAGGGTGTCGTGGACCGTGCGGGTACGGCCGCCGGTGAGCATGAACGGGCGGACCAGGGGGTCCCGGTCGTAGCGGGCGCCCCTGCGGGGTGACCGGTCGTCGCTCATTGCGGCAGATACTGGCGGGACTCGGCGATCAGCGCCGGTGTCAGCATCGCGCCGAAGCGGTCGGCTAGCATCGAGATCTCGTAGCCGATCGTGCGCAGCGCGCATTCGCTGCCGGCCACGACACCCAGGATGCTGCCGCCGGAGATCTGCGAGACGACCAGGTAGCCCCGTGTCATCTCGATCATGATGATCTTCAGGCCGTCGAAGTCGTAACGGTGGGAGGCGGTGCCGGCCACGGCGGCCAGACCGGACACGATCGCGGCCAGTTGGTCGGCCTCGATCCGGTTCAGGCCGCCGGACGTGGCGATCAGCAGGCCGTCCGAGGAGACCGCGACGGCGTCCCGTACCCCATCGGTGTGTTGAACGAAGTTGCTGAGCAGCCAGTTGAACTGATGCCGGCCGGCTGATGCGTCGATGCTCATGGTTCTCCCCGTTTTCCTTCTCAGGAGCCCGAACCGGCCCGCAGTACGCCCTCGCGGAACGCCGAGAGCCGGTCGCGGACCGCCTCCGGCGAGTCGGTGACGGCCGCCGACCGTGGCCGGCTCTCCACCGGATGCGGGGCCGGGCTGCCGGAACGCTTCTTCGGCGGGCGCCGGCGCAGGCCGTTGGCCGTGTGCCCGGCCTCGTCCGGTGCCGCGTACGTCACCGGCGGATCCGGCACCACCACGAACTCGATGGTGTCCGGGCGCAGGGGCGTGGTGGCGGTCCGCGGCGGCGCGGGAAGCGGGGGCGGCGGCGCCGTCGCGGCGGGCGCGGTGGGCGCGGTGATCAGCGCGGCCGGCAGGGCGACCCGCGCCGTGACACCGGTGACCGGCGACGGTGCGAGCTGCACCTGGACACCGGTCTCGGCGGCGAGCCGGCCCACCACGAAGTGACCGAGGAACCGGGCCGGCGCCATGATGAAGTCGCCCTCGCCGCGCAGCCGCTGATTGGCCCGGCGCATCTCGTCCAGGTTCATGCCGACACCCGAGTCGATGATGGCGATCAGGTAGCCGCCGTCGACGATCCGGCCGTGCACCTCCACGTCCACGTCCGGCGGCGAGAACACCAGGCCGTTCTCGATGAGCTCGGCCAGCATGTGTACGACGGTGCCCACCACCGAGCCGTTGACCAGGACGTCGTCGACCCGCCGCAGGGTGACCCGGCGGTACTCCTCGACCTCGCTGACCGCGGCCCGGATGATGTCCGCGATCGGCATCGGCTCCGTCCACTGGCGGGGGTCGGCCGCGTCGACCAGCACCAGCAGGCTCTCCGCGTTACGACGCATGCGGGTGGCCAGGTGGTCGAGTTCGAACAGGTTCGCCAGTCCGGTCGGGCTGGCCTCCTCGGCCTCCAGTTCGGTGATGAACCCGAGCAGGCGCCGCAGCAGGTTCTGGTTGCGGTGGCCCAGGTTCGCCAGCGACTCGGCGGTGGCGCGGCGCATCCTCGCCTGCGAGGTGGCCAGCGTGTACGCCGTACTCTGCACCTGCTCGAAGGCCTCGGCGACCTTGCGAACCTCGATGCTGGCGCCCGGGTCGACGCGGACCGGCGAGGGGCGGGTGTCGCGGCTGACCGCCTCGGGCAGCGACTGGGCGCCGATCCGGCCGGCCTCCTCGGCCAGGGCGGCGAGCGGCCGGGCCAGCCGGCGTGCCGCCACGATCGCCAGGAAGATCGCGCCGCCGACACACAGTGCCAGGATCGCGGCCAGCACGGCGAGCCGCCGCGTCGCCTCGTCCTTGATCTTGGCGGCGTTGTCCTGCGCGATGCCGCCCATGTCCTGGCCGGCCTGCAGCAGGATGTCGAGCACGGTGCCGGACGCCTCCCAGTAGACGTCGGGGTTCACCTTCAGGGCACGACCGTCGGCCGCGGCGAGCGCGGCGTTCTCCATCGCCACGACCTGCTTGCCCGCCGGGGTTCCCAGGACCAGATTCTGCGCCTGTACGGCCGCCGGGTTCCCGTACTGGTTGAAGGCCAGGATCGCCGAGTCACGGGCCGACTTCGCCGAGACGAACTGTACGAACTGGCCCGGCCCGAACCGGCCGGCCGAGAAGACACTGTGCAGGAGCACGCGCTCCTGGGCTGCGGACTCCTTGGCGATGCTGAACATGCTGAGCGTCGCGTAGTTGCGGCGCAGCTCGCTGTCGTCGACGCGGTCCAGGCCGAACTCGATGTTGATCAGGCGGGCGATCACCGCGCTGTAGAAGGTGGCCGTCTCGGGCAGGGCGCCGGTGCCGGCGTCGGTCGCGGCACGGACCGCGGTGAGACCGCCGAGGTCGGCCACCACCGCCGCGACCCGGTCCTCGACCTCGCCGCCGTCACTGATCAGCTCCTGCACGGCGACACGCCGGAGATCGACGGACTGGCGTGCCGGGGCGAGCTGGGCGCGGAAGTCCTTCTTGCCGCCGAGCAGGGCGAGAGCCAGACCGCGCTCGGTCTGCAGGCCGTCGGCCAGGTCGAGCACCGCGAGGTCGAGCGTGACCGCACGGTCGGTCTGCGTGGCGGCGCGATAGTTGTCGATCTCACCGGACGCGATGACCCCGAGCAGGGCGAGGATGACGGCCACGGGCAGGGCCAGGGTGCGCCCGATGCGGCCCCGGATCGTGCCGCCGGTGCGGTGGCGTGCCAGGCTCCGTGCGATGCGATCCCGGACCGAACCGCCGGTGTCGCGGCGCGGTGACGGCACGATCGTCTCGTGCTTCGCGGGCACGCGATCAGCTCCTCTACAGCCTTATGTGCTCGTTCACATAGACGAGCGGGTGGCGCCTATGGGTAGTTGTCAGGGGAGAGGGTGACGTCATGCGGTCGGGAGAGGATCACTCTCTGCTTCCGCCGCATCAGAATCTGTGTTGCAACGTTCATGGTCAATAGCTGTTTGTATGAATTTACCGGCGTTGCAAGGAGGGCGCATCCTGAGCGTCGTCCGAGCGGGGCCCGAGGAGGGTGGTGCCGTTCAGCGTTGCGCCGTGATCCGGCGGCCGTCCAGAGAGCGACCGGCGAGTGTCGCGACGAGGTCGCTCATGGTTTCCCTCCCGAAGGGGGTCAGGCGTCGCGGCGGGTGAAACTGATCGCCCCGGCGGCCAGGGCGAGCAGCACATAGGCGGCCGTGACCAGGGCGGCACCGCCCTGCGAGAGCAGATAGGGATGGTCGCTGCCGGCCAGTTGCGGCGTGAGGTTCGGCAGGAGGATCGAGGCGAGTCGCAGCTGCCACACCGTCGGCAGGAAATGGGCGAAGATCGGTGCCACCAGCACGAGTGCGCCGATGATGGTCAGGGCCGCGGCGGTGGACCGGACGACGGCGCCCACACCCATCGCCACCAGGCACGTGACCAGGACGATCACGGTCGCGCAGAGGACGGTCGGGATGGCGTCGGTCCACTGCGGCCAAGGGTTGATCGGTTTCGGGCGGTCGCCGAGCAGCAGGCGCGCGTCGGCGAAGGCCAGCAGGGCGAAGAGCGCCCCGCAACCGAGGCCGACGAGTCCGGCGACCGTCGCCTTGGCGCCCAGCAGAAGGCGGCGCTGCGGTACGGCCAGCATCGCCGGGCCGATCGAGCGAGTGGCGTATTCGCTGGTCACAAGCATGGCGCCGATCGCCCCGACGAAAAACATCACGAACGGCATGGTCACGACGGTCGGGTCGGCGGTCTCGTATTTCGCCTGCTCGGCTGGGGTCGCCGCGTCGTAGGAACTCACCAGCATGAACAGGATCAACGCACCCAGCGCCGTCGCGGCCGTGCCACCGGCGAGGAACGCCCACGTCGACCGGAGGCTGCGCACCTTCATCCACTCGGCGGCGACCGCGTCCCGCCACGTCCGATCCAGCAGGTCACTCATCAGTTGATCTCCTTCGTAGGGGCGACGGCGGGGGAGGAGGCGGCAGCGGACGAGGAGGGAGGGGCCGGGGTGGTGGCCCGGTAGTCCGCTGCCGCGCTGGTCATCTGCAGGTAGACGTCCTCGAGCGTGGCGCTGCGTGGCGTCAGTGCGTGGATCGGGATTCCGGCGGACGCGGCGGCGTCGCCGATGGCCGGAGCGTCCACGCCCACGGTGATCAGGTCGCCGTCGGCGGTGCGGGTGACGGTGGCGCCGAGCCGGCTCAGGAGGATGGTGAGCTCGGTGGGGCGTGGGGTGCGTACGAGGACGTCGCGTTCGAACCGGTCGCGCATCTCGGTCACCGACGTGTCCTCCAGCAGACGGCCCCGGCCGATGATCAGGACCCGGTCGACGGTCACCGCCATCTCACTCATCAGATGGCTGGACAGCAGAACCGTGCGGCCCTCGGCGGCCAGCGACCGCAGCGTGGACCGGATCCACCGGATGCCGGCGGCGTCGAGGCCGTTGACCGGCTCGTCGAGAAGCACCACCGCCGGATCGCCGAGCAGCGCACCGGCGATGCCGAGCCGCTGCCGCATGCCGAGCGAGAACCCGCCGACCCGCTTGCCGGCCACACTCTCCAGGCCGACCTGCGCCAGCACCGCCTCCACCCGGGCGCGGCCGATGCCGTTGCTGCGGGCGAGGCACGCCAGGTGGGTGAAAGCGCTCCGGCCGGGGTGGGCGGCGTCCGCGTCGAGGACCGCGCCGACCTCGTGCAGCGGGTGGCGGATCTCGGCGTACCGGCGTCCGTTGATCAGCGCCTCGCCCGCGGTGGGCCGGTGCAGGCCGAGCATCATCCGCATGGTGGTGGACTTGCCGGCACCGTTCGGCCCGAGGAAACCGGTCACCACCGCTGGCCGGACCTCGAAGGACAACCGGTCGACCGCCGTCGTCGGTCCATATCGCTTGGTCAGCTCCCGCAGCTCGATCATGCGTCCCATGGTGTCGGCGGGGCGGGGGTCCGCGAGTCTGACCGAGGTCGGAACCCAAGGTATGACCTGGGTCAGACGCGCCCCGCAGCGATCCCCGGATAGCGTGGGCGGGTGACACGGGCCGAGGCAGTTCAGGTACGCGGCACGCTCATCGACGCGGCCGTCGCCGTCGTGCTGACCTACCAGATCGTCGCCGCGGTCCTGGATCCGCCGGGTCCCGCCTACACCGGACCGGCCGGGTTCGCGTGGCTCGCCGCTGCCGCGACCGGGCTGCCGCTCGTGGTGCGCCGCCGCTGGCCGGTGCCGGTCTTCGCCGTCGTGACCACCGCCGCCGCCGTCGCCACCGCCGCCGGGGTGGTCGGCTTCGGCGTCATCTTCCTGGCCTGGATCCCGGTTGCCGTCGCCCTCTACAGCGCGGCCGCCGTCACCACCCGGCTTCCGGCGGCGTCTCTGCTGATCGCCGGGCTGGCCGCACCCGGGATCACTATTCCCTGGCTATACCTGCGCACCGGCGTGACGCCCGCCTCGGCGCCGGAGAGCGAGGCACCACTGTGGTGGCAGGTGGAGACCGGCATCGCCGTCGTCGTCATCGCCGCCGCGTGGGCCGCGGGCCGGCTCGTCCGGTGGCGGCGCGACCTGCAGGCCGAGGCGGCCCGCCGGCTGGCCCGGGACGCGGTCGCCGACGAACGGCTGCGGATCGCCCGCGAGCTGCACGACATCGTCGGCCACAGCCTGAGCCTGATCACGGTCAAGGCCACCATCGCCAACCATCTGGCCGAGGAGAAACCGGCCGAGACACGGGCCGCGCTGCAGACGATCGAGAGGACCAGCCGGTCGGCGCTCACCGAGATCCGGCGGCTGCTCGACGTGATGCGGGACGACGGCGACCCGGCCGCCGGGAGGGAACCCACGCCGGGGGTGGGCGACCTGCCCGGCCTGGTGGATCGGATGCGGTCACCCGTACTCCACATAGATCTTGATCTGACCGGGACCGGCGACCTGCCGGAAGCGGTCGGGCTCACCGTCTTCCGCATCGTCCAGGAATCCCTGACCAACGTGATCAAGCACGCCGACGCGCGCCGATGCGGGGTGACGGTGCGGTCCGGCGCCGGCGAGGTCCACATCGAGGTGATCGATGACGGACGGGGACGGGCGTCGTCCCGCCGGCGGCGCACCGGGCAGGGGCTGATCGGAATGCGCGAACGTGTTTCGATGTACGGCGGGCGGCTCACCACCGGTGTCCGTCCGGAAGGCGGGTTCCGGGTGACCGCCGTCATCCCCTGCACACCGGCCGAGGAGGATGCGTGACCGTCCGGGTGCTGCTCGCCGACGACCACCCGCTGATGCGGGAGAGCTTCCGGGCGCTGCTCGACGCGACGCCCGGCCTCACCACCGCCGGTGAGGCGGGCACCGGCGCCGAGGCCGTCCGCCTGGCCCGGGAGCTGCAACCCGACGTGGTCCTGATGGACGTGCGGATGCCGGAGATGGACGGCATCGAGGCGACCCGCCGGATCTGCGCCGGTCCGGACACCGCCGCGGTGCGGGTGCTCATCCTGACCACGTTCGATCTCGACGAGTACGTGTATGCCGCGCTCCAGGCCGGCGCCAGCGGGTTCCTCGTCAAGGACGCCACCGCCGCCGAGCTGCTCAACGGTGTCCGGCTGGTGGCCGCGGGCGAGGCCCTGCTCGCGCCACGGGCCACCCGCCGGCTGATCGACGCCTACACCGGCAAGGACAGACCCTCATCCGGTACGCCGCGCGGCCTCGACGCCATCACCGACCGCGAGCGGGAGGTGCTGTCCCTGATCGCCGCCGGCCTGTCCAACACCGAGATCGCCGGCCATCTCCACCTCGGTGTCGGCACCGTGAAGACGCACATCGGGCGCCTGCTGCACAAGCTGGCCGCCCGCGACCGCGCCCAGCTGGTGATCGCCGCCTACGAGTCCGGCCTGGTCAACGCCCGCGGCGGCCGCGGCTGAGCGGGGCGGGTCACTGGGTCCTCTGGAAGGCGTCGAGCCGTTCGCGGACCTCGGCGGCGACGTCCACGAAGAGCAGGCGGACGTCACCGAGCTCGTCGCTGCCGCGGACGTGACATTCGAGGTCCGCGGGGCCGTCGGGCAGCAACACCTCGAGGGTGACCGACTCGCCGGGGGCCAGGCCGTCGACCAGATCGATCAGTGCCTCCTCGCCGAGGTCGTCGACGTCCAGATCGACGATGACGCGCGCTCCGCCCAGCGACAGGTCGATCGCCAGGCCGGGGAACATCTGACCCGAGGGCAGGATCAGCACGACCGGCACCTGCACGGACACGCGCCGTGAGCGTCGCCGGTCGACGGCGCCCACCGTCGTGTCCACCCGCATGTACACGCCGGGCATGGCACCGGCGGGTGGGGGAACCACCGTGCCCACGATGCTGAAACCGGTGCCGTTCTGCGTCCAGAGCAGGGCCACGTCGACACCGATCATGGCGAATCCGGTGAGGCTCAGCCGGAGCGTGCCGTCACTTTCCCGGGTGACCCGGCAGGCCCGGGCCGGGCCGCCGCCGAGCGACGCACTGGCGGTCGGGGCGGTCCACGGCTGCGGTTCCTCGGTGGTCTTGGCCATTGTCGGATCTTTCTGGCGTACGGATCGCGGCCGGAGCCTCTCCTCAGCGACGGTACCGTCGCGAACGGCCGCTCATGTGCAGGTCAGCGCGTCAGGCGACGATCAGGGTCCGGCCGCGCGGCGAACCGGCGGCCGCCTGGCCTCGTCGCTCCGGCCGGACCAGCCGATCCCTGCGGAAAGCGGTCATTGAGGACTGCACGTACGGTCAGTGGTGTCGGACGGACAAGGACACCAGGATCGGACATGTGGCAGACACGTACCGGGCGGTGCTGGCGGTCGTCGCCGAGCCTGGCTCGCCGCCATGGGGTGATCTGAAAGACGATGTGCTCCGGGTGTCCGGACTGGAGCGGTCGGAGGCCGAGCACGCGCGTTCGGGTGACGCCCTGCTGATCCTTCTGCCGCCGACCGCGATCGGACGGCTTGGCGGCGGTTTCGTGCAGGACCTGGCCGACGGCCGGGCGGTGCGGCCGGAGCGGCTCCGACTGGGTCTCGGCCTGGACGTCGGTATGTGTCACCACGACGGCAGGGGCTGGTTCGGTGACGCGGTGACGGCGGCCCGATCGCTGGCGGAGGTGCCCGCGGAGGGCGAGGCCGACGTCCGCCTCGTGATCAGTGACGCCGCGCGTGAGCTGATGTCCGGGGCCGCCCCGGTCCACACCGCACTGAGCCGGACCGCTCCCGTGCCGGTCCGATCCGGGGTGTTCCCGGCCATGGTGGAAGCGGTGGACGCCGTCGCGGCGCCGGTCGCGGCGTTCGCCGAGCAGCTCCCGGTGCTGCTCTCCGCCGATGTCGCGCCCGCCGACGTCCTGGCCTGGATGTACCGGGCGCTCGGCGTCGACAGTCCGCAGTTGCTCGACGACCGGCACGGCCGCCGGCTGCTCGCCGGGCTGATCGGCTGCTATCGGCGGCGGGGCACCGCCCGTGGTCTCGCCGACCTGATCGAGTTGCGTTACGGCGTCGGTGCCGAGGTGATCGACCCGGGTGCGACCACCTGGTCCGCGGTCCCGCAGACGCCCGCCCGGCAGCCGGCAGCCCCGGTGATCGTCCGGCTCGGCACCGGAGAACGGCTCGGTGCCGGAGAACGGCTCGGTGCTGGAGAACGGCTCGGTGCTGGAGAACGGCTCGGCGCTGGAGAACGGCTCGGTGCCGGAGAACGGCTCGACGGCCTGGACGAGGTCATCCGGTCGGCGCTGCCGGTCGGTGCCACCTATCGGGTGTCGGCGGCGGATCACCTCGACTGATCGGGGCCTGTTCGCCATCTGGCCTGGTGACCACGCCCGTCACCGGCCACTGTGCGGTAGCGATCGAACAGACGGAAGGAAGCTCTCGATGGGCCTGGTGACGCTGGCGAGCCTTGGTCCGCTGGGTGAGGAACTCGGCGCCGGCGGACAGGGAACGGTGTACGCGCTGCCGCGGTCGCCGTCGCTGGTCTACAAGGCCTACTCCGGCGACGCTCTCGCCGACCTCGACGCCGGCGTGCTCACCGACATGATCGGGTTGCCGGCCGGCCTGTCCGAACGGGACCGGCGCGACCTGCTCGCCGCGGCCGCCTGGCCCCGCGACACGGTCACCGACGACGGGCGGGTCAGCGGGTTCACCATGCCGCTGGTTCCGGGGCGCTTCCACACCACGCTGAAACTCCCCGACGGCCAGCGGCAGAACCGCCTCGGCCAGACCCAGCTGCTGCTCAACCGGTCCGACTACCTCGACCGGGTCGACATCCGCGTCGACGACCGGTTCCGTCTCGACCTGCTGGCCGACATCGCCGGCACCCTGCGGCTGTTCCACCGGCTCGGATTGACGGTCGGTGACCTCTCACCGAACAACCTGCTGTTCAGCCGGGCGGGGAAACCCCTGTGCCACTTCATCGACTGCGACGCGATGCAGCTGAACGGGCGTACCGTGCTGCCGCAGGTCGAGACCACCGACTGGGAGGCGCTCTCCGAGGACGGCGCGATGGCCGCCAAGGACAGCGACGTCTACAAGTTCGTGCTGCTCTGTGTCCGACTGTTCGCCGGTGACCAGAGCACCACCGATGCGGCGGCGCTGCGCCGGGCCGGCGCGGGTGTGCACGCCCTGGCCGTCCAGGGGCTGAGCGGATCCGTGTCCCGACGCCCGGACCTCGCGAAATGGGAGAAACAGCTGCGGGCCGCCCGGGGTGCGCTCGGTGAGCCGGTGGCGCCACCGGCTCCGAAGCCGAGCCGGACGCGGGTGGCGCCGAAAGCGCCGCCGGTGTACGCGCCGGTCGCCGTCCGGACGCCGTGGTTCAACCGTCGCCGGCGGCGGCGCCTGGCCAAGTTCGCGGTCGTCGCGTGCCTGCTCGGCTACGGTGTCACCCACACGCAGCAGATCGAGTCGTGGCTCGGCCAGGTGGCCGAGGCCGTCGCCGCCGACGACCGGGCGCAGGCGCAGGCCCAGGCCGACGGGATCGCCGCGCTGCTCGACTCCTCGGCGCCGGTGCGCACCAAGGTCAAGACCGCGATCGGCAATCTCTCCAAGTGCAGGAGCCTCAAGAAGTCGGTGTCCGACCTCGGCGCGGCCGCGGAGGCCCGGCAGCGTTCGTACGCGGCCGCGAACGCGCTGGTGGTCACCGACGTCGACGACGGCGCCGAGATGAAAGGCCGGCTCGTGGAGGCGTTCCGGCACTCCAAGGCGGCCGACGAGGCCTACCGGGGCTGGGGGCAGAAACTCATCAAGAAGGGCTGCGGGAAGTCGGTGCTCAACGGCCCGGACCGCAAACGCGGAGACCAGGAGTCGGTCAAGTCCACCCAGGCCAAGAAGGACTTCGTCAAGATCTGGAACGTGGTCGGCCCGCAGTACGGTCATCAGACCTTCGAGTATCAGAACATCTGAGCCCTACGTACCGTCGTCGGCCAGCTCGGTCAGTTCGGCGATGCCGATCAGCACCACCCGCCGGCGTCCGGTGACGACCAGGTTGTCGCGGCGCAGATCGGCCAGGAGCCGGCCCAGCGAGCGGTGTGAGGTCAGGGCCAGGCCGGCGAGATCGTGCTGGGACAGGGCGAGGTTGATGACGATCTCGCCGCCCGGTTGCGCGTCGCCGTACCGCTGACCCAGATGAAGCAGCAGCGCCGCCAGCCGCTGCCGGGCCGATTCGGCGCCGGCCGCGGCCCGGGAGAGGTCCGCCTCCCGGAGGCGGGCCGACAGCGTACGCCGTAGCATCGCGGCCACCTCGGGGTCGGACCGGACGAACGGCCCGAACTGGGCGGCCGGCAGCCGTAGGGCCTCCACGTCGGTCATGGCGGTGAGGGTCGCCGAGCGCAGACCGCCGTCCGCGCCCGCCAACTCACCGACCAGCTCGCCCGCGTCGCGCAGGCCGAGGATCGCCTGGTAGCCGTGCCGGCCGATCGCGGAGACCTTGACACAGCCCTTGAGCAGCACGAACGCGAAGGTGGAGGAGTCGCTCTCGCGAACCAGCACCTCGTCGGGACCGAACCGCAGGCGGGTGCCCATCGTCATCAGGGTGTCGCGCTGATCCTGGCGCAACGAGTGCCAGAACAACTCCCGGGGGTGGCCGAGCGTCATCGCCCCATCGTATGTCCGAAGTCGACCCGAGGAACGCTCAGACCAGTTGAGCTATCAGCGTGATCACGAGCACCAGGATGGTCAGGGCGGTGACCCCCTTGATCACCGCGGCCCGCACCGGACGGTCGGGGACCGCCGGCTGCGGCGCCGGGACCCGGATGACAGACGGCGCCGTCGTGGCCGCGGGCGGCGGGGTGGCCCGCACGGTCCGCCGTGGCGACGGCACGGGCGCGCCGATCCGGGCGGTCCGCAGTGTTCCCAGCCAGTCGCCCATCGACGGGCGCCGCGTCGAGTCGGCGTCCAGGCTGCGCCGGGCCAGCACACCCAGCTCGCTCGACACGCCGGCGAGGGCGGTGAGGTCCTGCCCCATCTGGTCCTGGGCGAAGAGCCGTGCCGCGAGCAGCCCGAACTTGTACGAGTCGCTGGCCGGCGTCGCGATCGGCTCGTGACGGTTGCCCCGTACCCCCCACTCCGGTGTCTCCACCTGGTCGAGGACGTCCTGGCCGCGCAACCGCATCGCGTCGCAGTCGATGAAGAAGCAGGCCGGGTTCCTGATGTCGACGAGCAGGTTGTTCGGTGACAGGTCCCCGACCACGATGTCGAGACTGTGCAGCCGGGCCATGACGTCCGCGATCGCTTCGAGCAGTTCGAGACGGACCCGCCCGTCGATGTGGATGCCCTTGCGGTTGAGGTAGGTCTGGGGGTTGAGGAGGTACTGCAGGGCGGCGGGCGCCGTCGCGCCGTTGTCGCCCCAGGGCATCCGGAACCGGTCCGGGATACGGCGCATCAGGAATCCGCTGACCTGGCTGCCGTTCAGCACGACCGCGGCCGGCCAGGCCGTGTTCTCGCAGAGCCAGCGGCCGTCGGCCGCATCCAGCGACGGGACGTAGGCGACCATCTGCCGCATGACCTGCGGATCGAATTTCGTCCCCGGCAGATACTCCTTGTACGCGGCCGACCAGATCTTGTTGATGCGGATGCGGTCGGTGAAGTAGACGACACCCTGGCCACCCTCGCCCACCCGGACCAGCGGCTCCAGCACCGGGCGCGGCAGATGATGGACGTCGTTGCCGATCACCCGGTCACCTGCCCGCGGGGTGGTGCGGCCAGAGCGCGAACAGGGTCCGGTCGTCGTCCCAGGTCTCGAACGAGAAGTCGAGGTCGTTGGCGAACTTCAGCACCGGCGGCACCTCGCTCAACGTCCTGACGAAGTGGTCGCCGACCGCATTCTCGCCGTCGCCCAGCGCGTCGCCGAATCCGTCGGTGCCGACCAGCAGGATCTCGCCGGGCAGCACCGACCCGGACCGCACGCTGTTCGACGGAACCCGGGGCAGGGCGACGACCGCGTTGCTGACGACCTCCTCGCCCCGGCGGTACTTGGTCGGCGCGAGGCAGCGGTACCGGCGTTCCCGTGGGTTCAGCATCCACGCGCTGGAGTCGCCGGCCTGCACGAAGGTCACCTTGGCGCCGTCCGCCTCGGGCATCACACAGCCCGCCACCAGGGTGGTGGCCATCTGCTCCTCCGCCGCGGCCTTGTCGATCCGGGACAGCCCCAGGGAGATCCGGGCCTGCTCGCACACCTGCCATGCGGCGCTCTGCAACAGCTCGGACCAGTCCACCGCCTCCTCGGGCGAGTTCAGCCCGGCCGTCATGTAACCGATCGCGGCCCGGCAGGCGGACGTCGCCCCGATGTGTGACAGCGGGGCGTTGCCGACGCCGTCGGCGACCGCGAACAGCACCGCCCCGGTGGGCCGGTGCCAGGCGACGGCGACGTCGTCCTGCCGGGGGTCGCCGGTGTACCGATGGGCGTATCCGCGTGCCGAGGCGACCCGGATCGTGAAGTGCGGGGTGCTCCAGCCGTCCGCGACGTAGTCGGGACGGTAGGCCTCGGCGTTCGGCGGTTTCGGCCGGAACCACGGGATCGGCCTGCCCACGACCGGCGGATCCCACGGGGTGGGGTCGGGCGGCGGCGCGGGCGGCGCCTTGCGACGTGGTGAGGGCGCCGGTGGGTCGGCCGGGACCTGCTGCTCGGGTGTGCGCCCCCGGTCCTCGATGACCGGGGCGCGTTGCTGGTCCGGTTGCACGTCGTGAACACCTTCCCGGGTCACCCGTTGTTGACCGCCGTAGACGTTGCCGCGGTTCTCCTGCGGGTAGCCGTCGGAGGACGGGCCCGGAGGCTGCCACGTGCGGCGCCGGGCCTCGTCCTCCTCGTCGCGGTAGAAGAACCAACCTATGAGTCGCTGTACGACGTTGGGCATCGTCAGACCACGTCGATCGCCATCTTGAAGTTCTGCGGGCGTTCGACGACGAGCTCCGGCTGCGCCGACCCGACGGTCCGGCCCGACTTCACGATGCTCTTGGTCAGCGCCGCACAGAACTTGGCGATCTCCGCGCCCAGGTCGCTGCCGGTCGACACGAACGCGTAGTCCGTCTGCGTCGCCACGTCCAGCATGGTCTGCGGGTGCACGTCGCCGATGCCGCACGCGATGATGTTCGGCGCGGCCGTCGTGAGGTTGCGGTCGACCAGTTGATCACGGGTCCTGCGCCAGCCGTCGCCGTCGGTCGGCTGGCCGTCGCTGAGGAAGAACACCGCCGGGCGGTGCACGGTGTAACCCTGGCCCTTGAGGGAGGCGACATCGGCCGGGATGCGGGCCCGGAGATCTTCGAAGACCTTGCCGTACGCCGTCTGCGTGCGCGCCATCAGCTGTGGCAGCTTGTCCTCGTGCCGCAGGTCGGCCATGGCCAGGCGCAGCTGCACGTCGTTGGAGAACCCGAGGATCGTGAAGCGCACCTTGGCCGCGGCCATCGGCTCGCCCATCAGGGCGCCGTGCAGCTGAGCCAGACCGTCGTTGAGGTTGCCGATGTAGTTGCTCATCGAGTAGGACTCGTCGGCGACCATGTAGACCGGGAGCAGGTTCCCGGAGTTTCCTGCCATTTCAGTGACTCGCTCTCCCCGGCGTCAGCCGGATCGGGATGGGACGACGGTCAGGAAGCGGTGGCCACCCGGAAGTGCGGGGGCATCGGGAACTCGAGGTCGGGCCTGCCGTCGAGCAGCGACCGGCCGTAGGTGATCAGGCACCGGGTCAACGCGTCCCAGAACTCGCCGATCGCGCGGTGGACGTCGGCTTCGGCTGCCGCGACGTACCCGAACTCGGGTTTCGTGGCGATCGACGCGATGTGCCGGCTGGTCGCGCCGCCCACCCCGCAGGCCACGATCTGCGGCGCGTACCGGTGGGTCGCCGGGTCGGTCAGCCGGCTGTACGGGGTCTGCCAGAGCCCCTCGTCGGCCGGCGGCGCCGCGGCGAGCAGGAAGACCAGCGGCCGCCGTACGGTGATGCCCTGGCTCTTGAGCGAGTCGACGTCGGGACCGATCCGGCCGTACAGGGTCTCGAACGCGTTGGCCCAGCCGGCCGGCCCGCGGGAGGTCAACCACGGCGCGGACGTGCCCGCGTCGACGGCGGCCATCGAGAGCCGTGGCGCCACCTGGTCGGCGAACCCGAGTACCGAGATGCGGATGGTCGGGGCGATCGCGGGCACCCGGCGCAGGCCGTCCAGCAGCCGTTGCAGGCCGTCGCCGAGGTCGTCGAGGTAGGGCGCGGCCTCGGTCGACTCGTCGACCAGCAGATACACCGGCTGCACGCCGTCGGCGGGTGACCACACCTTGGTGTGCGGGTCCTGCTCCAGCACCACCGGCGGTTGCTCCGTCCCCGGCCCGGCCGGTGCCGGCTGGTTCCCGGGGTTCCCGGCCGGCAGCACCGGCGGCTGGTTCCAGGCGCCCGGCCCGATGCTCGGCGGCGCCGTCGGGGCCAGCTGGTAGGCCTGTGCGGCCGCCTGGACGAACGGCTGGAACTGCCCGGGCGGCACCACGCCGTTGTCCATCATGAACTTGATGAACTCGGTGGTGCGTACGCTGTGCGCGTCCTGCACCTGCATCGCGGCCCGCTCGTGTTCCAGCAGCATGGCGGTGACCTTCTCGGTGTCCTCCGGGTGCCGGATCAGATGCTCCCGGGCCATGTCGGCGGCGGTGAGCCCACGGGCGGCGAGGGCGGCGCGTTCCTTCTCCTGCGCGGCGAGTTTCGCCGCCTGCATCGCCGCCTCCCGCTCCTGGCGTTGCCGTTCGCGCTGCATGTCGACCAGGTGCTGGTCGGCGTCGGTGTTCAGGGCCCGCCGGGCGTCGCGGCGGGTCCGGAAGTACTCGGCGGTCGCGTCGTCGGGCCGCAGCCGCGGCGTCACCTCGAAGACGGTGATGCCGTCGGGCAGCGCCGCCGGGTTCAGGAACTCGCTCTGGATGGCGCGTTCCGCGGCGCTCGGGTTGTCGACGTCGAACCGGGACGTGATCGACTCGAGGACCCGGACGAGATAGGTGTAGACGACGGGAAGCGCGTCCCGGATGTTGCGGCGGACGATCTCGCACGGGTCGTGCACCTTGAACGCCACGTCGATCGTGGCGATGAAGTGGTGGCCGTCCCGGGTGCGCAGCGGTTTGCTGGCCAGTTCGGCGGTCCGGCGGTGGTCGCTCAGGTCCACGTCGTAGCGGGTCCGGCACTCGCTGAGGAAACGCTGACCGAACGATCGGGTACGCCCGGAGTAGTAGACCAGCTCACCGGAGGCGGTCGCGTACACGACGGCGACGTTGGGGTCACGGTTCGGCTCCGGACGGAAGAAGCCCTGGACCGGGGTCTGGCTGAGCACGAGTGGCACGGAGTTGGTCATCAGAGTCCTTCCGTGGATATTCCGGCCTTCGGGCCGGGGAGGAGACGAGATGCCCTGCGGAGCAGGACAGGTATAGCCGATCCGCCATGCAGGGGGATCGGTGTCAGGGCGGCCACCCCAGCGCTCAGGTGTTCGTACGGGTGTTCTATCCTCTGTGGATGGTCGAGGGCGTGGAACGCGGGTACCGGTACCGCTTCTACCCCACTGCTGAGCAGGCCGTTCTGTTGACGCGGACGTTCGGGTGTGTGCGGCTGGTCTACAACCTGGGGTTGCAGGCCCGGCGTGACGCCTGGCAGCAGCGGCAGGAGACGTTGGGTTACGGTGCGACGTCGTCGTTGCTGACCGGGTGGAAGCAGGCGCCCGACTTCGCGTTTCTGAATGAGGTGTCGTGTGTGCCGTTGCAGCAGACACTGCGGCATCTCGACGCCGCCTACCAGAACTTCTTCGCCGGCCAGGCGCGGTATCCGCGGTTCAAGTCGAGGAAGCACTCGTCGCGGTCGGCGGAGTTCACCGGTAGTGGGTTCACCTACCGTGATGGTGAGTTGCGGCTGGCGAAGCTGATGGACACACCGTTGGATGTGGTGTGGTCGCGGCCGTTGCCGGATGGTGTGGTGCCGTCGACGGTGACGGTGTCGCAGGACCGTGCCGGCCGCTGGTTCGTCTCGCTGCGCGTCAAGCGGCCCGTTCCTGCCGCCTCGGGCTCCACGGCGGCGGTCGGGATCGACGCCGGCCTCAACCGCCTGCTGACCCTGTCGGACGGCGAACCGGTCGATAACCCACGGCAGGAACGTCGCGAACGTGCCGCCCTGGCGCGGGCGCAGCGGATCCTGGCGCGGAAGGAGAAGGACTCCTGTAACAGGGAGAAGGCGCGGCTGCGGGTGGCACGGGTGCATGCCCGGGTCGCCGACCGGCGCCGGGACATGTGGCATCAGGTGACGACTCGGCTCGTGCGCGATAACCAAGTGCTCGTGATCGAGGACCTCGCCGTGACCAACATGCTCCGCAACCACACGCTGGCGCGGGCGATCAGCGACGCCTCGTGGGGCACGTTCCGGACCCTCCTGGAATACAAAGCCGCCGAGTACGGGCGGACGTTGATCGCGGTGCCGCGCTGGTACCCCTCGACCCGCCTGTGTTCGGTGTGCGGGGTCCGGGCGGAGAAGATGTCGCTGTCGGTGCGGGAGTGGATCTGCACCGGCTGCGGTACCGAGCATGATCGGGACGTGAACGCGGCCCGTAACATTCTGGCCGCCGGGCTGGCGGTGACGGCCTGTGGAGCTGACAGAGGACCTCAACGGGGAAACACCTCCCGGGCGGGCAGTCGGCGATGAAACAGGAACGACTCTGGGGCGACCCAGTGGAATCCCCGTCCCTTCAATGCGGGGAGATGTCAACTGGACCCGTTCCTCTTGGCGAGTTCGGCTTCGACGGCGTACGCGGTGAGTGTCTTGGGCTGCAGGTTCTCCGGATCCCGCCATTGGGTGAGATGGGCGCGGAGGTTGAGTTCGACGGGATCGGCCCAGCCGATCGAGCTGGGCAGCGCGGCCAGCATCCGGGCGAAGGCGGTGCGCACGTTCTCGTCGGCCTCGGCCAGGTCGGCCCAGCGGGCCAGCGCCCGGCCCGCGGTGACGGCGAGCAGACCGGACAGCAGCACCCGGTGCCACATCTTGAGCAGCTGATCGCGGGTCCGGCCGCGGTGATCGCGGTCCGCGGCCCGCAGCAGCCAGGGCCACGTCGCCTCGCCCTCCGCCTCGGCGGTCAGGTTCTCGGCCAGCCAGAGGAAGACGAAGGCGCCGCTGAGCAGCCGGCGGTCGTCGTGCAGCCAGCTGCCGACCCGGCGCAGCACCCGGGCGGCGTTGCCGTCCTCGTCGGCCAGCAGCAGGTCGGCCATGCTGTCGCCGATGCCGCGGGCCACCCGGCGGTCGTCGACGGTGGTCAGCCGCTCCAGGGCGTTGAGCGCCCGGTCGGGGTCGTGCGGGCCGAGTGCGACACCCCACACCCGGGCGGCGGTGGCCTGCCCGGCCCGGTTGCCCGCGTTGTGGTACCAGCCGGCGACGACCGCTTCCACCAGCGGCCGCATCCGCGGGTCCTCGGCGGGCAGGCTCAGCGCGTTGGCCGCCACGTCACGCAGCCAGAACTTCTCGCTGGCGCCCATCGGCGCCAGGGCGAGCCGGTAGACGAAGTCGAACGAATGCGTGGCGAACAGGCCCAGCGCGGTGCCGGCCCAGATGCGGACCTCCTCGGACTTGTTCTCGGCGAGCAGCTGGAGCCAGTTGAGCAGCGGCCGCTGGATCCGGTACTCGCACCAGACCCGGCTCAGTACGTCCCGGGCGTAGTCCTTCGCCACGTACTCCATGACCTCGGCCGGCGCGTTGCCGAACGGGCCGCGGACCGTCGCGGTGGACACCTGGGCGCGCAACAGGCGCAGCAGCTCGACCCGGGTGGTGGTGAACGGATCGCGCCACGGCGGGCGCGGGTTGCCGCCGTCGGCACCCTCGTGCGGGCCGTCGAGCATCTCGGCGAGGCAGTCGGCGGCGAAGACGACCATCTCGAAGGGCAGTCCGTTGAGCACCGCGAGCGCGATGGCCAGGCACCGGGTGGGCACGTCCGGCAGCCCGCCGAACCAGATCTCGAAGTCCTCGGTGGCGCGTTCGGCCCACCGTTGCCGTAGCCGCGTGATGTCGACGGTGGCGCCGTCCAGGTTCAGACCGATCATCTGGGCGAGGTCGGCGGCCGCCTTCATGGATCGGTCGGCGGCGAAGACCTGCCCGGTGAACTCGGCGAGTTCCGGGTCGGCGAGCAGCTTCTCGGTGGCGTCCGTCGGCTTGCGCAGCTGCCAGGACAGGTGGGCCGTCAGCACGACCGACTGGTCCCGCGGAGCGGGCAGGGTGACCACGTATCGCATCAGGTCGGCGTCGGCCGCCGCGGCGTCGGCGGTGATCGTGATGATCAGCCGGGCGTCGATGTCGTGGAGCGTGGTCTCCAGCTTGTCGAGCACCCAGGAGGGCAGGTCGCCCCAGGCGAGGGGCTCGCAGAGCAGGAAGCCGGAGGAGCGCGGCAGCGGGTCGTCGCTCTTGGCGTCGGTCTCCAGCCAGTGGCCCAGCCGGCGCAGGTCCACGTTGCGGTCGATGTTGAAGATCCGCCGGTCGGGCGGTGACTGCAGGAGGCGGATCGCGGCCGCGGACTTGCCGTGACCGGGCTGGGCGCGCAGGACGATCACCCGCTTGTCACCGATCGCCTTACGTACGCCCGCCCAGCCGTCCGGCTCGACGAAGGCCCGCCGGACCGGTTCGCTCATCAGCGCGCCGAGCGTCTGCAGCGGGGCGGGCTGTTCGTCGCCGAGCGTGAACACCGTCTTGTTGCCGGCGACCATGTCACCGACGATCTTGAGCCGGGCGTTCTCCATGTTGCGCTGGCGTTGCCGCCCGGCCCGGCCGTCCACCTGGGCGGCCTGCGGGTCGGAGGAGTCGACGGTGGTCTTGAGCTCCCCGTCCGGTGTGACGTCCGGCGGGGCCGGCTTCGGCGCGGCCTGTTCCGGCGCGGACGAGGCGCCGCCAGGGTCCGGTGTGGCCGGCGCCGGCGCCGGGGCCGGGCCACCGGGCGCGGGTGCCGAGCCGGCGGCGGGAGCCGGCGCCGGTGCGGCTGCCGGCGCGGCCGGAGGCGGATCGGGCGGCGTCACTATCGACCGCCTTTGACGATCTTGGTGATGACGTTGTCCCCGTTGTGCTCGACCGGGCCATTGAAGGTGAAGCCGCCCGGCGAGGGCTTGGGCTTCTTGGCCTTCTTCGGCTTCGGGGGCTCCGGCGGAGGCGTGACCGCGGCGGTCACACCGGGCGGGTACGTGTAGCCCGGCACGTGGATCCAGGCGATCTCGTCACGCAGTTCCTTGGCGTTGATCGCGACCTGCTCGAAGGTGGACGAGTCGACCGAGCGGTAGTCGTGGCGGATGACGTCGTCGAACACCTGACGCGAGACGATCAGGGCGAGATGCGCCTGTTCGGCGGCGGCCAGCGCCTCCTTGAGCGGAAGCGCATCGACGAGCCGGGCGGTGGTGTTCACGGCGGCGCCGACCCACCCCTCGCCGTCGTGCTCGCACAGTCCGTGGTGGACCGCCACGCGCAGCCGGATCCGGGCGATCGGGGCGGTGGTGCGGGCCTTCTCGGCCAGGCCGAGGTTGAGCCGGTGGACGAAGTCTCCCACCCAGCTCAGCACGGAGGCGTCCGGGTCGATCATGAGGATGCCGTCGCCCCGGTCCTCCTGGGCGACCCGGGACGGGTCGAAGCCGGCTTCGGCGAGTGCGGTGCGGACGATCCGGTAGAGATCCTCCCGTACCTGTTTCTGCACGGGATTGGGTCGGGCACCGAAGCCTTCGATATCGACGAGCGCAATTGCATGGAAGGCCGGTTCGGGCATGCGGATGCTCCCCGGGTGAGGATGACCATGTCGGATAGCACTGTGTGCAGTGCGCCCCCCGATGAACAGGCCAAGTGGCAAGCTGTCCGAATCTTCCGGGGCTCGGCGCCGTCTCAACGTAGGTTGCCGATGTCCGAGTTGCTCTCAGCTACACGAACACAACGCAGAGCATGATCGGTTGATTGCCGCCCTCCGCCTCGTTGGGTAGCGTCCGTCCCTTTTGGTGTCGCGCGTCACCCGAGGGTGACTTTGATCCGATGACCGACCGAGAGCGGCAGGGCCGTCCGGAGGAGGGGAATGATCGTCCGGGCGACCCCGGGCGTGTTGCCCGACGGATCCACCGGGGACAGCCCGATGTGGACGCAGTCCTGAACCCCGGGCAGGGTGAACAGCAGTTTCTTGACGGTGGACTCGTGCACCGCCTCACCGAACGGCCAGCCCGTGCCGTGCTCCCCGCCGGTCAGCGGGTGCAGGAAGGCGTACAGGGCCCGCTCGGCCCGATCGCGAACCTCGGCGGGATCGGCGCCGGCGACCGGACGGATCTCGGCGTCCACCGTGACGCCCTGATAGTGCGGCGGCATCACATGCAGCCGGGTGGTGAGCAGCCGCCGCTCGTCGAGGTGATCCCGCACGGCCTCGAAGGTCGTCGTGGACGGCCGGAGGTCGTCGGCCGACGGCCGGAGCTCCCGGCCACTCGGCGGCGTCGCCACCAGCAGCACCTGCACGGTGCCCGAATCCTGATCGGCGACACAGCGGACCCGGCCCAGCGACGGGTCCGCGCGGCGGGCGAGTTCCTCGTGGTCGGCCGCGGTGACCGCGCGATCACCCGCCCTGAGCAGTCCGGGAGCGCGTCGCCAGAGCTCGGTCTCGCTCTCGGCGTCGCTGCCGCCCCGCGCCGGCGCCGGGTTGTCCACGCGCACCCCCGGAAGGTCCGCGCCGAGCTCACGCAGGGATCCGGCCGGGACGTTGCCCGCCGCGCCGCCGCCGGTCCAGTATCCGCGGACGCGAACCAGCGAGCCGGCCGGCGGCACGGCGCCGATCGGCGACCGCGATCCGTCGGCGGCCGGCACGGAGGGCGGAAAGACGACCTCGCCGCCCGTGACGTCGAAGCGGACGTGGTGGTCACCGGGCCGGGTGCCGCCGAACGACTCGACCGTCCGCCAGGTCTGCCAGCCGTCCGCCGTGGAGGTCTCCACCACCGGGTCGTGGCCGGGCACGACGGCCGGGCGTTCGCGCAGACGGAAACCCTGGCCGGCGGTGCCGTCGCTGATGCCGAGCGGCTCCTCGGCGATGCGGTGGGCGTGCACGGCGAGAGCCTCCGCGGCCACCGTGCGCACGTCGACGTCACCGGGGGCGGAAGCGCCGGGGAACCGGAGCCAGGCCGCTTCGAGCCCGTCCAGGTCGTGCCGGACGTGGCCCGGCGCCGGCTCCAGGCACAGCGTCTCACCCGGCGCGGGCCGCAGCCGGCACGGCAGCCAGTCCCGGCCGTCCCAGGCCTCGGCGGCGCGGGCGCCCACCACACCGGTCAGCTCCACGGCGGTCCGGTCGATCGTCCCGGCGAGACCGGTGTACACGTCGCCCCGGTCCTCGAAAGTGCGCAGGACCCGGTTGGGGACCACCCGCAGGGTCTGGGCCAGGGTGAACGACGGCGGCCCGATCCCGGTGCCGGCCGGGATCTCCAGTGTGCCGGTGAGCGGGGTCCCGAAGGTGAACCGCACCGAGGCCCGCGCGGCGTGCGGCCCGCGCGGCCGGAGTCCGATCAGGTCCAGCAGCGGTCCGCGCAGGCCGTCGGCGAGCGAGCCGAGCCGGTCGTGCAGATGGTCGACGAGCAGGGCCGCCGACGCCAGGACGGCGTCCTCCTCGGTGCTGATCGGACGGTCGGTGCCGGAGTCGGCGAGTCGCCGCCGGAGCTCGGCGCGTGCCTGCTCGACGAGATCGGGAAAGCGGCGATCATCGAAGAGGGGCCATCGATCGATCATCCGTTATCCACCTTTTGGGGAGGAAAGTCCGGTCCGAAGAGATCCTGTCGCATCACCGACGGGACAGGGATAGTCACCCGCAGATGATGTAAGCACGCAGATGTTGGATCCGTCGACAGTGGGTGGGATGCGATGTCCGATTCAGTCCAACCGGTGGTCGTGATCCCGGAGGACACGACCGTGGAGCCGGGCGACTGGCAGTGGGGTGAGCAGGGCCGTGAGCTCGTGCGCCGTCTCCGGGCGTACGACCTGGACGTCCGGCATCGCGAGCTACCACCGGGGGCCGGTGAGAAAGGCCTGGCCACCGAGATCATCCTGGCGCTCGGCGCCTCCGGCACCATCGGAGCCGCCACCACCGTGCTACTCAACTGGCTGAACGGGCGCAGTACCCGGCGATTGACGCTGACCGTCGGCGAAGGGGCGACCGAACGCACCGTGCGGGTCGTGGGCGAAGGGCTCAGCGACAGCGCCATGCGGGCCGCCCTGGTCGCCGCCCTCGGCCGGCCGGACGGTGCTGAGGAGACGGCCGGCGAGGAGCCGTCCGCTCTGCCCGTCGCCGAGGGGTGATGACGCCCGGCCGCCGCTACCGCGCACTCCTGCTCGGCAACAGCGAGTTCCCCCGGGAGCCGGTTCAGCTGCCCGGACTCGCCGGTCCGCCGGCCGACGTGGAGCGCCTGCGGGAGGCTCTGACCGATCGGGAGTACGGCCTGCACCGCGCCGAGGACGTGATGGTGCGCCGCGACCTGGAGATCTCGCCCATGCGCGAGGAGATCGAGGTCTTCCTCGACGCCGGCCGGCCCGGTGACCAGCTGCTGGTCTTCTACTCGGGTCACGGATGGCGGGAGGAGGACGGCGAGCTGTACCTGTGCGCCCGTGACACCACCCGCCGGGCCATCCGGAGCACCACGCTGAGCGCTGCCGACCTGGCCGGTCAGATGCAGGCCAGCCGCGCTTCCGCCACGATCGTCGTGCTCGACTGCTGCAACTCCGGCAACTATCGGTTCAAGGGCCCGTCGCCGGTACGGGTGTTCGACGGCAGCGGTGTCGCCGCACTCACCAGCTCGCAGCCGGACCGGCCCAGCCGCGACGCGGTCGCGCCCGGCCGAACCAGCCAGTTCACCGGGCATCTGGTCGCCGGGCTCCGCGGGGCGGCCCGGGGGCGGGACGGTCATCTGCTGCTCAGCGACCTCTACGACTACGTGCACGAGCGGATGGCCGCCGAGGGGGCGATCCGGCCGACCTATCACAACCGGCTCGCCGGCCTGGTGGCCCTCGGCCGCACCCCCCGGACCGGTGGCTCCGTCACCGGGTCGAACCTGGTCGCCGACCAGCTGAAAGCGGCTCTCCGCCTGGAATCGGCCGATCGTGTGTCCGCGGTGCGGGCGCTACGGCGGCTGAGCGAACACGACAGTGGCTGGGGCACACTGGCGGCTCTCCGGCTCGGTGAGCTCGCCACCGCCGACGGCGACGACGCGACGGCCGTGCGCGCGTACGACCGGGTCCTGGCGAGCGGCGACCCGCGCTGGGCGGCCGAGGCCGCCTACCGGCGCGGTGTCCGGCTGGCGGCCATGGGTGAACCGGACCATGCCGCAGAGTCGTGGCGGCGGGCCGTCGAACTGGACGACCCGCGGTGGTCGTCGGCCGCGGCCCGGGAACTCGGGCGCCGGCTGTGCGGCGATCCGGCAACCGTGACGGCCGGGCTCGCCCACTATCGCCGGGCGCTCGTCGCCCTCGACGACCCCGGCCTCGCGCTGGAAGCCGGCGACGCCATGCGCGCGGCCGGACGGTACGACGAGGCACGCGCCGTCTACCGGCGCCTCGTCAGCCGGGCCGGCCGGCCCTGGTCGGTGATAGGCGCCGACCGGCAGGCCGGGCTACCGGCACCCGGGGCCGGGCGATCCTAGAGGTCGCGGGGCTGATGGAGGCCACGCCAGCTCGTGGCGGGGGTGAGGGGGACCGGAGCCGGGCGGTCGACGGTGGTGGTCAGGTCGATGCGGCGGCCCTCGGCGGCGGAGTGCAGCAGCGACGTCATGGCGTCCAGGACGTGCAGGGCCACGGTGCCGGACGCTCGCGGGGACGGAGACGTCAGCATGTCGAGCAGGCCGATTCCGCGGGACGCCTCGGCGTAACCCGCCGACGGCGGCAGGGTCTGCCAGCCGGGGGTGGTCAGGGTCGCCAGGCGGACGTCGCCGTCGAAACGATTGGGGTCGGGGACCGCGAGCGTGCCGGTCTCGCCGTGGACCTCGATCGGCGCGGCGGTGGTGCGGACCGCGTCGAAACTCGTCGTGATCGTGGACAGGGCGCCGCTCGCGTGATGCAGGACCCCGGTCACGTGGGTGTCGACGTCGACGGGGATCCGCTCGCCCGCGCGAGGACCGGAACCGATCACCCGGGACGGTCGCTGCCGGGATGCCGCGCCGGTGACGGCGACGATCGGGCCGAGCAGGTGGATCAGGGCGGTCAGGTAGTACGGGCCCATGTCGAGCAGTGGGCCGCCACCGGGGCGGTAGTAGAAGTCGGGATGATGGTGCCAGCGCTCGTGACCCGGTGTCGCCAGCACCGCGACCGCCGACAGTGGACGGCCGATCAGCCCGGCGTCGACGGCCGCGCGGGCGGTCTGCACGCCGGTTCCCAGGACCGTGTCGGGGGCGCAGCCGACGGCGATCCCGCGTGCGCCGGCCTGCTCCATCAGGGCTCGGGCGGTGGGCATGTCGGAGGTCAGCGGCTTCTCCCCGTACACCTGATGGCCGTTTTTGATCGCCAATGAAGCGATCTCCGCGTGCGCGGCCGGGACGGTGAGGTTGAGGATCGTCGCGAGGGAGTCGTCGCTCAGCAGATCGTCGGCCGGGAGCGCGCGGCAGCCGGGGAGGCCGGCGGCGACCGCCGCGGCACGCGTGGCGTCGAGATCGGCGACCGCCGCGATGGTCACCGCGGGATGGCCGCGCAGGGTCTCCAGGTAGGCGCCGGAGATCCAGCCGGTCCCTACGATGCCGATCCGGTGCGGCTCGCCCACAGCATGCCCCTTTCGATCACGGTACGGACGGACGGGTTCGCAAGAACGTCGAGGCTGTGCCCCGGTGTCGTGACGACGATCCGGCCCTCGCCCCACTGCCGGGTCCAGACGGCCGGCGAGGTGATCGGCCGGTGCCACGGATGCCACGGCCGCACGGGGTGGGTGGTCGTGGCGAGGACGTCGACGAGGTCGTCGTGCAGCACCCAGTACTGCTCGGTGGTCAGCTCGAAATCGGTCAGACCGGCGGTGATCGGATGCTCGCGGCCGAGCGCGGTGACGGCGACGGTGTGGGTCAGGAAGTTGTCGGTCTCGTCGCCGGCCCGGCAGCCCGGCTCCTTGCCGGGATGGGTGGCGAACTGTCCACCGACCAGCTGCAGATAGTCCGACGAGGCGCGGAACGAGTCGGCGATGCCACCGTGCCAGCCGGTGAACCCGGTGCCGGCCTCCACCGCGGCCCGCAGCCCGGCCAGTTCGTCCCGCTCGATCGACGACATCGTCACGCACTGCACGATCAGATCGGTTTCGGCCATGACGGCGCGGTCGGCATAGATCGCCGTCGACTCGGAGACGCGGACTTCGAAGCCGTGGGCGGTCAGGAACGGGAGGAACGTTTCGGTGGCCTCGACCGGACGGTGGCCTTCCCAGCCGCCGCGGACCACGAGAGCTTTGCCCATCCACCACGATTACCAGAGCGCTAGCCTGTGGGGCGAGATCGAAAGGACTATCGACGTGGCTCGTGTGGTGCCGGCGGTCATCCGCGCGCTCGACATCCTGGAACTGTTCCTGGACCGGCCGGAGATGTCGGCCCGTGAGGTGATCGAGCGGCTGGACCTGCCCCGGACGACCGTGCACGAGCTGCTGGTCACGCTGGTGGAGCGCTCGTACCTGGTCGCCGTCCCGGGCCAGCCGGTGCGGTACCGGCTCGGCATGCCGGTGTTCCAGCTCGGCTCGGCGTTCGCCGGGCGGCTCGACCTGGTCCGGGAGGCGCAGAGCGTCGCGCGGGACGTGGCCGCCGCGTGTGACGAGGCGGTGCATGTCGCCGTGCTCGACGGTGCCGAGGTCGTCTACCTGGTCAAGGTGGACAGCACGCACCCGGTGCGGATGGTCTCCGGGGTGGGGCTGCGGCTGCCGGCCCACTGCACGGCGGTCGGCAAGGTCCTGCTGGCCGGCCTCGACCGGGCCGGCCTGAACGCGGCGTTGTCGCATGGCCCGCTGACCGGCATGACGCCGGCGAGCATCACCGATCCGGACCGGTTGCGGGACCACCTGGACCGTGTCCGGGCCGAGGGGGTCGCGGTCGACGTGGGCGAGTCGGACGTGGCGATGCGCTGCGTCGCCGCGGGAATCCGGGACCATTCCGGCGCTGTCGTCGCCGCGATGAGCCTGTCGGCGCCGATGATCCGCTGGACCCCGCAGTCGCCGGCGGAGTGGACGGGGCTGGTGCGTGAGGGCGCGGCGACCCTGTCGGCCCGGATGGGGTTCCGCGCCGCGCGCCGGTAGTCCGGCGGCCCGCAATCTCATCGAAACATTGACATCCCTGACAGCCTTGCCCTAGCGTCGCGCTCACCCGAAACGGTATATCGAACAACGTTCGAAATTTCGAACAGGGGGTGCGGGTAATGGAAGCTGATCCGTTGTGGTCCCGTCGCGGATTTCTGGGGATGGGCGTGGGGGCGCTCGGCGCGGCCGCTCTGGCCGCGTGCGGGGACGGCTCCGGGTCAGCCTCCACGGCGCCGGGGGCGGAGGTTCCGAAAGCGTTGCTCGACGCCGCGGCACCACTGAAGGGCAGCTCGATGGGGATGCTGTCGCAGAAGCTGTACTCGACCGCGGCCAACGCGGCGCTCGACAGCGCGGTCAAGAAGTTCGCCGACGCCACCGGCACCACGATCCAGAACAGTCTGGTCCAGGCCGACGCGGGCGACGTGGTCGCCAAGATCGACGCGGAGGTCAAGGGCGGCGTGGCCCGCGACCTCGCGTTCATGACCGACTCGCGGTTCGTCGCGCAGTTCCACGCGCTGGGTGACCTGGAGGACGTGACCGACATCGTCACGGCGCTGACCGCCGTCTACGGCGAGCCCTGCGCGGAGGCCAAGAACTTCTGCGTCTTCGACGGTAAGTGGTTCGCGATCCCGTACCACTTCATCGGGATCGGATCGTTCCTGCGCAAGGACTGGATGCAGGAGAAGGGCATCACCCCGAAGGACGTCTACACCTGGGCGGAACTCCGGGACCTGTGCCTGGAGATCTCCGACCCGGCCAAGCGCCGGTTCGGCTGGGGCATGACGGTGAACCGGTCCGGCGACGGCAACGGCATGATCGAGGCGCTGATCAACTCCTACGGCGGGGCGATCGCCTCCGACGACGGCCGGAAGGTCACCTTCGACACCCCGGAGACCGTCCAGGCGGTCACCTTCCTCGGCGACGTCTACACCAATCCGAAGTACCAGGCGATGCTGCCACCCGGAGTGGACAGCTGGACCGACACCAGCAACAACGAGAACTGGCTGGCCGGAGTCCTCGGCTACACCCGCAACAGCTTCAGCGTCTACGCCGACTCCAAGACCAAGAAGAATCCGGTGTACGGCAACACGCACGCCTTCTCCGACTGCATCGGCCCGGCCACCGACAGATCGCTGCTGCTCGGCCAGTCCCAGGGATTCGTGGTCTTCAAGGGCGCGAAGAACGGCACCCTCGGCAAGCTGCTGGCGCAGTACCTGGTCAGCGCGCCGGCCCTGATCGGCGTGGCCAAGGAGGCACCCGGCCTGGCGATGCCCGCCTGGGAGAAGGTCTGGGACGCCGACCCGTTCTTCACCAGCGGCGACCCGGCCTTCCCGATGCTGCGCACGATGTCCCAGCAGACACTGCCGCTGCCCACGAAGAACGGCCTGTCGTTCCCGCAGAAGGCCAGCGCCGGGCAGCAGGCCGTCGTCGCCGCCTACGTCCTGACCGACATGATGCAGCAGGTCGTGCAGGGTGCCGCGCCCGCACAGGCGGTCACCGCCGCGCACGCCGCGATGGTGCGGATCTTCACCCAGCAGGGGCTGCCACAGTGAGACCGGTCCGGACCGGCTCGCTGACCCCGGTCCAGCGGCGGCTGGGCCGGGACTGGCGGCTCGCGGTGCTGTTCCTGGCACCCACCGCGCTGCTGGTCGGTGCGCTCGTCCTCGTCCCGATCGTCCAGTCGATGATCACCAGCACCACGGTGCGGCACGGGGCACAGAGTGTCTTCGTCGGTCTCGACAACTACCGGGCACTTCCCGGTGACCGCCAGTTCCGTACCGGCGTGGTGAACTCGTTCGTCTTCACCGCGTACGCCGAGGTGTTCAAGGTGGTGCTGGGCCTGTCCGCGGCCCTGCTGCTGCACCGCCTGCGCCGCGGCCGGGCCCTGATCACCGGCCTGCTGCTGGTGCCGTGGGTGGTGCCGACGGTCGTCACCGCGTTCAGCTGGCGCGCCCTGCTCGACCCGATCTTCGGCAGCGTCAACACGCTGCTCACCGACTCGGGGATCGGCCCGCTGCTGGCCTCCGCGCATCTGGTCGACAGCTGGCCCGCCGGCTGGCTGTCCGACCCGGCCCTGGCCATGCCGTCGGTGATCCTGGTCAACGTGTGGAAGGGCGTGCCGTTCTTCACCGTCTGCTTCCTCGCCGGGCTCAAGGCCATCCCCGCCGAGCTGTACGAGGCCGCCACCATCGACGGCGGCTCCCCGCTGCAGCAGTTCCGGCACGTGACCCTGCCCGGTCTGCGCCACGTGATCACCGTGACGGTGACCCTGTCGTCGATCTGGACGTTCAACAACTTCGACCTGATCTGGCTGCTCACCCAGGGCGGGCCGGGCGAGGTGACCGCGCCGTACGTGCTGGTCGCCTACTCGAAGGCGATCCTGCAGCTCCAGTACGGCGCCGGGGCCGCCGTCACCCTGGTCATGCTGCCGATCATCGCCGGACTGGTGTTCGTCCTGGTCCGGCTGCTGCGCGAGGACCCCGGGAACCGGCCGCAGCGGTGGACCGGGCCGGCCCGCCGGGCCCTGCCCTGGGCCGTCACGGCGCTCGTCACCGGTCTGCTGTTCCTGGCGTCACCGGAGATCTTCTGGAAGGCGGCACTGGCCCTCGCGGTGATCCTGCTGGTCGCGGCGGTGCTGTCGAGGGTGGCGGCCGGTGTCGCGCTGGCCGGGCTGCTCGCCTTCGTGCTCGGCCCGATGTACTGGATCCTGGTGACCGCGTTCAAGTCGGAGACCCAGGTCGTCATGCGCGACAACGACCTGTGGCCGACGCCGTGGACCCTCGACCAGTTCGGCGCCCTGTTCACCACCCAGCCGTTCGGCCGCTGGTACCTCAACACGATCATGGTGTCGGCCGCGTCCACCGCGGTGGCGCTGATCTGCGCGGCCCTCGGCGGTTACGCCCTGGCCCGGCTGCGGTTCCGCGGTGCCCAGGGTTTCACCGTCACGGTGCTGCTCACCTACGTGATGCCCGGCGCGCTGCTGTTCATCCCGCTCTACCAGCTGCTCATCGAGACCCGGCTGACCGACTCGCTGTGGTCGCTGGTGGTGACGTACCCGACGTTCACGCTGCCGTTCGCGATGTGGCTGCTGACCGGCTATTTCGCGTCGATCCCGGTCGACCTGGAGGAGGCGGCACTGGTCGACGGCAGCACCCGCGTCCAGGCCTTCCGCCGGGTGGTCCTGCCGCTGGCCAGACCGGGTCTGCTGGCGGTCGCGCTGTTCACGCTCACCAACGCGTGGAACGAGTTCCTGTTCGCCTTCGTGTTCATCACCAAGGACGAGTACAAGACGCTGCCCGTCGGGATGCAGTCGATGATCGCCGGCGACGTCGTGCCGCAGGGCCAGCTCGCGGCGGCATCCCTGCTGGTCAGCATCCCGGTCGTGGTCATGTACGCCTTCGGGCAGCGCTTCCTCACCGAAGGGCTCACCGCCGGGGCGGTGAAAGGATGAGATCAACTTCCCGATCTCCAGTACGGGGTACGCAGCCCCGTGCCGACCCGGGCGGTGAACAACCGGCCGGACGACGGATGACGGGCCAGGTCACCGGGGGACAGGTCCTGGGTGGCCGTCGTGATGACCAGGACGTCCAGCTCCGGCCCGGCGAACGCGACACTCGACGTGTGCGGGGCATCCACCTCGACCACCGCGAGCAGCTCCCCCTCGGCCGACCGGCACTCGACCCGGCCGCCACCCCAGACCGCCAGCCACAGGTTGCCGGCGGCGTCCACGCACAGGCCGTCCGGATATCCGTCCGCGACGGTGAACAGCACCGACCGGGCGCCGTCCGGATAGTCACGCACGTAAACCGTGCGGCTGAGCGTGTCGACGCTGTAGAAACGGTCACCCGCCGGGCTCCAGGCCAGCCCGTTGGAGAGCGTCAGGTCGTCGTCGATCACCGTGCAGCCGCCGCCCTCGAACCGGACCAGCACCTCCCGGTCGTTGCCGAGACTGCCGACCAGGAACCGGCCGTCCGGATCCACCGCGCCGTCGTTCAACCGGCCCGGCGATCCCTCCGGCAGCACACGCGCCAGTGGCGTACGCCTGCCGTCGGTGTGCACCCGGGTCAGCGTCTCCCGCTGGGCCACCAGCAGATCACCGGTCTCGGCCACCGCGACGGCGCCCACACTCTGCTCGAAGGACCAGACGCCGGTCGTCACGATCCGGCCGTCCGCACCGAGCCGGCCCTCGTGCACGTCACCGGCCATGATGTCGACCCAGAGCAGGCGCTGCCGGGCGGCATCCCACACCGGGCCCTCACCGAGGAGGAAACCGGCGTCGCTCGCCACCCGCGAGACGTGTCGCGTGATCATGGCCGCTCCGTTGCGAAGTCGTGTCCGTCGATGAAAGCGTAGTGACTCCGGAGGTCGACGATGCAGCCGAGACGCAGCGCCCAGTGGTACGCCGGTGACGACCGCAACAGCTACATCCATCGTGCCTGGATGCGCCGCGGCCTGCCGGCCGACGCGTTCGACGGGCGCCCGCACATCGCGATGGCCAACACCGCCTCCGACCTGACGCCCTGCAACGCCCACCTCGACGAGGTCGCCCGCAGCGTCGCCGCCGGCATCCAGCAGGCCGGTGGCATCCCGCTCAACCTGCCCGTCGTGTCGATCGGCGAGACACAGGTCCGGCCCACCGCGATGCTGTGGCGCAACATGGCCGCCATGGCGATCGAGGAGATGCTGCGCGCCAACCCGATCGACGGCGTGGTCCTGCTCGGCGGCTGTGACAAGACCATTCCGGCGCTGCTGATGGCCGCCGCGTCGGTCGACCTGCCGGCCGTCGTGGTCCCCGGCGGCCCGATGCTCACCGGCACGTTCCGTGGCGTGCCGCTCGGCTGCGGCACCGACGTGTGGAAACTCTCCGAGGAGGTCCGGGCCGGCACGCTCGGCGCCGCCGAGTTCCAGCGTTCCGAATCGTCGATGATCAGGAGCAAGGGCCACTGCAACACGATGGGTACGGCGTCGACGATGGGCCTGCTCGCCGAGGTGCTCGGCATGACGTTGCCCGGTGTGGCCGGCACCCCCGCCCCCGACAGCCGCCTGCTCGAAGCCGCCCACGCCACCGGTGTCCTCGCCGTCGGGCTCGCCGACCGGCAGCTCCGCCCCAGCGCCGTGATGACCCGCGGCTCGTTCCGCAACGCGATCGTCGCGCTCGCCGCACTGGGCGGCTCCACCAACGCGGTCGTGCACCTGCTCGCCATCGCCGGGCGGCTCGGGGTGCCACTCACCCAGGACGACTTCGACGACGTCGGCGCCGGGGTCCCGCTGCTGGTGGACCTCCTGCCGGCCGGCCGGTTCCTGATGGACGACCTGTACCGGGCCGGCGGTCTGCACGCCGTGCTCGCCGAGGTCCGTGACCTGCTCGACCCGGAACCGATCACGGTCAGCGGCCGGCCGCTCGTCGACCACCTCGGCTCCGCGCAGGTCTACGACCGCGAGGTCATCCGGCCCCGCGCCGACCCGTTGCGGCCGCACGCCGGGATCGCCGTCCTCTACGGCAACCTCGCCCCCGGCGGGGCGCTCGTCAAACCCGCCGCCGCGTCACCCCACCTGCTGCGGCACCGGGGGCCGGCCGTCGTCTTCGACTCCGTCGAGGACCTGAACGCCCGCCTCGACGATCCCGACCTCGACGTCACCGCCGACTCGGTGCTGGTGCTGCGCGGGTGCGGGCCCCGGGGCTATCCCGGCATGCCGGAGGTGTCCAACATGCCGTTGCCGGCGAAACTTCTCGAACAGGGGGTACGCGACATGGTGCGCGTCTGCGACGGGCGGATGTCGGGTACGGCGTACGGCACCGTGGTCCTGCATGTCGCCCCGGAAGCCGCGGCGGGCGGACCGCTCGCCAAGGTCCGCACCGGCGACATGATCGTCCTCGACGTCGCCGGCCGCCGCCTGGACGCCGACGTCCCCGCCGCCGAGTGGGAGGCCCGCGAGCCGTCGCCGGAGGCGGCGAAAGCCTACGCGTCGCCCACCCGCGGCTGGGAGCGCCTCTACATCGACACCGTCGGTCAGGCCAACACCGGCGCCGACTGCGATTTCCTGCTCGGCGCCAGCGGCGACAACGTCTCCAGGGAATCCCACTGACCACCGGTCGACGGCGACACGAACTTGTAGCCCACCTGCCGAACCGTGCCGATCATCGTCTCGCAGCGGGGCCCCAGCTTGGCCCGCAGCCGGCGGATGTGCACGTCGACGGTGCGGGTGCCGCCGAAGTAGTCGTAGCCCCACACCTCCCGCAGCAGCTGATCGCGGCTGAACACCCGGCCCGGATGCTGAGCGAGATACCGCAGGAGCTCGAACTCCTTGTACGTCAGCGCCAGCGCCTCACCACCCAGCCGGGTCGTGTAACTGTGCGGGTCGATGCTCAGATCCCCGATCCGGATCGTCTCGTCCCCGCCGGTGCTGTCCGCCCCCTGCCGGGCCACCTGCATGGTCAGCCGGGCGGCGACCTCAGCCGGCCCGGAGGTGGTCAGGATGAAGTCGTCGATGCACCAGTCCGCACCGACCGCGACCAGGCCGGACTCCCGGACCAGCGCGATCAGCGGCACGGTCAGCCCTTTCGCCCGCAGCCCCCGGCAGACCGCGCGGGCCTGGCTGAGGTCGGTGCCCGCGTCGACCAGGACAGCGGCCCGCTGCGGGTCCTTGGCGGCCTCCGTCCCCCTGGTCAGAGGAGCGACCTGAACGGTGTACGGCAGCAGATCCAGCGCCGGCAGCACATCGACGTGGTCATCGGTCAGCAGGAGAAGATTCACGACCTGCTCCTTTCGCGACGGGGAAACCTGGCACGAAGCTAACCGCGAACTGTTTCCACCTGATATCGCGCAGATTCCACACGCCCGGCCAAGCAGGAGTCCCCGCGGTGGCGCCGACGAGATTGAACCGCCTGGCGTCGCATGCGGTACTGGGAATCGAGACGATGCGAAGCCAGGTCGGTGCCGAGACGGGGATTTCCGATGTTCGATGATCGTTTGGAGGCTCTGACCGGCCTCAGGGACGACGGTGAGGCCCTGCTGCGCCGGGCGCGGTCAGCGGCGCGCGCCCCGGGTGAGGCGGGATCCGACCCGACCGGATCGGTGACCGTGACGCTCGACGAGAACGGGCGGGTCGCCGCCGTCTCGGTCGCGAACCGGTGGCGATCGCACCTGGTGGGCGCCGGGTTAGGGGAGGCCGTCGCCGAAGCGGTGCGGGACGCCTCGGTGCGACGACTGGCCGCGTGGTCCCAGGCGTATTGCGAACCCGTCGTGCACGAGCCGGTGCCCTCGACGGGTGAGTTCCACCAGCGGCTGGAGTCGATCACGTCCACTCGGATATCCGGTGCCGAGCGGGAAGCCGCTCTGGTGGCGTTGCTCCGGGTGGTCGAGTCGATCGAGCAGGGGCTCGACGAGGTTTCCGGCAGGATGCGACAGACTCTGGACGCGACGCACATCGGCCACAGCCCACACCGCGAGGTGACCGTGGAGTTGACCGGGAGCGGCGATGTCGTGGCGGTGCGGCTCAGGCGTTCCTGGGTGGAGGACGCCCACGAGGCCAACATCGCCCGGCAGGTCATCGCGGCGTTCCGGGCGGCGTACGAGCAGGTTGCCACACATGGGGTGCAGCGGTTGATCGCCGACAGCCCGCTCGGAGAGGCGCAGTGGGTGATGCAGGATCCGTTCGGATTCGCCCGCCGGTTCGGGATGGCCGGCTGATGACGCTGAAGGCCGCATTGGACGCGCTGCACCGTGACGCCGCCTCGTGGGAGCAGGTCGCGGCGGTGACACGGCAGGCCGCACAGGAGGCCGGCCGCTTGACGCTGGGGCCTGCAGAGCTGTCCTGGGCGTCGCTGCCGAGCGGCCTGCTGGACACCTACGCCGAACTCCAGCGCAAGGTCGTGACCCTGTTGGACGAGGCGAGCGAGGTGTACAGCGGATTGAGCGTCAAGCTCGACAGGGTCGCCTACGAGTACGAGACGAACAACGACCGAGCCGCCCGGGAACTGGAGGGAGTGTGGGAAGTCCGTGAGTAGCACCGAGGCCGTCCTGATCGAGCGCATCAACTCGACCATCACCCGTATCGACGCCAAGACCGTCGAGCTGCAGACTTCGATCGACGACAAGATGGCGTACGTCCCCTCGCCCTTGCGGTCCGGCATCCGCCAGGGCTGGGACGAGTTCTGCGCGTTCATGCAGCGCATCTGGGACAACCTGACGACGATCCTGTCCAACATGGGCTCGCTGTCGGCGCTGTCGGCGACCGCGCAGGCCTGGAGCGACCGGGTCGGTGTACCGGTCAGCGGTCAGGTGCAGGCCGCCGACGCCGGGCTGCTCACCGTCGACACCAACTGGGACGGGGAGGCCGCGGACGCCTACCGGCAGATGCTGCCGTTGCAGAAGACGGCGCTGGAGAAGGTCAAGACGACCCTCACCGACGGCCTTGCCACGGCTCTGGATCAGGTGCACAACGGCGTCTTCCTCTTCTGGACCGGACTGGCCGGGGCACTGGCCGCGCTGGCGGTGGGGCTTGTCGGCGCGATCGCTTCCAGCGCCACGATTCTCGGCCTGCCGGCGGCGCCGTTCATCGCGGCCGGCGCCGCGGTGACGGCTTCGATCGCATTGATCGTCGGCTGCGAGACCCTCAAGCGGGCATGCACCTCGGCCAACACGACACTGCGGCAGAAGTTCGATGACACCGGCTTCTTCCGGGGACACTGGCCGCCGGCAGGTACGGCATGACGGCCGCCCGGGCCGAGCGGGCCGGAAACGTACTGCTCGTCGTCCTGATCGTGGTGGTGGTGCTGGCCGAATGCCTTCTCGCCCTGCTCGGCGCGACGGCGTGGGAGGGCGGCCGGGACGGCAGTTTCACGCCCGAGAACGCCATGCCGTTCACCGTGATGGGTGTGTCCGCCGTGATCGGTGTCGTGCTGGCGCTGCTGGCGCTGATCGCTCTGCTGCGCGGCCGGCATGGCCACGGCCTCGCCCGTGTCACGGCCAACCTGGCGTGGCTGCGGCTGGGTGGCGTGATTCTCGTGCTGGGCATCGGCGCGCTGACGTACGGCGCCGCGGTGGCCTCGGTCTTCCCTGCGTTCGGCGTCGTGCTGGCCCTGGGCGATGCGGCCGGTGGGCTGATCGTCGCCGGGGCGGCGGTCCGCCGGACCCGCGATGGGTGAACCGATCGTCGCCGCCGGTGGCCTGCTCTGCCTGGTCATGGTGGTGTTCGTCGGCGCGATCGCGATGGCCCGGCGTCGCCGTGACCGGAGAGAACATCAGCGGTGGCGGTACTGGGCCGACCGGCACGGGTGGACCGTCGGCATCCGGCCCCGGGTCGGCTGGAGCCGGCAGGTGCCCGGTGAGGTTCGCCTGGCGGTGTCCGGTGTGCTGGACGGCCGGCACGTCACGGTGGCGGAGTGCGCGGTCACCGACGCCGACACGAACACCACGTTCTTCGTGGCCACCGTGGCTGTGCTGCGGAGAGCGCTGCCGGACGTCGAGGTGGAGCCGCGCTCGACGGTGTCCCGTTGGCTCGGCACCGGGCTGAGGACCGGAAGGGCCGACTTCGACGACGCTTTCCGGATCCGTACGGCCGACATCCGCTGGCTTCCCGTGGCGCTGATCGAGGCGCAGGTCGCTGGGGCCCTTCCGGCGGCGTGGAGTGTTCGTGGCAACCACCTGGCCGTCGTGCGGCGCGGGCGTCTCGATCCGGGGCAGGTAGTGCACGAGGCCGCCCGGTCGCTGCCGCTGGCCGCGCTGCTGGACCCTTCCACGCCGTCACCGGCACAGTGGGCGGGTGGGGGTCTCTAGGCTGGGGGCATGAAGGTTCTGTCCATCCAGTCGGCGGTGGCCCACGGGCATGTCGGCAACTCCGCGGCTGTGTTTCCGCTGCAGCGCATCGGTGTCGAGGTCGTGCCGGTCCATACCGTCAACTTCTCCAACCACACGGGGTACGGGGCCTGGCGCGGCCCGCTCATCCCGCCGCCGGATGTGGCGGAGATCCTGGTCGGGGTGGAGGAGCGTGGGGTCTTTCCGCAGATCGACGCCGTGCTGTCCGGGTATCAGGGTGGGGTGGGCATCGCCGACGTCATCATCGACGCGGTGCGCCGGGTCAAGGCGGCCAACCCGTCGGCGGTCTACGCCTGTGACCCGGTCATGGGTAACGCCAAGTCGGGGTGTTTCGTGGCCCCCGAGATCCCGGTGCTGCTGCGGGACAGGGTCGTGCCGGTGGCCGACATCATCACGCCCAACCAGTTCGAGCTCGGGTTCCTGACCGGTACCGAGCCGGCCGACCTGGATTCGACGCTGGCGTCGGCCGATCTCGCGCGGGGGATGGGGCCGTCGACGGTGCTCGTCACCAGTGTGGAACGGCCGGACCGGGCCGAGGGCACGATCGAGATGCTGGTCGTGGACCCGGCCGGGGCGTGGATCGTGAGCACCCCGCATCTGCCGTTCAAGGCCAACGGGTCCGGGGACGTCACGGCGGCCCTGTTCACCGCCCACTACGTGCGGACCGGGGATGCGGCGGTGGCGTTGGAACGTACCGCGTCCAGCGTCTTTGATCTGATCGATCTGACCTATCGGTCGGGGGAGCGGGAGTTGCGGCTGGTGCAGGCGCAGGAGTTCTATGCGGACCCGCGGATGCAGTTCAACGCCGAGAAGGTGCGCTGAGCGGTTCCATAAGGCCGGTATCAGGGGTTCTTTGAGTTATTGACACATGTAAATATCTGATGGGACGGTGCCTACGCCAGGAACACCGGCGTAGGCGTGCCGTCGACCCGTCATGCCCCGCCGCCACCAGTGCGGCAGGCCGTGCACGGCTGCCGCCCCGCAGTGAGGGGAACCTTCATGCGCTTCCGACGGGCATCAGCAATCGGCGTGGCCGCGCTCGCCGCGATCGCCGGCATCCTGACCGGGCCGGCCGCCCCGGCCCAGGCTGCCGCCGCACCGGCGCCGGTCGCCGTCGCGGTGACGCTGGCCAACACCATCGCGCTGAGCAACTGCTCGGCCTCGCTCGTCCGGTTCCCCTCCTCGGTCGGCACCGACAGCGCGATGATGCTCACCAACGGGCACTGCTACGAGGGTGGGTTCATCGCCGCCGGCCGGGTGATCCAGAACGTCTCCAGCACCCGCACCGGCACGCTGCTGAACAGCTCCGGCGGCTCGGTCGTCCGGGTCCGGGCCAACCGGGTCCTCTACGGGACGATGACCGGCAGCGACGTCCTGCTCTACCGGCTCAACACCACCTTCGCGGCGCTGTCCTCGTCGTACGGCGCCGTTCCGTTGACCATCTCGGCCGCGCACCCGACCGCCGGCACCGGGATCGGGATCCCCTCGGGCTACTGGAAGCGGGTCTGGAACTGCTCCATCGACGGCTTCGTGAACACGCTGCGCGAGGACACCTGGACCTGGAAGGACTCGATCCGCTACAACACCGGGTGCGACACGATCGGCGGCACCTCCGGCTCGCCGATCGTCAGCACCGTCACCGGTGAGCTGGTCGGTATCAACAACACCAGCAACGAGGACGGCGCGCGCTGCACGCTGAACAACCCGTGCGAGGTCGACGCGGCCGGCAACGTGACAGTGCTGTCGGGTCGCAGCTACGGCCAGCAGACCTACTGGTTCACCACCTGCCTCAACTCCAGCCGCACCATCGACCTGACCGTCTCCGGCTGTCTGCTCACCAAGCCCTGATCGTTTCGCGGAACCCGGACCGGTTCGTACCGGTCCGGGTTCCGGAACCGATGATGACCTGCTATTTCCGGCATTGCGTTACATCTGTCCTTGTGGGGTGCGAGAACGCCCACTAGGTTCGTTGCGGATCGTCCCCGGTCACTGTATTCGGGAGTGAAACGCGTGAAACGCCGGATCTGTCTGGTGGTACCGACCAACCGGGAGTGCACGGCCACCCTCGCCGAGGTGGTGGCCGAGGCGGCATACGCCGAACGCCACTTCGACGTCGACGTGCACCTGCTGGTCCTCGACTCCTCCGCCGACTTCGCCGCCCACGCCGAGGTGCTCGGCGCCGCGCGCCACGTCCGGCACCTCGACGAGGCAACGCAGCGCGAGTTCCTGCGGCGGGTCGTCGCGGCTTCCGGCACGACCGGGCCGGACCGGATGCTGGACCTGCTGCTCCCGGCCAGGCTGTCGTACGGCGCCTGCACCAACCGGGCCTTCCTGATCGCCGCGGCGCTGGGCTGCGAGTCCGTGCACCGCCGCGACTCCGACCTGTACTTCCAGACGTACGCCGGGGAGAAGGTCTTCCCGATCCACGCCGAACTGGCCGCACTCGGCCGGCCCGCCCGCGACGTCATGGCCACCGAGGACCGGCTCGACGACAGTCGCCGGGACATGACCGTCGCCATGGTCGGCGCGTCGTTCGTCGGGGACATGTCGGTCGACGTCGAGGACATCCGCGACGCCGACGGCTACTACGACCTGGTCAGCCTCTGGGCCGCGCCGGGCAGCACCGAGGCCGAGAAACGCGCCCTGGTCGAGGACTCGTTCACCGGCAGCGCGCCCTACGACGGCGACCACACGGTGCTGTCGGTGGTCGACCCGATGCGCGTCGACATGCACAACATCAGCTTCCACGGCCTGCACGAGCGGGTGCCGCTGCCGCCGGCCACCGACACCATCGGCAGCGACTACTTCCTCATCCACGTCGCCGACCGGGCCGGGCTGCCCGGCGTCCTGCACAACCGGCACATCGTCAACTTCCACACCGCCGAGCGCAAGAGCGACGACGGGTTCCTCGCCTACCAGATGCGCTTCGCCAAGTTCATCCTGTCGATGTACTACTTCCACTACATCTACCAGCGGATGACCGACGACGATCCGAAGACCATCTCCGCGATCGTACGGGCCAGCGCCCGGCAACCCGGCGAGCCCAACGAGGTGCAGGCCGACCTGATGGAACAGGCCTACCGGCGACTGGGCGGGCGGTTCGCCGCCGTGGCCGACCGGATCCGCGACGAGCGTGACACGCTGCTGTCCGAGGCCCGCCGCGACATCGAGGACTACGCGCACCTGATCGACGCGTGGGCCGGGCTCGTCGCCGCCGCCCGCGAGACCCCGCTGCCACATGTCTGAGGCCGCGCGCCTGCGTCCCATCGAGGACCACGACTGGCCCGCGATCACCACGCTGGAAGCTCACACGTACAGCGGAAAAGGTCTTGCCGAAGGCCCGGAGACGCTGCGCACGCGGGCGAACCCGGACACCTCGTTCGTCCTCGACACCGGTGGCGGCCTCGGCGGATACCTGCTCGCGCTGCCGTACCCCGACGGATCCTTCCCCGATCTGACCCGGCCCGAGGCCGGGGCCTGCCGCTCCGGCAACCTGCACCTGCACGACCTCGTCATCGCCCCCGGCCTCCGCGCCCGGGGCTGGGGCAGGCTTCTGGTCCGGCATCTCACGGCGATAGCGAGACCTCAGCGGTACGAACGGATCTCGCTCGTCTCGGTCGGTGCCACCGAGGGGTTCTGGGCGGCGTGCGGGTTCCGCCCCCATCCGCAGGTCGCGCTGCCCGGCTCGTACGGACCGGCCGCCGTCTACATGTCCAGCGAGATCGGATAGCGCGCCATGTCGTTCCGCCGTTCACAACTGTCGATCGCCGCACTGTTCGGTGCGCTCGGCTTCCAGTACTCGACCTGGGCGTCCCGGATCCCCGCGATCACCGAGCGGCTGCACCTGTCGCCGGCCGAGGTCGGCGTACTGCTGCTGGCCGCCGGCGTCGGCGCGCTGATCTCGGCGCCGCTGGTCCCGAAACTGATGACGCGGGTCGGGTCACGTCGCCTCGCACTGTCGGCGGTGCTCGTGCTGGCCGCGGCGCTCGCCGGGCTGGAGACCGCGCCCGGCTATCGGTGGGCGCTGGCGGTCCTGCTGATCGACGGTGTCGCCGTGGGCTGTCTCAACGTCGCCATGAACGCCCAGGGCGCGGCACTGGAACAGCGGTCCGGGCGCACGACGATGGCCCGGCTGCACGCCACGTTCAGTGGCGGGATCTTCGGTGCCGCCCTGCTGGCATCGGCGATCACCGCGGTCACCGGGTCGGTGGGGGTGCACTTCGCCGTGGCCGGAGCCGTCCTGGTCGCGGTGACGGCGGCCGGGCCGGGGCTGCTCACCGACGACCGGCCCGTCCTGGAGAAGACCCGGGGCCGCTGGGTCCGGCCGTCCGGCGTCGTCGTCCTGCTCGGGGCGGCCATGCTGCTGGCCACGATCACCGAGGGCGCGATCACCGACTGGTCGGCGCTGTATCTCGCGTCCGTCGGTGCCACCGAGCATCTGCTGCCGCTGGGGATCGCCGTCACGTCCGGGATGATGCTGCTGGCCCGGCTCTTCGCCGACGGATGGCGCGATCGCTGGGGTGACCGGACCGTCGTCGTGGCCGGCAGCGGGCTGGCCGGTGCGGGCCTGCTCACGGCACTGCTGGCCGGCGGGGTGGTGCCGGCACTCGCCGGGTTCGCCTGCGTGGGCCTCGGGATGGCGGCGGTCAGCCCATGCCTCTACGTGGCGGCCGCCCGCCACGGCCCGGCGGCGCTCACCGCGGCGGCGGCGATGAGCACGACCGGCCTGCTGGTCGGCCCACCGGCGATCGGTTTCCTGGCCGAGGCGACAAGCCTGCGATGGGCCTTGGGCGCGGTCGCGGTCACCGCCTGGCTCACGGTGCCGCTGGCCCTCGGACTCCGCTCCGTCCCTACCTCGTCGCCGAGTACAAGCGGTCCAGGTCGATGAGGAGGATGCGCTCGTCGGTCCGGGCGGCCGCTCCCTGGGTGAACTCGTAGCGGCAGGCGGGAGTGCCACCGACGAGCACATGGACCAGAGCGGCGAGCCGCGGGTCGGTGATTCCCCAGAATCTTGCCCACTCCGGGTGCGGGAACGGCTGCACGACGAGTTCGAGACTCGCGCGGCCCACAACCTGGTTGGCCGGGATGTTTGCGATCATCGAATGATGCATTGCGCGAACCAGGTGGGGTTCGTGTGGTGAGCCGGTATCGAGCGTGTGGTCGCGGTGGGTAGCCCGGGATCGTCAGGATCCCGGGCTCGGGTGTCTTCTCTGCCTGGTGCGGTGTCGATAGCGTGGGCTGGGTGTCGGTGAAGGTGGGACGCCGGTGAACGAAGTTGACGCGGCTGAGCAGTGGCTGGATTCGTGGGTGTCGCAGGTGGATGCCCAGGCGCAGCAGGCGGTGGAGTTGTCGCGGCGGGTTGCCGGGTTGGTCGGTTCGGCTGAGGGCCGTGATGGGGCGATTCGGGTGACGGTCGGGTCGGCCGGTCAGGTGGAAGCCTTGGACTTGGATGATCGTGTGCACGAGTTGCCGGGTCCGCAGTTGGCTCGGGAGATCCTGGCGGTGATGCGGCGGGCGCAGGCCGTGTTGTCGGCTGAGGTGGTCGAGCAGGTGCGAGTGACGGTGGGTGCCGACAGTGAGGCCGGTCGGGCCGTGATCGGCTCGTTCGACACCCGGTTCCCGGCGCCGGATGGCAGGGACGCCGGGTGAGTGCGGGGATCCGGTTCCCGGCAGAGGCGGTCCGGCAGCACGCGTCTTTGGTCGGCGAGGTGGCTGATCAGATGGCGGTGGCCCGGTCGGCGGTGCGTCAGGTGAGCATGGATGCTGGGGCGTACGGCGAGATCTGCGGGTTTCTGCCTGGTCTGCTGAGTCCGCTGTTCGGTGCCGCTGTCGAGGTGTTGAACGGGGCGGTCGATGCGTTGTCGGAGACGGCGTTGAAGCTGGGTGTGACCGCGGAGGCGATCGAGGCCACGGATGTCGAGAGCGCTTACCGGCTGACCGAGGCGGGCCGTGATCCGAAGCTGTCGTCGTGAGTGACAATCCGCTGATAGTTCCCGCGGACAGTTCTACCACCTGGTCCACCGGCCTCGGGCTGGTCGAGAACGCCCGTGAGCTCAGCGCCGGTATCCAGAACAACAGCTGGGTGGACGCCACCCTTGGTGGGGTGGGCGGAAGCCTCGACGTGCTCGCGGTGGCGGTGGATCCGCTCGGGTCGTTGTTCGCCTGGGGCGTCGGCTGGCTGATGGAGCACGTCAAGCCGCTCAGGGACGCCCTTGACTGGCTGGCTGGGAAGCCGGACGAGATCGCCGCGCATGCGGCGACCTGGCGTAACGTCGCCGCGTCCGCGGCGGAGGCTCATCAGCGGTACGCGGCTGCGGTTCGTGTGCAGACCGCTGACTGGTACGGCGCGTCCGGCGACGCCTATCGTGCCCATGCGGGTGAGCAGCTCGCCGCTGTCGATGGGATCGCGACGGTCACGAACGCGATCTCGTATGCGGTCGAGGGTGCTGGTCTGCTGGTCGGGCTGGTCCGGGAGATCGTCCGGGATCTGGTCGCGCAGTTCGTTGCGACGTTGGCGGTGCGGTTGCCGCAGTGGCTGGCCGAGGCGGGGGTCACGCTCGGTCTGGCTACTCCGGTGGTGGCTGCTCAGGTCGCCTCTCTGGTCGCCCAGTGGGCCAACCGGATCCAGCACTTCATCCGGGCCCTGTTCAACAGCCTGCGTCGCCTCAACGGCAAACTCGGCGAGCTCGCCGGCATCCTCGCCCGGCTCAAGCAACTACTCGCACGACTCAGCCGAGCCGATCCGGTCGCGGCACCGGCTGGCCGCAGTGCAGCTTCCAGCGGGAACGTCTCTACGGCGGGCGGGCTGTTCAGGGAAGGCGACGGTATCGTCCGTAACGGACAGCGGCTCCTGATGAGCAGGGAGAACGTTCTGGCGGTCGCGGAGAAGTTCGGAATTGACATGATTGGTGTTCGCTTCTCCTTGGACAAAGTTCGGCGAGGGTCAGGGCCCGGCAAGGAGTTTTACGGGGTGACGATGCCCAATGGTGATATCAAGCTGGCCCGTGATGCGTTCATGGATGAAGAACAGCTGGCTCGGACGTTGGCGCATGAGAGATTCCACCTCGACGAACTACGCAGTGGGATGGAGTTTCCCTGGAACGAAGCGGACCGCGCGGCCTACGAGGTTCGCGCCTACGCGCATGAGGAGCAGTGGTGGCAGTCGAAGAAGCACTTACTCGACCAGGAGTAGATCCCCGATGCGTGAAATGACGGACTCCAACCGCAGGTGGGAGGCATGGTTCGAGGCCTTTACGGCGATGCGAGACGCTTGGCCCGCCCAAGTCGATGTTCCGTGTCCGGACGGTGATCAGGGACGGCTGCACATCACGTACACGGGGAATCCAGAGTCCAGGGTCGGCTTCGCGACGTTATGGTGCGATGCAGGCCGCAACGGTATCTTTCTTCCGCGCGTGGGTATCCCTGCCGGTGCCGAGATGCTTCCCTTTGACGCGACACCGGAAGAACGAGCAGCCGTGATTCCGGATATCAGCCTGATCCCGACAGATCCGTATAGCCCGGGCGAAGCTGACTGAAGTATCGGGTATCAGTCGATCGGCATGGTCATGGCACCGGGTCACGGCTTTATCGATTTGTTGCGTGATCTGGTCAAACGCCCTGATAACGGGTGGCCGGTAAGGCTGGTCGGGCGGTTCGCGTGGTGCAACGTCCGGCCCACGTCGATCTTGCATGCGAACCACCGAGCCCTGATGGCGGGGCGGTGGTTCGCATATCGTTGCGTCAATAGCGCAGGAGAGTTGATATCGCCGCGGCTGCCGATCCGTACGGCCGGTGGAGTCCTTCCTGCGGGCGGGGCATGGCTGCCTGAAGGCGGGCCGTCTCGTAGTGGATGGCCGGTAGGACTGATGGCGCCTGTTGCCCTCGCGAGGGCACGGTCCGGCATGGCACGCTTGGGGCAGAAACTGCCGAGAAGGTGAGGTGATCCGATGAGTGTGGCACTGCTGGAGCACCCGGAGCCATGGAGCGAGGACGAATACTTCGCGCTCGGTGAGACCTCGAATCGGATCGAGCTGATCGATGGGAGCCTGTGGGTGAGTCCCGCGCCGAGCAAACGGCACCAGCACATCGCGTTCCTGCTCGCCATGGGGCTCTATACGGCGGCTGAGCAGGCGGGACTTCTGGTCTTGCAGGACGTCAATCTCCGCCTGGCCGGCGGGCGCATCCTCCAGCCCGACATCGTTGTGGCCGATACCGATGACGTCGGTACCACGGTCGAGGCCGGTGAGGCCAGGCTCGTCGTCGAGGTAGTCTCACCGAGCAACGCCGGAACGGATCGGCTCCTCAAGCCTCAGCTGTACGCGGCAGCGGGAATCGCATGGTACTTGCGGGTCGAGCAGCCGCAGGACACCGTCGAACTGCACCTTCACAAGCTGGTCGACGGTCACTACGCCCTTGCCGAGGTCGTGCGCCCCGGTCAGACGCTTGCCTCCGACGAGCCGTTTCCGTTCAAGCTTGAGGTGGCGGCATTGCTACGCCGCCGACACCGCGACTGACGTCCGTCTGCGATCCGCCCCATGTCTGCGACTACGGCAGCGACCTCCGGCAGATCGCCTGAGGCTCTGCCCGGCTTGAGTTTCGAGCGCTTGGTCGGTGGCCAGCGCCTGCTGCTGTGCGGGTCGGCTCTGTCGTTCATGGGCGGGCTCCTGTCCGGGACCGCGCCGCTGCGGGGACGGGCCGGTCTGGAGCTGGTGGTCCGGACGTTGGACTACCGGGTCGCCGCACGGTTCTGGGGTATCGGTGATCCTCGTACCGCGCTGCTCGTCAACGCGATCGTCGGAGGCACGCCCGCCTACCGGCACGAGTTCACGCAGGGTGATTCTCCGGACGGGCCGGACGATTTCGACGACTGGGTCGTCCGGGCGGTGCTGAACCCGGCTCGTCCCCTGTTCCGGGAGGCCCGGTATCTGCTCGCCGAGGAACCCGACATCCGCGATCCCGCCCTGTACCACTCGGTTCTCGCCGCGATCGCCGACGGGCGGACCCGCCGTGGTGAGATCGCCAACTTCCTCGGCCGCCAGCCGTCCGACCTGGCCCATCCCCTGGGCGTTCTGGAGGACGTCGGGCTGGTGGTGCGGGAGGAGGACGCCTTCAAGAGCAACAGAGGCGTCTACCGTACGGCTGAGCCGCTGGTGACCTTCTATCACGCTGTCATGCGGCCGGCATGGGGCGATCTCGAACGTGCCGGCCGTGCCCGCCAGGTGTGGCCGCGGTTGCAGCGCACGTTCCTGAGCAAGGTCGTCGGGCCGCATTTCGAGAGCGTCTGCCGTGCGTGGGCCCGGTGGGAGGCCGATCCGGAGGTTCTCGGCGGCTATCCGGGACGGGTGGCGGCCGGTGTCGTCAGCGATCCCGCGGCCCGTACCCAGCACGAGGTTGACGTTGCCGTTTTCGGCCGTGACGAGCAGGATCGCGAGCGCCTTCTCGCCATCGGTGAGGCCAAGTGGAACGAGACCGTCGGGGTCGGCCATCTGCAACGGCTGGCGCACATCCGGGCCCTGCTCGACCGCCGGGACGGCATCCTCGCCGACCGGTGCCGTCTGCTGCTGTTCAGTGGTGGCGGCTTCACCGACGAGCTCCGCGCGGCGGCCGCCGCAGATCCGGGCATTCAGCTCATCGGCCTGGACCGGCTGTACGCGGAGTGACCGGCGGCGGGAGGGTGGGCAGGGATTCCGGGTCGAAGAAACCGCTTTCGGCGATGGCGGCGGCTATTCGTGGGTTCAGGAGCCAGGCCTCGCCCTGGTTGCTGCCGGGGTAGAGGGTGTGGAGGCGGGGGAGTGCGCCGGCCTCGGCCAGCAGGTCATTGACCGCGGCGAGCGGGCGGACCGTGGACACCCACCACGGGTTGACCGCCGTCCAGTCCTCCGGGGTCCACACCAGGCAAGGGCGGCCGTTGATCGCTACGACGTAGTCGCCGTCCTCCACGTAGCCAGGATGGCTCACCAGCTCGACGCGCAACTCCACGCCGTGGTCGCGCAGAGCCGGAGCCATCTCCATCAGCGTGCGGGCCACGCCGCCCTCGGCCATGGTCTCGCCGTCGACGTCGAAATACCGGACGCCCGGCTCCTCGTCGAGGGTCGCCCGGCCGCCGAGCGGGTGCGCGCCTTCCGCCACCGCACGCTCCCCGGCGGCGGCGTCCTCGGCCGGCAGGTGCTGCCACCACCCCAGATCCCGGAGTGTCCGGGCGAGTTCCGTACGCCGGTGATCCATCCCGGCATCATGCCGCACCAGTGAACTAGCGGCCGCCGAGGACGCATGGGGTGAAGTCGATCCGGTGGTCGGGGTCGCCGGCGGCGGTCGGGGTGACCGGGGTCTGTGCGGCGGTACGCCACGGCAGCGCCGGCCACCACTGACGCTGGGTGGCGACGGCCGTGGGGGTGGGCTCGGTCGGCACGCCCGGGACCAGCACCAGGTGGCTCTGGCCGCGGCACTGGGCCTCGGCGCGGACCCGCTCGACCGGCTCGGTCCAGTTGTGCGGTGCCAGGTTCAGCAGTCCCCAGTGGACCGGGATCATCAGCTTGCCGCCCACCAGTGCATTCGCGTTCACGGCCAGTTCCGGGCCGAGGTGGTTGTCGGGCCAGCCCGGGTCGTACTGGCCGGACTCGATCAGCGTCACGTCGAACGGGCCGAGCCGCCGGCCGATCTCCTCGATGTCGGGGAAGTAGCCGGAGTCGCCGGAATACCACGTCCGGTGCGCCGGGCCGCGCAGCGACCAGCCGGACCACAGTGTCTCGTTGCTGTGCAGCGGGTCGCGCCCGGAGCTGTGCCGGGCCGGGGTGGAGGTGAGCTCCACCGCGCCGATCGTGGTGCTCTCCCACCAGTCGAGCTCACGGATGCGCTCCGCCGGGATGCCCCAGCGCTCCAGGTGCGCGCCGATGCCGAGCGGGACCACGAAGACGGTCGGCCAGCCGGACATGGCGCTGACCGTCGCCTGGTCGAGGTGGTCCCAGTGGTCGTGCGAGATGAGGACGGCGTCGACCGGGCCGATGGCGTCGAGTGCGGCCGGCGGGGCGAAGAAGGGTGCGGTGCCGAGCAGGCTGGATGGGCCGGAGTACTCGCCCCAGAACGGGTCGAGCAGGACCCGGGCACCGTCGATCTCCACCAGCGTGGACGAGTGGCCGAACCAGGTGATCCTCAGTCCGGTGGTGGGGCGGGTGTCGTACAGCCGGATGTCTGTGGGTTTGATGTCGAGGGGTTCGGCGGGGCTGCTGACGGAGCCGCCGCTGAAGAGGGAACTGGTCGTCGCATCCCAGAGGGAGAGCCATTGCGGCTGCGGGTTGACGAACTCGCCGTCGCGCCACTGCGGTGAACGCGCCATCAGGTCGCCGGACGGGGATCCGCCGAAGGGTGTGGTGCGCACGTAGGCCAGCCCACCCGCCACACCGAGCAGCAGCAACGCGCCCAGTCCGGCCGCGATCCGTCGCTTGATGTGGCGCATGCTGCTCCTTTATGGTTTCGGAGAGGTCTCCATAAAAGTATCGGAGACCTCTCCGGATGACAAGGAGGGGCATGGTCCGCTCAGATGCCCGCGAGAACCGGGCCCGCATTCTCGCGGCCGCCCGCCAGGCCTTCGCCGAGGACGACGACACGTCGATGAACCGGATAGCGCAGCTGGCCGGCGTCGGGCCCGGCACGCTGTACCGCAACTATCCGTCACGTGAGGTGCTGATCCTGGAGATCTACCAGGAGGAGATCGAGCGCCTGATCGGTACGGTCGACGAACTCCTCGCCACGGCGACGCCGGTGGAGGCGCTGCGCCGCTGGACCCTCGACCTGGTCGACGGCATGCGGACGAAGCATTCTCTCGGCGCGGCCCTCAGCCCCGACGCGCACCAGTCGATGGCGGAGAAGAGCTACGGGCCGGTGATTGCGGCGATCACCCGGTTGCTCGACGCGGGCAAGGCTGCCGGGGTCATCCGGGCCGACGCCGAGCCCGTTGACTTCCTCCAGCTCACCGGTGCTCTGTGGCGTGCCGCCCCGGACCGGTCGGAGCCGATGCTGGCCCTGATCCTCGACGGTCTCGGCAAAAACGGAGATGTCTCCGTTTCTCGTTGACTAAGTGGAGAGGTCTCCACTAGCGTTGTCGGCATGACACACGTACTGGTGACCGGCGGCTCCGGTTACATCGGCAGTTGGTGCACGCTGGCGCTGCTCGACGCCGGATTCACGGTTCGCACCACGGTCCGGGACCCGGCCCGCGAGCCGCAGCTCCGCGCGACGCTGAACCGGCCCGGCGCGAATCTCGAAGTGGTCCGGGCCGACCTGTCCGCCGACGACGGCTGGCGCGCGGCGGCCGACGGGTGCGACGCGATCCTGCACGTCGCGTCACCGACACTGACCCGGCCGCCCCGCGACGACGACGAGATGGTCCGCCCGGCCGTCGACGGCACCCTGCGGGTGCTGCGGGCGGCCCGCGACGCCGGTGTGCGGCGGGTGGTGATGACCTCGGCGATCGGGGCGATCGCCTACGGCCACCCGCCGCGCGACACCCCGTTCACCGAGCGGGACTGGACGAACGTCGACGCCGGCATCGGGCCGTACCAGAAATCCAAGACCCTGTCCGAGCGGGCCGCGTGGGACTTCGTGGCCGGCGAGGGCCGTGGGCTCGAACTCGCCACGGTCAACCCGACCGCCGTTCTCGGCCCCGTTCTCGGCCCCGACTACTCCCCGTCGCTCAACGGGATCGCCCGGATGCTCGACGGGTCGATGCCGACGCTGCTCAAGTTCGCGACCGGATACGTCGACGTCCGTGACGTGGCCTCGCTGCACCTGCTGGCCATGACCGAGCCGGCCGCCGCCGGTGAACGATTCATCGCGACCGCCGGGCACAGCCTGTGGCAGCGCGACATCGCCCGCATCATGCGCGAGCGGCTCGGCGAGCGGGCCGCCAAGGTGCCCACCCGCGAGATGCCGCTGGCCGTCGCGCGTGGCCTGGCCCTGGTCAACCCGCAGATGGGCGCGCTGAAGATGCTGCTCGGCCGCAACCTCGACGCGACGTCCGCGAAAGCCGAGCGCCTGCTCGGGTGGAAGGCCCGCCCGATCGAGGACACCGTCGTCGAGACCGCCGAGAGCCTGCTGGCGCTCCCGCGATGAGGGTCGTGCTCTTCGGCGCGACCGGGATGGTCGGCCACGGCGTCCTCACCGCGCTGCTCGAGGACCCGGCGGTCACCGGTGTCACCGCGATCTCCCGGCGGCGGACCGGGCGCTCCCACCCCAAGCTGCGCGAGATCCTGCACCGGGACTTCACCGACTTCAGCGGGCTCGGCAACGTGTTCGCCGGGGCGCACGCCACACTGTTCTGCCTCGGCACGCCGTCGGCCGGGCTCAGCGAGGCCGCCTACACCCGGATCACCCGGGACTTCGCGGTGGCGGCGGCCGAGGCCGCACATCAGGGCCTTTTCGTGTACGTGTCCGCCAACCGTGCCGACAGCCGGAGCGGCACGATGTGGATCCGGATCAAAGGGCGGGCCGAGGAGGCGCTCACCGCGGCGCACCCGCGCGTCTTCCTGCTCCGGCCCGGGTTCATCCGGCCGTGCCGGGGCGCGCGGCCGGCCACCCGGGCGCAGCGGGTGGCCTACGCGGTCCTCACGCCGTTCCATCCACTGATCAAGCGACTGTTCCCGAAGCAGGTCACCACGACCGACGCGATCGCGTACGCCACGCTGGAGATGCTGCATGCGCCGCAGACCGTGCCCCGCCGGCTGGACAACACGCTGATCAACGAGGTCGCCGCCCGGCGCGCCGGTGATCGGGCAGCGATGTGAACAGCGATTGCGATGGTCCGGAGATCACAGCTCGATCATCTGCAGGTAGGGGCATTTTGCTGGATGGACCGAGTTGTCAGTTACCGGCTTCGCCCTTGTTATTCGGTGGGGGATGGGTGGGGCTCCCGGTAGCTTGTCTCGTGGTAGGCGTAAGAGTTTTCTAGGAGGACTTCATGGGGCTGCGCTTTATCGGTCGAGACCCGGAGTGTAGTGGCAAGAACTGTCCTGCGGTCTGGCTGGACGAGGAGACCGGCGACGTGGTGATCCAGGGCTGGGAGATCACCGACGCGGCAGAACTGTCCGTTCTCGGGCCTGTCGCTCCGAATGAGAAGATCGTTAGACTGCCTGCTGGTATGCGTTCCCTGATCCAGGAGGCTTTCAGCGATGGCGGCACCAACGTTTGACGACCTGCTGAGGAGTTGTACCCGCCAGGCCTCGCATCTCGAGATGCGTGACGGCTATTCGCCGCAGGATCCGATCTTCCTGGATTGGCTGGCGGGGCGCGACACCGATCCGATCCAGCATGAGCGGGATTGGTTCGAAATGGCCGCTGAAACCGTCAATCGTGGCGTTGCGATCCGGCGGGCCCGGATTGTTTCCGAGCCCCTTTCGGACTGGATCCGGCACGAATACGAGATCACTCCGAAGCTGAACCTGAAGGCCGGCGAGGAAGTTCGTTGGCTTCCTCGCCGCCAGGCTTCCGGTCTTGCGTTGCCGGGTAACGACTTCTGGCTCTTCGACGACCGGATCGTCCGGTTCGGCTACTTCGCGGGCAACGGCGACTACGTCGGTGAAGAGGTGGTCGACGATCCCGGCGTCGTCTCCCTCTGCCGTGACGCGTTCGCGGCCGTATGGGAGCGCGCTGTGGATCACAGTGACTACCGGCCGGACCGCCACGTCCCCGTGACTCCGTCCTGATGGAGAGCCGAGAGGTCCGTAACGACTTCTCGGGGGCGGCCGATGGAGTCGTGCAGGCGGGATCGATTCATGGGGACGTCAACCTTCACCTCGCGGCACGCCTGCCGCGACCCGATCAGGTCCCGCCGGCGCCGACAGCCTTCGTGAACCGTACGACCGCCATACGAAGGCTGTCGGCGTTACGCGACGATGCGCGTGATGTCTTCGGCTCGACCCGGGTCACCACCGTCACCGGCTCGCCCGGAGTGGGCAAGACAGCGCTTGCGGTCCATTGGTGCCACAAGGTCAAAGACGACTTCCCGGACGGAAACCTCTACATCGACCTCAAAGGATATGGGTCTGTCGCTACGGTTTCGGCTGGTCAGGCGTTGGATGCCGCCCTGCGCGCGATGGACGTCCCACCGGATCGCATACCGGAGGACCTCGACGAGCGCGCGAGTCTGTTCCGTAGTCTGACGGGTAATCGGCGCATGCTCTTGCTGCTGGACAACGCGTCGTCGTCGGAGCAGGTACGTCGCCTGATCCCGTCATCGTCACGGTCGTTCGTCGTGGTGACGAGTAGAAGCCGTCTGCGTGGGCTTTCCTCACGGGAGGGTGCTGTGCGGCTGGATGTGGATGTCCTCACGCCGGTGGACGCCATGGAGCTACTCGCCCGGTTGATCGGCAGATCACGCCTTTCCGAGGATCCCGCGGCCGCTGAGCAGATCGCCGAGCTCTGCGGGTTCCTTCCACTGGCCCTGCGGGTCGTCGCCGAGCGCATCTCCTCGCGCCCGGAGGATCCGCTCGCTTCGGTAGTCGACGAGCTCGTCGGCGAGCAGAGTCGCCTCGACGCCGTGGCCTCCTCCGAAGACGAGCTCAGCGACACGCGAGCCGTCTTCTCCTGGTCGTATCGCAAGCTGTCCGCCGAACAGGCCGCCGCCTTCCGGTTTCTCGGCCTCCACCCCACCAAGGACATCAGCCTCGAGGCCGCTGCCGCACTCATCGGGATGCCCGTCACCACTGCCCGGCGCACTCTGAGGGAACTCGCCGACGTGCATCTCGTCGTAGAGCAGCAGGGCCGGTTCTCCATGCACGACCTGCTCTTCTCCTACGCCAGAGAATGCGTATCGAGTGAGCCGACGGATGCTCGCACTCGCGCTTTACGGCGTTGCCTGTCCTGGTATCTGCTCGCGGCGGATGCTGTCAGAAGGGCTGTTCTTCCGTATTCCTTCGATTTTCCGCTCGTCCCGGCTCGGGACCTGAGCGTCCCTGCCTTCAGGGATTCGCGATCGGCTTCCCTGTGGTTCGACAAGGAAAGAGTCAACCTGCTGGCGGCGATCCGTATCGCACACGACATCGGCCAATATGACATCTGCTGGAAGATGGCGTCCGCGGTCAGTCCCCTTTTCGAGGTGCAATGCTACTGGGCTGAATGGGAGCAGAATCACCGGCTCGGGCTCGAGGCGGCGCAATTACTCGGTGACCCGATCGGAGAGGCCGCGCACACGGCACTGCTGGGAGATGTGGCGGAACGGGCCACCCGATTCGACGAGGCTGAAGACCGATACCGTGAGGCACTCGCTTTGGCGCAGAGCATTCCGCTGCCCTGGTTGGAAGGCTTCATGCACCGCGGGCTCGGTTTCGTCGCCGAAGGCAGGTCGGACTACGTGAGCGCGGCAACCCGATACCAGCAGGCACGCGAAGCCTTCCGGCGCGCTGAGCACGGGCGTGGAGAGGCCATGGCGACGATGAGCCTCGGCAATCTGGCCCGGCTCACGGGAGAACCGGACCGGGCTGTGCGACTCTGCGCCGATGCCATCCGAAAGCTGGACGACCTCGCCGATGCCTGGAGCGCGGCATTGGTGCGCCTCAGCCTGGCGCCTGCCCTGGTCGACGGCGGGGACGAGGACGGAGCCATCAGAGAGTGGCAACTGGCAGCCCTGACCTTCGCCGACTTCGGGGACAAGGAGGATGAGGCCGTTGCCGCTGCTGCTCTCGGGGACATCCACCATCGCCGTGGCGAACACCAGAGCGCACTCCGCAGATGGTCCCGAGCTGCCGTCCTCTACCAGGACCTGAAGGATCCGCGAGTGGATGACGTGCAGGCCCGGCTCGCTCAACTTGCGTCCGGCGAATCCGGAGGTGATCTCACAGGTTGACGTCGCCGTCGATCCGGCCCGCTTGTACAGCCTTACCGGTGACGTCGCCTGCAATCGTGTTCGCTACCGAGGCAGCGTTCTCCTCCAGTGATCGCTCGGGGCCGGACCGGCGGGCGGCCAGTCGGAAGGTGATCAGGCCCGTCACCGCGGTCAGCAGGACCACGGCGATCCATGCCCACCATGAGCGCTTCAGGTCGGTGGCCAGGTTCACGCTGACCGCCAGAGCGGACGCGACGATGGCGGACACGAGGCTCCAGGCCATTGCCTTCATGAGGAGAGACCCTAGCCGCCTTCGATGTGATCCTCGGAGGGAGTGGACCGGAGATCGGCGAGGAGGGAATCGATCAGGGTCTCCTCGCGGACGGTGACGCCGGTTGCGGTCATGGCCCCGGCCAGCGCCGGATCGAGGTCGGCGCGTTCGTGCAGCCAGGCGACACCGTGCGGGCGCAAACCGCAGGTCAGCACCGTGGTCGGTGAGAGCCGGCGCCAGACCGCGCAGCACCCTCGACCACCTGCTGGGCGGACAGGTCGATCATCAGCGAGGCGGTGAACAGTCGCATGACGGCCAGGTAGGAGCCGCGCTCGGGAACGGTCAGGTAGGTGAAGGCCTCCAACCGGCCCAGGTCTCCGTCCGGCTCACCCACGAACCCGACAATATGCGGCCGCCGGGTCATCCGCCCAGGGTGGTGTGCCGCCCGGGTCGCCCGGTGAGCATGAGGGCCCGGGACGGGAGGCCCCTGATGACAGAGGAACGAAGCAGGGCGTGGGCGGGATGGATCGCCTTCGCTGCCGTGATCATGGTCGTGAACAGTCTGATCAACATCCTGCAAGGAATGGTGGCGCTGCTCGACGACGAACGGGTGGTCGCCACCCCCGACGCGTTCGTCCTGGTGGACCTCACCTCCTGGGGCTGGGCGCTGGTCGGTTTCGGCATCGTGATGCTCACCGTCGGCGGGTTCCTGCTCGCCGGTAGGAACTGGGCGCGGATCGTCGCGGTCGTCGTGATCGGTCTGCACGCCGTGGTCCAGGTGGTCTCGCTCGGCGCCTATCCGGTCTGGTCCCTGCTGATGATCGCCCTGGACACGGTGGTGCTGTTCGCACTGGTGGCCCGGTGGGGGTCGGCGGCCGAGGAGTTGCGCTACCAGAACGAGCGGGTCGGGCCGGCCGGGCTGCCGCACGGGGAGTTCCCGCACGAGGCGCGGTCCCACGGGACACGTATCAGCTGATGAACGCGCGGGCCGGGCTCGCCGCGCTGGTCCTGTCGGCGGGCGCCGCACTGCCCGGGTTCGGGACGATCGACGGAGGCGGACAGCACCGCGAACACGAGCGGATCACCCGGGCCGCGGTGGCCTGCGCCGCCGCGGACGCGAGCGAGGACTGCTTCCAGCCGCGGTCGATCGACCAGCTGGCCGGGCACGGCAACGGGTTCGGCGCGGTCGGTGCGCCGGACCGCACCGAGGTGTCGGTCCCGGCCGGCTGTTTCGTCGTCCCGGACAGTTCGCCCGGTGTCGGCGGGTGCGGGCGCCGGGTCACCCACGCGGCCCTCAACAAGGACACCGGGCTCATCGACCCGGTCACCGGCGTCGCCACGAGTCCGTCCACTCCGCGCGGCCGGGTCGGGGACAACTTCGCCAAGGCCGTGACCGGAGCCGTGGTCGAGACACGTCACCAGTGGCAGGCCTTCGGCGAGGCACTGCGGCGGGAGTACGGCCCACGCCAGGCCGCGACCATGACATGTGTGCTCACCCACGACGATCCCGCGGAGGATTGTGCCGGCTCCGCCCGTACCGTCACCGCTCCGGTCCTGATCGTGGTTTTGATGTTTCTGGCGATCCATGTCCGGCGACGGCGGTGGCCGGGAACCTCACATCGCGATCGTGGTGGCCGACCTTAGGGCCATGGGATCTGGGGTCAGACGATGAACCGGCTGCCGGTGCTGGTGTCGCCTTACGGCGCCTATGCCGGGCTCGCGCTGCACGTGCATGATCTGACCATTCGCGGCCACCACGCGGAGACGCTGCTCGCCGCCGACGAGGCCGAGGCCATCACGGGGGCGCTCGGCGACCTGCGGACCCACCGGATCAGCCGGCTGGGCCGGATGTACGCCCTGAACGCCCTCGGCCGCCACGACGAGGCGCTGCAGATCGCCGAGGATCTGGTCGCCGACCAGTCCGTGCTCGGCGGCCCGAAGGCCACCGACGCGAAGATCCTCGCCGACACCGCCCGGGTGCTGATCCATCTCGGTCGTATCGACGACGGGCTGCATCATGTCGCCCGCGCGATGGCCCTGCTCGACGTGGCGCCCCGCAAGGGTCCCCGCTACTTCTCCGCGATGGCCTCGCTGGCCGAGGCGGCCCGCAGCGCCGACCTGTTCGAGCTCGCCGACGACGCGATGCGCCGCAGCCTGGAGTCGTTCGACACCCCGGACGAGCTCTACCAGGCCGGCGTCGAGCTGACCCACGCCGAACTGTGGCTGGAGTGGGCGCTGCGCCTGGAGCAGGTGGGCCGCGCCGAGGAGGCGGCGGTCCTGATCAGCCGGTGTGAGCCGGTGCTGCGGTACTGGCTGGAGGCGGGCATCGACTCGCCGCTGGGCGCCGCGCTGCTCGCCGTCTGCCACGCCAAGTCGGGCCGGCACCCGGAGGCGCTGATCCTGGTCGCCGAGCTGCTGCCGCAGATGCGGGCGGCCGGGCAGCACCACGAGTCGCGCCTGCTGCACCTCGCGCACGGCCTGACCATGCGGGCCACCGGTGAGTGGCGGGCCGCTCGCCGGGAGTTCCGGGCCGGCCTGGAACTGGCCGCGCTGAACTCCGAACGGCTGCTCTTCCAGCACGAACTGGCGGCCACCGCGGCCCTCGAGATCCCCGGCGAGGCGGCCCAGGCGATGCTGGAGGCATTGCGTACCCACGTCGAGGCGCTGTGGCAGCTGCGGATGGACCGGCGCACCATGCTGCGGCAGGCGTACCGCCGGGTCGAGCTGGAGGCGGCCCGCACGACCGCCGACCTGGCCGCCACCTCGGACGCGCTGACCGGGCTCGGCAACCGGCGGATGTTCGACCGCCGGATCAACACGGTCGTGGTCGGCGGCTCGCTGCTGCTCATCGACGTGGACCACTTCAAGGACATCAACGACCGCTACTCGCACGGCGTCGGCGACCGGGTGCTGGGCGAGATCGCCGCGGTGCTGCGCTCGCACTGCCGGCACGACGAGGTGGCGATCCGGTTCGGTGGCGACGAGTTCGCCCTGTTCCTGGCCACCGGCGAGGACGAGGCCCGGGAGGTGGCCGAGCGGATCCGCCGGGTCATCCAGGCGCGCGACTGGAACACGATCATGCCCGGTCTGACGGTCACGCTCAGCATGGGCCTGGCGGCGTGCCGGCCCGGCGAACCCGGCCGCGACCTGTACGACCGTGCCGACGCGCACCTCTACGTCGCCAAACGATCGGGCCGCGACCGGCTGGCCGCCGCTGCCGCTTAGCGCCCCCTACTTCAGGTAGGCGGACAGCGGGATGTTCTGCTCGCGCAGGGCGGTGGCGATCAGGCCGGCGATCCGGTTGGCCCCGGCCGCCTCGAAGTGGGTGTGGTCGTTGCAGAAGAACGCGCCGACCGCGCCCGAGGTGTAGTCGCCGTTGTTCGGACACAACTTCAGCTGGTTGTAGAGGGCGACGCTGCGGGCGTGCAGATCGATCACCGGTACGCCGTTGGCGGCCGCCGCGTCCCTGGTCTCGGTGACGAAGCCACGGTTGCCGACGGCGGTGCTGCCGCTGCAGGTGATCGCGGCGACCGGGGTGACCAGGATCGGTTTCACACCTCGGGCCTTCGCCGCCGACGCCATCACCCCGAGCAGCTGCTTGAACCGGGCCGGGCCGACGTGCCGCGGGCAGGTCGTGGAGCCGTCGTTGATGCCGAACTGGATGATCAGGTAGTCGCCGGACTTGAAGCCGGTGCTGGTGTTCAGCATCGCCGTCCACCGCGAGCTGTAGGCGGTGGAGCTGAGCACGCACTCGCCGGTGGAGTCCTTGGTGCTCGTCACGTTGCCCTCGTAGAGCCACGTCTGGATGCTGCGGCCGCCGACCGCACTGTTCTGCACGGTGGCGTCGGTGGTCAGGTAGGACCCGAACTGGCTTCCCCAGCCGATCGGGCACGCGCTCGCGTTGGCCATCGTGGAGTCGCCGGCCATCCACACCTTGACGGCCGGGGCGGCCGCGGCCACCGGCGTGCCGGGGACGGCGCAGGTCGGGGTGGCCGCGTGTGCGGCGGGGGCGCTGAGGCAGCCGGCCAGCAGGGTCATGGCGGTGGCCGCGAGGGAAGCCAGCATGATCGCTCCTACAGTTTCGCGGTGAGGACCGGGGCAAGCCGGTCGGTGACGGCCTGATGGCCCTTGTCGTTGGGGTGCACCGAGTCGCTGAGGCCGTCCGGCGGCAGCCAGCCGGTCGTGTCGACGTAGAACACCGCGGCGTCACCGGCGGCGTTGCGGGCCTGCACGGCGGCCTGCGTCTCGGTGGCGTAGCGGCCGATGAACGTACGCAGGGCGAAGATCTTGGCGTTCGGGAACCTCGCCCGGACCCGGGTGAGGAAGGTGGTGTACTTCGCCTGGAAGTCCGGGCCGGTCACGCCGTGGCTGCGGTCGTTGGTGCCCAGGTTGATCACCACGCCGGCGGCGGTGTAGCGGGCGAAGTCCCACGCCGCGGTGCCGGCCTGCCCGCCGCTGGCCATCCAGTACCGGGTCTCGTGCGCCCAGCACCCGTCGGCGGTCTCGGACAGGCACATGCCACCGATCGCGATCTGGGTGTGGTCGAGGCCGAGCCGCTCACCGGTCCGGAAGCCGTAGCCGGTGACGGCCAGCTGGCTGCTCGTGGTGCCCGCGGTGATCGAGTCGCCGATGAACTCGACGAGTCCGGTGCGGGCCGGCGCCTTGAACGTGGTGGCGCCGGCGTCGAGGGTGAGGCCCTGGAAGACCGCGTCGCCGGTGTAGGAGCCGGCCACCTGCCGGTAGCTGACGATCAGCGTGTGGTTGCCCGCGGCCAGCGCGGTCGGCGTCAGGTTGATCGTGCCGGAGCCCTTGAACGCGGTGAACGCCCGACCGTCGATGGAGGCCCACAGGTCGACGGTGTTGCGCTGCTTGAGTTTCACGGTCCGGCCGGTGAAACCGACCCGGAGGTACGCCCCGGCCCAGTACGGCACGTATGCCGAGGCGTTCGTGGTGTTCCATCGCCCGACGAAACTGATGTTGGTGTCGCCGGGGGTGCCGTCACCGGCCGCGGCCCGGGCCGGAGCGGCGGGGGCCACGATCGCCAGGGCGATCAGGACGGCCCCGAGCAGACGACCTCGCATGACACGACTCCTCCCTGGGAGCGTTCCCAGACAGCGGTGGGTCGTATCGTCACCTGCGTATCGAACTATGTCAATTAATGCAACGCGTGTGATCTGCGTGAAACGGACGGGGCCGACGACAGGCGGTGCGCGGCCGAGTTGGCGCGGTAGGCGGACTTCGCCGGCTTGCGTACCGGTGCCGGCGGGGTGGCCGCCGGCGGGGCCGGCATGGGCTCCGGCAGAGGCGGCTCCGAGCGGCAGTCCTTACGCGGTCCCGGTAACCCGGGCAGTGCGGCGTTGCAGCCGAGCCGCAGGGTTGCCGAGGTCAGCGCGCGGGTGCCGCCGGCACTGCTCCGGCGCGCCGGGCCGAACGGGCTGAGCAGCCACCAGACGATCGCGGCCAGCGCCGGAAGGACGGCGAACAACGGCCACCTGATCATTAAAACGGAGACGATCTTCATCGTACGGCTACCTTCCTCCGGAGACTCCAGGCGAATGATTGGAAAGAACCGTAAGCCGTGACGGCTCTTTCAGTAATCGTTCGTCAGGGGTCATCCGAAAGTCGAACCGCGCTCCAGGGTGGCAATGTCACACGAGACCCGAGAATTTCTCATCGCCGCAGGTCCAGGCGAAGCGGGGGTGCCTACGTGATTGCTCGCCGATTCGGACTAACCCATTCGAATAATCCGTCGATGAAGGCTTCCCGGGCTATTCCTGAGCGCCACGCGAGCGCTATACGGTGACCGGCGCCGCTGAAGAGATGATTTCCGGCTTCCGACAAAACCAAGGACTGACAAGTGTCGAATTCACGCCGAGGAGCGTTCGCCGCCGCCCTGGTCGCCGCAGTGGTCGGCTCGATCGGGCTCGCCTCCACCCTCAACGCCGGAGCGGAGGAGGTTCCGGCGCCGCCCCCGGTCACCGAGTCGGCGACTCCGGAGGCCGAACCCGAGCCGGAACTCGTGCCTCCACCGAGACTGCCCTGGGGGCAGACGCCGAACAGTCTCGAGGTCGGTGCCGACGGCGCCAGCAGCCAGGTGCTCAAGGCGGAGGGCCTGGACGCGGCCGCACCCGGCCCCGACGGCGAACCGGCCACCGAGGAGTACGCGCCCAAAGGGCGTTCCTCCCGCTCCGGGGTCCTGAGGTCCGCGCCGACCGAGGTCGTCCCGCCGAAGCCGCCGGCCGCCGGAACCGCCGCCGCCCAGGCCCTGGCCACGCAGACCGTCTACTTCCACTACAACGTCGGTTCCCAGTCCGCGGTTACTGACGGCGCCTATGCCAACTTCTCCATCAACAAGCCCACCCTGGCCACCGCCGACTACCACACCTTGGCCGAGGTGGCCGTGCAGTCGGCCGACGGCACCCAGATCGTCGAGGTCGGCTGGAACGTCGACCGGGTCGTCAACGGCGACTCCGACCCGCACCTGTTCGTCTACCACTGGATCAACGGGCAGTCCCAGTGCTACAACGGCTGCGGTTTCGTCCAGTACAGCTCGAACGTCAGCCCCGGCGACACGCTGCCGCAGGACACCACCAAGCGGATGGGCGTGCAGTACTACAGCGGCGCCTGGTGGATCGCCTACGACACCGAGTGGGTCGGCTACTTCCCCGGCTCCCGCTGGTCGAACAACTTCACCCAGAGCGGCATGGTCCAGGTCTTCGGCGAGGTGGCCGCGGCCAGCAACTCCCCCTGCTCCGCCATGGGCAACGGCCTGCACGGCGCCTCGGACAGCGGCTCGGCGCGCATCGGCAGCGTCAGCTTCATCAACGGCCCCGCCGTCGACCTGTACGTGCGCAGCCTCAGCAACCACTACGACGTCGCCAAACTGAGCGGCCGCACCTTCCGCTACGGCGGTCCCGGAGCCTGCTGAGCCGGCCGGAGGACCGATGCCCGCTCCCCGTCCCGGGAGCGGGCATCGGGGCGCTCCGGGCGAGCGTCGCGGTGCTACGTTCGGGCCGGTGAGAGCCGTCCTGCACGACCGGTACGGACCGCCCGGCGTGCTGCGCGTCGAGGAGATACCCGTCCCGGTGCCCGCCGCCGGGCAGGTGCTCGTCCGGGTCGCGGCCACCTCGGTCAACCTCAGCGACTGGGAGACCCTGCGGGGCACGCCCTTCTACTCGCGCCTCGGCGGCCTGCGCCGCCCGGCCCGCCCGGTCCTCGGCTCCGACATCGCCGGCCGGGTCGAGGCGGTCGGCCCCGGCGTCACCCGGTTCCGGCCCGGCGACGAGGTGTACGGGGACAATCTCGCCCTCAAAGGCGGATTCGCCGAGTACGCCGTCGCCGGCGAGAAGGCCCTCGCCCACAAGCCACCGGAGCTCGGGTTCGCCGAGGCCTCCGCGATCCCGCAGGCCGGAGTGATCGCGATGCAGGGCGTCGCCGGTGCCGGCCACGGACAGCGCGTCCTGATCAACGGGGCCGGCGGTGGCTCCGGGGCGTTCGCCATCCAGCTCGCCAAGCAGGCCGGCGCCGACGTGACCGGTGTCGACAACGAGCACAAACTCGCCTTCATGCGTTCGGTGGGCGCGGATCACGTCATCGACTACCGGCGCGACGACTTCACCCGTACCGGACCGTACGATCTGATCCTCGATCTCGTCGCCCACCGCTCCGTCTTCGCCTACCGCCGGGCCCTGGCCGCCGGCGGCCGTTATCGCTGTGTCGGCGGCTCCACCCGCACGCTGCTGCGGGTCCTGACGATCGGCCCGTTCACCGGCCGCCGGATCGGCGTGCTGGCGGTCAGGGAAGGCCCGGCCCACTTCGTTCCGGTCGCCGACCGCTGCGTGGCCGGTGACCTGGTCATCCACCTCGACCGCACCTTCACCCTCGATCAGGTGCCGGAGGCGCTGACCCACGTCGGCGAGGGCCGGGCACTCGGCAAGGTCGTGATCGTCCCGGCGGCCTGAGAAGTCGACCACATTGGACTATTCTCTGGTAGTCCGATAGGGAATGGCCGGGGAGACGAACATGCTGGGACGCACTCGAAAGGCGGCGCTGCTCGCGGCGGCCGTGACACTGGCGATCACCGGATGCGCCAAGGAGGACACCGGCGGCACCACCGCGAGCGGGGTTCCGCTCATCAAGACCGGTGCACTGACCACCTGCACCCACCTGCCCTACGCGCCGTTCCAGTCCAAGGACGCGTCCGGCAAGGTCGTCGGCTTCGACGTCGCGCTCATCGACCTGGTCGCCACGAAACTCGGCGTCACCCAGGAGATCGTCGACACGCCGTTCGAGGGCATCAAGTCCGGTACCGACCTCAACGCCGGCAAGTGCGACGTCGCCGCGGCCGGCATGACCATCACCGACGAGCGCAAGAAGGTGCTCGACTTCTCCGTGCCCTACTTCGACGCCACCCAGGCGCTCGCCGTCGGCACCGGCAGCACGCTCAAGACGCTGGAGGAGTTCGCCGGCAAACGCCTCGGCGTGCAGGGCGGCACCACCGGCGAGGAGTACATCAAGACCCAGGTCGCCGAGAAGAAGCTCGACGTCGAGGTGGTCTCCTACAAGGATCTCGCCGCGCTCCAGCAGGCTCTCGCCACCAACCAGGTCGAGGGCGCGGTCAACGACCTGCCGGTCTGGAACGAGTACATCAAGGCCAACCCGGGCAAGGTCACCGTCGCGGCCGGCTTCGACACCGGCGAGCAGTACGGCTTCGCCGTCAAGAAGGGCAACGCGGCGCTGCTCACCGCGGTCGACGAAGCCATCAGGACCGCCAAGTCGGATGGTACGTACGACAAGCTCTACGCCACCTGGATCGGGGACAAACCCACCGCATGAGCCTGAGCCCACGACGCCGGCGGCAGATCTTCCGTGCCGCCGGCTACGTCCTGTTCGCCGCGGCGATCGGCGCCGTGGTCCTCGCCGCCGACTGGGGGCGGCTGTCCGACGCGTTCCTGCGGCTCGACATCGCCGGGAGCATGTTCCCCGAGGCGATCACCGTCGCCCTGTGGAACACGATCGTCTACACGCTGCTGGCCTTCGTGTTCGGCCTGACGCTCGGGCTCGGGCTCGCGTTGATGCGCCTGTCGTCGATCCTGCCGTACCGGTGGTTCGCGATCGGCTACATCGAGCTGTTCCGGGGGCTGCCGGCCCTGCTCGTGCTGTTCATGGTCGGGTACGGCGTACCCCTGGCGTTCCCGGACCGGGAGATTCCCGGCGGCGTCTACGGATCGGTGGCCGTCGGCCTCGGCCTGACCGCCGCCGCCTACATGGCCGAGACCATCCGGGCCGGCATCCAGGCCGTCCCGAAAGGGCAGCTGGAAGCCGCCCGCACGCTCGGCATGTCGCATCCCCGCGCGATGATCTCGATCATCCTGCCGCAGGCGTTCCGGATCGTCATCCCGCCGCTCACCAACGAGATCATCCTGCTGACCAAGGACACCTCCCTGGTGTACGTGCTGGGCGTCACCGCGACCACGATCGAACTGACCAAGTTCGCCGGGGACACCCTCAACACCCGGGTCAACCCCACCCCGCTGGTCATCGCCGGGCTGCTCTACCTGGCGATCACGTTGCCGCTGTCACAGCTGGTCCGCGGGCTGGAACGCCGCGCCGGAAGGGAGAGGTGATGTCGACGATCGAGATCAGCGGCCTGCACAAGTCGTTCGGCGCGCTGGAGGTGCTGCGCGGCATCGACCTGGCCGTCGAGCCCGGCGAGGTGGTCTGCGTCATCGGGCCGTCCGGCTCCGGCAAGTCGACACTGCTGCGCTGTGTGAACCTGCTGGAGCAGCCGACGTCCGGTTCGATCCGGGTGGCCGGCGTCGAGGTCACCGATCCGGACTGCGACATCGACGCCGTACGCCGCGGGATCGGCATGGTGTTCCAGCAGTTCAACCTGTTCGGCCACCTGACCGTGCGGGAGAACGTGACCATCGCGCAGCGGCGGGTCCTCAAGCGCAGCCGCGCCGACGCCGCCGAGATCGCCACGGCGAACCTGTCCCGCGTCGGGCTGCTCGACAAGGCCGGCTCCTACCCGGCGCAGCTGTCCGGCGGGCAGCAGCAGCGGGTCGCCATCGCCCGGGCCCTGGCCATGGACCCGCGGCTGATGCTCTTCGACGAGCCGACCAGCGCCCTCGACCCGGAACTCGTCGGTGAGGTGCTCGCCGTCATGCGCGGCCTCGCCGCCGAGGGCATGACCATGCTCGTCGTCACCCACGAGATGGCGTTCGCCCGCGAGGTCGCCTCCCGGGTGGTGTTCATGGACGGTGGTGTCATCGTCGAGCAGGGGCCGCCCGCCGAGGTGTTCGGCACACCGCGCGAGGAGCGCACCCGCGCGTTCCTGCACCGGGTGCTCGAACCGGCCCGGGTCAGTGAGAACGAGATCGGCGCCCAGCGCAAGGAGTGACGACCATCCTGAGACGGCCGTCGCGCACCGCGGCGGCCGTTGAGCCTCTGCCCAGGTCCCGCCGTACCCCTCAACGCATACCCATGGCGGAAAGGGTGAGGCAAATGGCTACACGGAGTAATCGGTCTCGACGCATCATGCTGTTCGGGATCAGCACGGCGGTCGTGGTCGTCGGAGCGGCGGTGACGCCCCAGGCGTTCGCCGCCACCCGGTTCGGCTTCTTCGGCTCCCGCAACAACGCGGCCGCACCGGCCGCGGGCGACGGCGACTGCACCGATGTGCAACTCGTCTTCGCCCGTGGCACCGGTGAACCGCAGGGCCTCGGTATCGTCGGCCGGCCCCTGGCCCAGGAGCTCGCCTCCGAGCTGCCCGGCCGGACGGTCAGCTCGTTCGCCGTCGTCTACGCGGCCGCGGGCAACCAGCGCAGCGCCGGGCCCGGCGCCACCAACATGAGCCAGCACATCGCGTCGGTCGCCGCCGCGTGTCCGGAGACGCGGTTCGTCATCGGCGGCTACTCGCAGGGCGCCAGCGTCACCGACATCGCGATGGGCATCCGCGGCGCCGGCACGGCGGGCGAGGCGATAGACGCGAACCTGACCGACCGGGTGTCGGCCGTCGTCGTCTTCGGCAACCCACTGGGCCTCCAGCGGCGCACCATCGCCGGCAGCAGTGCCGAGTTCGGACCGAAGGCCAAGGAGTTCTGCAACAACGGCGACCCGGTCTGCGGCGGCGGCAACAACTTCGCGGCACACCTGGCCTACCCGCGCAACGGCACCGTCCAGCAGGCCGCGGAGTTCGCCGCCGGTCTGATCGAGGGGAGCTGACACCCGGGTTTCCGATGGCGGTCACCGGGCAATCCACAGGGCATGTTCCCAGCGGAGAACCTGCGTGACTGGCGTGGCGAGAACGTCGTCGACCCGCAAGGCGACAAGATCGGCGACCTGGAGGCGGTCTACGTCGACACGGTCGACGACGAGCCGGCCTTCGCCACCGTGCGGGTCGGCTTCATCGGCCGGCACCGGCTCGTCTTCGTCCCCCTGGCCGGCGCGACCGTGAGTCCCAAGGCGATCCGCGTCCGCTACGACAAGAAGCTGGTCGGCAACGCGCCCGGCATCGACCTCGACGGGGAGTTGGCGGCCGCTGACGAGCCTGCGGTCTTCGCTCACTACGGACTGCCCTACCAGGCGGGACCTACGGGAGCCCGCAGGCTCGGCCGACGCTGAAACGCGACCTATGTGCGGGTGTGGTGTACCTTGCCGCTGGTTCACCGTTTTCGCATTGAGGGAGAGCGATGTCAGCCAGCATGTCCCGCAGATCGGCGCTCGGTCTGGGCGCTGTGGCAGCTGCCGCCGGAGCCGGTGTGAGCAGCCCCGCCCAGGCCGCGCCGAGAGGACCGGCACGCATCCGCAAGGTGTACGAGAAGGAGAAACGCAAGGCCGGCGGGGTCTGGCACACCCACATCGCCGCGGTCGGGGCCAGCGGCGGCCCCGAGCCGATCGTCGAGGACGACGCCGACCACGTCACCTACGGCTACAGCGTGCAGAAACTCGCCGTGGCCACGGCGGTCATGGACAAGATCGACCGCGGGCAGCTGACCCTCGGCACCAAGCTGGACCTGCAGGCCGACATCATCCTCGGCGGCTCCGGCATCTACCACCTGCACCGGGTGTGGGGTGACGACATCACCGTCGCCAACTTCCTCACCGCGATGCTGCTGGTCTCGGACAACACGGCCGTGCGGATGTGCGGCCGTGTCGTCCCGGCCCTGGAGATCAACGAGATCCTGGCAGCCAAGGGGTTCGTGCACACCCGGGTCGAGCCGGTCGCCAACCCCAACCGCTTCTTCCTGGGTACGACCACCCCGCGCGAGATGCACGACCTGCTGTGGCGGCTGGCCACCAAGACGCTGCTGTCACCGTCGTCGTGCGACTTCCTGCTCGGTGTCACCCGCTGGCTCAACGGCTACCACGACGGGGTCCGCCGGGTGATGTCGTCACGGGAGCGGGAGCGGGTCGCCACCAAGTACGGCGCCGACTTCAACGAGCTGGGGGAGTCCCGGCACGAGGCCGGCATCATGTTCGGTGCCGACGGCACGCCGCTGCTGACGTACGCGATGTTCGCCGAGGGCCTCGGCGACCCGGAGAACTACGGCGCCACCCACCCGGCCGTCGAGGCGCACGCCAGGATCGGCCGCACCCTGTTCGACAACCTGCCCACCCCGGCCCCGGCGCTCCGCGAGGCGGCACCCCGGACCGCACCCAGGCCGTTCCACCCGGTCAAGGGCGGCTGACGCCAGATCGCCGGCCGTCGCTCAGACACATCATGAGTGGCCGGTAACCGGCCTGAGCGACGGCCGGCGATCTGACCAGCTACCGGTACAGGAGCGGGCCCGGCCGAGGAAGCCGGCGTCGTCGCCCCGTCAACCCGAGCTCACCGCCGGCACCGGCGGTCACCCCGCGATCACGTCGGGCAGCACATACGATGGGCGTCGATTCGCGGGAGGACGCAGCGTGAGTGCAGAGGTGTTCCGACGGCCGCCACGTCAGGCGGGACCCCCGCCACCGGGTGCGGAGGTGCTACTCGAGTCGCGGGACTACCTGCGGTTCCTCGCCGGGCAGCGGACCGCCCTGCTGTGGCGGCACCCCGAGCCCGAGGCGCTGGCGTCGGTGGCCGGATCGCCGCGGATGTGGGAGCGCCGGGCCGGTGACGACGACTTCGCCGAGGTCCGCGTCGCGGTGGGCGGGCACCGGCTGCCGGCCGGCCTCGTCGTCCCCGAGGCGGCGCCGTCCACCGCCGGGCCGCTGCCGGGCCTGCCGGTCGCGGTGCGGCTCCGCGAGTACCGCAGGGTGCTGCTACGCGGTCACCGCGAGCCGGTGACCGGCCTGGCCCGGGCTCTGATCGGCCAGCTCGCCACCCTGCACGCCCCGGACGATCTGCGCCTGGCCGTGGTCGCCGCCCCGGAGCGCCGCGCCGGCTGGGACTGGCTGCTGTGGTTGCCGCACACCCACACCGGGGTCGCCGGCGGCCGTCTGATCTTCGACACCGTGGCCGATCTCGATCGGGCTCTCGCGGCCGAGCCACCGGGCGTCCCGGTGGTGGCGGTCCTGGACGGTGCCGACCACGCCGGGCCGGTTCCGGAGAGCTTGACGGTGGTCGAGCTCGCCGGCCCGCCGGAGCCCGGTGCCGGGTCCGGTGCCATGCCCTCGCTGCTGCGGCTGGACGTCTCGCCGGCGTCGCTCACCGTCGACACCGGGCTCTGGGTGACGTCCCTGGGCCGGCCCGACACCCTGAGCGCGATGCAGGCCGAGCAGACGGCCCAGCAGATCGCCCTCAACCACCTGTCCGGTCCGTCCACCGATCCGGTGCCACCGATGGAGCCCGTCCCGGCCGTCGAGCCCGTGCCGCCCGTCGAGCCCGTGCCGCCCGTCGAGGAGGAGCCGCCGGTTCCGGCGCGCGTCAACGAGCTGCCCGATCTGCTGGACCTCGGCGACCCGGCCACCCTCGACCCCGACGTCGTCCGGGCGCGCGGCACCGGGCTGCGCATCCCGCTCGGCCTGTCCCCGGGCGGCGCGGTCGTCGACCTGGACCTCGGCACCATGGGTCCGCACGGCCTGGTCGTCGGCGCCACCGGCTCCGGCAAGAGCGAGCTGCTGCGTACCATCGTCACCGCTCTCGCCGTCACGAACCCGCCCGAGGACCTCAATCTCGTCCTGGTCGACTACCGCGGCAGCGCGACCTTCGCCGGGTTCGCGCCGCTGCCGCACATCAGTGCCGTGATGGGCCACACCGACGAGCCGGCCGCCGTCGCGCGCCTGCACAGCGCCCTCGCCGGTGAGCTGGACCGGCGGCAGAGGGCGATCGGCGACGGCGCCACGCTGCCCCGGCTGCTGGTGATCTGCGACGAGTTCACCGAGCTGATCGAGCAGCGGCCCGATCTGCTCGACCTGTTCGTCGAGATCGGCCGGTCGGGGCATGCGCTCGGCGTACATCTGCTGCTGGCCACGCAGCGGCTCGAGGAGGGCCGCCTGCGTGGCCTGGACGCCCACCTGTCGTACCGCATCGCCCTGCGCACCTTCTCCGTCGCCGAGAGCCGGGCCGTGCTCGGCGTCCCGGATGCCTACGACCTGCCGCGACTGCCCGGCACCGGTCTGCTGCGCGTCGGCGCCGACCCGGTGATCCCGTTCCGCGCCACCTACGTCTCCGGCCGCCACGACCTCGCCCACGATGACGGCCGGGTCTGGGGCCCCAGCCTCGCCGACGTGGTCATCGGCCGTCTCGCCGGGCACGGGCGGCCCGCCCACCAGGTCTGGCTGCCGCCGCTCACCGAGGCACCGAGCCTCGGCGAGCTGCTCGGTGACCTGCACGTGGTCGCCGGGCGCGGCCTGGTCGCCGACGGCTGGCCGGACAGCGGGCGGCTGCGGGTGCCGCTCGGTGTCGTCGACCGGCCGTTCGAGCAGCGCAGGGACACGCTCGTCCTGGAGCCGGGCAACCTGGCCGTGGTCGGCGCCCCGCAGTCGGGCAAGAGCACCCTGCTGAGGACCCTGATCAGCGCGCTGGCGCTCACCCACAGCCCCCGCGAGGTGCAGTTCTACTGCCTCGACTTCAGCGCCGGGGGACTGCACAGCCTCGACGGGCTGCCGCACCTGTCCGGCGTCGCCGGGCGGACCGAGCCGGACACCGTCCGCCGCATCGTCGCCGAGGTGAGCGCCCTGGTCGAGGAGCGGTCCGCGCGACGGATCGACTCGTTCGCCGCCTACCGGCGCAAGCGGGCGTCCGGCGAGGTGACCGACGACCCGTTCGGCGACGTCTTCCTGGTCGTCGACGGCTGGGCGGCGCTGCGCCGCGACTTCGAGGAACTGGAGCAGGCCGTCGTCGACCTGGCGACCCGCGGTCTCGGCCTCGGCGTCCACGTGGTGATCGCCACGAACCGGTGGAGCGAGATCCGGCTCGGCATGCGGGACCTGTTCGGCGACCGGCTGGAACTGCGGCTCGGCGACCCGGCCGACTCGGTGATCGACCGCCGGGCCGCGAGCGACGTGCCCGGTGGGCGCCCGGGCCGCGGCCTGACCCCGGACCGGCTGCACTTCCTGGCCGCGCTGCCCCGCATCGACGGATCCACCGAGCCCACCGACATCGGCGAGGGCGTCACCGACCTGGCCGGCCGGGTCAAGGCGGCCTGGCCCGACGACCCGGCACCCCGGGTGCGGCTGCTGCCCGCCCTGATCCCGGCCGCCGACCTGGCCGGCGCACCCGGCCTGCCTCTCGGTCTCGACGAGGCGGGCCTGGCGCCGGTCTCGTTCGACCCGGTCGCCGACCGCCACCTGGTGATCTTCGGCGACGGCGAGTGCGGCAAGACGAACCTGCTGCGCCTGATCGCCCGCGCCGTGGCCGCGCGGTACACGCTCGCCGAGGCCCGGGTGGTGCTGGTCGACTACCGGCGTAACCTGCGCGGCGCCATCGACGGCGAGCACCTGCTGGTCCACGCCACGACCGGCCAGCACCTGGCCGACAACATCGAGTCGATCTACGCGGCCATGGCCCGGCGGCTGCCCGGCCCCGACGTCACCGCCGAGCAGCTGCGCGACCGCAGCTGGTGGAGCGGTCCTGAGCTGTACATCCTGGTCGACGACTACGACCTGGTGGCCACCGGTGGCGGTAATCCGCTGGGACGGCTGGCCGAGCTGCTGCCCTACTCGCACGACATCGGACTGCACCTGATCATCGCGCGGCGGGCCGGAGGCGCCGGCCGGGCCCTGTACGAGCCGCTGCTGCTGCGCCTGCGTGAACTCTCCGTCCCCGCGCTGATCATGTCCGGCAATCGGGAGGAGGGCCAGCTCTTCGGCACCGTACGGCCCAGCCCGCAGCCACCCGGCCGGGGCTTCCTGGTGCGCCGCTCCGACGGCGTCACCCTGGTGCAGACGGCCTGGAGTGACCCGGACTCTCCGGCCTAGCAAGACTGGAATCGATCAAAGAAGTGCCGTGCGGCTAGCGAAATGCCGATGCGTGTGGTTCGATTTGGAGCGAAAGGCCGGGCATCTCCCCCCGTGGATGCCCGGCCTTTCTCATGTGCGGTTCCGGGCGGAGCGGGGCCGTGCATCATCTGCCCTCTCCGGCACCTACCGATCAGTAGGTGCGAATTCCGGCAATCCCTATCTCAGGCATGTGTACGGGCCGGACTCAGGGTCATGTTCGTCACAAACCGCTTCCAAGCTTGGGCATATATGGATGAGCGGGTAACTGCAGGCGCTGGCGGACTCGTATGATCCTCGCCATGTCAAGCCAGCCGCACCTCGCGGAGACCGAGAAAATCAACCTGCCGGGGCAGGTGCCACAGCCGCCCAAGCACAAGAAGCCGCGCAAGCGCCTGCGGTACGTCCTCATCGGTCTGCTGGTGGTCGTGCTGCTCGGTGTCGGCGGCGCCCTCGCCGGTGGCCTCTACCTTCGTTCCGTCGAGAAAGGCATCGAGCGCGTCGATGCCTTCGACGACGTGCCCGAGGCGGAGCGCCCGCAGAAGGTCGCCACCGAGGCCCGCAACATCCTGCTGCTCGGCAGTGACTCGCGTGACCCGGAGAACACCGGTGGTTCCCGGAGCGACACGATCATCGTGGCGCACCTGACCGCCGACCGGTCCAGTGCGCAGCTCATCTCGATCCCGCGTGACACCTGGGTCAACGTGCCGAAGAGCAAGGACGGTCAGCACGGCGGCCGCGATGCGAAGATCAACGCTTCGTATGCGTGGGGTGGCATCCCGCTGGTCGTGCAGACCGTCGAGAAGTACACCGGTGTCCGGATCGACAACGTGGCGATCATCGACTTCGCCGGCTTCAAGGAGATCGTCGACGCCCTCGGTGGCATCGACGTCGACATCGAGCAGAACTTCACCTCGATCCACGAGCCGTTCCGCAAGTTCGAGAAGGGCATGCAGCACCTGGACGGTGCCGAGGCGCTCGACTACGCCCGGCAGCGCAAGCAGTTCGCCGACGGCGACTTCGCCCGCATCCGTCACCAGCAGCAGGTGATCCGGGCGATCCTGGACAAGGCCGCCACCGGCGGGACCCTGGCGAACCCGAGCAAGCTCACCGACTTCCTCGAGGCGACCGCGGACGCGGTGTCGGTCGACAAGACCATGTCGATCATCGACACGGCCACCCAGATGCGCGGCCTGCGCAGCGGCAACCTCACCTTCCTGACCAACCCCACCAAGGGGACCGGCCGGGTGGGCAGCGAGAGCGTCGTCTTCGAGGACAAGGCGAAAGCCAAGGAGTTGTACGACGCGGTCAAGCGCGACTCGGTCTCGGAGATCCTGTCCGCCGCCAAGAAGTGACACGGCGGCGGATTCCGATGCGCGCGGTGATAGAGCAATCGATGTAGAGCCCTATAAGGAACACGGGGAGAGACGTGAATACGGGGAGCGCGTCCGCATCATCCGGACACGACAACGCCGTGGCGGCGGCGCATGCGTGGTGGGGGGAACCCCCTACCACTCCGCCAGAGTCGGAACCGGAGCCGGAGCCTGACCCGGCGATCACCGCCCGCATCCCCGCGCCCCGCACGGCGCCGGAGGCGAGCACCACCCTGCCACCTCTACCGCCGCCGTCGACGTCGGTCATTCCGTACGCGGTGTCCAGCCCGTCCAAACGGACCCGCTGGCTGCGCGGCTGGATGCTGGTGGCGCCGGTCGACGCCGCGGCGCTGGCCGCGCCGATGCTGCTGACCCTGCAGTACTGGCGCGGCACGCTGACCATGGTGGTCGTCACGATCGCGTTCTTCGCGCTCGGCGGCCTCTACCGGGCCCGCCGCTACGTCAGCATCCTCGACGAGCTGCCGACCATCTGCGGGCGGCTGCTCGCGTCGTCGGCCGTCGTGGCGATCATCGCGGCGATGCGCCACGACTCGGTCGGCTACGTCGAGGGCTTCATGCGGTCGGTGGCGCTCTCGGCGGGGCTGGTCATCGTCGGGCGGACCCTCACCCGGACCGCCATCATCGTGGCCCGCCGGCGACGCTGGGTCGAGCACAACGCGATCATCATCGGCAGCGGCCCGATCGCGCTCGAACTGGCCCGCCTGCTGCGCCGCCACCCTCAGTACGGCCTGCGGTTCGCCGGCTGCATCGACACCGTCCCGGTCGAGGGGGCGCTCGTCAAACCGGCGGTCGCCGCGCTGCTCGGTGGGCTCGACAGTCTGGACCGCAGCATCGAGCTGGTCGACTGCGACGTGCTGATCGTCGCCGACTCGGCCAGTCCCGACGACGCCGTCCTGGCGGTGCTGGGTACCCCGGCCGGGATCAGCCGGGACGTCTGGATCGTACCCAGGCTGTGGGGTGCCGGTCTGGAGGGCGACGTGCCCGATCACATCGGCGCCATCCCGTTGCTGCACATGCGGCACAACGCGTTCGGCGGCCCGCGGTGGGCGGTCAAGCGCGGGTCCGACATCGCCCTGTCCGCGACCGCGCTGATCCTGCTCAGTCCGATCCTGCTGCTCTGCGCGATCGCGGTCTGGCTGGAGGGCCGCGGCCGGAGCGGTATCTTCTTCAAGCAGGAGCGTGTCGGCCACTACGGCAGGCCGTTCAACGTCATCAAATTCCGCTCGATGATGCCCCGCGACGAGAACGACTCGCAGACCACCTGGTCGATCGCCGGTGACAGCCGGGTCGGCCCGATCGGCCGGTTCCTGCGCCGCACCTCGGCCGACGAGCTGCCCCAGCTGTGGAACATCCTGCGCGGCGACATGACCATCGTCGGCCCCCGGCCGGAGCGGCCCTACTTCGTCGACCGGTTCTCCGCCGAACACCCCGAGTACGCGATGCGCCATCGCGTGCCGGTCGGCCTGACCGGCCTCGCACAGGTCAACGGCCTGCGCGGCGACACCCCGATCTCGGACCGGGCCCGGTTCGACAACTTCTACATCCAGCACTGGTCGCTGTGGCTGGACGTCAAGGTCATCCTGCGGACCATCAGCGAGGTGCTGCGCGGCGGAGGCCGCTGACCGTCACTCGGAGAACAGCGGCAGTGGTGTGGGCCGGTACCCGTCGAGGTACCGGTCCGCATCCGCTTTCAGCACCGAGGTGAGGACCGTGCCGAACACGTCCCGGAAGTCGACGGTCACCTTCAGATCGCCGTCGTCGAGGTCGGTCAGGCTCGGCTCGTCGCCGTAGAGCCCGCCGGTGACCGCGGGACCGGCCAGGAACACCGGACCGGCCGTGCCGTGGTCGGTGCCGTCCGACGCGTTCGCCTCCACCCGCCGGCCGAACTCGCTGTACACCAGCACCGACACCCGCTTGCCGGCCTCGCTGCGCGCCATCCGGCCCAGGAAGCCCGTCACCGCCCCGTCCAGCTGTTTCAGCAGGAGCTCGTGACCGGGCCGTTCCCCGGCGTGTGTGTCGAAACCACCCAGGCTCACCGAGTAGACTCGGGTCGGCACCCCGGCCTCCACGCACCGGGCGATCAGATCGAACTGCGAGGTCAGCGAATCCGCCCCGCCCGTCCCGGTGCCGGGCAGCGAATCACCGGGGACCGTCGACGACGCCGGCACCGTCCGGTTCGTCTCCTGCACCAGATTGTCGACACGGATCAGGTCCGCATACGTCCCCGCGACCCGCGCCATCAGGTCGGCCTCACCCGGCTCGGCCTGGCTGAACGCCGACAGCATCGCCGCCGTCACCCCGTCCGGCAGGCGCAGGCCGCCCATGTCGATGCACGCCCCGGCCCGGGTCTCGCCGACCAACAGCGGCGACAGCACCGGCTCGAAACTCACCGCGGTCTCCGCCGGCGCCTTCGTCCCGTCCAGCCAGCGGCCGATCCAGCCGGTCTGGATCGGCCGGGCCGGCGCCGCCGTCTGCCAGATGTCCATCGACCGGAAATGACTGCGGTCCGGGCGGGGGTAGCCCACCCCGCGCACGATCGCCAGCTGCTTGCTGTCCCACAGCTGTTTCAGGCCGCCCATCACCGGGTTGAGCCCGACCTCGCCGTCCAGGCGCAGCACGTCCTCCGGCGCATACGCCAGATCGGGCCGCGCCTTCCGGTACGCCGGATCGGTGTAGGGGATCACCGTGTTCAGGCCGTCGTTCCCGCCATACAGCGTGACGATGACCAGTTTGCCCTGCTTGACCCACTCGTCGTTGAACGTCGGCTGCTCCGGTGCCTTCGCGAACAGGGCGTGCAACCCCATCGCGCCGGCACCCGCGGCCAGGGCCGCCGCCCCGGTCACCCCGGAGGCCATCAGGAACTTGCGTCGCGTCACCAGGTCCATGTCACGTCACTAGATATTCCGGGCTGATCAGGCCGAGGGTCAGCAGCTCCCGGGGGTTCGCGGCATGCTTCAGCGCCGCGAAGGTCCGGTTCGACCAGGTGGGTACGGCCAGCAGGCTCGCCAGCGACTCGGGGCTGAGCGGACCGACACTCGCCAGGCCCGCCAGCCGGCCCGCCGTGGACAGCCGCAACTGCGCCGTCCCCGCGGTCAGCCACAGCGTCCCGGCCGGCCAGCCACCGACGCTCGGCGGGGAGAACGGAAGCTGACCGAGACGGCCCAGACCGTACAGAATCAGATCGACGGTCTCCTCGGGCAGGCTGCCCAGCCGCAGCCCGAGCTGGCGCATCGCCCCGACCAGCCACTCCACCGGCTGTTTCACCATCTGGCCGGCGGTCGCCTGGAAACCCTCGGAGCCGAACATCGCCGCGAGCATCGCCATCGAGTCGGGGAACGCCGCGACCATCGCGCTCTCCACCGCGGCCGGGATCGGCTGATGGGTCGACCCGTAACGGAACCACAGGCGGGCCGCCACGAACCGGCGGCACACCTCCTTGGAGAGCAGGAGATCCACCAGGGTGTCGGAGGTGTAGCGGCGCCGGACCCCCAGAATGGTCTTCTCGCCCGGGTCGTGCGACGCCTTCGAGAAGTAGGTGACCGCCCGGTTGTAGTCGATCTTCCACCCGGTCATCGCCCGGCCGGCGGCCTTGACGTCCTGCTCGGTGTAGTTGCCGATGCCGAGCATGAACAGCTCCATCAGCTCGCGGCCGAGATTCTCGTTCGGCGCGGAGCGGGTGTTGAGCTGGTTGTCGAGCCAGTAGTTGAGCGCCGGGTCACGCACCATCCGGTGCGACATCACGCCGAAGTCGGTGGTGCTGCGCAACGTCTGATGCTGCAGCATCATCAGCTGCGGGCGGATCACCTTGCCGATCGAGGTCGCCCAGTGCCCGTGCCAGAAGAAGATCAGCTTCTCCCTGGTCTGGTGGTCGGCGACCGTCATCCGGTCCAGCCACCACTGGGTGATCAGCCGGGTCTGCCGGCGGCGCTCGACGTCGACCGCCGCCCGCTGCGCGTCGGTCGGATTGCGGTAACGGTTGATCGGGTCCGCGCCGATCTGCGGCATCGGCGACGCCGAGGCGCCGACATCCGGTGTGGACGGAGCGGTCAGCGCCCGGACGGTCGCCTCGTAGCCGGCCAGGCGGGCCGCCGCCAGCTCCACCGGGGTGGGGCCGAAGCCCGCCCGGTGCAGCAGCAGTCCAATGTCACCGGCCATGTGCCTCAATGTATGTGATGACCGGGCCGGGTCGCGCGCTGAGGGTCGGTGACCGCGGCGTACGCCACCGCCAGCTGCCCGCGCACCGCCGCCGAACTGTGGTTGGCCACCGCCCACTCGCGCCCGTTGACGGCCAGCCGCTCCCGCTCCCGCGGTGAGGTCAGCAGTTCCGCCGTCGCCGCGATCCACCCCTGCGGATCCTCGGCCGTACGCACGTGCTCGCCGTCGCGGACCCCGGCCCGCGCCGCCACCATGGCGCTGGTCACCGTCGGCACACCGGCCGACAGCGCCTGGATCAGCTTCATCTGGATGCCGGTACCCCGGAAGATCGGCGCGATCGCCACCGTCGCGTCCCCGTAGTGCGGCTCGATCCGCGGCGCGTTGGCGACCAGCTCGATACCGTTGCCGACCAGCGCCTTCACCGACCGGGGCGGGTCCTGGCCGACGATCCGCAGCCGCGCGTCCGGGACGGCCTGCCGGATGCCCGGCCAGCAGTCGCGGACGAACCACATCAGGCCCTCGATGTTCGCCTCGTAGCTGAGCCGCCCGACGAACAGCACCGTCGGCGCCTGCGCGGTGTGCGGCTGCAACGGGAAGTCACAGATGCTGCGGACCACATAAGTGCCCGGCCGCTCCTGCCCGGACAGATCCGGCGCGGACAGGATGATCGGCACCCGCATGTCGACCAGCTTGTCCTCCCGGGCCTTCATCCGGCGCTGCTCCACCCGGCCCAGGGCCCGCCACGCCAGATTGGAGCCCGTCTCGGCGAGCTGCTCGTAGTACTCGCTGCGGAACTCGTCCAGGTCGATGACGACCGGCACGTCGCCGCACTCCTCGACCAGGTGCGCGGTGCGGAAGACGTTCAGGTGCACCACGTCCGGCTTCCACTCGTCGAGCATCCGGCGCAGCTCGGCCCGCAACCCGCCCGGGTCGGCGTAGCCGGTCTGCAGCGACTGCCCGGTGACCAGCGACCGCAGGCTACGGACCATCGCGCCGGCCTTCGTGTTCGGCACGAGGCTGCGGTTGGCCACCGGCAGCGCCTCGGCCTCCCGCACCTCGTTGTCGTCGTGGGTCAACGCCAGGAACGCGACCTCGTGCTCCTCGGCCAGGATCTCCAGGAACGCCAGGCTGCGCGGCCGGTACGTCGACGGCATCCACGGGGCCACGAACAGGATCTTCATACGGGGAACCTCCGGAGTGCGGTGGCCAGCTGCTGCTGCCGGCGCGAGCCGTGACGATCGAAATAGGCGGCCATGCCCTCGCGGTACAGCCGGTTCTTGCCCACCGCCGCGGTGCTGGTGCTCTCCTTGTGCTCGGCGACGGCCGCGCCCACCGACGCGACACCCCACCCGGCCTCGCGCAGCCGCTTGCACAGGTCGACGTCCTCGAAATACAGGAAGAAGCCGGGGTCGAAACCACCGATCTGCCGGAACGCCTCCGCCCGCGCCAGCATGCAGAAGCCGGACACCCAGTCCACCTGACGCGTCTCCGCGGTCGGCTCCTTGTCCAGGTAGTCCAGCATCCGGATCTTCGACCGGAGGAACGCCGACCGCGCCAGCGACCGCCGCACCCCGGCCGGCACCATCTCGTCGACACGCAGCGCGGCCAGCCACTCCTTGGCCATGCTCGGGTCCGAGCCGGACGACACCCCGTACTTCCCGTCCGGGTAGCGCATCAGCGGCGCCACCACCCCGGCCCGCGGATCGGTCTCCAGTGCGGTGACCAGCGCCGCGAACGCCGTGGCGTCGAGCTGGCAGTCCGGGTTCAGCAGGAAGTACGCGTCCGCGTCGGGCAGTGTCCCGGCGGCCGCGTTGATCGCCTTGCCGAAGCCGACGTTCGGCAGCGACATGACGTGCGGGGTGTACCGTCTCGCGACCTCGACACTGTCGTCGGTCGACGAGTTGTCGACGACCACCACCGTGTCGATCGGCAGCGCGCCCAGGCAGCCCAGGCTGTAGGGCAGGTCACGGGAGGAGTTGTAGGCGACAATGATCGCCGCGATTCTCAACGTCGGCTCGCAATCGCGTAGGCATCAAGGTAGGCGTGGACGGTGTCGTCCCAGCGGAACGTGCGGTCGATGTGCGCCCGGGCGCGGCCACCACGATCCGCGGCGACCCGCGGGTCCTCCAGGGCGAGGCGGATCCCGGCGGCGAGTTCCTCGGCGGTACGGCCGGTGAACAGCATCGTCTCGTCGGCGTCGACCGAATCGGCCGGCCCGGGAGAGGTGACCACCGGGCAGCCCAGCGCCATCGCGTGGACCACCTTCATCAGCACCCCGCCGCCGAGCACCGACGGCACCACCACGGCGTGCGCCGCCAGCATCTCGTCGCGCAGCTCCGGCACCGCCCCGGTCACCACCACCCGGCTGTCGGCGTGCGCCAGGCCCAGCACCTCGTCGGTCGGCCGGGCGCCGACGATCCGCAGCTCCGCCTCCGGGAACGTGCGCCACACCAGCGGCATCACCTCGTCGGCGAGCAGCCGGGCGGCCAGCACGTTCGCCCGCCGCCACATCGCGCCGGCGAACACCAGGCGCGGCGGCGTGCCGGCCGGCGGCGCGGTCCACGCGACCGGGCCGATGTCGATGCCGGGACGGACCAGCGCGGTGTGCGCGTTGAACCGTGACGCGATCGTGTGGTCGGCCTCGGAGAGCGTCATCAGGAAGCCGGCGCGGCGCATCGCCGTACGCTCGAAACGCCTGGTGCGCAGCAGCTCCGCCAGCCGATAGGCGCTCTCCGGCCCGGACGACGCCCGGTAGGACTCGGCCATCACGTTCTCGGTGATGTCGTGCAGCGTCAGCACCGTGTTGTCCACCGACGTCACCACCTCGGCCGACTGCAGATACTCCGCGTGCACCACGTCCGGCTTCAGCCGCCGGACCAGGTCGAGCACCTCACGCGTCGCGGTCCGCGGCCAGGCCTGCCGCAGCCAGCCCGGATTGACCCCGAGCCGGTCCAGCGGGCCGCTCACGTGCGGCGCCTGCGGGGCCAGCGGCGTCCAGCCGTCGGCCCGCGACTCCGCATCGTGCTCGGGGGAGTAGACGAACAGCTCGGTCTTGGCGGCCAGCCGCGGCACCAGCTGCACGATGGTGTCCGCGGCGGCGTGCTCGTGCCGCCCGGCCGGAGCGAACGGCGAGAGCAACAGGACACGCATCAGTTCAAACCCTTCAACACCGATGCGATGTACGCCCGCGCGATCGCACCCTGAGCCGACACCCGCTCGGCCGCCTCCTGGAACACGTGCGGTGCCGACAGGGCGGCAGCCGACGTCCGGTACAGCGTGTCGGCGTCGACGTCCTTGCCGACCACGTAGTCACCCAGCCCCAGGTCGTGGAAGGCGTCCAGGACCTTGCGCTCGTAGGCGATCGCCACCGTCGGCACGCCCATCGCCACCGCCAGCAGCGCCGCGTGCAGGCGGGTCGCCATCACCAGCCGGTACGACGCCAGGCCCGCCAGCCAGTCGTCCAGGGTCGCCGACAGCGGACGGTCACCGTCCAGCGGGCTCGTCACGATCCCCATCACGTCGCTGAACGAACGCTCGTAGACGGTGCCGTCGTTCTCGCCGTTCGCGCCACGGCCGTACGCCATCGACAGGAACATGCCGGACAGGCCGTCCCCGCGCAGCCGCTGCACCGCCCCGGAGGCCGCCGCCACCAGCGACGCCTCCACCTCCGGCGCCAGCGGGCGCAGCGACAGCCCGAACCGCGGCGCGGGCGCCGTCCCGGCCACCGACGGCAGCGGCAACGTGTACGCCATGTCGCCGATCACCTGCGCGTCCCGGCCGAACACGTTCGCACTGCGCTGATCCCGGACACCGACCGCGACACAGCGCGCACCGATCCACCGCAGCACCCGCTCGCCGACCGGCGTACCGTCCTCGCGCACCGCGGCCCCGGCGACCGCCACCTTCGTCCCGGCGAGCCGGGCCATCGCGACGATCCGCGCGAACATCGGCAGCGTGCCCGGCCACGGCAGGTTCGGTGACCGCTCCTGGAACACCGTCCCCGGACCGAGGAACAGGATGTCGCACTCCCGCATCGCCCGCTGCACGGCTTTCTGCCGCTCCCCGGCACCCCGCGCCCGCAGCACCGGCATGTGCACCGCGTCGACCTGGTGCAGCTGGGTGACCCGCTCCGGGTCGGGGGAGAGCACCACGAACGTCGCGTCGGGCACCGTGGTGCGCACCGAGGTGATCAGAGAGTGCAGGAGCATTTCGTCACCGAGATTGTCCGATCCGAACCATCCGGCGATCCCGACCCTCATGAACCCTCCACAGTTGATGACTTCTGACGAGCGAGGAACAGGACGCCGGCGCCGGCCAGGAACACCAGTCCCGTGGCGACGGCGGCGAGGGTGAGCGAGATCGTCAGCGAGGTCAGCACCAGCACGGCGGCGGTGACCGCGACGAACGCCGTCGAACCGGCGACCGCCCGCACCAGCGTGCGGTCGCGCAGGAAGTACAGCAGCGACCCGGCGACGATCAGCTCGGTCAGCACCGTCGACCAGGCCGCACCGAACGTCCCGAACCGCCCGTCCAGCGCCAGGTTGAGGCCCAGGTTGCCGGCGATGCTCAGGACCAGCACGATCAGGCGGCTGCTGGCCCGGCCGCCGGCCAGCAGCAGCGCCGACAGGCCGAAGTTGGCGAACCGCATCGCCAGGAACAGCGCCAGGATCATCGACAGGTGCAGGATGGTGTCACCGGCGTCACCGAACAGCACGACCGTGGCGACCGGCAGCGCCACCAGCATCAGACCGGTCACGGTGAACCCGGTGACCATGAAGAATCGGAAGATCGTCAGCGGCTCACCGGTCCGGCCACCCACGATCCGCGGGGCGGCGTACGCCAGCGCGCCGGTGCCCATCGCGGCGGCCACCTGCACCGCCGGGCCGATCAGGGCGGTCGCCGACACATACTCACCGACCTGGCTCGCCGCCACGAACAGCGCCAGCACCAGGGTGTCACCGCGGAAATACATCAGACCGAGAAGATCGGCGGCGAAGTACGGCACCGCCTCCCGCGTCCGGGCGGGCAGATCCACCCGCACCCGGCCACGCAGCTCCCGGCCCACCCCGGCCATCCCGAACGCCATGACCGAGCGGAACACCGAGGCGGCCACCAGGTAGAGCGCGGCCCGGTCGTACGACAACGCGCCGGAGAACAGCGCGTCAGCCGCGCACGCCCCGATCAGCAGCACGCTCGTGACCGCGTTCGTCAGCGGCTCACGCCACGCGTCGCCGGTACCGCGGACCAGCACCCAGGCCGTCTCGTTCCACTGCTCCAGCAGGCTGGACAGGAAGAACAACACGAACCCGAGCAGCACCGCGGCCGGCACGAGCAGGCCCGCGACCGGATAGGCCACCACCGCGGCCAGCATCAGGACCCCGAGCCGGACACAGTGGATCCGTGCGACCTCGCCCGCGGAGATCAGGCCGGCCGGCACGTTGCGCGTCAGATAGGTCGGGAAACCCACCGACAGCGCCGCGGCCGTGAACGACGCGGCCAGCGTCGCCAGACCGTAGAAACCGACCGCCTCGGCGCCGGCGCCCCGGGACAGCAACGCCATGATCACCAGGGTGGTGAGACGGGTCACGATGGTGCCCAGGCCGAGCAGGCCCGAGGAGATCGCGAGAGAGGACGACCGCCGGGTAGCAGCCGGATCGTCAACGGCGGGCATCGGTGTCCACTTCGGTCCAGGCCGTTTCCAGCTCCCCGACAGACCCGGCCCGAGCACCGAAGTAGCCAAGCACGAGCAGGAAGATAGCAAAGTACGGGCCCTGCAGGATGCCCCATCCGGTCATGCAGATCAGCACGATGCCGGGCGTCGCGGCGACGACCACACGGGCCGGCACATCACGGCCCCGGCTGCGGAAGGTACGCCCGAACGACCGGAACACCACCAGCCCGACCGGAAGCCAGAACGCCAGCCCGCCGGCGATGCCCAACTCGGCCGTGATCAGCAGAAACGCGTTGTGAACCGGGACACCGGTCTGGGTCAGACGGTCGACCAGGCCCACCACGGCGACGTAGCCGTTCGGCCCCACACCCACCGGGTGATCCGAGATCGCGTCCAGCGCCACCGCCGCCACGTGCCCGCGGGCGCCGCCGGTCGGGTCGGCGGCGAAACGTGAGATCAACCACGGCAGCGACACCAGGCCCAGCACGACGGTCAGCCCCAGCATCGCGAAGTGCTTGCGCTGCCAGCGCCCGAACACGACCTCCACCAGCATGTAGATGCCGACCATCGCGATGATGGCGACCAGGATCGTGCGGCTCTGGGTGAGGAACACCCCGAGGAACACCACGCCCAGCGTCGACCACACCAGCCACCGCTCGCGCCGGTTGCGCTGCGGCAGCACCAGCGCGCACACCCCGCAGAAGAACAGCAGCTTCGACAGCTCGCCCGGATGCGCGGTCAGCCCCGTGGCCCGGCCCTGGATGTCGATGGCCTGCGCCCCGGTGATCGTGCGCAGCGGCATCCCGGCCACCGCCAGGCCGACCGCCACCAGCTGGCCCCAGGCGACCGCGGCGAACGCCAGCGGCACCAGCGAGTCCCGCCGGTCCAGCCGCTCCACCACCACACCCACCGCGAACGCCAGGATGCCCAGACCCAGCTGGAGCAGCCCGGACAGGTGCAGCTCGGTCGGCGACCAGTCGAGAAGTGTGAGAGTCGCCACCCATGCGATGAACGGCACCCACGCCGCCAGCGCCGTCCGGAACAGCCGGGGCGCCGTCACCGCCATCACCACGGCGGCCACCACGATCGCGATCGTGTAGTTGTACAGAGTCGGCACGGCGCTCGCCATACCGACATAGATCTGCTGGTCACGGGGTGCCAGCGCGACCGGTGCCAGCGCGAGCGTCAGCACCAGGAAAGCGGTGGCCGAGCGGCTCGGGCTGGCCAGCAGCCGGATCACGAAGATCTGCCCGGCCGCGGTGGCCCGGGCCAGCAACTCGATCAGCCGGCCGCCGGCACCCAGCCTGCGGTGCCGGCGTGGTGCCCCCGGGTCCTGGCCGGCCACCGGATCATCAGAAGCGGCGATAGCCATGGATCGATTTCACCACTCTTTGCGGAAGGCCGGCGCGTGAGACAGGGCGTCATCATAGAGGCACATGTGTCACTGGCGAAGATCACATCCGTGAGGGTCAGAACTCCGCAGCGGTCCGTACGCTGTTCGCCACCTTGCGCAGATCGTTCTCCCAGCCGATCGGCGCCGTCATCCGCAGCACCAGCTGACGGTTGATCGGCTCCTGCGGGGTGTCGCGGATGTACGCCAGCACCACGATCCCGTACCGCGGGACGTCGTCGATCTCCGTCGCCTCGGCCAGGGTCACGTTGGGCCCCGCATACCGCCACTGCTTGCCCCAGGCCTCCTCGACCTTGCGCATGGTGTTCTGCCGGGTGGCGTCGCACGGCTGCGCACAGGTCCGGACGATCAGCTCGCCGCCGATGTTGTCGGACCCCGTCGACATGCCGCAGTAGTACTCCACGACGTCCTCACCGGCGGCCGCCGGCGTGCAGGTCCAGCCCTTCGGCAGGGTCACCGGGAACCCGATGCGGTCCAGCGTCAGCGTCTGGGTCTTGTCCTTACCGGTGTACTTCTCCCAGTTGGGCCAGTCACCGACCCTCGGCGGCTCGAGACCCGGGTGCAGCGCCGACGGCGTCAGCACCGGCGCGGCCACCGCTGACTGCTGCGGCGAACCGGTCTTACCCGGCCCCGGGTCGTCGCCCCGGGTCAGCGCGAACAGTGTGCCCGCACCGGTCAGGGTGATCGTGGCCAGCACAGCGACCAGCACCCATCGGCCTGACCGGCGGCGCCACCCCTGCGCGGGAGCGGCCGGCCGCGGTGCGGGAACCGGGACGGTCGGCGGCGCCGGGACGGGAACCGTGGGCTGCGGCGGGGCGGGAGCCGGCACCGGATGGGCCGGCATCCGGTCGTCGACCGCGACCGTCGCGTCCTGCTGGCGCGGGATGACCACGGTCGGCGGATCCGTCGTGAACGGGCGATACTCGGCGCCGAGCGCCACCAGCACCTGCTCCGCGCCGGGACCACCGTCGGCGACCCGGATCACCCACGGCGCATCCGCGGTGAAGTCGGCTGTCACATACCGCCGGCCGTCGGCCTGCGGCGGCAGCGCGTTCGCCGCGGAGGTGAACGCCTGCCGCCACCGTGGGTCACTGGCGACACCGGCCTCGAGCACCGCCACGGTCAGCTGCTGGCCGTCCCGATCGTGTGCCGCCCACACCGTGCCAAGCTGGGAGGATCCCAACGGCTTGGTCACCTGGTATGGACTGTCCGGCTGCATTTCGACTCCCCAACCCGCGAATGTTCTACGGGATCATAGTGGGGCCGAATCCGCGCCGAACGCTTACCCACGTGGATGTCTGATCCTCACCCGGGCCGACCGCTGACCTTCGGCCGGGCCGACCGCTGATCTTCGGCCGGGCCGACCGCTGATCTTCGGCCGGGCCGACCGCTGATCCTCGCCTGGGCCGACCGCTAATCCTCGCCTGGGCCGACCGCGCCGAGCACCCCCGGTGGGGCGTCGTCCTCGCCCCACACCATGTCGTCCTCGGTCAACCAGGTCAGACGCTCATCGACCGGCTCCTCCGAGCCGGAGCCACGCCCGGCACCCGCCGCCGACCGGCCGCTCCCGCTCCCGGCGGCACTGCGGCCACCGACCGCGGCGGACCGCCCGTCACCGGAACCCGTGCCGTTGACCCCACCGGTGCCGCCACCGGAGAGACCGGCCAGCCCGGTGCCGCTCGTACCGAGCGTGCCACTGGACAGGGCGGTGCCCGCCGAGGAGCCGATCGGGCTCGCGCCACCCAGGGAGCCGCCACCCAGCGGACCGCCCAGTGAGCCGCCGCCCAGGCCCGACGTGCCGGTCAGGCTGCCACCGCCGGACTGCAGGGCGGTGCCGGTCGACGGGTCGTCGGCCGACGGGCCGAAGCCGCCCGTCTGGTCGCCGCCCGGGCCGGTGACCGGCACGGTCGTCGCGCCGCCCGGACCACCGAGGCCGTCGTCCCCGGAGCCGAACGAGTCGTCACCACGGGTGGTGCCGGCGCCCGTCGTCTTCGAGGTGCGCTCCGAGAAACCGGTGCCCGGAGCCTGGCGGGGGGTGCCGCTGTGCGGGGCCGACTTCGGCGCCACCTTGCCGTCCGGACTACCGCCCGGCAGGTCCGCCGGCGGCTGCACCGCCGTCTTCGGCCAGCCGTGGTCGGTGACCCCGTACCCGGCGGCCAGCGTCGCGACGAGGACGACCATGCGCTCCCGCGCCTTCGCCTTCTCCTCCTCGTCCTGGTCGTGACCGAGGAAACCACCGACCACACCACCGGCGACCGTGCCGACCGGACCGAAGACGGTGCCGACCGCGGCGCCCTTGGCCGCGCCGCTGACCGTCTTGTCGTTGTCGTCGGTCTTCTCCGGATCGACCGCCTCGGCCTGCTTCTTCGCCTCCGTCAGCGCCCCGGACATGCTGGTCAGACCGGTGTGCATAGTGGTGAACTCGCCGGCCAGGTGGTCGGCGAACGAGACGATCAGGCCGAGCCGGCGCTGGAACTCACGGCCTGCCGCACTGTTCCACGTCGGCTGCAGCCGCTCCAGATCGCGTTTCAGAGTGTCGGACACCGACCGGGCGCTGCCCTCGGCCGATTTCCACGACGTGACCATGCCGTCGATCTGCGTCGGCGAGCCGGCCATCAGCTGGTTGAAGAGAGTCTCGTGGCTCTGCGGCTTGTACCGCTGGTAGTACTCGTCAGGCATCGGATCGGTCACCGTTCAGCTCCGTCCCCACGCTGTTCAGGACACTGGCGATGTCGGTCGCGTCGGCGTGGTTGCGCTCCTCGGCGGTCCGGTAGTTGCTCATGATCGTCGTCGTCGCGGTCTTCGCCGCGGTCAGTGCCTCGACCAGCCGCTCGGCCCGGTCGAGATGCTCCTGATAGAGCTGTCGATAGCGGCCGGACGTCTTCGACGCGTCCGTGAAACCGCCCAGCGCCGGAGTCTTGTCACCCAACGCCGTCGTCAGCGTGGTGACCACGGCGTTGGCCTCGCTCAGCCGTGCGTCCAGCGTCTTGTGGAAGTCTTCCAGCGACAGCAGGTCGATGTCGGTATTGCCGCTACTCATCCCGTCGCCTCCCCGTTCGTTCCCGGCGTCTGAGTCACGGTACTTCACCCGGGCGAAATATATCGACCTGGATCAGGCGCCCGGCCCCGTGCCGGTGCTGGCCGCGGCACTCGGCGTGCCGCCGGGTGTGCCACCGGGCGCCGGTCCGGTCGTCGTGGCCGCGGCCGGGCCGATGAACTGCCGCGCCCGCTCCGGATCCAGCGCCGCCCCGGTCGGGATCAGCGCCAGCAGGTAGGCGGGCACCAGCGTCGGCGCCGCGCCGCCCAGGCCGAGCGTCGCCTGCACCTCCGCAGTGTTCGCGCTGGGCAGCGCGTACTTCACACCCTGATCGGTGACCAGGTACGTCGTGGTCGACGTGGTCGACGCGCCCGGCGCCGACAGCACCCGCACCAGCGCGCCGCGGCCGCCCGGCACCGCGACCCGGTCGGCCAGCCGCACCCCGTCGGCGCTGCGCCGCTCCAGGCTGGCCGACGCCGCCGTCAGGCCCGCGTCGGGACGCTCGTAGACGGCGATCCCGGCGGG
>NZ_JBHSBL010000007.1:110579-164287 GCF_042650585.1 Actinoplanes subglobosus
GGCCCGCTGCGATAGGTGCCGCAGATCATCGACGGCTCGGCGCCGCCCCGGTGGATCCGGGGGAGTGTCGGCGGCAGACCCGCCTGCTCGAAGTTCTCCGCCCGCTTCGCCGTACCGGCCGTGCTCGCCGAGATGGTCACCACCGTGCCGCCGTCGGCCTGCATCATCCGGGCGAGCACCTCGCTGATCGGCGTCAGCCCGCCCTGCAACAGCGTGAAGAACTGGTTGCCGTAACCGTAGACCTGGCCGATCACACCGGGCCGGCCGTCCACCTGACTGCCCGGCTGACCGGCGCCCGGGATGGCGGGCACCTGCAGGTCCGGGCCGGCGCTGATGCTGTTGAGCAGCGGCAGCCCGACCGGGATCGGCGTCGTCGAGGACAGGCCCAGCGCCGCCAGCATCGCCCGGTCCGGCACCTTCAGCCGCTGACCGTTCCACAGCAGGAAGAGCGTGGCCTCCGGGCCGCTGCCCGCCGAGACCAGCAGGGACTCGGCGGCCAGGTCCTTGCCGCCGGCCGGCACGCTGCCCACCAGCAGGTGCGTCACCAGAGCGGTCGAGCCCGGCGTACGCCGCATGGAGCACGTGCTCCACGGCAGGCCGATCAGCGATTTCGGGTCGGGGAGAGCATCCGGCGCGTTCGGGATGCCGACCGGCGCGCCGCGTGGCAGGTCCCGCAGCGACTCCCGGGAGACGGTCTGCACCGTCGGGGTCGGCGAGCCGGCGATCAGCCGCGCGGAGGTGAAGTTGACCACCGGATAGAGCGTGCCGCCCAGATAGACGAACCGGGCACCGGTCTCCCGCTCGATCGCGATCACGTTGTCGCTCAGCTTGCCGCCGGACGGCGACACGAACCCGATCACCCCGATGATCGCGAACACGATGGTGGCGATCATCGCACTACCGAAGATCGACAGTCCGAACCGGCGCATCGGCCGCTCCGACGTCTCCGGCTCACCCCACAGCAGACCGGAGACGATACGTCGGGTCAGGAACCGGTACGCCTGCACCTGTTCTTGCCTGGTCCGCATCGCCTGATCCTCGTCTCACCATCGATCCCCGTCGGCCCCACACCCTAGCGCCTGCCGCCGCAGCGGGTAGGGCTGCGGCGCGGCCCGGCCCGGCCGGCACCCTCCCGCCGCACGCGCTACCGCCGGGGTGGCCCCTTGGTGGTCGGCATGCTGACCTTGGGCGCCTGACCACCGCGCACCGCCGGTGCCGCGGCACCACGGCCGGCGCCCGGCACCGCCACCGGTGGCCGCTGCATGCTCGGCGCCGTCACCACCATGTTGCGGCCGAACACCGGCGTGAAACCGGGCCGCCGGCCGGTCGCCGCCACCTCGGGCAGATCCGCCGCCCGGCCCGGCCGCCAGCCGCGGCGCCGTCCACGCCGGACCACCGCGGCCCCGGCCACCACCAGCAGCGCGATCACCACACCGGCGAACGCGATCCACATCGCGGCCACCCGGGTCGAGGCCAGCGGATCGGCGACAGGCGCGGGCACCGTCACCTCACCACCGGAACCCGCCTCCGCGCCGGCGCCGCCGATCGCCGTCATCGCCCAGTACGGATTGATCACCCCGAAGCCGACGAGCGGGTCCCGGCCGCCGGCCGGATGCTCCGCGGACCGCTGGATCCGCAGCACCACGTCGCTCGCCTTCTCCCGCGGACGGTACGACCGGGCCAGCGCCGCCAGACCCGACACGTACGCCGCGGCGAAACTCGTGCCACCCTCGGCGAACTCGCCGTAACCGCCACCGTTCGGCGCCGGGCCGGCGATGCCCTTGCCCGGCGCGGCCACATCCACGTAGTCGCCCGGCGTCGACGTGTCCACGTGCGCGCCGGCCTCGTCCACACCGGCGACCGCCAGCACACCCGGATACGCCGCCGGGTAGGCCGGCTGGTCACGCAGCTGGGTGCTGCCCTCGTTACCGGCCGCGGCGACCAGCACCACGTCGCTGGCGAGCGCGAACTCCACCGCCGACCGCAGCTGGGGGGTGTCCGGCGTGACCACCGACAGGTTGATCACTCTGGCGCCCTGGTCGACGGCGGAACGGATGGCGGTCGCGATGCGATGCGGATCGTCCGGATCGTACGACCGCTTCTGATCTCTCAAGACCCGGATCGGCAGGATCCGGGCGCCCGGAGCGATGCCGGTGAACGCGGACGTCGGGGTCGCTTTGCCGGCGATGATGCCGGCGATGATGGTGCCGTGGCCGGACTCGTCGCACCAGCCGTTGGTGCCGGATTTGATCATGTCTTGGCCGGGACGGACCTGACCGGCCAGCGCCGGATGGTTCACCGAGACGCCCGAGTCGATGACCGCGACCAGCACACCCTGGCCACGGGTCAGTGGCCAGACCAGATCGGGGCGCAGCCGGCGCAGCGGCCACGGCTGGTCGACGAGCTGGTCGGTGATCCGCGGGCCGCAGACGGCCGCCGCCGACGCCGGCCCGGCCGCGGGCAGCACGAGGGTCGTCGCCGCGACGGCGACGACGGCGATGGATGGCAGGAGCCGCACGGCCCGAGGGTAGCCGCTGGGCGGGCGGAAGGTCAGACCCGCGTCGTACGCTGACCGCGTGCAGCCCGACGCGTCCTCACCGAACCCGCCTCTGCGACACCGCGCCGTCCCGCGGCCGGGCCGATTCGGTCTGGTCCAGTTGATCGCGGTGGAGGCGCTGCTGCTCGCCGTCGCGACGGCTGTGTTCGGGAGCAACGAGGAGGCCACGATCGTCGCCGGGGTCCTCGCCGGGCTGCTGGCTCTGTTCACTCTGGTCCGTGCCGGTGGCCGGTGGCTCTACCAGGCGATCGGCGCCCGGGCGCGGCTCGGTTCCCGGCGCGCGCACACCCGGGCCGCCCTGCACGCCTCGGCCGACCCGGCCCAGGCCGCCGCGCCCGGCCTGCGGATCCGTACGGTCACCGACCGCGGTGTGAGCTTCGGTGTCGGCCAGGACCCGGACGGCTGGTTCGCCGCCCTCGGGGTGCTGACGTGGATCGGCCCGGCCTTCGAGCGGCCGCCGTCACTGGCCCTCGACCGGGTCGCCCGGCTGCTCGCCGACCCGGTGACGACGATCTCCGCCCTGCAGGTGGTGACCCATCACACAGCGGCCGTCCCGCAGACCGGCACCGCCGCCAACGACCTGGTCTGGCTGGCGATGCGGCTCGACACCCGCGACGCCGTCGACGCCGCGGCCAGCCGGGGCGGTGGCGTCGAGGGGGTCGACCGGGCGCTGGCCGCCGCGGTCGGCCGGACCGGCACCATCCTCAACGGCGCCGACGTGCCGAGCGAGGCCCTCGACGCGAGCGCCCTGCACCACGCCCTCACCGTCTCCAACGGCCTCTACCGGCCCGGGGGGTACGGCCCGGCCGACGCTCCGGCCGACGCCGAGGAGAGCTGGCGGCAGTGGACGGCCGGCGGTCTCGCACACGTCTGCTTCGCGATCCGCTCCTGGCCCGCGCAGCCCGGTCCCGACCTGCTGGAGCAGCTGGCCGCCACACCGGCCGCCGCGGTCGACACGGCCGTTCTGGTCACCCCGGGCGGCGGTGGGTTCGCCGTCCGGGCGCTGATCCGGATCTCCGGTTCGCCGGGCGCCATCGCCGAGAGTGCCAAGCTGTTGCGCGAGCACGCCCAGCGTCTCGGCGTCCGGCTGGTCCGCGCCGACGGCGACCACGGGACGGGCGTCTACGCCACCGCACCCACCGCCTGGACCCCGGCCGGGCCGACGCCGAGCGCGTGGGCGGTCGCCGTTCCGGCGCCGGCCGCCTGGGCGCCCCAGATCACCGCGCCGCGGGCCCGCCCGCCGGCCCTCGTGCAGGCGCCGTCGTGGCAGCCGCCGGTCCTGGGCCCGGGCGGCCCGGGCGGCCATGCCCGGTTGACGCCGCCGTCGCTGACCATGCCGACGCTGACGCCACCGACCATCACGATGCCCCGGACCAGGTGATCCCCAGGCCGCACGCTCGATCGCTCCCCGGTGAGTTCTCCTCGGGGCCGGGCCTGTCGGGCCGTGCCATCGAGGAGGGACGCGGTCAGGCCGCCTATCGGGCTCGATGGCTAGTTAGTCCGATGGTCCCGGGCGGTCGAGTTTCTCTGGCCACCGTGCCCTGGCCACTTCGCCGTGGCCAGCGTGCTCTGGCCACCTCGCCGTGGCCAGCGTGCTCTGGCCACCTCGCCGTGGCTACCGTGCTCTGGCCACCTCGCCGTGGCTACCGTGCTCTGGCCACCTCGCCGTGGCTACCGTGCTCTGGCCACCTCGCCGTGGCCACCTCGCCGTCAGATTCCCCGTCGTCGTGGCTGTGGCGACCAGCAGTCACGGAAGTCGATCGGGTGCGCCTGACGCCCTCGATCGCGACCGAGAGCGCCCGGAAAGGCGTCCGGGATCGCTGGCCGCCCCTATGGGGCGGTTGGGTGCACCCGCAACATCCACCGGGTGCACCCGCAACATCCACCGGGTGCACCTACAACCTGCGCCGGGTGCACCCGTCGTCGTGGCAGCGGGACCGGCGATCGCGAACGCCGATGGTGTGTCCCGCCGCCGTCGGCCACGATCGAAACCCGAGCCTGTCCCGAGAAGGATGGACTGAACCGACCCGCCGCCGGTGATCATGACCGACCTGCGCACAGCGTCGATCGCACCTGATGGTGAAAAGCCGAATCGCCGAAACGACAGGCCGCTTCAGCGGGAACAGGAACTGGGGTAAGTCCGGGAGGCCGGCTGGGCTGTCCAGATCGCGGTGCATCCTGGCTGTTCTCGCAGATGGTGCCCGCACGGCTGGGCGAAACGTCGCCAAGATCAGATCAGGCTGAGTCGCGTTGTTCGATCTTCGTCAACGGCGGCGGGCTCCGGGTGATCAAATCGAGGTTCACCGGCCATCGTGAGCCGTCGTTCAGACACCTCAAGGGACGACCTTGAGATGTCTGAACGACGGCTCACGAACTGGCCTTGACCGGGCGGCACAGCTTGGAGACGAGAGCAGGCCGATGGGGAGTCGGACCGGCTACCGCGGGACGGCCGGGCGGTCAGCCGCGGACCGCTCGGATCCAGTCGTAGAGGCCACTCACCCACACGGCCAGCGGGATGACCGCGAGGATCAGCAGGACCTCGACGATGTCCAGCACCCGGCCACCGACGGGGGAGGCCTTGCGCCCGGCCCGGGTCAGTCCGTACCCGATGCTGATCATCCCGATCAGCAGCAGGACCACCAGCACCACGCTCAGCCGGATCGCCGGCGGGCTGGGCTGGTAGCCGCCGACCGCGGCCGCGCCGAGCCCTACGGCGCCGGCCAGCAGCAGGGGGATCCGCTGGTCGCGGCTGCGGAACCAGCGGGCCCGGGCCAGCAGCACCACACCGATCACGGCGGCCAGCGCCACCCCGGCGAAACCGTCGGTGGCGACGATGATCGCGGCGACCGCGCAGATCGTCGCGACGGTGGCCAGCATGCCGGTCAGGAATCCGTCGGCCCGCCGGCTCGCGGCCAGCACCTGTGCCCCGTCGACGGTCTCGGTGTCGGCTTTCAGCTCCTCGGGGCCGGCCGGCACCGACGGGATCGGCACCCGGCCCATCCGGTAGGCGAGCATCGGCAGCGCCGGCAACGCGCCCAGTGCCACCGCCGCCACCACGGCCGCGGCGCCCGCCCCGCCCGATCCGGTGAGCAGGGCGATCATCGCGCCGATGGCCAGCGCCCCGCCGCACAGCGCCGTCCCCATGAAGACCGGGCTCGCGTCGGCGACACCCACGCCGCCGATCGCCGCGATCAGCAGGACCACCGTCGCGGCCATCAGCACGTGCGGTGAGGCCAGCTCGGTGAGACGCCGGTCGCCGCCGAACACGAGCAGGCCGCCGACCGCCCCGTACGCCGCCGAGACCAGGGCGAACGCCACCGCGCTGCGGCTGTCGCCGATGGCCCGGGACTGCACCACCGCCATCACCAGCAGCGCGATCGCGATGCCCAGGGCGACCAGGCCGGACGCCAGCTGCGGCGGGCCCGCCCAGAGGATCGCCGCGAGTCCGCCGGCCAGCGCGGCCAGGCCGAGCGCCATGCCGAACAGCCGCGTGGTCGCCGGCTGCCACCGCCCGGCGCGTTCCTGCGTCGCGGTGGCGACCGCGTCCACCACGTCGTCGAAGACCAGCTCCGGGTCGTCGGCGCCCCGTGGCCGCAGATAGAGCAGCTCACCGTCGCGGACGTCCAGCTGGGCCGGGGTCCGTGAGGCGTCGAGCGCGAGACCGCCCAGACGCGACAGTGACCACCCCTGGAGTGCGGCCGGGTCGTCGGCCAGACGTTCCCCCGCATACCGCAACAAGGTCGGCAGGAGGTCGGCGAACGGGACATCGGCGGGCAGCGCGAGATCCACCCGGGTGTGCGGGGCTACGATCGTGACCCGGCTGAGCCCCGTACCGGTAGTGCTGGCCACGGCGACGACTCCTCTCGATCCGCGACCGGGGTCCGGCGGCACCGGCCCCCAGCGACATGGGGAGAGTACATAAGATGAACGTGAATCCGGGTGCAGCAGGGTCCGGGCGCAGCAGGGGAAGGACACAGCTTGAGTACGGTGGTGTTCCGCCGGCCCCCACGCCAGGCCGGGCCGCAACTGCCCCGGGGTGAGCTGCTCCTGGAGTCGCCGCCCGAGCTGCCCGAGCAGCTGCCTCGTGGCATGGGCCAGATCCTGATGATCCTGCCGATGCTCTGCGGCGCGGGCGCGATGGCGTTCCTCTACGCGGGCCGCGGCGGCAGCACCATGACCTATGTGGCCGGGGGGCTGTTCGGCATCAGCATGCTCGGGATGGCGGTCAGCACCCTCGGCCAGGGCGGCGGCAACAAGAAGGCGGAGCTCGACGCCGAGCGCCGCGACTACATGCGCTACCTGGCGCAGGTCCGCCGGCAGGCCCGCCGTGCCGCGGCCCAGCAGCGGGCCGCCCTGCTGTGGCGCCACCCGGAGCCGGGCGCCCTCTGGTCGGTGGCCTCCTCGCGTCGCCTGTGGGAGCGGCGCAGCACCGACGACGACTTCGCCGAGATCCGCATCGCCGTCGGCAATCAGAAACTCGCTGTCGGGATCATCACTCCCGAGACGAAGCCGGTCGAGGACCTGGAGCCGCTCACCGCGATCGCGCTGCGCCGTTTCGTCCGCGCCCACTCGGCCGTTCCCAAGCTGCCGCTCGCCCTTCAGCTGCGCGCCTTCACCCGGGTCGTGCTGCGCGGCGAGCGCGAGCCGGTCGGCGGCCTGACCCGCGCGGTCCTCGCCCAGCTGGCCGTCCTGCATTCGCCGGACGATCTGCGGATCGCCGTCGTCGCCGCGCCCGAACGCCGTGCCCGGTGGGACTGGGTGAAATGGCTGCCGCATGCGCAGGCCGACCGCCTTCCGGACGCGGCCGGTGCCGGCCGTCTCGTCTTCGACACGATGACCGAGCTGGAGCAGGCGCTCGGCACCGACCTGACCGAGCGCCCCCGGCACGCCCCCGAGGCGAAACCGCTCACCTCGGCGTACCACCTGGTCGTCGTCCTGGACGGCGGTGAGGTCGCGCCCACCTGCCAGCTCGCCGGTGTCGGCCCACAGGCCACCACCGTGATCGATCTGTCCGGCCGGGTGCCGCGCGAGGCGGGCCGCTGGCTGCTCTGCCTGGATGTGACGGAGAGTTCCGTCTCGGTCGACCGTGGTAAGAAGACGACCTCCCTCGGTGAGCCCGACACTCTCACGGCGGAGCAGGTCGAGGGCATCGCCCGGCAGCTCGCGCCGTTCCGGCTGTCCCAGCAGGCCAAGACCGAGGAGCCGCTGGCCACCAGCATGGAGCTGCCCGACCTGCTCGGTATCGGCGATGCCGCGGCGGTCGACCCGCAGTCCGATTGGCGGCCCCGCCCCAACCGGGAGAAACTGCGCATCCCGCTCGGCATGAGCCCGGACGGCTCCATCATCGAGCTGGACATCAAGGAGTCCGCGCAGGAGGGCATGGGCCCGCACGGCCTGATCATCGGCGCCACCGGCTCCGGCAAGAGCGAGCTGTTGCGTACGATCGTCGCCTCCCTCGCCATCACGCACTCGTCCGAGGAACTCAACTTCGTCCTGGTCGACTTCAAGGGTGGCGCCACGTTCGCCTCGCTCGACGTGCTGCCGCACACCAGTGCCGTCATCACCAACCTGGCCGACGAGCTCTCCATGGTCGACCGCATGCAGGACGCCCTCGCCGGTGAGATGGTGCGCCGCCAGGAGCTGCTGCGTGCCGCCGGCAACTACGTGTCCCGCTTCGAGTACGAGAAGGCACGCGCCAACGGCGAGCCCCTCGCACCACTGCCCAGCCTGCTGATCATCTGTGACGAGTTCAGCGAGCTGCTCGCGGCGAAACCCGACTTCATCGACCTGTTCGTGATGATCGGCCGGCTCGGGCGGTCCCTCGGCGTGCACCTGATGCTGGCCAGTCAGCGGCTCGAGGAGGGCCGGCTGCGCGGCCTCGACACGCACCTGTCGTACCGGATCGGTCTGCGCACCTTCTCCGCGGTGGAGAGCCGCATCGTCCTGGGTGTGCCGGACGCCTATGAGCTGCCCACCGCTCCCGGTCACGGTTACCTCAAGGCGGACACCGCGACGTTGCTGCGGTTCCGGGCGGCGTACGTCTCCGGGCCCTATCGCCGCACCGGTGTCGGCGCACGTTCGCAGGCGGCCGTGCAGCGGCAGATCGTCCCCTATGGCATCGATCACCTGCCGATCCCGGAGCTGCCGGCCCAGCCGCAGGCCGTGGAGGAGCAGCCCGCCGAGGTGGGCAAGCTCACCTCGATGCTCGACGTCATCGCCCAGCGCCTGGTCGGCCAGGGCCCCGACGCCCACCCGGTGTGGCTCCAGCCGCTCGGCGCCCCGCCGAGCCTGACCGACCTGGTCGGCGGGCTCCAGGCCACCGAGGCCCGCGGGCTCACCGCGACGGCCTGGCCGGGCACCGGGCGCCTCGCCGTCCCGGTCGGCGTCGTCGACCGGCCGTACGAGCAGCGTCGCGACCCGTTCGTGGTCGAGCTCGACGGCGCGTCCGGCAACGTGGTGATCGTCGGCGGTCCGCAGTCCGGCAAGAGCACCATGCTGCGCTCGATGCTGGCCTCGCTCGCCCTCACCCACACGCCCTTCGAGGTGCAGTTCTTCTGCCTCGACTTCGGTGGTGGCGCGCTGCGTGGTCTCGACGGGCTGCCCCACCTGTCCGGTGTGGCCGGCCGCCGTGACGTGGAGGCCGTCCGCCGTACCGTGGCGGAGGTCAACGCGATCATCGACGAGCGTGAGGTGCGTTTCACCGAGCAGCGGATCGACTCGATCGCCGCGTACCGGCGCCGCCGTGCCTCCGGTGAGGTGACCGGCGATCCGTTCGGTGACGTGTTCCTGGTCATCGACGGCTGGATGACCCTGCGCCAGGAGTACGAGGAGCTGGAACAGAGCATCACCAATCTGGCCAACCGGGGTCTCGGCTTCGGTGTCCACGTGGTGATCACCGCCACCCGGTGGGCCGAGATCCGGATCGGCATGCGGGACCTCCTCGGTTCCAAGCTCGAGCTGCGCCTCGGTGATCCGTCCGAGTCCGAGATCGACCGCCGGGCCGCACAGAACGTCCCGGAGAAGTCGCCGGGCCGCGGTCTCACCCGCGAGAAACTGCACTTCCTGGCCGCGGTGCCACGGATCGACGGGTCGAACGCGGTGGAGGACGTCGCCGAGGGCACCGCAGATCTCGTCGCCAAGGTCAGCGCGGCGTGGCCGTACGCTCCGGCGCCGAAGGTGCGGCTCCTGCCGCGGATGCTTCCGGCGAGCGAGCTCGCCGCGATGTCCGGCCGGTCACTGCCGGGCGTTCCGATCGGCCTCGACGAGACAACCCTTTCGCCGGTACGGCTGGACCTGGCCGCCGAACCACATCTGGTGGTCTTCGGTGACGCCCAGTGCGGCAAGTCCAATCTGCTGCGCCTGATCGCCCGGTCCATCGAGGCCGAGTACACCCCGGCCGAGGCCCGCCTGGTGATCGTCGACTACCGGCGCAGTCTGCTCGGCGCGGTCGGAAGCGACCACCTGCTGGAGTACGCGACGTCCAGCAAGGTGCTGTCCGAGGCGATCGGGTCGATCAAGGGCGCCCTGATGAACCGGTTGCCCGGCCCGGACGTGACCACCGACCAGCTGCGCAACCGCAGCTGGTGGCGCGGCCCCGAGCTGTACATCCTGGTCGACGACTACGACCTGGTGGTCACCGGCGGCAACAACCCGCTGTCCGGCCTGCTGGAGCTCATCCCGCAGGCCCGCGATGTGGGCCTGCACCTGATCATCGCGCGTCGTGCCGGTGGTGCCGCCCGGGCGCTCTACGAGCCGATCCTCCAGCGGCTCAAGGAGCTGGACAGTCCCGGCCTGGTCATGTCGGGCAGCCGTGAGGAGGGGCAGTTGTTCGGCAACCTGCGGCCCAGCCCGCAGCCGGCCGGCCGGGGCACGCTGGTGCGCCGCAGCGACGGGGCGAACCTGATCCAGACCGCCTGGAGCGACCCCGACTGACGTTTCAGGAGGATTGGTATCGTCCCGGCGAATGACGATCATGTGGAGGATGCGGTGAGCCGGACGTCGTGGCTGTTGGTCAGCGGGGTGACGCTGATCGTTGTCTGTCTCACCCTGGGTCTGGCGGTGCCGCTGGTCTCCACGTCCTACGAGCCGACCGTGATGGTCCTCGTGTGGATCCCCAGCCTCCTGGCCGCCGGCGTGATCGGCACAGCGGGGCGGTTCGTGCTGGTGGCAGTGCTCCGTGAGCGGCGGTCGACCGCGACCGGGGCACTGTTGCGACAGGCACGGACACTGACCCTGGTCGGTGCCGGCATCACCGCGCTGATCCTGGCCATCGCGATCGGCATGGGTACGGGGGTCGCGAGCATCGTGCTGCTGGTCTGGTCACTCGCGGCCGGCGTCGCCGTCTCCGCAAGCCTCAACAGGGCCGCCGTCAGCTGAGCTCCGGCCGTCCGCCGGCTGAGCGCCTCTTCGGTTCGCGTCTCGTCGATTCGCGATTCGCCACCGTCGCGCTCGCTCGCTTCGGGGCTTGTTCGCTTGGCGAGGCGTGCTCGTTTCGGGGCTTGTTCGCTTGGCGAGGCATGCTCGTTTCGGGGCTTGTTCGCTTCGCGGGGCTTGTTCGCTTCGCGGGGCTTGTTCGCTTCGCGGGGCTTGTTCGCTTCGCGGGCTTGCTCGTTCGTTGCGTTTCGTCCGGGTTCTGTTGCGGCCCGCCTGCCTCAGGTGTGTCACGGGACGCCTGCTCCGTACCCCCGCGTGATCTTGTGGAATTTCGCCCTTGCCCGGCGGAACTCCACAAGATCGGGGGGTTCAGAATTTGCCGCGGAGTTTTTCGGTAGCCGATCTCACGTCGGCCACCGCCTCGTTGATGCTGCGCTCGGTCACCGACGCGAGGGCGTCGTGATTGCCCGGGGTCATCAGCAGCCCCAGGTCGTCGTCGCCCATCAGCTCACCGAGCAGGCCGCTCATGCGCTCCCGCGACTCGCCCAGGGCCTCCTCGTACGCCCCGATGATCTCCTGGGCCAGGCTCTCCGAGTCGAGGCGCATCGCGCGCGGGTCGATGGTGAGCTCTTCCAGTTCCCCGTTGAATCCGACCCGGACGGTGGCCAGCCCGGCCGGCCCCTCCGCGGTGGCGCCGGTCCGGCTCAGGGCGTCCTGCATGCCCTTGGCCCGCTCGGCCAGCGCGGCGATGCGGGCGAACGCGTCGCCGGCGATCGCATCCTCGATGCCCATCGGTGTTCCTCTCCGACGCCGGTCAGTTGACCGCCGTGACGTTCCAGTTGATGTGGATGTCCTTGAACTGGGTGCCGCCGCCGACCACGTTCTTCATGTTGCCCTCGAAGCGGGTCGACTGCTGCACCATGACGATCAGCGGCAGCACGGTGCCGAGGACGCCGACGACGGCGTTGATCGAGCCGGTGATGGTCATCGTGGCGCCGGCGCCGGCCACTTCCTGCTCCGCCTTGGCGGCCGGCGCGGCCGGGGTCGCCAGCAGCGGGGCGATCGCGTAGACGAAGACCATGATGGCCAGCGTCACCACCAGGACGCTGCCGAAGATGATCGTGACCGCGTCGATGATCGTCTTCAGCGTGTCCGCGTTGGTGGCCGCACTGCGCGAGGTCTGCCGGAGCTCCTCGATGTACGCCTTGATGTGGTTGGCGAACGCCTTCTGGTCGTCGGTGTTCCACTCGGCGTCGTCCTTGGTCAGCCCCTCGACCGCGCCCTCGATGTCGTCGGCGAGGAAGGCCAGCTTGTCGCTGGTGTTGACCCACTTCTCGCGGGCTCGGTCCAGCTCGTCGCCGTCGACCTCGAGCAGATACCACAACGCGACGGCGATCAGCGCGGCGATCGCCAGGCGGCTGGTCGCGGCCAGGATGCCGAGCACGATCTTGTGCTTGATGTTGAGGAGCACACCGATCCGGGTGGCGACCGAGGCGGCCGGACCGGGAGCCCCGGAGTAGGAGTCGGCGATCCGGCGGATCAGCGGCACCGACCGCTCGGCGGTCTGCGCGGTCTGCGTAGCGGTGCGCTGCCAGCGCTTGACCGTGTTCGGTGTGACGCCGAACTCGTCGGCGACCTCCTGCACCGTCTTCCGGCCGGCTTCGATGTCGGCTGCCGCCGCGGCGCGCTGGTCGGGGGTGGTCCGGGTGGCCACGGGAGCCTCCTAGTCGATCTTGCCGGCGGAGTTGTTGTACGGCGCGGAGTAGGTGGGTGTCAGATTGTCGATGTTCTGACCCTCACACGCCTCCCACACCTTGGCCGTCTGCTCCAGGCCCTTGGCGATGAGGGACAGCATCTCCCGACCCTTGGTGAGGTTGATCCTCGTCTCGTCGACGACCGCGTCGTAAGGGCCGCTCATCATCATCTGGCCGATCCGTGACCAGGCGCTGTGCTCGACCTTCAGCTCGTCGAATCCCTTGAGGATGTCGTCCCACTGCTCGATCAGCCCGTACTTCGTACCGCTGCCGAGGTCTTTGGCCACATCGGCGATGAGCTGCCAGTCGACCTTCTTCTCCCCGGTCCCCGCAACCATCGAACACCTCCCCGTTGTCCAGCGCAGACGACCATACAGCAACCGTCCGGGCAGAAATGGGTGGCTGACAATGGATATAGTGAGCGGGATCGTTACGCATGATCTGATCAGATGAGTCCGTGAGGTACAGGTTGTCGTACCTGTCCGCTACCGTTGCTGCCACGGACGACGGGGGCCGCGCTGATTCACGGGGTTACCCGGCGTGTCCCTCCATAGACGCGAAGGGGTGAGAAACATGTCCGAGTTCCAGATCGACCACGCGAGCCTGCACACCGCGGCGAAAGACACGCGGGAGGTGCGACAGGACATCGAAGGCGACCTGAAGAAACTCTGGGGAGTCGTCGACGACCTCGCCATCGCCTGGCAGGGCAAGGCGTCGTCCGGGTTCCAGACCCTGATGAGCCGATGGTCCGAGGACACCAAGAAGCTTCTGACCGCGATGGACAACATCGCCGACCTGCTCGACAAGACGGGGACCTCGCACCAGGTCAACGACGAGGAGCAGGAGCAGATGCTGAACAAGTTCCACCAGGCGCTCAACCCCTGATCGGCATCGGGAAAGGACGAAGGTAACCGTCATGTCCAGAATTCAGGTCAACCACGCGGCGATGGAATCGGCCAACGGCCAGATGCTGCAGATCTCCCGCGAGATCGACTCGAAGCTCGACACGCTCCGCTCGATGCTGAAGAAGATCGAGTGGGATGGTCAGGACCGCGAGGCCTACGAGGCCCACCAGGCCGCCTGGGACGCCGCCGTCAAGGACATCAACGCGATCCTCAACGAGATCGGCGGCGCCGTCGGCATCGCCCGCGAGAACTACGTCTCCACCGAGATGAGCAACGCCAAGATCTGGTGACCCGCTCACCGAGCGGCGGCACTACCACGAGCAGGGGAGGCGCCTCGTGACTGACAACCCATCGTTGCCCACCAGCGTGGACCTCACCCAGCTCGACCAGGCGGTGACCTGGCTTGAGGAGATCCAGAAGTTCATCGAGACGTACTGTCTCGGCGCGATGCCGGAGATCAGCAAAGAGCTCGGCTACGCGACGAACATCGACATGTCGGACGTGGACTACCAGCTGCTCAAGCAGGCCACCGTCTTCGGCGGCTTCTACAGCGCCTACGGCATCCAGGCCAAGCACGACGCCACGTTCAAGGCGGTGCGCGAGAGTCTGAAGGGTGCCGCCGAGCACCTCGGCAAGTCGGCGGACGCCACCAAGACGATCATCAAGAACTACGACACGGCCGAGGAACGCAACCGGGCCGCCGCGGCGGACATCGAGCGCGTTCTCGAGGCCGGCCGCTACACCCCCAAGGACGAGAAGGCCGTCGCCGGTCAGGGCACGGACCCGACACACGGCCGGCCCGAGGCGTCGGGCGGCGGTGGCGGCAGACCACCGGTGGCGACGTAGGGGAGACGGCATGAGCGGGGATGTTCCGAGCGGCGTGCCGGGCACGTACGACCAGTACACGAAACCCACCGACGCGATGGGTAAGAGCCAGGGTTATGCCTGGTGGAAGGGCATCAGCCCGGTCACCAACCTGTTCGGCGGCGACCGGTACGTCGACGAGGGAGACCCCTCCTGGGAAGACGTCATCACCATGGTGGTGATCCCCGGCGAGCCCGGGAAGATCAGGGGCGCGGCCGGTGTCTGGGAGGTCCTCTTCGACCGGATCGAGCAGGCCAAGACGCTGCTCGACGACGGCATCGGCGACCTCAAGTCGTGGAAGGGTGACGCGGGCACGGCGTACCGCAACCACCTCAGCGACGTGTCGAAATCCCTCGGTGAGCTGATCGACAAGCACCGTACCGTCGTGGTGAGCCTGAAGACCGCCGCCGACAACCTCGAGAACGCGATCAACGCGATCCCGATCCCGGACGACATGGCCCACGAGGTCGAGGCGGCGAAGAAGAACTTCGACGTCTCCGGCAAGGTCGCCGGCATCGGCCCGGACGGCATCTACCAGACGCTCCTCCCGCTGTACGGCAACAAGTGGGTCGACGAGCTGCGTGAGGCGTTCAGCTGGGACTGGGCGCAGAAGAACCTGCGCGACTGGATCAGCAACCAGGACGACCAGGCCAAGGAGGCCTACAAGAAGCTGGCCGGTGACCACGTCGGCACGATGGACGGCATGCCCGAGGGGTCGCAGCTCGACTACAAGGCGCCGTCCGCCTCGGACTACCCGACCGTCCCGTCGGGTTCCACGCCGAAGGTGCCGGGCGGTGTGCCCGACACGAGCACGCCCGACATGAACACCAAGGGCTTCACACCGAACACGACGATGCCCGACACCAGCAATCCCGACGGCAGCATCCCCGGCAGCGACATCGGCGGCCCGGGCAGCGGCACCGGCGACTACCCCGGCACCGACTATCCCGGTGCGGGTGACGGCAGCTATCCGGGTTCCGGCAGCAGCCCCGACCTCGGCAGCGGTCTCGCCGGCGCGGGTGGCGGCGGTTTGTCCGGTGCCGGCGGTGGCGGTCTCGGCGCCGGCGGCCTGGGCGCCGGTGGCGGTCTGGGCGCGGGTGGCGGCCTGCCGGGCGCCGGCAGCGGTCTCGGCGGTGTCGGTTCCGGCCTGCCCGGCGTCGGAGCCGGGGCCGGAGCGGGCGGTCTCGCCAACGGGCTCCGCGGCATGGGTGCCGGAGCGGGCGCGGGCCGTGCCGGCCTGGGCGGCCTCGGCGGCATGATGGGCGGCGGTGGCCCCGGCGGTCATGGCGCCGGTGGCGACGACGAGCACAGCACCTGGCTCAACGAGGACGAGGATCCGTGGGGTTCCGACCCCGACGACGTCGCCCCGCCGGTGCTCGGATCCTAGGACCCCGCAGATGATCAGACGACGGCGAACGATTCTGGCCGTGTGTGCGGCGGTGGCCGTCGCGCTCACACCCGCGCTGCCCGCCGCGGCGGCCGAGCCCGTGCCGGTCAGCCAGGCACAGTGGTTCCTCGACGCGGTCAACGCGCGACAGGCACAGAAGACCAGCAAGGGCAACGGGGTCGTCGTCGCCGTCATCGACAGCGGCGTCGACGCCGGCCATCCCGATCTCGCCGGTGCGGTGCTGCCCGGAGTCACGTTCGGCCGGTCCACCAGCAAGGGCGGGCGCACCGACCCCGACGGGCACGGCACCCGCATGGCCGGCATCATCGCGGCCCGCGGCGGCTCCGGCAACCACGCCCTCGGCGTCGCCCCCGGCTCCAAGATCCTCCCGATCGCGGTCGACGCCGACAGCGCCACCACGCTCGCCGAGCCGATCCGCTGGGCGGTCGACCACGGCGCCGGCGTCATCAACCTGTCGATCGGCCGCGCCGCCACCTACGACACCCCTGCCGACGAGGTCGCGGCCATCGCCTACGCGCTGTCGAAGAACGTGGTCGTCGTCTCCAGCGCCGGCAACGTCGAGCAGCAGGGCGAGGCCATCGGCTCACCGTCCAACATCCCCGGCGTGATCACGGTCTCCGGCGTGAGCCGCTCCGGCGACTTCTGGAGGGGCTCCTCCTTCGGCCCCGAGGTCGTCCTCGCCGCCCCAGCCGACGAGATCGTGACCATCGGCAGCCGCAACCGCCACGCCAGCGGGTACTCCACCGGCGGCGCCACCAGTGAGGCCGGCGCCATCGTCAGCGGGATCGCCGCCCTGGTCCGCTCGAAATATCCGAAACTCGACGCGGCGAACGTGATCAACCGCCTGGTCCGGACCGCGACCGACAAGGGCGACCCCGGCCGCGACAACCGTTACGGTTTCGGAGTCGCTGACGCGCAGAAGGCCGTCACCGCGAAGGTCTCCGGCGTCGAGGCCAACCCGCTGACCCCCGCAGGCTCCACAGACACCGGCGCTTCCGACGGCGAGACCGGCGACGGCGGCCCACTGGGCTCCCCGGCGGCCCGCTTCGCCCTGGTCGCGGGCGTCGGCGTGGTCGGCTTGTTGCTGTTCGTGGGCTTCATCGTCCTGATCACACGCGCCTCACGGCGCCGCGCCCGCCCGGCACCGCCACATCCCGGCCAGCCCTGGCCGCCTGGCCACCAACCGCCGCCGGGCTATCCGCCGGGCACCTACCCACCCGGCCCGATCCCCGGCGCCTATCCACCTGGCTCCTCTCCTTCGGGCGCTTACCCACCCGGCCCGACCCCTGGCGCCTATCCGCCTGGCTCCTCTCCTTCGGGCGCTTACCCACCCGGCCCGCCCCCTGGCTCCTATCCGCCTGGCTCCCCTTCGGGCGCCTATCCGCCTGGCTCCTCCCCTTCGGGCGCTTACCCACCTGGTGCGCCTTCCGGCGCCTATCCGCCTGGCGCGGCTCCGGGTGCTTATCCGCCTGGTTCTCCTTCGGGTGCTTACCCGTCTGGTGCGCCGTCGGGTGCTTATCCGCCAGGTTCGCCGCCTGCCGCTTACCCAACCGGGCCGCAGCCTGGTGCCTATCCGCCGAGTTCCCCTCCGGGCGGGTAAACAGCCACATCTTGGCCGGTCATTGGCGGGTCAGGTGCGGCTTGGGTGCTCAGGGCGGAGCGGCCGTGTTAGCTCGGGGTAACGGTGCGGTCCCGGGTTGTGGCGGCGGTGCGGTGGGCTTCGGCCACCTGGAGGGCGAACTGTCCCGCGAACTCGACGGCGGCCATCCGGACCGCGAGTGCCCGCGTCGGGTGGGGGTGACCGTTGCGGGTGAGGCGGGCCAGCCAGCGGTTCTCCAGCTTGCGGCGGCCCACGATCGCTGCCGCGGACAGGCCCAGCAGCGCGATGCCCACCGCTGCCTTGCGCTTGTCGAACGTGAACTCGGGCTCGTCCCCGGCGATCGGCTGCGGGTCGGACACCGGGAACGGATGTGCGGCGACGACGAGTTCGTCGGGTTCCGGGTCGGGCTTCTTCGGGGCCGTCACGTAGCCGGCCGCGGCCACGGCGGCGACCGTCCCGAGGCGGGCCAGGCGGCGGCGGGCCGGAGAGAGTTCGCGGGCGGCGATCCAGGCGCTGCTGAGCGCGGCCTGCATGGCGGCGACCGCGACGGCGCGCTTGTAGGAGACAGAAGCCATGGCGAAACCGTAGCCCCGCTCGTCAACAAGATCAGGCGGCATGCCCCGGCACATCAGCAATCTGGAAGCCGGCCCCGGACCACGCCCGGCCCGGCCCCGGACCACGCCCGGCCCGGCCCGGCCCCGACCCCGGCCCGACCCCGGCCCGGCCCGACCCCGACCCCGGCCCGGCCCGGCCCGGCCCGGCCCGGCCCGACCCCGACCCCGGCCCGACCCCGACCCCGGCCCGACCCCGGCCCGACCCCGGCCCGGCCCGACCCCGGCTCGGCTCGGCTCGGCTCGGGTGGAAGCCCGTCACAGGCCGGCCTTGGTGAGGGTGGCCATCAACGTCGGCTTGTTGCGGTGGGTCTGGCGCACGGCGGCCAGATAAGCGGGGAAGGCGCTACTTCCCGCTCTCTCGTGCAGGGACCTCAGTTCGGTCAACAGGCGGGCGGCTTCGGCGTACCCCTTCTTGTTCTTCTGGTCGACGGCCGCCTCGGTCTGGCGCTCGAATCCCGGGATCGCCTCCGCCGGGTGGGTTTCCGCGCGGGCCACCGTCAGCTGCCAGAAGAGGCCGGGACCGCAGCGGTGTTCGACGGCGGCGGCCCAGGCGCCGTCGATGTCGCCGGAGGTGCGCAGGATCTCGACCAGCGGGTCGGCCGCGTACCCGCCGGCTCTGGCAAGTTCGCGCAGGTGGGAGTCGGCTCGTTCGGCGGTCTCGGGGAGGGTTCCGGTTCGTTCGGCGGCGTCCAGCAGTGCGCGGTGGCTCTGCGGACCGGGCTGCCGGATGAACATGTGCCATCGGAGGTCGGCCGCCTCGGTGTGGGCGCCGGTCTCGGTGAGCAGTTCGGCGAGCAGTTCGTCGATCCGGCCGTCGGGACGGTCGGCTTCGGTCCGGCCACGCCGGAGCCAGTTGATCGCCTCGGCGGGGCGGCCGGCCGAACGCAGGGTCGTGCCGATCTGCACATACCGATACGACTGTGGGAGTTCCTCGGCGTAGAGGGCGACCAGCGCGTCGGTGTCCTTCGCGATCACCTTGAGGTACTGCTCGCGCAGGTGGCGGACGGCCCAGCCACCGGGGTCGGCCGCCGCCAGACGGTCCCGGTAGGCCTTCAGGCCATCGGGGCCGAGCGCGTCGGCGAAATCGGCGATCGGGATGTCGGGCCAGCCCGGCCCGGTCACCTGGATGTCGATCATCCATGCGGCGAGTTTCATCGGATCGGGTGGCGCCGCCCGGCACGCGACCGCATATCCGGACACGGCCCGGCGCAGGGTGTCGCCGATGCTGCCGGACGAGTCGTCGGCCTGTTCCAGGGTTCTGGTGATGTTCTGGATCGCCGTCAGATAGAGCGGGCCGGCGTCGGCCGGATGTGACGCCGCCACCGAGTCGAGGGCGTCGAGCACCTCGGATGCCTTGCGGGCATAGTCGAATCCGCGGCCGTAGGGCAGGAAACCCCGGGCGCGCAGGCCGCCGACGAGACGGCGTAGTTCCTTCACATCCGGCTTGCCGTGTGTGGCGGCACGCAACGACAGTCGCCGGGAGAGGGCCGGGTCGTCGGAGGCCAGCTCCACGACCAGGTCCACCAGGGCCGCACGGTCCACGGACTCCAGGTAGGTGCGCAGATCCGGCGGCGAAGCCGGGCGTCGCCGCCGGACCGGCTGAGCGGCCAGCAGCGACAACCCGACAGCGACGCAGTGTTTGCAGAAGTTCCCGTCGTCACCCCACGGGCAGGTGCACTCGCCGCGCAGCGACCGCTTCCCGGACAGCCTGACCACGTAGGACTCGCTGCCTTCGACGGTGGCGACCACCCCGTCCGGCAGTTCGTCGACGACGCCGACCGCGTCGACGTAGGCGACGCCGCGCTCGTAGGACTTCGGGCCGGCGAGCCGCCGCAGGTCCGCGTCCGTGAACCATGTCATGGCGCCATCGAACCAGCGGCGTCCGCTACCGGATCAGGCGGCCCTGCTGACGAGGGCGCTGATCCTCGATGCCACGTCCGCACTGAACTCGGTGATCGCGAAGTACGTCGGCCACATCTCACCGTCGTCGAGGTGGGCCTCGTCGCTGAAGCCGAGCATCGCGTACCGGGACTTGAACTTGGCGGCCGGCTGGAAGAAGCAGACCACCTTGCCGTCGCGGGCGTACGCCGGCATCCCGTACCAGAGCTTCGGGGTGAGGCCGGGAGCCGCGGACCGGATCAGGTCGTGCAACCGTTCGCCCACCTCCCGATCAGAACCGGACATCTCGGCGATCTTCGCGAGCACCTCGGTCTCCTTCGCACCGTTCTTCAGCTCCTTGGCGCGCTCCTTCATCGCACTGCGCTCGGCTGCGGTGAATCCGTCGTACGTCCTGGTCATGGTGTTTCCTCTCCGCGCCGGGCACCAGGCCGGCCGGGCCCGGCATCCGTTCGATCGGCATCGTTGTCCCTTCGCTGGATCCATCGGACCACCGCCCGCACCCCGGCCGCGCCCTCCGTGGGACACCGTGGGACAGATCAAAAGACCATGACCAGCGCGGATGTACGGCCGAACGAGCGCCGTGGGACGGGACGGTACGGTGTGCCAGTGGCCGGCCCGCACGAGCGACTGGTGTCCCAGCTCGCCCAGATCAAGGACGTGAGCGGCCTCAGCCTGCGTGCTCTCGCCACCCGCTCCGGCCTGAGCAGTTCGTCGCTGTCCCGCTACCTGACCGGTCGCCTGGTCCCGCCGTGGGACGCCGTCGTCGCCCTGTGCCGGGCCGTCGGCCGGGATCCGCGGCCACTGCGCCCGATCTGGGCCGAAGCCGACAAGGCGGGCGCCGCTCCGCCGCCACGCCGTAACGACCTGCCGGCCGGCCTGTTCGACTTCACCGGTCGCGAGGCCGAGGTCGCGCGGGCCGAGGAACTACTGCGCACCGTGGGGGCAGCCGCCGTCGACGGGATGGCGGGTGTCGGCAAGACCAGCCTCGCCGTGCACGTCGCACACCGGGTCGCCGGCGCCTACCCGGACGGTGGCCTCTACCTCGACCTGCACGGCTTCACGCCCGGTCACGAACCGCTGGCGCCGGCGGTGGCACTGGAACGGTTGCTCGGCGCCCTCGACGTCACCGCTGTTCCGGCCGCGATCGACGACCGGTCGGCGCTGTGGCGGTCGGAACTGTCCCGCCGCCGGGTGCTCGTGCTGCTCGACAACGCGGCCGATGCCGAGCAGGTGCGGCCGCTGCTGCCCGGCGCGGGCCGGTCCGCGGTGCTGCTGACCAGCCGTAACCGCCTGGTCACCCTGGACGCCGTGCCGCCGGTGTCCCTGTCACCACTCGACGGCGAGGCCGCGGCCCGCCTGTTCGGCCGGGCCGCAGGGCTCACCGGGAGCGCGGGCAGCCCGGGGCTCATCAAAGACGACGGTGACGGGCTGGAGCTGGTGCTCGCGCAGTGCGGTGGACTGCCGCTGGCACTGCGGATGGCCGGTGCACGGCTGCGGCATCGTCCCGGCTGGACGGTCGCGGTGCTGGCCGAACGGCTGCGGGACGGTGCGCAGCGGTTCGACGCGGTGTTCGGGATGTCGCTGCGGCAGCTCGACGACGGGCAGCGGCGGGTGTTCCGGCTGCTCGGGGTGCTGCCGGGCGACGATTTCGGCACGGACGCGGCGGCGGCGCTCACCGGACTGCCGGCCGGGCGGTGCGCCGAGACGCTCGACGAACTGGTCGACGCGCACCTGGTGCAGGAGACGTCGCCGGGCCGGTTCCGGATGCACGATCTGATCCGGCAGTACGCGGCCGACCTCGCCACCGAGGACGAGGCCGGGGCGGGGGCCGCGGTGCGGCGGGTGCTGCGGCACTATCTCGCCGTGGCGGCCGGGGCGGATCCGGCCTGGTTCGACCTGGAGCATCCCAACCTGGTGGCCGCCTTCGACGTCGCGGTGCGGGTGGGGGACGACGAGGTGGTGGCCGGACTCGCCCCGGCGATGCGGGTCTGGTTCTTCCGGCATCGGGGGACGGCTGATCACGTACGCCTGCTGGAGAAGGCCGCGGACGCCGCGGGGCGTCTCGGCCGTGACCGGCAGCGGGCGTCGCTGCTCGCCGACCTCGGGTTCGCCCACGCCGCCGCCGGCCGGCTGACCGAGGCGCTCGCCGCCTACGAAGCATCAGCGGCGGTGGCGGGGCCGGCGGAGAAGGCCGGTCCGGCGGAGAAGGCCGGTCCGGAAGCGCGCGGCGGCCCGGCGGACCAGGCGGGGGAGCTTGCCGCCACGCTCGCCCTGCGGACCGGATTCGTGCTTCGTGACCTCGGACGATTCGCCGAGGCGCGGGAGAGGTTCGAGCGGGCGCGGGCGTTGTTCGCGGCGAGTGGGAACCGGGCCGGGGAGTCGCAGGCGCTCGCCTTCCACGGGTGGGTGTCGCTGCATCTCGGTGACCGTGACGACGCCGCCAGCCTGGCGCGGGCGGCCCTCGACCTGGCCGAGGGGCCGGCGAGGATCACCGGGCTGATCACTCTCGGCCGTGCGACGGGTTCGCTGCCGGAGATGGAGGAGGCGCTGCGACTGGCCGGCGCGAACCGGCTCCCGCACCAGCAGGCCTGGTGCCACAACCAGATCGGCGTCACGCTGCGGGAGTCCGGCGATCTCCCGGCCGCGCTCGAGCACCACCGGCGGGCGCTGGCGCTGCTCGACACACTGGCCGAGGTCCAGTTGACGTCCGAGTGCCGCCGCGATCACGACGAGACGGCCCGGCTGGCGGGAGCATCGTCGATCACCGGGAAGAGTGGCCTGGACGGGTGAGGTACCGCGCCGTCGCGGTCCGTTACGTTACCGGCATGCGCCGGCACCTCGCCCTCGTCCCACTCCTCCTCCTGCTGGCCGCTTGCGGCAACCAGAGCCAGAGCAACCAGAGCCAAGGCGACCAGAGCCAGGGCGACCAGAGCCGAGGCGAGCAGGGCCAGGCCCAAGGCGCCGGATCCGCGCCCGCCACGGCACCGGCGACCACCTCGCCCGGGCCTGCCGGGACGACGCCCGCCGCGACGACGAAGCCCGCCACCCCGGCTCCGGGCCTGACGGCCGTTTCCGGTCCGCAGTACGCCTTCGTCAAGTCGGTCGACCCCGCCACCCGCAAGCTCACCTACGACCTGGTCGAGTGGTTCGAGGGCAAGGCGGCCGTCAAGGCGTGCGCCGACGACGGCGAGAAGCCGGCCGAGAACGACTGGTGTGTCGGCTACTACATCCGTAACAAGAACACCAAGGTGCGCACCGCCACCGTCGCGTCCGGCGCCGAGATCCGCGTGGTCGACCTGGGTGAACTGACGAAGGCCACCCTGGGCAAGGTCGAGCCGGACATGCTCCTGCGTTTGGAGATCGACGGCGACGTGATCAGTGCGGCCGATCAGATCTATCTGCCCTAATGCATCGACAAACTTGACAGTCTTAAGGAAGGTACGGAAACTCCTGGGAATCCCCGTGAGTGCCCACATGCCCCGATGTGAGCACTTTTCACCGTAAGGAATCCCCCATGAGATCCCGTTCCCTCCGGGTCGCTCTCACCGCGATCCTCACCACCGTCCTCGCCGGAGCCGGTGCCGCGCTGGGCCTCCAGCAGGCGTCGGCCGCGGCCTGCGGCGACGGCACCTTCCAGTCCCAGGTGACCGTCAGCGGCAGCACCTGGACCGCCCGCAACGCGGCCGGCTCCGCCGTCTACACCGGCACCGACTTCCGCGCCGCGGTCCAGGCCGGCATCGGCAGCCTCACCGCGGGCCGTACCTCGATCCAGCGGGTCGTCGTCCGCGGCAACGGCACCATGTCGGCCGGCAGCCGCATCTCCCTCGCGAGCTACACGTCACTGTCGGTGTGCGGCACGATCAACGTGACCGGCTCCGGCAGCGGCGACTACGCCCCGGTCTACGCCCGCGGCGTCAGCAACATCGAGGTGCCGTACCTCAACGTCACCGGCAGCCCGATCTACGGCATCTTCATGCGCAACGTCACCAACGTGTGGCTGGGCCAGATCGACATGCGGCTCGGCGCCGGCCTGGGCGTCCGCATCGACAACCGCGGCGACACCAGCCAGTGGACCCGCAACGTCCGGGTCGACAGCGTCTACGTCCAGGGCGCGAGCTCGCACGCGATGGAGACCTACGGCGTCGACGGCATCACCATCGGCACCGTCACCGCCCGTAGCGTCGGCGAGTCCGGCCTTCTGCTCAACCAGACGATCAACGCGACCGTCGGCACTGTCGACGCCGACAACGCGGGCGCCGGCACCGGTTACGCCGCGTTCCGGATGGCCAACCGCAACGGCCGGGTCGGCAGCTCCTACCCCAACAACATCAAGGTCGGCACGGTCAAGGCCCGTGGCGGCGGCCGCGGTGTCTTCTGCGTCTCGGAGAGCGGCGGCGCGACCATCGACCGGGTCGACATCGCCAACACCGGCAACAACTCGATCCTGGTCGAGAACTGCTACAACGTCGTCGTCGCCGGTGTCTCCGGAACGGTCAGCGGCGGCGGCGAGATCCGCATCGCGGCCCGCACCGAGTTCGCGCCGTCGTCCGGCATCCGCTTCCAGAACCTCACGGTCAGCAACACCAACATCCGCTGGAGCCCCTGCACCGGCAGCAACAACACCGTCAGCAACGTCACCCGGACGAACTCCACGCTGACCTGGTGCTGATCAAGAACATTCATTTCGTACGGCCGGAAGGACGAACCGTGAGCCACCACGCGAGGTGTCGGGGACACCGGGCCCCGGCGCGACCGCCGGGCTGAATGCGGTGGTCAACGGCGCGGGCGTCCCCGATCCACGGGGGCGCCCGCTCGTTCGTCGAGTGTCAATGGACTTACCGGCGTGCGTGTGAATCGGATAGCGGACATCCGATGAATGATGGCGATTTCATCGAATCCGGTAATGATTCATGCCAGGTGCGATTCGTTGATCGATCATTCGGAGGTCGCATTCATGATCGTCGACATGTTTGTGATCGCCGACCCGCCGGTGATCGGCCGCGCGTGATCGAGCACGACCAGCGACGGGCGCTGACCGAGCTGCGGCGCCTGGACCGGGCGCCGACCCCCGAGGATGTGTGGACCGACGTCGACGTGCACCTCGGCGAGCTCAACGAGACCGCCGGGACGGCGGTGCTGACCGCGTTCGAGGAGGCCGAGGCGCGCCGGACCGGCAGCCCGCTGGGCCTGGTCGTCGAGGGCCGGCGCGGCTCCGGCCGGACGCACCTGCTGCGCTGGGCCCGCGAGCAGGTCCAGCAGCGCGAGGGCTACTTCTTCCTGATGGGCGTCGCCGACGGCCGAGCCTTCTGGCCCGGCATCGTGCACACCCTGCTGCGCGGGCTGCGGCGCTCCGGCCACTACCGGCACACCCAGCTCGCCATGTTCCTGGAGCGGCTCGGTGAGCGCGCCGAGCTCCCCACCACGCTGCGCCGGCAGATCCGCGGGCAGGCGCCGCTCACCCCGGAGGCGCTCGACGCGTTCGTGACCGGGGTCCGGACCGCCGACCCGGAGGCCGGGCGGGACTGCCGGTTCACCCTGCGGGCGCTGGTCCTGCTGGCGGCGGCCGACACCGACGTCGCCGACCTGGGGGAGACCTGGCTGCTGTCGCTGGCCGACCCGGCACCCGCCGACGCCGAGCAGTGGGGGCTGCCCCGGGTCGGCAAGTCCGAGCAGGACATCGCCGTGGAGATCTCCCGGCTGCTCGCCCTGACCGGCCCGAGCATGGTGGCGGCCGACCAGATCGACGTCGTCCTGGCCCAGAGCGACTCCGGCCGTACCCCCGTGATCGTCTCCGACCTGGGCCGCGGATTGCTGGACCTGCGGGAGAAGCTGTTCCGGACGGTGACCGTGATCGTCTGTCTCCCCGCCTCGTGGGAGCGGGTCCGGCCGGGCACCCCCGGCGGCCGTCTCCGGCAGGAGACGCACCTGCGTCGGCTGCCGTCCCGGGAGCTCGCCGAGCGGCTGATCGCCGCCCGGTTCGCGCCGCTCTTCGAGGCGGCCGCGTTCACGCCGCCCTATCCGACCTGGCCGATCCGGCCGGAGGCGTTCGACGGCGCCCTCGACCGTACGCCGCGGGAGCTGATCGAACGTGCCGACGAACACGTCCGGTACTGCCTGGCCCGCGACGAGGTCATCGGGCTCACCGACCTCGCCGCACACCGGGAGAGCGGGGCGCCGGCGCCGCTCCCGGCCGCCGGCGAGCACCTGTCCCGGCTCGCCGGGCGCCTCGACCGGCTGGCCGCCGAGGCCGACGTGACGGCCGCGCTGGACCCGCGCACCGAGGACGCGGCTATGCCCGGGCTGCTGACGGCCGGGCTGCGGGCCTGGGCGATCGAGCGGGGCGACGGCCGGTTCACGGTCCGGCCGCCCGAGCAGGGCAGCCCGTCCGCGCACGCCTGGCTCTGCGAGACCCTGGACGCGGAGTCGCGGGACGAGACCCACTGGTATTTCCGCGGACTCGCGCATCCCGGAGCACGGGCCGTCCAGGCCCGTCTGTCCCGGCTGCGCGGCCTGGCCGGCCTCGACCCCGCGGTCAGCCGGCGCCGGGCGATCCTGCTCCGCAACGGCGAGTGGCCGGCCGGCCCGGTCAGCGACCGGGTGCGGCAGGAGTTCCTCGACCTCGGCGGGACCGTCACCACGATCGAGCCGGACGACCTGCGCGTGTTCGCGGCCCTGGCCGTCCTGCTGGACGAGGACGACCCCGCGCTGCCCGATCTGCTCCGGGCCCGGCGGCCGGCCGGCCGTACCGCGCTGTTCACCGCGGTGCTCGGGGCACCGGCCGGGCTCGCCTCCTAGGAGGTACCCCCGCGGCGGGCCGGCCGTGGCGCACAGGTCGGCCGCGTACCGTGCGTATCGTGCGCAAACTGGTTGTACCGGTGATCGCCGGTCTCCTCGCCCTCACCGGTCTGTACCTGCTGAAGAAGCCGCCGGCCGCGGCCTCCGAGGGAGTCGCCCCGGCGGTCCGCAACGTCATCTTCATCAACGGGGACGGCATGGCGGCCGCCCACCGCGAAGCCGGCCGCCTCTTCCTGGCCGGACCGGACGGCAGCCTCGCGATGGACCGGTTCCTCTGCACCGGCCAACTCACCACCAGCCCCGCCGACCCGGCCTCGGCGGTCACCGACTCGGCCGCCGGGGCCAGCGCCTGGGCCACCGGGCAGCGCACCTACAACGGCGCGATCAGTGTCGACACCCACGGCAAGGCGCTGCCCACCCTGGGCATCGAGGCCAAGCGGGCCGGCCGGGCCACCGGACTGGTCACCACCTCGCAGGTCACCGACGCCAGCCCGGCCGCCTTCTTCGCCAACTCCACCGACCGCAACGCCGAGGACGACATCGCCCGCCAATACCTGGAGGTGTCCCAGCCGGACGTCATCCTCGGCGGCGGCGAGGACTGGTGGCTGCCCGCGGGCAGGGCGGGCGCCCACCCCGACCACCCGGCGGCCGACCCCACCGAGGCCAGCCTCGGCACCGAGGGCGACCTGATCGCCGCCGCCGGTCGGGCCGGCTACCAGTACGTCTCCACCGCCGGCCAGCTGGCCGCGGCCGGACCCGGCAAGCTGCTCGGGCTGTTCGCCAACGAGGAGATGTTCCAGCAGGACGGCGACGTCTACGAACCGCCGGTCAGCCTCGCCACCATGACACAGAAGGCGCTCGGCACCCTGTCCACCGACCCCGACGGCTTCTTCCTGTTCGTCGAGGAGGAGGCGATCGACGAGTTCGCGCACGCCAACAACGGTCGCCGCGTCCTCCAGGCGATGGGGGAGCTGGACCGGACCGTCGCCGTCGCGCAGTCGTTCGCCGCGGCCCACCCGGGGACCCTCGTGATCGTCACCGGCGACCACGAGACCGGCGGCCTGGCCGTCGAGGACCCGGCCGGCAACCCCGGCGAGGACGGGCCGTTCCCGGTCAAGGGCACGAAACTGACGTTCGTCATGGAGTGGACCACCACCGGGCACACCGCACAGGACGTCCCGGTCTCCGCCTACGGGCCGCTCGCCGACCGGTTCACCGGCAAGCACCCGAACACGTACGTCCACGAGGTCCTCGCCCCGCTTCTGGCGCCCTGAACCCTCCCGTCCGTCCCGGGGTACACCGCATCGCCGGAACCCGTGAGAAGGGACACCCGATGGATGAGGTGCGGACCGTACCGCTGTGGCAGCAGATCGCCGCGCATGTCTCGCGGGCCCTGCTCGCCGTCTATCTGCTCGGCGCGGCGGCGCTGGCCGTCGCCGTGGCCACCGGCCGGGCGACGATGAACCCGCTCGGCGCCGCCTACCTGGTGCTCCCGGCCATCCTGTTCGTCCAGGCCGTCGTCAACACGGCCCGCTCCCGGCGTGCCGGCGACAGCCGCCGCCGGCACGAACTGGCCCGCAACGGCGGCGTCCAGGCGGCGATGGGTGTCGTCCTCGCCGGTCAGCTCGCCTACTACTGGTGGGTGGCCCCGCAGACCTTCACCACCTGGCTGCCTCAGTAGGCGAACGGCCATCCGTCGGCGTCGTAACCGATGTGGTTGAGGCCCAGCAGCGAGGAGCCGCTGTCCGGGTAGTAGTGGTAGATCAGCAGGTCGTCGAGGACCGCCGGATGCCCGGGGCCGTGCACGGCCCCGTGACCGGACAGGACCTCGGTGCCCCCGCCCGCCGTCATCGGGGTGCCGTCGCGGTCGGTGAACGGGCCCTCCGGGCTGGTGGACCGCCCCACCATGGTCCGGTAGGTGCTGGCCGCGCCCTTGCAGCAGGCGTCGAACGACACCCACAGGTAGTAGTGGTCGCCGTGCTTGACCAGGTACGGCGCCTCGATCGCGGTGTCACCCCGGGTGGCCAGGGCGGTCAGGCTCGCCGGTGCACGTGACGGGCGGCCGGTCGCCGGGTCCAGGGACATCTGCTTGATCCCGGTCCAGAACGATCCGAACGTCAGCCACCAGCGGCCGGTGTCGTCGACGTACAGGTTGGGGTCGATGGCGTTGTAGTCCGACCCGGGTCCGCTCTCGATCACCAGGCCCTCGTGGGTCCAGCTCCCGGACTCGCCGGTGGCGCTGGTGGCCAGGAAGATCGCCGACCGGTTCGACCCGAAGGTGGACGCCGAGTAGTAGAGGTAGTAGCGCCCGCCGTGGAACGAGATGTCCGGCGCCCACAGTGCGGTGCTGCCCTTGGTGAACGTGGTGGTCCACGCCGCGCCGTCCGGGAAGACCGCGCCCGCGTCGGTGAAGGTGCTCAGGTCCGTCGAGGTCTTCAGGCGCAGATTGTCACCGGTGTGCGCCAGCAGGTAACCGCCGTCCGGCTTGCGGACCATCGTCGGGTCGTGCACGCCGTCGTCACCGAGCACGAATGCCGGCTCCGGGTAGGCACTCGGCCGAGCCGGGGCGGCGGGTCCGGCTGCGGGCGCACCCCCGTGGAGCGCCCGCAGCACCACGATGCCCGCTACCAGGGCGGCAACCACTACGGCAGCGACCAGGGCAGTGCGGCGGACGAGCCGCGGATTCACGGACATTGCCAAGATGTTAACGATCACAATCCATGCGTCAACCCTCCGGTGTGACCCGGTTTATATTTACGAACGGTCGGTCGTTTTGTAGGTTCGGGGGCATGACCGACGGCAGGCTGGTGCGAGGCGAGCGAACCCGCAGCGCGGTGCTCGAGCAGGCGCTGCTCCTCGCGACCGTGTCCGGGCTCGACGGGCTGTCCCTCAGCCAGGTCGCCGACGCGCTCGGGGTCAGCAAATCCGGGCTGTTCGCACACTGGCGGTCCAAGGAGGCACTGCAGCTCGCCGTCGTCGACCAGGCCCGGGCCCAGTGGACCGAGCAGGTCATCCGCCCGGCCATGACCGCCCCACCCGGGGTGCGCCGGCTGTGGGCCGTGCACGACAGCCGGCTCGCCTTCTACGAGGCCGGGGTGCTGCCCGGCGGCTGCTTCTTCGCCAACGCCCATTTCGAGTTCAACGCCCGGCCCGGCGTCGTCCGGGACCGGCTCGCCGCCGAGCTGACCGACTGGATGACGTTCCTGACCGGGCTCGCCGCCGAGGCCGTCACGATCGGCGACCTGCCGGCCGGCGTCGACCCGGGGCAGCTCGCCTACCAGATCGAGGCGCTCGGGGTCTGCGCCGTCATGCAGTCCCCCGTCCTCGGCACCGAGACCACCTGCCGCCAGGCCCGCCGCTCCCTGCTGGAGCACCTGCGCGCCGTCGCCACCGACCCCACGATCCTTCCGGAGCCGATGTGACCACCCTGACCGTCTCCCACGGCGCCGTCGAGCGCACACCGGTGCACTTCGACGACCTGGACGCCATGGGCATCCTGCACAACTCCCGCTACGCCGTCCTCGTCGAGCGGGCCGTCTCCCAGTGGTGGGCCGAGCGGGGTGTCTCGTTCGCCGACGGCCGCCCCACGTCACCCGACGCGTTCAACGCCGTCCGCGAGTATGCGATCACCTTCCACCGCCCGGTGACCTCGGTCGGCGACATCGCCGTGCACTTCTGGCTCGCCAAACTCGGCACGACGAGCGCCGACTACCGGTTCCGGGTGACCTCACTCGACGGCTCCGCCGTCTACGCCGAGGGCCGCCGGGTCAACATCCGCCTCGACCCGGCGACGATGCGCCCGGCCCCGTGGACCGAGCACGCCCGGGGTCTGGCCGCGGCCCTGATCGAGTGACGGCCCGGCTGGTTGTCACCATCGCCTCCGCTTGTTCGAGGCGGCGGTGGCAGCCGGCCGGGCAAGATCAACGGTCGGTCAGATCCGGTCGGCGGCGATCAGCAGGTAGTGGAAGCTGTTCTCCCGGTAGGCGGTCAGGAACGGCTCCTCGATGCCGGTGGCGACCTCGGACCTCGCGCGCAGTTCCCAGTAGGGGATGGTCGCGGCGGTCAGGTCGACGACGTTGATCGGGACGAGGCCGTTGGCCGCCAGGGCCTTGAAGTACTGGCTGCGCGGGTGGATGTCGCACGTGTAGTGCTCGTTGATCCGGCTCACCGCCTTGGAGCGCAGGCCGGTCACGTCGTTGGCGCAGCCGGTGATGCACACGTAGCGGCCACCGAAGCGCAGCAGCCGCGCGAACTCGGCGAACAGGTCGAAGAGATCGACGTACATCGTGGTCTCGTTGGTCCAGATCGCCTGCCGGGTGTTGCCGGGCAACTGCGTCTCCAGCATGTTGCGGAAGTGGAAGCGGACCTTGTCGGCTATGCCGCGCCGCGCGGCCTGCTCGTTGGCGAAGCCGACCTGGTATTCAGAGATGGACACGCCGTCGACCTCGCAGCCGAACCGCTGGTGCGCCATGATGCTGGTGCCGCCCCGACCGGAGCCACCGTCCAGGATCAGCTGCTCCGGGCCGATCGGGCCGAGATGGTCGAGCAGCAGGTCGGCCTGCGCGCTCTCCAGGCGATGCAACTCGGCGATGATCCGCTGCTCACGGGTGTCGGCCGGGCCGTCGAGGATCGACGGGTCGTAGGGCCCGATCCCGTAGTGGTGGTGGTAGAGGTCGTCGACCTCGCCGAGGCGCAGATTCACCGGGTCGTCCCGGTTGGTGTTCCAGTACGCGGCGACGGACTTCTCGAAGTCGGTGCGGAGGATCGTGCTGGTCATCAGATTCCCTTCGTGGATATTCCGGCCTTCGGGCCGGGGAGGAAACGGAATGCCCTGCGGAGCAGGGCACGGGTAACCGATCCGCCGCCGAGACGGATCGGCGTCAGGACGGCCGACCCGGCGGATGAGCTTTCGTACGGGTGTTCTATCCTCTGTGGATGGTCGAGGGTGTGGAGCGCGGTTACCGGTACCGCTTCTATCCGACCCCGGCTCAGACTGACCTGTTGGTACGGACGTTCGGGTGTGTGCGGTTGGTCTACAACCTGGGGTTGCAGGCCCGGCGGGATGCGTGGCAGCAGCGGCAGGAGACGCTTGGGTACGGTGCGACGTCGTCGTTGCTGACCGGGTGGAAGCAGGCCGCTGAGTTCGCGTTCCTGAATGAGGTGTCGTGTGTGCCGTTGCAGCAGGCGCTGCGACATCTCGATACCGCCTACACCAGGTTCTTCACCGGCGAGGCCCGCTATCCGCGGTTCAAGTCGAAGAAGAAGTCGCGACGGTCGGCGGAGTTCACCGGCAGTGCCTTCACCTACCGCGACGGCGAGTTGCGGCTGGCCAAGCTGATGGACGCACCTTTGGATGTGGTGTGGTCGCGGCCGTTGCCCGACGGTGCGGTGCCGAAGACGGTCACGGTGTCGCAGGACCCGGCCGGCCGCTGGTTCGTCTCTCTGAAGGTCACCAGGCCCGCTGCCACCGCCCCGGCCACCGCGAAGATGGTCGGGATCGATGCCGGGTTGAACCGGCTGTTGACGCTGTCGGACGGCGAGCCGGTCGGCAACCCGCGGCAGGAACGCCGCGAACGTGCCGCTCTGGCGCGGGCGCAGCGGGAGTTGGCGCGGAAGGAGAAGGGTTCCCGGAATCGGGAGAAGGCGCGGGTCCGCAATCATCGTCTGGCGCGGGCGATCAGCGACGCGTCCTGGCGTATGTTCCGCACCCTGCTGGAATACAAGGCCGAGGAAGCCGGGCGGACGCTGATTCCGGTGCCGCGGTGGTATCCGTCGACCCGCCTGTGTTCGGTATGCGGGATCCGGGCGGAGAAGATGTCGCTGTCGGTGCGGGAGTGGACCTGCACCGGCTGTGGGACGAGGCACGACCGGGACGTGAACGCGGCCCGTAACATTCTGGCCGCCGGGCTGGCGGTGACGGCCTGTGGAGCTGATGTCAGACCTCAACGGGGAACCTCCTCCCGAGCGGGCAGTCGGCGATGAAACAGGAAACACTCTGGGGCGACCCGGTGGAGTCCCCGCCCCTTTCAGGGCGGGGAGATGTCAACGTCAGCTCCTGTGGTTGTATCGGCCGGTGGTGGCGTGCCACCGGCGGCTGCCGCCGAGCCAGGCCCAGATGTCCGCGAGGAACCGCCGCATGTTCGGCGATCCGGCGGTGCTGAGCTGGGTGGCCAGCCCGACGAAGGTGTGCATCAGCTCGTTGTGGATCTCTACGGTGCGGGCCATCGCCTCCCGGTGGCTCAGGTTCTCGTTGACTGCCAGGACTCGTGGCAGGTTGAAGTCGGTGTCCGATTCGGCGGGGCCGGAGTGCAGGTCGTTGACCAGCACCGCGGCGTTGCCGGCAGTGGTGAGCGCGCGCCGTACGTCCGGGTGGTAGAACTCGTGGGCCGACAGTTCGTAGCCGGCCAGCACGTCGACGAGGATCATCGGTGGCAGGTAGCTGTTGAGGTGTCGCTGGACGAGGTACTCCCAGACCGGCGGGGTGCGCCGGTTGACGTGCCAGTCCGCCTCCTGTGTCCAGGCCAGGAAGAGGATCGCCATCTGGTGCTGGAAACGGCCCAGCTGTGCCGTCGAGGCGTAGGCGGCCAAGTGCTCCATGGCGGTGCGGAACGCCTCCGAGATCGGTTGGAGGCGGTGGTATTCGTCCATGTCGGTGGCGTATCGCGGGACCATCTGGGCGGGGTCGACGACCGAGATCAGGCGGGCCAGCCGGGAGCCGACGACCGCCGGGTCGGCGCCCAGTTCGACCTCGTCGACGTAGTAGTCGTCCGCCGCCCACTCGGCGACCAGGCATTTCGTGGCCATGAGCAGGCGGTCGGGATCGTTGACTGCGGGATGGGCGAGCATCATGAACCTGCCGAATCCATAGGATCGCAGTTTGTCGTGCCGTCCCGGATAAATCCCGACTTTTTTGGCCCAGGCGACCAGCTGGTCGTCGACCCGATCGCCCAGGACCGGGTCGTCCCTGATCGCGTCGGGGCAGAACAGCTGGTCGTCGCGGGGAGGCTCGATCAGCGGACCGAGAAAGGCCCGGGCGGCGGACATCCCCAGCCCGGCGGAACCCGGTCCCGGCCTGGACGTCCCCAGCCCGGACGTCCCCAGCCCGGACGTCCCCAGCCCGGACGTCCCCAGCCCGGACGTCCCCAGCCCGGACGTCCCCAGCCCGGACGTCCCCAGCCCGGACGTCCCCAGGCTGGACGAGCCCAGGCCGGACAGGAGAGCGCGCAGATCGCGCGGCGGCGCGCCGCGCATGTCGGAAATGACAGACATGTCAGTGTGAGAGCTCGACGTGGTCGAGGATGCCGAGCGCGTCCGGCACCAGCACCGCCGCCGAGTAATAGGCACTGACCAGGTACGACATGATCGCCTGATCGTTGATGCCCATGAACCGCACGTTGAGCCCCGGCTGGTACTCGTCCGGCAGCCCGGTCTGGTGCAGGCCGATCACGCCCTGGTCGGACTCCCCGACCCGCATCGCCATGATCGACGTCGTGTGCGTGTGACTGATCGGGATCTTGCCGCACGGCAGGATCGGGACACCCCGCCACGACGGTACGGTGTGCCCGTCCATGTCCACCGGCGGCGGGTAGATGCCCCGCTTCGTGCATTCGCGCCCGAACGCGGCGATCGCCTGCGGGTGTGCCAGGAAGAACCGGGTGCTGCGCCGCATGCTGAGCAGTTCGTCGAGGTCGTCCGGGGTGGGCGGGCCGCTGCGGGTGTGGATGCGCTGCCGCAGGTCGGCGTTGTGCAGCAGGCCGAACTCGCGGTTGTTGACCAGTTCGTACTCCTGGCGCTCGCGCAGTGCCTCGACGGTGAGCCGCAGCTGCTGCTCCACCTGGTTCATCGGCTCGTTGTAGAGGTCCGCGACCCGGGTGTGGATCTTGAGCACGGTCTGCGCGACGCTCAGTTCGTACTCGCGCGGGTTCGTCTCGTAGTCGACGTACGTACCGGCCAGGGTGGGTTCGCCGGAGTGGCCGGACGCGACGGCGATCTCCGCCTCCCCGTGTTTGTTCTGCGGGCGGCGGCTCTTGTCCCGGAACCCGTCGACGATGGCGCGCAGGGATTCGCTGCGTGACGTCAGCTCGGCGAACGCCGACCGGGGCAGTGCCAGGATGGTGACCGCGGTCATCGCCTTGGCGGTGTACGCCCAGATCGGGTCGTCGGCGACCAGGACCTGCTCGCCGAACTTCTCCCCGTCGGCGAGCACACCCAGGCTGACCGGGTCGCCGTACGCCCCGACGCCGACCTTGTCCACCTTGCCGTGCGCGATCAGGTAGAGGTTGTCGGCGACCGAGCCGAACTCGACGATCACCTGGCCCGGCTGGTACTCCTGCTGGACGAATCGATCGGCTATGGCGCGCAGCAGTTCCTCGTCCTCGATCCCGGCCAGGATGGCGATCTCGCGCAGTTCGGCCGGCACCACCTGCACCGAGGACCCGGTGTTGGTGAAGGTCAGCCGGCCGTCGCCGAGGCGGTAGGTCATCCGCCGGTTGACCCGGTAGGCGCCGCCCTTCACCTCGACCCAGGGCAGTTTGCGCTGCAGCCATCGGGAGGTGATCTCCTGCATCTGCGGGACGGACTTGGTGGTGTGGGTCAGGTTCCGCGCAGCGATGGTGCTGAGGCTCTGCTGGTACTCCTGATCCTGCTCTTCACGGGTCTTCGCAGGCTTCACTGAACTCGTCACGATGATCAACGCCCCGTTTCATCCCAGAATAAGGCTTACGTCTAGCCCGTTTTATCCCAGCTCACGGCGGCTTTGGCGGTTTTTGTAGAAGAGCGAACTTTCCGCCCGGGGATCCGTGACCATGGAGGTTCCGCGCCTCATCCCCCTGCCCTGGCCCGGGTATCGGCCAGGGACTCACCCTGGGGCGAACCCGGGGGTGTGCGAGTGACAGTCGTTCCCGTAGGCAAACCAGCCGAGGGAGCTGACGATGGTGGACTTCAAGATCGAGGTCGTGGTGCTGCCGGTCGCCGACGTGGACCGGTCCCGTGACTTCTACAAGGGCATCGGCTTCCGCGAGGACGTCGACTTCACCGGCCCGGACGGATTCCGGGTCGTGCACCTCACCCCGCCCGGCTCGGCCGCGTCGATCATCATCGGCACCGGCGTGACCGAGGCCGCACCCGGCTCGTCCCGGGGCGTCCACCTGATCGTCGACGACATCGTCGCCGCACACGATCACCTGGCCGCCCACGGCGTACCGGTGAGTGAGGTCTTCCACGACGCCGGCGGGGTCTTCCACCACGCCGGGACCACCGGCCGGGTCGGCGGCCCGCACCCCGGGCGCCAGTCGTACGGCTCGTTCCTGTCCTTCACCGACCCGGACGGCAACGAGTTCTTCCTCCAGGAGGTCACCGAACGCCGTCCCGGCCGGATCAGCCACGTCGTCTACGACTCGGTCGCCGCCGTCGAGGCTGCCCTGCGGGACGCGGCCACCGCACACGGCCAGTACGAGGCCACCGTCCTCGACGGCCGGCACGACGAGGACTGGCCGTCCTGGTACGCCGCGCACATGGCCCGGTCCGCCGGGTTCGCTAGGATGGCCTGAGCCCGAATCGCCGGTCCGAGAAACATGTCGCAGATGGACCGGCGACCTCGACGAACCGAGGAGGAGCCGGCGGCGCACTTGTTGCTGCCCACCTTCTCGAAAGGTTCGTCATGGAAATCGGTCTCGGTCTGCCCGTCGGCGCCCCCGAGCTACTGCCCGACTGGGCTCGCGCCGCCGAGGCGCACGGCTTCAGCACTCTCGCTCTGCTGGACCGTCTCACCTATCACAACCCCGAGCCGCTGACCGCGCTCGCCGTCCTCGCCGGCGCCACCCGCACCATCCGTCTCCAGACGGAGGTGCTGCTGGCGCCGCTGCGGGAGACGGCTCTGCTGGCCAAACAGGTCGCCACCCTCGACCGGATGTCCGGTGGCCGGTTCGTGCTCGGCGTCGGCGTCGGCGGCCGGGAGGACGACCACCGGGCCGCCGGGACACCGATCGGACAGCGCGGTCGCCTGCTCGACGAGCGGCTGACCGCGCTGCGGCGGATCTGGGACGGGGAGCCGTACCGGGAGACGATCATCGGTCCCCGGCCGGCCACCCCGGGCGGCCCGCCGATCCTCATCGGCGGTTTCGCCCCGGCCGCGCTGCGCCGGGTCGCCCGGTACGCCGACGGATTCCTCTGCGCGGCCCCACTGAACTGGGCCGGTCCGCTCGTCGACACGGTCCGCGAGCAGTGGACCGAGGCCGGACGTCCCGGGCGGCCCCGGCTGGTGACCCAGATCAACGTCGCCGCCGGCAGCGCCGCGTCGATCGAACAGGCCCGCAGCGACGTGGCCGGCTACTACGCCTTCACCGGCCGGCCCGGCTGGGGCACACCGATCAGCGACCCGGCGGAGATCGCCGACACGGTCGCCGCCCACCGCGAGTTCGGCGCCGACGAACTGGTCCTCTACTGCTGGGGCGACTTCCCGCAGCAGGTCGGGCACCTGGCCGCGGCCGTGTTCTGACCGCACCCGGTCCCACGGCCCGGATCATCCGGGCCGTGGGACCACCACGTCAGTACCGGGCCTCGACGGCCCTGATGGTCTGGTCGAGGGCCTTGCCGAGGAACGGCTTCGCCACCGTGCCGAGCAGGAGCCCGACGATCCGGCCCTTGAGATTCCGGCCCTCCCGCACCACGACGGCCTCCAGCGCCGTCGTGCCGTCCGGTCGCCGGGTCAGGTGGTACGTGTGTCCCGACGCCCCGCCCCACACGTTGGAGTCGGTGGTCCGCATCACCACGCGGTACGGGTCCGACCAGTCGTAGCTCAGCCGCTCCCAGACGCCGCCCGACCCCTCGGTCACGTCGGCGTGCGCCGGGCCCAGGTCGTGCACCTTCAGGAACTCGTCGGCGCTGTTGCCGAAGATCTTCGACCGGCCCGGGCCGAAGTCGGTGATCGCGGCGACGAACTGCTCCGGCGTCACCGACATGGTCTTGTGGAAGTGGATCGTTGCCATGTGACGAGCCTCGCCGGATCCGGGCCCCGTCGAACCCGGGTGGAACCCTGGCCGACACCCTGGCCCGGTAGTGTCCGACGCCGGGCGGACAACGCCGGGGAGAGGTACGACGTGGGACTCGAACTGCGGGGCCGGCACCGCGAGCGGGAGATGCTCGACCGGCTGCTCCGTGACGTCCGGGCCGGTCACAGCCGTGTCCTGGTGCTGCGTGGCGAGGCCGGCGTCGGCAAGACCGCGCTGATCGACTACCTGACCGGGCACGCCCCGGCCGGCCGCGTGATCCGCTCGGCCGGGGTGGAGCCGGAGACCGAGCTCGCCTACTCGGCCCTCCAGCAACTGTGCGCCCCGCTGCTGGAACACCTCGACCGGCTTCCCGAACCGCAGCGGGACGCGCTGTCCACCGCGTTCGGCCTGAGCAGCGGCCGCCCGCCGGAGGGCCTGGTGATCGGGCTGGCGGTGCTCGGCCTGCTCGCCGAGGCGGCCGCCGGGCAACCGCTGATCTGCGTGGTCGACGACGCCCAGTGGCTGGACCGGATGTCCGAGGTCATCCTCACGTTCGTGGCCCGCCGTCTGGACTCCGAGTCGGTCGCCCTGATCTTCGCGGTACGCGGCGACCTGCTCCCCGGACTGCCCGGCCTGAACGTGGAGGGACTGCCGGACCCCGAAGCCCGGGCCCTGCTCGACACCGTGCTGCCCGGCCTGGTCGACGCCCGCATCCGCGACCGGATCGTCGCCGAGACCCGCGGCAACCCGCTCGCCCTCCTCGAACTGCCCCGCGACCTGACCCCGGCCGAGATCGCCTTCGGGTTCGGCGGGCAGAGCACCACGGTCGCCGGCCGGGTCGAGGACAATTTCGCCCGCCGCATCGCCGCGCTGCCCGCCGGCTCGCGCACCCTGCTGCTGGCCGCCGCCGTCGAACCGGTCGGTGACGTGCCGCTGCTCTGGCGGGCCGCCGCCCGGCTCGGCATCGGCCCCGAGGCGGCGGCCCCGCTGCAGGAGGCCGGCCTCGTCGAGTTCGGCGCCCGGGTCCGGTTCCGCCACCCGCTGGTCCGGTCCGCCGGCCACCGGTCGGCCGGGCCCGCCGACCTGCGCGCCGTGCATCACGCCCTCGCCGAGGTCACCGACGGTGAGCGTGACCCCGACCGGCGGGCCTGGCACCGGGCGCACGCCGCGATCGGGCCGGACGAGGAGGTCGCCGCCGAACTCGAACAGTCCGCCGGCCGTGCCCTGGCCCGGGGCGGGCGGGCCGCGGCGGCGTCGTTCCTGGAACGGGCGGCCGAGCTCACCCTCGACGCGGAGGCGCGCGCTGGGCGTACCCTCGCCGCCGCCCGCGCCCGTTTCGCGTCCGGCTCGCTCGCCGTCGTCCCCGAACTGCTCGCCGCGGCCGAGATCGGGCCCTACGACCCGGTGCGGCAGGCCGGGATCGAACGGCTCCGGGCCCGCGTCGCGTTCGCCGTCATCTCCGGCCGTGCCGCCGTCACCCCGCTGCTGGAGGCCGCTGTCCGCCTGGAGACGCTGGACCCGCCGGCGGCACGGGCCACCTACCTGTCGGCGATCGGCGCGGCGGTGAACGCCGGCCGGCTCGGAGGCGACGACCTGCGCCGCGCCGCCCTCGCCGCCCGCACGGTGACACCCGGTGACGAAGCGGCCGGCCGGCTGCTCACCGCCTTCACCACGTGGGTCCTGCACGGGCACGCGACGGCCGTGCCCCTGTTCCGCCGGGCACTGGCGTCGGTCACCCCGGAGAACGACCTCGACCTGCACTGGCTCGCCGGGATGGCCGAGCACGAGATCTTCGACGACGTGTCGTTCCTGGCCCGCACCGGGCAGGCGGTCACGTTCGCCCGCCGCGAGGGGATGCTCGCAGTCCTGCCGGGCGCGCTCACCTTCCGGGCCACCGCGCTGATCTATTGCGGACGGTTCGCGGAGGCGTCCGACCTGATCGGCGAGGCCGGTGCCCTCGGGCCCGCACCGCATCCGGCCACTGCCGCGATCCTCGCCGCCTACCGCGGGCAGACCGGGCCCGCCCTGGAGGCGATCGCGTCGCTACGGACCGAAGCCACGGCCGGTGGGGCCGGCTGGCTGATCGGCGTCGCCGAGTACGCGCGGGCGGTGCTGCACAACGGGCACGGCGACTATCCGGCCGCGCTGGCGGCCGCCCGGCAGGCCACCGGGCACGACGATCTGGCCGTCCTCCAGTGGGGGCTCGGCGAGCTGGTGGAAGCGGCTGCGCGTACCCATGAGGATGATCTTGCGAAGGCGGCGCGGGACCGCCTCGCCGACCGCGCCGACGCAGCCGGAAGCGGATGGGCGCGGGGGACGCGGGCGCTGGCCGACGCACTCACCGCAACCCACGCCAAGTCCGAAAGCGATCACCCGGCCGAGTCCGGTACGTCCTCCGTCTCCGGAGGCGACGGTCCTGCCCGAGGCGGCGATCGTGCCGGGGCGGGCGTTGAAGCGTCGTATCAGGAGGCGATCGCGCGGCTCGCGGCGACCCCGCTCGACCTGCTGACGGCCCGCGCCCGGCTGCTCTACGGCGAATGGCTGCGCCGGGAGAACCGCCGGGCCGACGCCCGGCTCCAGTTGCGGCCCGCGCACGAGGCCTTCGCGGCGATGGGTGCGGAGGGCTTCGCGGGGCGGGCCTCGCGGGAGCTTCTCGCCACCGGGGAGACGGTGCGCAAAAGAGCTCCGGGGGTACGGGAGGAGCTCACCGCCCAGGAAGGCCAGATCGTCCGGCTGGCCGCGGCGGGCCGGACCAACCCGGAGATCGGGGCGATCCTGTTCCTCAGCCCGCGCACCGTCGAGTGGCACCTGCGCAAGATCTTCGCCAAGCTCGGCGTCACCTCCCGCCGCGAACTCGCCGCTACGGTCTGACTCCGGCAATCAGGCCAGCCTCCTAGGACGCCGTAGGGGGTAGGCCCCGCGGAACGGGCCGCGTTCCGGTGCTGGACGACGCCTCGCGGTTCCGACCCTGACCTGGCCGGGCTGAGAGCGGGCCGGGCGCCGGGTTCAGGCGGACAGGAAGTCGTCGACCAGTTTGCGGAACAGGTCGGGCTGCTCGACCCAGGGGCGGTGACCGGATTCGGTCATCAGCTCGAATCGGCTGTCCGGATGGGCGGCCGCCACCACCCGGGCCGGGGCGGTGCCGATCATGCCGTCCGAGGCGCCGGCCAGGACCAGTACCGGGGCGAGCACCGGCCCCGGGTGGGCGTCGCCGGCGTAGAACTCGTCGCGTAGCCACGGGTGGCGGTTGGCGTGGCCGGCCACGTATTCGGTGCGGCGCTCCGGGGTCCAGCGGTGCCAGTGGAACGGGACCATGAACGCCTGCGCGAACGGGCCGCGGGCGGCCGCCGCCTGCGGGTACCAGGGTTCCGCCGATCGGGAGGCCCGGATCGTGGCCACCTCGGCCGGGTCGATGTCACGGCCGGCCCGGCCGATCGGGGTGACCAGGATCAGGCGGCGGACCCGGTGCGGGTGGGTGACGGCGTACTCCTGGGCGGTGAGTGTCCCCGCCGAGTGGGCCAGCACGTCCAGCCGGTCCAGGCCCAGGTGCTCGCGCAGCGCCTCCAGGTCGTGCGCCTGTGCTGTGAACGACACCGTAGAACGGTCCTCGGGCACCTCCGAACGGCCGCCGCCCCGCGCGTCGGCCAGCACCAGCCGGCGGGTCGCCGACAGGCCGCCGAGGTCGCCGAGGTAGCGCACGTCCATGCCGGGACCACCGGGGAGCGCCACCAGCGGCGGCCCGTCACCGGCCACGTCGTAGAAGAGGCGCAGGCCGTCGTGGGAGCGGTAGTACGGCACCCGGTGATCCTGCCACGCGTCCGGCGTACCGCTGAAGGCGCTGAAGCAGGGGAAGTCGGGGGAGGGGGCATGGGTTGAATCCGGCCGCGTCGGGCAATCTTGGAAGGGTGAACTGGCTCGAATTCGCTCTGCTGCACGTCGACAAGGCCTGCACCGTCCGGGTCGAGGCACCGGGACGGCGTTCGGTGCCCGTCGGGCCGTGTGTGATCGCCCGCCGGCCGGACGGGTTCACGGTGCTCTGCCCGCCGGACACGGTGGCGCCGCCCGGGTCGCGGATCACCCTGCCGGCCGGTGACACCGTCGAGGTGGTGACCACGGTGCACCTGGCGGCGCACGGCACCCGTCTGCCCGAGCACCAGCAGCTCGACGTCGCCCGTCAGCGGGTGGCGCGACGGCCCTGCCGCGCCTCGGGGAGACACGGCTAACCCTCAAGATCGCCCGCCGGGTTCCGATAGGAGCCGGCGTGTGGAGGGAGCGGCTGGCGTGGTGGGGTCTCGGCGTCCTCGTGACGGCCCAGGTGGTGGTCTACCTCCTGGGTGTCTCTGACGGAACCGCCGCCGGCCTGCTGCACAACGTCCTCTACCTGATGCCCGGCCTGATGGTCGCGGTCGTGGCCTGGCGTACCCCCGGCCCGTTGCGGCGGGCCTGGGGTTTCCTGGCGGCGGGCCTGACCGCCTACGCCTCCGGCAACCTCTACTGGTGGCTGTTCGTCCGGGATCTCGACCCGGACCCGCTGGCCAGCCCGGCCGACCCGCTGTGGCTGGCCTTCTACCCGTGTTTCGGGATCGCGCTGGTGCTGATGCTGCGCCACCGGCTGCCCCGGATCAGCGCCCCGGCCTGGCTGGACGGGGTGATCGCGTCGACCGCCGTCGCGTCGCTGGTGTCGGTGCCGGTGCTCGCGGCGGTCGAGCCGGCCCCGCATTCGACGGTGGTCGGCGTGCTGGTGAACGCCGCCTACCCGATCTCCGACATCGCCGTCACCGGCTGTCTGCTCGGCGCGTGGGCGCTGTGCGGCTGGCGCGCCGACCGGGTGCTGGGACTGCTGATCGCCGGGATGGGCCTGTTCGCGGTGGCCGACACGGTCAGCATGGTGCTGCTCTGGGAGGGCGTCGAGATCCCGGCGGCCTTCGACATGATGTGGATCGCGGGCATGGTCCTGCTGGCGGTGGCGGCCCGGCAGCCGGACAGCCGGTCACGCGCGGCCCAGCCGAGTGTGCTGCTGAGCACCGCGGTTCCGGCCGGTCTGGCGGTCTGCTGCATGGGCCTGCTGCTGTGGGCGGCGCTGTCCGGGCAGCATTCCGAGCCGATCAGCAGCCTGCTCGCCGCGGTCGCGGTGACGGCGGCCCTGGTGCGGATGATGGCGAGTGTCCGTACCGCGGAGGCGCTCGGTGCGGCCCGCCGCCTGGCCCGCACCGACGAGCTGACCGGGCTGGCGAACCGTCGGTTCTTCGTCGAGCGGCTGGAGCGGGAGCTGGAGCGGCCCGATCCGCGGCTGGCCGTCGCCTACCTCGACCTGGACCGGTTCAAGGAGGTCAACGACAGTTTCGGGCACGACGTCGGCGACACGCTGCTGCGGCTGGTGGGCACCCGGATGCGGGAGTCGCTGGGCACCGATGTGCTGCTGGCCCGGCTCGGCGGTGACGAGTTCGGGATGATCATGCCGGGGACCGGCCGGGCGGAGGCGGCCGGGATCGTCGCCGGGGTGCTGTCGGCGTTGCGGGAGTCGTTCGTGCTGCCGGAGGTGGACCTGCACGTCGACGCGAGCATCGGGATCGCCATCTGTCCCGACGACGGCACCGACCGGTCGACGCTGCTGCGGCGGGCCGACGTGGCGATGTATGCGGCGAAGACCGGCCACGGCGCCGGCCCGGTGTTCGCGACCGGTCTCGACGACCACGCCCGGGCCCGGCTCACCATGCTGGAGGAGTTGCGGGCCGGGCTGGACCGCGGTGAGCTGGTCCTGCACTACCAGCCGAAGGTGACCGTCGACGCGGGCGCCCGGGTGGCCGGGGTGGAGGCGCTGGTCCGCTGGGAGCATCCGGTGCGGGGGACGGTCTATCCGGACGCGTTCCTCTACACGGCGGAGAGCGCCGACCTGATGGGCCGGATCACCACGGTGGTCCTCGACCTGGCGTGCCGGCAGAGCCGTGCCTGGTACGACCAGGGTCTGGCTGTGCCGGTCGCGGTGAATCTGTCCGTCTCCGACCTGCGCGATCCGGCCTTCCCCGACCGGGTGGGTGCGCTGCTGCGCCGGTACGGCCTGCCGCCGGAGGCGCTGGAGCTGGAGGTCACCGAGAGTGTGCTGATGACCGACGCCGACAACGCGTTGCTGCTGCTCGGCCGGTTGCGGGAGATGGGTATCCGGTTGGCCGTCGACGACTACGGCACCGGCTACTCCAGCCTCAGCTATCTGCAGGTGCTGCCGGTCGACGACCTGAAACTGGACCGGGCGTTCGTGAGCCGCTGCGGCACCGACCCGCGCAGCGCGGCGATCGTGCACAGCACGGTGCAGCTGGCCCACTCCCTCGGCATGCGGATCGTCGCCGAGGGAGTGGAGGACGCGGACATCTTCGAGCGGCTCCGCGGGTACGGGTGCGATCTGGCGCAGGGTTACGGGATCGCTCGCCCGCAGGACGCCGCCACGACCACGGCCTGGCTGCTGGAGCGGGAGATCGCTCAGAAGGCCGCGGTGTAGAGCAGCCGGTTCGGTGATCCGGTTCCGGGGCTGGTCACGACCCCGGTGGTGGCGTTGCCGACGATCGCCGCGTGCACCTGCGCCGGGGTGTCGGAGGGGTGACCGGCCAGATACAGGGCGGCCGCCCCGGCCACGTGGGGTGCGGCCATCGACGTACCGCTGATGGTGTTGGTGGCGGTGTCGTTGGTGTTCCACGTCGACGGGATGCTGATGCCGGGCGCGAAGACGTCGACGCAGGTGCCGCGGTTGGCCCAGGAGGGTTTCGCGTCGCTGCTGTTGGTGGCCGACACGGTGATGGCGGCTGGCACCCGGGCCGGTGACTGGGTGCAGGCGTCCAGCGCGAACAGGCCGAGGAAGCCGTTGCCGGCGGCGATGGCGTAGCTGACACCCGAGTTGATCGACGCGCTGACGGCGTTGTCGAGGACGGTGTCGGCGCTGCCGCCGAGGCTCATGTTGGCCACGGCCGGTTTGACGGCGTTCGCGGTGACCCATTCGATGCCGGCCGCGACCTGCGCGGTCGTGCCGCTGCCCTCGCAGTTGAGGACCCGGACCGCGACGAGTCGCACGCCCTTGGCGACGCCGTAGGAGGTGCCGCCGACGGTTCCGGCGACGTGCGTGCCGTGACCGTTGCAGTCGTCGGCGGTGCCGCCGTCGACGGCGTCGAACCCGCTGGTGGCGCGGCCGCCGAAGTCCTGGTGGGTGGTGCGGATGCCGGTGTCGATGACGTAGGCGTGCACGTTGGACGCGGTCGTCGAGTAGGTGTAGGCGGCGTTGACCGGGCGGTTGCGCTGGTCGATGCGGTCCAGGCCCCAGGACGGCGGGTTGTTCTGCGTGTCCGAGATCCGGTGGATCACGTTGGGCTGCACGAACGCGACATCCGGGTCGGCGGCGACCTGCCGCGCGGTGCGCGACGTCATGGTCGCGGCGAAACCGTTGAAGGCGCGGGTGTACGTGTGCAGCACCGTCGCCTCGTGGCCGGCGGCGACGGCACGGGCGGTCCGGCCCTGCTTGAGGACGACGATGTAGCTGTCCTCGACGACTTCGGCGCCCGGAACCGCGAGGACGTCGGCCTCCGGCGGGGCGGCCTGGGCGCCGGTGGACAGCCCGAGGACGGACAGGATGACGGCGGCCGCGGTGGCGGCGCTACGGCGTACGGCTGTGTGCAAGAGAACCTCCCGACGGTGGGTGGTCATGCAACCACGTCCCGTGACGCTAACAGGAGGATCGACGACTGTGAATGCTTTGCGGGTCAGGTCCGCAGCGTGTGGCCCGGCAGCCGGCCGTAGATCTCGCGATATCCGGCGGCGAACCGGCCCGGCGTGGCGAACCCCCACCGTCGTGCGATAACGGCCACCGTGTCACCGCGGGACGGGTCGCCGGCCCGCAGCTCCCGGTGGGCCCCGGCCATCCGGGCCTGCCGCAGGCACTGCATCGGCGTCCGGTCGCCGTGCCGCGCGAACGCCGCCTGGAGCCCGCGGACCCCGATCCCGGACGCCTCGGCGATGTCCTCCACCGTGATCGGCTCGGCGGCGTGCGCGTCGATGTACGCCAGCGCCCGCCGCACCACGGCCGGCGGGACCCGGCCCGGCCCGGGCGTGTAACCGGCCGTCATGGTGGTGTTCGGGAACGCCGCCACCGCCGCCGCGGCCAGCGTGTCCAGGGCGGCCGCGTACACCAGCGGATGGGTGACCGCCGGGTCCGGCCCGGCGAACGCGCGCGTGACGAAACCGACCGTCGCGATCCAGTGCCGGTTCATTCGTTCCGACACCGGCGCCGGCCCGTCGAACCGGAAATCCACCGGCTCCACCCCCAGGCGCTGCGCCGCCCGGGCCACCACCGACAGCGGGAGGCGGACCGTCTGCAGGTCGAGACCGGCCCACGACACGTCCAGTTCCACGCCCAGCGGCACCAGCAGCGCGTCACCGGCCGTGAACCGGCGCACCGCTCCGCCGGTGCCGACGCTGTACCACCCGTCGAACAGCACCGCCGTCGTCACCGCGTCGAACGGCTCGGCCACCGTCTCGGCGGCGCCCCGGTAACTCAGCCGGTTCATCGCCACCTCGCCGGCCGCCACGGTCCGCGACCGGAACACGAAATCCGCGCCGGGCAGTGCCAGCCGTGGTAGGTGATCTACGTACACACTGCTCATGAACTCGTGAGCCGCGGCGATGTCGGTCGTGCTCACATCCGACCGGGCGACCGGCCCGCCCCCGGTGGCGCCGCTCATGCCTAGCCCCTCCCGCACAGTGCCCGCCGCGCATCAGAGGTGCGCCGAACGCACGGACCGCCACATCCTGCTTGAGTCTGGCCCCTCGGGGCATCCCGATGGAAGCCATGTACTCGCAGGAGCGACTCGCGGAGATCACCGCGTACGCCGACGAGGCGGGCCGAAGTGCCGGCCGCCGCGCGAACCTGGCGGCGGCCCTGCAGCGCCGGGCCGAGCACGCCCGCAACGAGGCGCGCGCGGCCACCGAACGCGTCCGGGCCCGCCGGGGCGGGAAACGTGAAACGCCCCCGGCGTGATGCCGGGGGCGTACGCGGTGGTCAGCGGGCGGCCACCGGGACGTTCAACTTCTGGTGCTCGATCAGGCGGTTCGCGAACTTCACGACCTCGGCGTCGCGGCCCTGCGGGCTGAAGTCCTTGCCGGGCTGGAACTCGGCGACCCACCTCTCCGACCGCTCCACCATCCGCAGCAGGTCGGTGACGGCGCCGGGGTGCTCCCGGCACAGGCCGACGGCGATCCGCATGCGGCGCTCCGGGACACCCTTCAGGTACTCCGGCATGCCGGCCTTCCAGGCGAGCGGATGCACCAGGTAGCCGGCCGGCAGGTTGCCGGGGCCACCCATCGGCGCGAGGATCTGCAGGGGATCGAGATTGAGCGGTGGCGCCTTGACGCCCATCCAGGCGAGACCGGCCAGGGCCAGCACGATCATCGCGAAGATCGCCGCCAGCGGGTTGCCGGTGCCGATCGCCAGGATGATGCCGAAACCGACGAGAACCAGGCCGCCGCCGGTGATCGTCCCGGTGTTGCCGGTCGTGTCACACGCCTCACGTGTGGCCTCGTCGATGTACTTCCGGATCACGTTCTCCAGTAGGGGGTTCGACGGTTTCCACCGGTCGCCCCGCACCGGAAAGGCGCGTTCGGGTAACTGGGTCATGGGGGATTCGAGTCCTTCCCGCTCGTCCGTGTGCGGTTTCCGGACTACGAGGACCGGCCGTCCGTGGCCGTTCTTCTCCGGTAGTGCCGCGAGAATCGGCACCCCGGCCTCCGACATGAGGCTTTGCGGGAACGGTCAGGAGAGCGGGCTCGAATACTCCCGGCCGGTGCCGGGGACCGCGGTGGCCAGGCCGCGGCGGGCCCGCTCGGCGCGGACGGCGGTCTCGGCGACGTCGTAGACCGAACCGGCCACGAACGTGACGATGACGATGCCGGTCAGCCAGGTCAGCGGGTCGGAGCCGGTCCAGTCCAGGGTGGCGGTCCACGCCGGGTTGAAGAATCGCCCGGTCGCGGCCAGCCACACGATCGGGCCGGTGAAGAGCACCGCCAGGACCGCGTTGACCAGGGTCACCGCGTGCGACCAGGCGCCGCGCCGGAAGAGCCACACCGCATAGAGACCTTCCAAGATCAAGATCACGATGAGGTACGGCCACCAGAAAGCCCAATTCGCCGGATCCAGCACGGGCTCCTCGGTGAACGCGAACTGCTGCAGGATCAGGGCGGCGATCATCAGCACCGGCCAGGTGATCGCCGACCACAGCTGGGCCGGCGTCAGGAACCCCGGCTCGTACCGCGGCAGGTCGTCCACCGTCCACGGTTTGCGCGGCAGCCCGGCGCGGGTCACCCCGGCCCGCTCCAGCAGCGCGAACGTCAGCGTCGACCAGAACGTCATGTGCGCGCCGACGCTCAGCAGCGTGCTGATCCCGGTGCCGACGACCTCGCCGAACGTGGCGCCGCCCAGCGCCCGCAACGCCACGGCGAGCGTCACCACGGCCGGGAGCACCACCGACAGCAGCATCGTCAGCAGCCGCCGCCAGGCCGGGTAGACGGCCGGGCCGATCAGGTAACGGGGCCGGTCGGCGTAGCCGTCGGCCAGCCGGTCCGGATCGCCGAGCTCCAGCAGGGTCAGCTCGACGGCGGTCTCGGGGGACTCGCCACCACCGACCCGGGCGTCGACGGCGTCGTCGATGGAGGTGCGCAGCTCGCGCTCGATGTCGGAACGCTGCTGCTCCGGGACCCGGCGCAGCACGGTGAAGACGTAGCGGTCGATGAGGGTGGTCACAGGTCGCTCCCTGAATCGGTGCCGGCGGGGGTGTCCAGGTCGCCGATCGCCTTGTCCAGCCGCACCCACTCGTCGCGCAGCGCCGCCGTGATGGCGTCGCCCTGCTCGGTGGTGCGGTAGAACTTCCGCGGCCGGGCCTCGTCGGTGTTCCACTCACTGGTCAGCAGGCCCTGGGACTCCAGGCGCCGCAGCAGGGGGTAGAGCGTGTTCGCCTCCACCTCGAATCCGGCCGCGCTCAGCGTTTCGAGCAGCGAATACCCATACCCCGGCTGGCGGAGCACGGTGAGACTCGCGACGACGACCGTGCCGCGGCGCAGCTCCTGCAGGTGACTGGAGAGCGTCGCATCCATTGTCATGTCACTCACCATAGTGTGTGACGCACACTATCGCAACGTGCACGTCATTGTTGCCGCGTTTGTGCCGTACCGAATCCGGCCCGTGGTGTGCATCGGATCGAGGAACTTTCACTAGTAGGCTCGGGGCCGTTCTGCATCGAGCTGGGTAGAGGGACGGATATGAGTGACGAGGCCGAGTTCCACGCTGACCGGACGCAGGAGTTCTACGTGTCGGCCGTGGTCCCGGCCGTGCCGCCGCAGCACGGCGGCGCCGAGGTGATCGAGATCCCGGCCTACCGTGGCGAGACCAAGTTCGAGCGCGAGGTGATCGAGAAGATTGCGTCGTCGGCGGCCCGGTCGGTGCCCGGCGTCGTCGAGCTCGGCGGTGACGTGGCCCGGTTCTTCAACTCGGTCCTCGACAAGATCGGCCTGGACAAGGTCGGCGACGCCACGCGCGGCGTGTGGGCCAAGGTGGACGGCACCGACGTCGAGATCACCGTCATCCTGGTGATCTCCGCGGGCGAGGTGGTGGCCGACGTGACCGCCGCGGTCCGGACCGTGGTGATCGAGGCCGTCGAGCGATACGGCCTCCACGTCAGCGAGTGCACCGTCAAGGTCGACGACATCCAGCTGTCGGAGCACTGACGCCGCGGCGTCGGATTCAGCGTCCTTGCGGCGTCGCCTCCCCGCCCAGGCCCACCCTTGGCGCATATCCGACATTTCGGATATTCCCGGAAGTGGTGTCGCGGCGCCGGTAACGTGCGGTCTGTCGGCGGGGTCTCGTCGGCGGTGTCTCACCGGGGGGAATGATGATCACCGTGCCGGCGGGGAGCAGCCTCACGCTGCGCTGCCCGGGTACGCAGGGCATCGTCCTCGTCTCCCTCGCCGACGTGTCCGCACCGTTCCTCACCGACCTGCCCGCGATCCCGGTACTCAGCCTCGACGGCCCCGGTGTCCGCCGGATCGGCATCCTCGAACTGGTCACCTCCGCCGGCGTCACCTGGGTGGAGGCCGAACTCCGCAACGACCAGCTGACCGTCATCGGCGACGCCCCCACCGACGTGGTCCAGAGGCGTTCCTCCACCCGCCGGCCGGGCACCTACCCCGCCGTCGGAACAGCCCAGATCGAGAACGTCGACGGCCGCCGCCTGGTCCCGCTCACCGGCCGCGTCGAGGACATCTCCACCACGGGCCTGCTGCTGAGGGCGACAACCGACGACAACCTCCCCTCCCTGCCGTACGGCATAGAGCGAACCCTGCTCCACGTGACGATGCCCTGGGGCGAACTGACAGCCGCCGTGAACACCGTCGACCAGAGGGCCGACCTGTTACGCGGCACCTTCGAGTGGATAGACCCCAACGCCTCCGACGAGCTGGTCAGATTCTGCGGCAGCCGCTTCAGTTGACGGGCTGGTCACTCTCCCGCGGATCCGGGACGAAGCCCGCCACATCGCAGAGGACGGCCGCCTCGCTCCGGCTCGGATCCGCATCCGGTGGCGCCTCCCAGAACGTCCGGATCCGGGTGGCCTGGGTGCCGGGCGAGCACCGCTCGCCGGGGTACCTGTCCCGGTTGTAGACGCCGCCGACGAGCCGCCCACCCCCGTTCCGGTAGATCAGCATCGCGCCGCGCTGCGCGAGTTCACCGCAGGAGTTCGAGGTGACCTGGAGCGGGACGTTCGGGGCGTCACGAGCGGGCGGTTCCGCGGTGTCCAGCACGGTGACGATGCTCGGGAACGACTCCGTGTCCGACTCGGGCGCCCACCGCGTCTCGACGAGATCGATGCGTGCGTCGGCCACCTTCTGGGCGCCGTTCACCGCGGCGACGTTGCCGGCGATCGCCCGCTGACCGGGCCGGATGAAGGGAATCTCGATGAGTAGCTGCTGACCCGGCCGGAGTGCGGTGGCCCCACCGGCCGCCGTCGCCCGCAGCGTGAAGCGGGTGTGGTAGGCGACCTGCCGGCTGTTGTTCTCGATGACCGCGCCCACACTGACCTGGCCGCCGTCCTGGACCTGGGCGAAGCCGCCCTCGACGATCGTGAGCCCGCCGCCGCCGGGGGCCGGGATACCGCCGCCGGTCGCCGGGCTCTTCTCCGTTCCCGGAGCGGCAGGGTTCGCGCAGGATGCGGCGCCCGGCTTCGCGTCCTCCGGGCGCAGCGCGAACCACGTGCCCGTGGCCGCCACCACCACCGCGAGCAGTGCCGCGGCCACCAGATACCAGCGTCTCATCGGTAGATCCGTCCCCTTAATTGGATGACCTGCGCCAACTGGTCCGCGATCAGCCGCGACGCGGCGACCTGGACAGCGGCACAGAAGTCGCGTTCACGCACGGCGCGAAGGGTGTCGTCGGCGATCCGGACCCGCCACCGCCGCATACCCTGGACGGTGATGGTGATCCGGTCGTCGTCGGAGCGGCCCTCGGCTGTCAGGGCATCGCGTTGCTCGAAGAACAGGCGATCCCGGTCGGTTTCCCGGCCGCCACCGGCGACCTCCGGGTGCCGGCTGCGCCGGGCCCGTTCGGAAGCCGCCCACAGGAGCCGGGCCAGGCCTTCGAGCCGGCGTTCCAGTTCGGTCTCCGACGAGCGGTCGTAGGTGCCGGTCGAGAAGTAGACGTCCACCCTGTCCCGGCCCCGGATCTCGCCGTGCACGCCGCCGCCCGGTGCGGTCGCGTACACGTGGATCTCCTCCGTGGGGCCCATCGCGCGCTCCTCAATCGTTGGCACCCAGGTAACCCGGGTCGTTGACGGGCAGCCCCTGGCCGGTCACCAGTTGTGGGCTCTTCGGCACGAACGATGTGCGGTCCGACAGCACGTGGGACGCGGCCTGGTACAGGACCTGCGCGATCTTCGACTCCTGCTCGTAGATCTGGGTGATCAGGTCGGTCGCGCACTGCGTCACCTCGAGGATCACCTGCGTCGCGGTCGCGGCGTCGAATCCGACCGGTTTCGGGGGATCGTCCTTCAGCAGCGTGGCGCCGACCGAGGCTCCCGCGTCGATGGTGCCGAGCAGAATCGCCAGCGAGGGGCCGGTGACGGGCGCCGCCGCAATCGTCGCGATCCCGGCGACGGCTGTCAGCAGGACCGTCGCCGTCGCCTTGTCACAGTTGTCCAGGAGGTAGTCGAGCATGTCGATGGCCGTGTTGATCATGTCGGCCACGTTCCCGGCCGCCTCGCGCCAGATCACCTGCTCCTGCTCGATCAGCTTGGCGCACAGCACCAACATGTTGAACTGTGCCGCCAGCTGGAACGGCAGGCGATCGGTGTAATCACGCTTGAACTCGCGGGCCGCGTCACCGGTCCACTCGGACAGGAAGTCGCCGACGGTCTGGGCGAGCGAGAAGTTCTGCCCACGGTTGGGCTGCGGGACCTCGGTGGGATTCGGCGCGTTCTGGATCGTCATGACCTTGTCGGCGCAGTTCATCAGGCTGTCCACGGAAGCCTGGAAGTCTTCGGGCCGGGGGATGTCGCGGAACGCGGCGAACACCCGCGGCACGATCGAGACCTGGTCCTCGACGATCGCGACCCATTCCTGCTGCTGCGGCGTGAGGGTCGCGTTCTCCAGGGTGTCGGGAAGGGCGAGCTCGCGATAGCTCAGCACCCGTGCCTTCTGTTGCAGTGTCACCAGCCCCGCGTAGAAGACCGTCTCGTAGGTGAAGGACGCGCCCATCGTCAGCCCTGCCCCGGTGTGCCGGCGGGAGGTTCGAGCCCACGCCTGATCAGTTCGGCGTTCAGTGCGTCCTCGTCCCCGTAGATCTGCGCCGCCGTGACGAGCGCACGGCCGGTGTCCCGCATGTTCGTCTCGCTGTCCAGCAGGACCGCGGCCATCGTGTCCCGCATGTTCGCGAGGGCCTTCTGAACCGGGCCGTTGCCGCCACCCATGAATTCCGCGGGCCGCCAGAAACGGTCGTCCTGCGCCTCGTTGACTCCCAGCTGCTGCCGGGCGCCGGCGAACTGGTCGGCGACCAGCGGCAGATAGATCGCGCCGGCTTCGTGCAGATTGGCGAGGTCGGCGGTGAGGTTGAGACTCTGCTCGGCCACGATGATCACTCCCCGTTGACGGTGGCTCCTGTCCATCGTGTACGCCGTCGGACGTCTGATCGGTTCGGTGAACGCCCTCCCTGTTCACTATCCGTAAGCGGAGCCTCGATGGGTGTCCCTGGATTCTCGCGACAGGATCGTGATCGCGCCATTACCGGGTGTTGCCGAATGGGATTCGGGAACCTATGGTGACCGGGTGTTGTCGACTGGTGTCGATATGTATTCGGGGCGGCGGGAGATCCGGGCCGGGAATGAGATCTTCCGTGTTCGGGGGCTTGAGGGGACCGTTGCGCCGGACGGGTCGTTCCGGGTGGTGCGGGCCGATGCCCGGCAGGGGAGTGTGCGGTCGCGGGAGGTTCGGCTCAACCGGCTCGAAGTGGTTCGGGCCGGGGACTGTGCCGAGCGGCGGCGTAGCGAGCTGAAAGCCGAGGCGCGGCTGCACGATGCCGTCACCGGGCTTCCCCGCGTCGTCTTCCGGGTGGACGAGCGGGAGGCGTTCACCTTCGCCACCGGGATGCCTCCGGGAGTGGCGCTGCCCGAACTCCACGGGCGCCCACCGTGGCCTGGGCCGGTCCTCGCAGACGTCCTGCGTGGAATGGCGCTTGTCGGGCGTACCCTCGAGGGTCTTCATGAAGCGGGCAGAGCGCACCGCGCGTTGCGGCCGGAAGTGATGCTCGCGTCGCGGGACCGGATGTGGCTGCGCGATGCGGGGCTGGCGACGACGGCGGTCGAGGCCGGGGAGGGGCCCGCCGGATATCGGGCGCCCGAGCAGCGGCGGGCCCCGGCCGGAGGGGCCACCGACCTCCAC
>NZ_JBHSBL010000007.1:164321-257188 GCF_042650585.1 Actinoplanes subglobosus
GCCACCGACGTCCACCGGCTCGCGGCCACCGACGTCCACCGGCTCGCGGCCACCGACGTCCACCGGCTCGCGGCCACCGACGTCCACCGGCTTGCGGCGATCGATGTCTACCAGCTCGCGGCGGTCGTCTATCACCTGGTGACCGGGGAGACGCCCGGCGCGGACCCGCTGCCCGTGGAACGGCTGCGGCCGGCGTGGGCGCGGCTCGACGGCGTGCTCGCGGCCGCGCTCGATCCCGAACCGCGGCGGCGGCCGGGGCTCGCCGAACTGGTCCGCGGGCTCGCGACGTAGTCTTGATCCGGTGAATGACGTGCCTGTTCTCGGTACCCGTTTCGCCGACGAACTGCCCGAGATGGCGGTGTCCTGGAAGTCCGCCCCCGTGGCCGAGCCACGGCTGCTCGTGCTCAACGAACCGCTCGCCGCCGAGCTCGGGCTCGACCCGGAGTGGCTGCGCAGCGACGCGGGTCTCCGGTTCCTCACCGGGAACGAGCTTCCCGACCAGGCCAAACCGGTCGCGCAAGCCTATGCGGGACACCAGTTCGGTGGGTATTCGCCGCGGCTCGGCGACGGGCGCGCGCTGCTGCTCGGCGAGATCGGCGGGCGGGATCTGCATCTCAAGGGCTCCGGGCGTACGCCGTTCGCCCGCGGCGGCGACGGGCTCGCCGCGGTCGGGCCGATGCTGCGGGAGTATGTGATCAGCGAGGCCATGCACGCCCTCGGGATCCCCACCACACGGTCGCTCGCCGTCATCGGGACGGGGAAGAGCATCGTCCGGGAGAACCTCGCGCCCGGGGCGATCCTCGTCCGGGTCGCCGCCAGTCACCTGCGGGTCGGCAGTTTCCAGTTCGCCCGCGCCACCGGCGACGACGGGCTGCTCAGGCGGCTCACCGAGCACGCGATCACGCGGCATCACCCGTCGGCGGCGGACGCGGCCGGGCTCTACCGGGCGGTGGTCGCGGCCCAGGCGGGGCTCATCGCGCGGTGGATGCTCACCGGCTTCGTCCACGGTGTCATGAACACCGACAACATGACGATCTCCGGCGAGACCATCGATTACGGACCGTGTGCGTTCATGGAGGTGTTCGACCCGGCCACCGTCTTCAGCTCCATCGACGAGGGCGGGCGTTACGCCTACGGCAACCAGCCGAACATCGCCCAGTGGAACCTCGCCCGGCTCGCGGAGGCGCTGCTCCCGCTCTTCGACGACGATCAGGAGCGGGCGATCGCGGTGGCCACCGAAGCACTCTCCGAGTTCCGGGGGAAATATGCGGCGGCCACGCTCGACGGCTTCCGCGCCAAGCTCGGGCTCACCGGAAGTGAGATCGACGAGGTCGGTCTCACGTCGCTGTCCGAGGATCTGCTGGCACTCCTCAAGGCGGAGCGGACCGACTTCACCTCCTTCTTCCGGCGCCTGGCCGACGGCACGGACGTCGGCGACGCCTTCGGTGACTGGGTCAAGCGGTGGCGTGCACTCGACCCCGACATCGACGCCATGAACCATGTCAACCCCCTTTACATCCCCCGCAACCATCTCGTCGAGGAGGCCCTCGCCGCGGGCACGGACGGTGACCTCGAACCCCTCCACCGGCTCCTCGACGCGATCACCTCACCCTTCACCGCCCGTCCGGGCCTCGACCGCTTCGCGGAACCGGCTCCGCCGGACTTCGGCAACTACAAGACCTTCTGTGGGACATAGACCTATCTCGTACGGCCACGCTGGGCACCGTGGCTACCACGCGACGCCCCGGCGGCCTCACGGCCGCAGCGCGACCGCCGGGGTGAGGCGGTCCGTTCAGCGGCGGTAGCGCTCGATGTACTCCGCGGCCACCGATGGCATCTCGTCCTCGTCGTCCTCGGCGAAGAAGATCTCGTTCTCCAGCCAGTAGCGGCAGATGAACGCCTCGAACGACTCCGCACAGAACTCGATCACACCGGAACCCGTGAGCGGCTCGGTGTCGTAGGCGTAGCGATCGTCGGTGCAGACCACGGCGTGCTGTGTGCCGTCGGCGGTCACATACAGATACCAGAAGAGACAGCCCTGCTGGTCGGCCAGGAACCGGACGAGCATGCCCTTGCCCGTCGGTGACGGCACCGGGCCGACGTCCAGATCCAGGTAGCACGCGGTCGACGACCGGACGCGCTGGTGCAGCTCGGGGTCGGCCATGAATCGCACGAAGGACTCCGGAAGCACCGGCCCGCCCGGCTCGCAGGCCGCCCGTAGCAGCGGAAGGTCACGCTCCGCCGTGCCGTCCGAGGTGATCGCCCACCGCTCGTGCGGCTGCTGCCCGCGCAGCCACGCGAAGTCACCGCTCAACGGGAACGGCAACGGTGGCAGATCGGTGAACGCGTAACGCCCATACGTCCCCACGTCGGGCCGCGCCTCCACACCCACCGACGCCAGACCGGTGCCCCACCACGACGCCGGGAACGGCGCATCCTCAGCCTTCATGCCCGCCATCCTGCCCCACCCCTACGACAAAACGCCCGGCTGGTCGCGGCCGTCGTCCCGGCCGGTTCGGGGTGGCGGTGGGTGCCGAGTTGTGGGGTCCGGCTGGTCGCGGCCGTCGTCCCGGCCGGTTCGGGGTGGCGGTGGGTGGCGGGTTGTGGGGTCCGGTTGGCTGTGGCCGTCGTCCTGGCCGATCCGAGAGGGCGAGGCGGGGTCAGAGGACGGTGGCCAGGCGGCGGACCGCCTCGGCCATGGCGGATGGGGGCGCGGCGGCGTAGGTGAGGCGCAGGAAGGGGGCCGGGGGTTCGGCGGCGTGCCACGGGCGGCCGGGGAAGACCACTACTCCCGCGGTGGCGGCCGCCGCGGCTACGGCCACGTCGTCGGTGCCCGGGGGGAGCGGGGTCCACAGGTGCAGGCCGCCGGACGGGACCGTGGGTGGGAGTAGGTCGGGCAGGTGGCGGTTCAGGGCTGTGAGCAGGGCTTCTCGGCGGGTGCGGAGTTCGGTGCGGAGCCGGCGGCGGTGACGGGACCAGGCGGGGCTCGTGACGAACTCGATGGTCGCCTGCTGCAACGGGCCCGCCACGTAGAAGTCGTCCAGCAGGCGGGCGGCGCGGAGGCGGGCGCCGGCCGGGCCGCGGGCACCCAGTGCGGCCACCCGCAGGCCGGGCGCTGCCGACTTGGTCAGTGAGCGCAGGTAGATGACGTGGCCGTCGGGGTCGGTGGAGGCCAGCGGTGGCGGGGCGGCGCCGTCGATCGTCAGGTCGCGGGCGTAGTCGTCCTCGATGAGGAACGCCCCGGCGTCGCGGACGGCGGCCAGCACCGGCGGGCGCCGGGCCGGGGCGAGGGTGGCGCCCGTCGGGTTCGCGTGGAGGGGCTGGCAGTAGAAGAGCCTGGCGCCGGTACGGGCGAACGCCGCCGCCAGCTGATCAGGGAGGACGCCGTCACGGTCGGCGGGAACCGGGACCACCCGCAGACCGGCGGCATGCGCGGTGGCCAGCGCCCCGAGGTAGGTCGGCGACTCGACGAGCAGGGTGTCGCCGGGCTCGGTGAGGGCCCGCAGTGTCGACGACAACGCGGCCTGCCCACCGGAGCAGATCACGATGTCCTCGGCCCGAAGCCCGCCATCGTGCGACGCCGGCAGGCCGCCATCGTGCGACGCCGGCAGGCCGCCATCGTGCGACGCCGGCAGGCCGCCATCGTGCGACGCCGGTAGGCCGCCATCGTGCGACGCCGGTAGGCCGCCATCGTGCGACGCCGGTAGGCCGCCATTGTGCGCCGCGGGGAGGCCGGTGCTGGCCGTCGCTGGGAGGTCGCCGCCGGACGATGCCGGCAGGCCGCTGCCGGATGCTGTCGGCGGGGTAGGCGGCGGGTAAGGGCGGGTGGTCTCGCGGGCGAACCAGGCTCGCAGGTCTTCCCGGCCCGCGACCGGGCCCCTCTGCCAAGCCGCCGGCTGGCGGGCCGCGCGTGCCAGGGCCGCACCGAGTGCGGCCGCCGGCTGAAGATCGGCGTCGAGGTAGCCACCGGTCAGCGGAATGGCACCGGCAGGCGGTAACGCCAGTAACGCCTGCATCTCCTCCTCGCCGTACCGGCGGGGCCCGAGCGCGACCGTCTGCCACGACATGTCCGGCGGCGACGACGGGGCCGGCGCGGCGCGGGTGGCGACGAACGTCCCGCGACCGGACCTGGTCTCCACCAGCCCTTCCGCGACCAGCTGGCGGATCGCCGCGGCGACGGTGACGGGGGACGCCTGATGCCGGACGGTCAGCTCGCGCACCGACGGCAGCCGCGTCCCGGCCGGCGCGGCGCCCGTCAGGCCCCGGAGCTCTTGGACGACCCGGTCGGCCGCGTTACTGTTGAACATGAGAGACAAGAGTAGCGCTACTGCGCCCACGACGATAACGGTCGGGGCGATCGCGCTCGGAGCGCTCGGTGTGCTCGCCTTCAGCATGTCGCTGCCCATGACCCGGCTCGCGGTGCGGGAGCTCGATCCCTGGTTCGTCGCGTTCGGCCGGGCCGTCGGCGCCGCCGCACTGGCCGCGGCCTACCTGTGGCTCAGCGGAGCGCCCCGGCCCACCCGTGGGCAGTGGCGCCGCCTGGCGATCGTGGCGGTCGGCGTGGTCGCCGGGTTCCCGCTGTTCACCTCGCTGGCCCTGACCAGCCAGACCTCGGCCCACGGTGCGGTGGTGATCGCCCTGCTCCCGGCGACGACAGCGGTGCTCGCCGTGATCCGCGCGGGGGAACGGCCGCCCCGGCTGTTCTGGATCGCCAGCGGGAGCGGACTGATCGCGGTGTTGACGTTCCTGCTGGTCAGCGGGACCGTGCGGGGTGGGCTGGCGGTCACCGACCTCTATCTGCTCACGGCGGTCGGTCTGTGCGGGCTGGGCTACGCCGAGGGTGGCGTCCTGGCCCGGGAGCTCGGCGGGGCCCGTACCATCTGCTGGGCTCTGATCGTGGCTCTGCCGGTGACCGTGCCGTTGACGGTGGCCTCCGCGCTGTCGCGGATGCCGCACGCCGGCCCGGCGGGCTGGGCGGCGTTCGGCTATCTCACCGTCGTCTCGATGTTCCTGGGGTTCTTCGCCTGGTATGCGGGGCTCGCGCGCGGCGGCATCGCGCGGGTCGGGCAGATCCAGCTCGTCCAGCCGGTCCTCACGTTGCTGTGGTCGGCGCTGCTGCTCGGTGAGCAGGTCGGCGTCACCGCGATCGGCGCGGCGGTCGTCGTGGTCGCGTTCGTGGTGCTGACCCAGCGATCACGGGCGTCCGCCGGCCCGAAACCCGAGGATCAAGGCCCGAAATCCGAGGATCAAGGCCCGAAGCCGGAGGATCAAGGCCCGAAGCCGGAGGATCAAGGCCTGAAGCCGGAGGATCAAGGCCTGAAGCCGGAGGATCAAGGCCTGAAACCCGCTGCTCAAGGCCCGAAGCCGGAGGATCAAGGCCTGAAAGCCGATGCTCAAGGTCCGGAAATCAACGCTCAAGGCCCGAAGGCCGACGCTCGCGCCCCGGAATCCGAAGATCACGGCCCGGAGCCCGACGCCCGGGGCACGCGCGGGCAGGCCGCCGGGGAGGTGGCGGTAGGGTCACGCCCGTGATGGGCCAAGCCTCGAGTAAGCGCTGAGTTGCGACCGATTCTGCTCAGTGGCTACGCCGCCAAGTCCTGTGCGCGGGCCGTCCACAACGCCTACGACCCGACGATCCCCCGGCCCGAGGTGACGGTGTCGCCGGAGTTGCAGGCGCTCTTCGACACCGGCGTCGGTTTCGAGGCCGAGGTCCTGGACGCGTGGGCCGCCCTGCGCCTGCCCGGATACGTCGACCTGCGTGACCTCGACGGCGACAAGCGTGTCCACATCGGCGCGACGATCGGTGCGATGCGCGCCGGTGCGGCGGTCGTCGTCGGGGGCCGGCTGCCCGACGACCTCGACGGAGGCCGCACCGGCAAGCCGGACATCCTGCTGCGGGACGGCGACCACGGGTACCACCCGGCCGACATCAAGGCGCACCACGTCCTGGACCGTAAGCACGACGCCGCGCCGGCCAGCACCCTCGCGGCGCCGGCCTGGCGCGACGCCGTGCCCCTGCCGGACGGCGGTGCCCGGCACCGCGAGGAGGACCTGCTCCAGCTCGCCCACTACTGGCGGATGCTGGAGGCGTGCGGCCACGCGGCCGAACGGCCCCGCGGTGCGATCTGCGGCACCGATCGGCCCGGCAGTCCGATTCTGATCTGGTACGACCTGAGCGCCCCCGCCTTCCGCACCTTCTCCCGCACTTCCGGGGTGGCCACGCGCAGCGCCCTGGAACGGTACGACCACGAGCACGGGTTCCGCCGGAGGGTCGCCGGGGTGGCCCGCCAGCGGCGCGGCGAACCCGGCGATCCCGCGCCGCTCGTCGAACCGGTCGGCCAGGACGAGTGTGCGGGCTGCCGCTGGGCGCCGGCCTGTGTGGACACGCTGCCCGCCGGGGACCTCAGTGCCGAGTTGCGGGGTGCGCTGGGTGTCCGCGAATACCTCGCTCTCCGGGCCGCCGGGGTACGCACCGTCACCGATCTGGCCGGCGCCGATCCTGCCGTGCTGCTCGCCGGGCTCTACGGTGGCGAGGTCGGTCACCTGCGCACCCGCGCGTTCCGGCTGCGCCGGGCGGTGACCGCTGCCCAGCTGGCCCGGGACGGCCGGGTGATCCGCCGGCGGGAGGGCCACGACGTGCCGTCCGCCGACGTCGAGGTCGACATCGACATCGAGTGGGGCAGCGACGACGTCGTCTACCTGTGGGGGCTTCTGGTCAGCGAGGGCGGCGTCTCCTCGTACACCACCTTTGTCGATCTTGCGGTGACCGACGAGGAACGTCTGGCGCGCGCCTGCCTGGACCACCTCGCCTCGGTCGCGGCCGACGCCGCCGCCCGCGGGCGCAGCCTGCTCGTCTTCCACTACGCGTCGCCGGAGCCGCGGCACGCCCGCCGGTTCCCGCCTCTGCCGGACGGCCCCGCCCACCCGGACCGGTGGATCGACATGCTGCCGCTGGTGCGCGCCGCCGTCGACTCCCGTGCCGGGCACGGCCTCAAGGCGATCGCCCGGCACGGTCCCGGGTTCGCCTGGCGCGATCCGGACCCCGGCGGGCTGCAGTCACAGCAATGGCATGCGGCGGCCCGGGAGGGCGATCCGGTCGCCGCCCGGCGGCTGCTCGACTACAACGAGGACGACGTACGGGCGACCCGCGCAGTCCGCGAATGGCTTAGGGTTCGGGAATGAACCCGGTCCAGGCCATCGCCGCCGCCTTCGCGGTGTGGGTGACGCCTGACCTGCCGCTCTACGGCAACGACCACGACCGGTCCGACTTCGCTCCCTGACCCGCGGCGCCGTCCCCACCGCCGTCCGTCGGTCCCGCAACCCCCGGAGCGATCCGTCATGCCGTCACTCAGCACCGTGCTGCGCGCGAAACACGTGCGCGGCCTCCTCGTCTTCAGCCAGACCGGGCGCCTGCCGATGGCCGCCGCCCCGCTCGCCCTGCTCCTCCACGCCCGCGAGGTCCACGGCCTCACCCTGGCCGGGCTGGTCGTCGCCGCGTACACCGCCGGCATGGCGGTCAGCGCGCCGGTGCTCGCCCGGGTCGTCGACCGCTGGCGTCAGCCGCCGGTGCTGTGGGGGTCGGCGCTGCTGTCGGCGGCCGGGTTCGCGGCCGTCGCCGCCAGCGGCCACCGCATCCCTGTCATGATCGCCGGGGCGGTCGTCGCCGGGTTCGGGACGCCACCGCTGGAGGCGTGCCTGCGCGCCCTCTGGCCGGCCCTCGTCCCGGCCGACAGCGTGGCCGCCGCGTATTCGCTGGACCTCGCCGTGCAGGAGGTCATCTACGTGACCGGGCCGCTGGTCACCCTCGCCGCCATCGGGGTCGCCGGGCCGTCCGCCGGGCTGCTCGTCATGGCGGCGCTCCAGCTCGCCGGGGTCGCCGGGTTCGCGTTCACCCCGGTCGTGCGGACCTGGCGGGGTGAGGCCGGCGAACGGCACTGGGCCGGGCCGCTGCGGGTCCGCCGGTTCGTGGTGATCGTCGCCGGGGTGATCTGCGCCGGTGCAGCCGTCGGCAGCCTGCCCGTCGTCGTCACCGGTTACGCCGAGGCCGCCGGGAACCGGTCGCTCAGCGGGTGGCTTCTCGCCGCTCAGGCCGCCGGGGCGCTGGCCGGTGGGCTTCTCTACACCCGCGTCAAGCCCGGCGGGCCGGGGCGGCTGCCGCTCACCGCGGCCGCGTTCGCCGCCGGATACCTGCCGTTGCTGCTGGTCCCCGGGCCGGTGCCGATGGCGGTGCTGCTCGCGATCAGCGGACTGTCGTTGCCGCCGCTGCTCACCGCCGTCTTCCTCACCGTCGACCGGCTGACGCCGCCCGGGACGGCGGTCGAGGCCTTCGCCTGGATCATCACCGCGTTCACTGTGGGCAGCGCGGCGGGTGCGGCCGTCACCGGGCCTCTCGTCGCCGAGAGCATCCGGTACGCCTTCCTGTTCGCGCCGGTGGCCGGGGCGGTCGCGGTGCTCGCCCTGACCGCCGCGTCCCTGTCCCGCCTCGCCCCCGTCCACCACCGATAGCCCTCTGACCGCCGCGTCCCTGTCCCGCACCGCCGCCGTCCACCACCGACAGCCCCGACCAGCCGATCACGGGGGTGACGTGTGGCGTATTCGTGGATGTCATTCCGGCGCCGTCCGGGGGTGCGACCGTCGGCGGGCGGGGGAGGTGCCGATGGCGTACGTCGATCTGCCTGGTCTGGGCGGCTGGGTGCTGGTGGCCGTGTTCACGCTGGTGGTGCTCGATGCGCTGCTGCCGTTCATGCCTGGTGAGACCGCCGTCGTGGCCAGTGGTGTGGCGATCGCGGAGCACGGGCGGGGGCCGGTGACGGTGCTCGCGGTGCTGGCGGCCGCCACCGCTGGAGTGCTCGGGGGCGACCTTCTCGCGTACCACCTCGGGGGTCGCAGTGGGCCCGCGGTGACCCGCCGCCTGCGGCGAGGTCGCCGCGGCGCCGCACTGCACGAATGGGTGGTCGCGGTGATGCGGCGGCACGGTCCGCTTCTGCTGGTCTTCGGCCGCCATCTCCCGGGGGTACGGTCGGCGACCGCCTACACCGCGGGCATGGTCGGGTTCCCGATCCGACGTTTCATCACGTTCACGCTCCTCGGCGGTCTGCTGTGGACCGGCCAGGCGGTGCTGCTCGGCTATCTGGGCGGTGTCGCGTTCGCCGGTCGTCCGCTGGCCGGCCTGTGTGCGGGCTGGCTGGGCGCGGCCCTGTTGAGCGGTGCCGCCGTGCTGGCGCAGCGGTTGCTCGAGCTCACCAGAGGCAGCGCCGGCAGCGGCGCGGCGAAGGCAGGCGGCGCGGCGAAGGCAGGCGGCGCGGCGAAGGCAGGCGGCGCGGCGAAGGCAGGCGGCGCGGCGAAGGCAGGCGGCGCGGCGAAGGCAGGCGGCGCGGCGGGGGCAGGCGGCGCGGCGGTTGCGGGCAGCGCGGCGGCCGTGGAAGCCGGGGGCCGGGTTTGACCTGGAGCGCGCTCCAGGTCCTAGCGTCGTCGGCATGAGCACAACGCGTATCGGAACCATCGAACTGGGACGGACCGGCGAGCAGGTCAGCGCCCTGGCGCTCGGTGCGATGCAGATGGGCAGCGCCACCGCGGAGCCGGAGGCGGTGCGGATCCTGGACCGCTACCGGGAGCTGGGCGGCGCCTTCGTCGACACCGCGGACTGCTACGAGTGGTGGTCGCGGCCGGGCAGCCGGGGCGGGGAGAGCGAGGAGTTGCTGGGCCGCTGGATGCGCGACCGCGGCAACCGCGACGAGATCTTCCTGGCGACGAAGGGCACGGCGTTGCCGGAGTACTCGCCGGACCTGTGGGCGGCCGACGGCACCCCGGACTGGGAGCTGGCCCGGCGGACGTTCGCCGGTGCCGGCGCGGACACGCTGCGGCACGCGCTGGACGGCAGCCTGCGGCGGCTCGGCGTGGACCACGTGGACCTCTACTACGTGCACGTCGACGACCGGGCCACCCCGCTGGAGGAGACCCTGGAGGCGCTGGCCGGGCTGGTCGCGGCCGGCAAGGTGCGTCATCTTGGCTGGTCCAACGTGCGGACCTGGCGGCTGGAGCGGATCCGGCAGCTGTGCGACCGGCACGGCTGGCCGGCTCCGGTGGCGGTTCAGCAGCAGCATTCGTATCTGCGGCGGCGGGCCGGCCTGGAGAACGCGTCGATCGTCGACGACGAGCAGATGGACTACCTGACCGAGCACCGCGATCTGACGCTGGTCGCCTATTCGCCGATCGTGAAGGGGATCTACGACGATCCGGCGCGGCGGGCCGAGCACTGGATGATGCAGTCGTACGCCGGACCGGACGCCGACGCCCGCCTGGACGCGGTCACCGGGCTGGCCGCCGAACTCGGGGTGACGCCGAACCAGCTGGTTCTGGCGTGGCTGCTGCACCAGCAGGAACCTCCGGTGCTGCCGTTGATCGGGCCCCGTACCCCGGAGCAGTTCGAGAATCTGGTGCCGGCCCTCGGCATCAAGCTCGACGCGGGGCAACTCGCCCGGCTCGACGAGGCTGGAGCCTGAAATCCGTAGATTGAGCCAAAGAAATCGGTATTAGCTGGACACCAGGAGGTGTCCGATGGCCCGGAGAAACGGCTGGGCGGATCTGCCGGTGCTGGTCAAGGTGCTGTGCACGGTGTTGGTGGCTGCGTTCGCCGCGGCCGTGGCCGTCGGGGTCGGCATCGTCAAGCTGGGCGAGGTCGACGATGCCGGCGGCGGCATCTACGAGCGGAACATGATCCCCTCGGTGCGGCTGGCGGCGGTCGACGGCATCGCCAACGAGGTCCGCGCGTCGATCCTGCGGCACGTGATCGCGGTCGACGAGCACGTGCTGCCGCCGAGCCGTCAGTTGCGTACCGAACAGGCGGCCCGGGCCGGGAGGGAGTTCTTCGACCCGGCGTTCGACGAGGTGAGCGACGCGCTCGGCGCTCTCGGGACGATCCAGGCCGGGCAGGCCACGACGGCCGCGGCTGCCCGCACGACGCAGCAGGCGGCGGACGAGCTGACCCGGCTGGCGTCGGAGCTGTCCGCGATCGTCGGAGGCTTCAGGCACTGACAGTGTCGACGGGCCCGGCGGGCCCGGCGGGGCCGGCGGGCCCGGCGGCGTCGGCGGTGCCGGCGGTTGCCGGTGCGGTCAGCATCTCCATGATGCCGGTGGCGTCGACCGGGTGGGCCAGCAGATAGCCCTGCGCGTACTCGCAGCCGAGCTCGGCGAGCACGGCCAGGTCGGCACTGTCGTCGACGCCCTCGGCAAGGGAGGCCATGCCGAGCGCGTGCGCCATCCCGATCATGGCGTCGGCCAGAGCGCGGCGGGCCGGGTCGCGGGCGATGCCGTTCACGAACGTGTGGTCGATCTTGACGGTGTCCCAGCCGTGGTCGGCGACCCGGGCCATCGACGAGTAACCGGTGCCGAAGTCGTCGACGGCGATCTGCACGCCGGCGCGGCGCAGCGGGCCGAGGGCCGCCTCGACGGTCTCCGGCAGGGCCAGGCCCATCTCGGTGAGCTCCAGGGTGAGCGCGGCCGGCGGGGTGCCGGTGCGATCGAGGGCGGCCAGCACCACGTCGGCGGTGCCCGCCTCGAGCTGGCGCGGGGACAGGTTGACCGCGATCGGCACCCAGCGGCCGGTCCGGTTGTACCAGGCCCGCTGCTCGTGCAGGGACTCCTCGAGGACCACCGCGAACAGCTGGCCGACGGTGCCGGTGGCCTCGGCGACACCGACGAACACAGCCGGTAGCAGGATGCCCTCGGTCGGGTGTTCCCAGCGGGCCAGCGCCTCCACCGAGCTGAGGCTGCCGTCGTCGACCCGGAAGACCGGCTGGTAGACGCAGAACAGCTCGCCCGGGTGGGTGAGCGCGCGGCGGAAGTCGGCGTCGCGCCGCAGACGCCGGGTGGCGTCGGTGCGGCTCTGCACGTCGAACCGGACCATCCGGCCCCGCCCGGCGGCCTTGGCCTGGTACATCGCGGTGTCGGCGTCCTGGAGCAGGGTCTCCGGGTCGGCGTTGAGCTCGTCGGTGGTGCGCAGCCCGATGGAGAGCGACGCGAAGAACTCACTGCCGTCGGCGAGGTGCATCGGCCGGCCCAGGGCGGCGGCGACCCGGTCGGCGACGGCCGCGGCCTCCTCCTCGCCGACCGACGGCATCAGGATGACGAACTCGTCGCCGCCGAGCCGGCAGGGCACGTCGGTGGGCCGGACCGCGCCGCGCAGCCGGTCGGCGATGGCCACGAGCAGCTGGTCGCCGGCGTCGTGGCCGAGGCTGTCGTTGACGTTCTTGAAGTGGTCGAGGTCGCAGAAGAGCAGGCCGACCCGGGCCGAGCCGTCCGGTGGCAGCGAGGCCAGGGCGAGAGCCATCCGGTCCATCAGCAGGGCCCGGTTGGCCAGGCCGGTCAGCGCGTCGTGGCCGACCCGGCGGGCCAGGTCGTGGATCGGGGCGAGCAGGCGCAGGGCGACCAGGGCGACCGACATCCAGGTGCCGACGACCAGCGGCGTGTCGGAGCCGGGTTCCCAGAACAGGTGCAGGCTGGGCAGCACGAGGGCGGCGCCGAAGAGGGTGAGTGCCCGGGTCACGGTGAGGGTGCTGACGGTCGAGCGGCGGGGCTTGGTGTAGACCATCGACGGGTGCAGGCCGGCCGTGGCGATCAGGATCGGCATGGCCATCCAGCCCAGGTCGATCAGCTTGCCCTCGACGTACGTGCCGGTCAGCACCTGATGGGTGTAGAGGGCGTCGGAGACGAACCAGGCGATCAGGCCGCCGGCCAGCCAGCGGACCCCGGGGGCGCGCAGTTCGACGCCGAGCGCCAGGGCGAGCGCGCAGTAGAGCACGACCAGGGTGCTGAACGGTGCGGAGACGGCGACGAACCGGGCGAGCGTGGTGCCGCCCTCGGTGACCAGCGGGTTCACCACGAGCAGCCAGGCGATGCTGGTGAACGGGGCGAGGATGACGGCCGAGTCGAGGAAGGCGGTCCGGCCGGAGCGGGCGGCCAGCATCGCCGCGCCGGCCGCGATGGCCAGGTGGGCGACGAGGTAGAGGGCGTCGGCGACCGACGGGAACGGCGGGTTCGTGCCGTCCAGCGAGTAGACGGCGAAGATGACGTCACCGGCGCCGGAGAGCGCCAGCCCGAGCACGATGACCTGCCAGCCGCCCCGGCGCTGCGGGGCGTTGCGCTGCAGCCCGATCCAGGTGGCGATCGGCGCCGTGCAGTTGACCAGCACGTACACCCATCGTGAGGCGGCGTTGAACGGGGTCAGCACGTAGGCCGTCGCAGCCGTGGAGGCGAGCACCAGGTAGATCCACCACAGATGGCGGAGGACCGCGCTCATACGCATGCTGCCCCCATCGGCCGCCAGGGGGCCGACACGAGGGTAACCAGGGTTCTTCGTCAGCACGATACCCCGTTCACATGCGCAATTAATAGTTGATTTCCAGGATTGACAATCTACGGTTCGGCGCGGAAACCTGAGGCGGACACCACACCGCCCGCTCAGGGGGAACCGTGAAGCTCATATCCACAACGGCGACGGCGCTACTGCTCGGCCTCACCCTGACCGCCTGCACGGGCGGCCGGGGCGCCGGTCCCGCCACCGCCGCGGCGATCGACCTCGTCGAGACCACCCCGGCCGCGACCGGCGACGTGGACAAGGTGACCTGGGCACTGCCCGCCGGCGAGCCGGCGTCGCTCGACCCGGCCCGCACCGGCGACTACTCGGCGAACACCGTCGGCACCAACCTCTGCGAGAGCCTGCTGCGCCTGGAGACCGACTACTCCACCAGCCCGGGCCTGGCCAGCGCCGTCGTCCAGAAGGACCCGGTCACCGTGGTGATCACCCTGCGCGACGGCGTCACCTTCTGGGACGGCAGCCCGCTCACCGCCGACGACGTCGCCTACAGCCTCAGCCGCAACATGGACCCGGCCCTCGCCTCCTACGCGGCGCACGTCTACGCCAACGTCGCCTCGATCGACGCCACCGGCGACCTCGAGGTCACCGTCCGGTTCAAGACCCCCGACATGCAGTTCGTCCCGGACCTGGCCGGTGTCCCCGGCGCGATCATGCAGAAGGCCTTCACGTCAAAGGCCGGACCCTCCTTCGGTACGGCCACCGGCGGCCTGATGTGCACCGGCCCGTTCAGGCTCGCCGGCTGGCAGAACGGCCAGAAGATCACCCTGGAGCGCAACGACACCTACTGGGACGCCACCCGTACGGCGAAGGCGAAGACGTTCGACTTCGTGTTCCTGACCGACAGCAGCACCCTGACCAGCGCCCTGCTCGCCGGCGAGGTCGACGGTGTCTACGGCGCCCCGGTCGGCAGCATCGCCGCGCTGCAGCGTTCGGAGACCGGCGAGCTGTATTTCGGCCCGAGCACCGAGACGTTCAGCCTCGGCGCGGTCGCCGCCGACGGCCCGGCCGCCGACCCGAGGATCCGGCAGGCCCTCGACCTGGCGATCGACAAGTCCGCCTTCGTGACCAGCGTGCTCAAGGGCGCCGGCGAGCCGCTCAAGACCTTCACCCCGCCGCTGTCCTGGCAGGGCAGCCCGGCCAAGGCGGTCTACGACGCGGGGTACGCCGCCCTCCCCGACACCTCGAAGGCCGACCTGGCGACCGCGCAGAAGCTGGTCACCGAGGCCGCCCCGAGCCGCACCGACCTGGTGATCGCGACCCCGGCCGGCGACCAGTCGCTGCTGCAGACCGCCACCATCGCCCAGGCCGCCGCCCAGCAGATCGGCCTGACGATGACCGTGAAGCAGCTGCAGCCGGCCGAGTTCGCGGGGCTCTTCTACGACCCGGGGCTGCGCAAGGGCATCGACTTCATCGCGACCACCGGCTACCTGGAGGTACCGGGCGCCCTCTACTACGCCCCCGGTTTCGTCCTCCCGGGCGCGCCGTTCAACTGGACGAACTACGAGGACGCGGGCGTCACCCGGGACATCGCCGGCGCCGTCTCCGAGACCGACCCGGCGCAGTCGGCGGAGAGGTTCGTCGCCGCGCAGGCCGTCTTCGGCCCGGCGAAACTCCAGATCACCCTGGCCGGATCGCACAACCGCCTGTTCCTCAACAAGCGCATCACCGGTGCTCCGGCCTCCTTCTCCTACATCAGCTCCGCGTGGGCCGCACTGGTCGGCGCCCCGTGACCGGGTTCGTCCTGCGCAAACTCGCCGGGGTGGTGGCGACCGTGACGGTGGCCAGCCTGGTCATCTTCGGCGCGCTGTACCTGGCGCCCGGGGACCCGGCCAGCCTGCTGGCCGGGGGCAACCAGGCCAGCCCGGCGGCCCTGGCCGAGATCCGCGAGCGCTACCACCTCGACGAGCCGTTCCTCGCGCAGTACCGGCATTGGCTGTCCGGGCTGCTCAGCGGTGACCCGGGCACCTCGATGGTGCTGAAGGAGCCGGTCACGGCACTGATCGGGGCTCGCCTCGGCACCACGGTGCTGCTGGTGGCGTACGCCTCGGTGCTGATCCTGACCTTGGGGGTGGCCTTCGGGGTCCTCGCGGCCGTCGGTGGCAAGCGGGTCGACCAGGCGCTCACGGTGACCACGACGGTGCTGATGGCGGCGCCCGCGTTCGTCGCCGCGATCCTGCTGATCTGGCTGTTCGCGACCACGCTGTCATGGTTCCCGGTCTACGGGTCGGGCACCGGCTTCATCGATCGGCTCCACCACCTGACACTGCCGGCACTGGCCCTGACCGGCGGATATCTGGCCTACGTCAGCCGGATCACCCGCACCGAGGTCCGCGCCGAACTCGCCTCCGACCACGTCGCCGCCGCCCGGGTACGCGGGCTGCCGCGCCGGACCGTGCTGCGCCGCCACGTGCTGCGCAACGCGGCCCCGCCGATCGTCGCGGTCTCCGGCGTCACGGTGGCCGGCCTGTTCGCCGCGACCGCGGTGGCCGAGCAGGCGTTCGGCGTCGCCGGACTGGGCTCGCTGCTGGTGCAGAGCGCCGCCCGCCAGGACCTGATCGTCGTGCAGGCGCTGTCACTGCTGCTGGTGACGGTCTTCGTGGTGGTGAACATGCTGGTCGACCTGCTGAACGCGGCCCTCGACCCGGGCCTGGCGAGAGAAGGCGCCGCGTGAAGAGGTGGCTGGCACCGGCGATCTGTGTGCTCGTGGTGCTCCTCGCACTGCTCGCCCCGCTGATAGCGCCCTACGACCCCAACGCGCTGGACCCGCTCAACGCCTACGCGCCGTTCTCCGCAGCGCACCCGCTCGGCACCGACGACCTCGGCCGTGACCTGCTGTCCCGTCTCATCCACGGCTCGCGGACCAGCCTGGCCGGGCCGTTGATCGTGGTCCTCGCCGCCGGCACGGCCGGTGCCACCGTCGCGATCGTCGCGGCCTGGTGCGGCGGCTGGTTCGACGCCCTGATCTCCCGGGCGCTGGACGTGCTGTTCGCCTTCCCCGGCCTGGTCCTGGCGATCACCGTGGCGGCCCTGTTCGGCAGCGGTTTCGTCACCCCCGTGGTGGCGCTGTCGCTGGCGTTCGTGCCGGTCATGGCCCGGGTGATGCGGGCCGCGGCGCTGCGCGAACGCAACCTGCCCTACATCGAGGCGCTACGTGTGCAGGGTTTCGGCGCCTGGCACATCTGCCTGCGCCACCTGGTGCCCAACCTGGCGCCGCTGCTGATGGTCCAGGCCGCGATCGGCTTCGGGTACGCGATGATCGACCTGGCGTCGATCTCCTTCCTCGGCCTGGGACTCCAGCCGCCGGCCGCCGACTGGGGCCTGATGATCGCGAACGGTCAGCCGTCCGTCCTCGCGGGCTTCCCGCAGCAGTCCGTCGCCGCCGCCGTCGCGGTGGTGGTCACCGTGGTCGCCTTCACCGCCGTAGCGGAACGGCTGGCCACGCGTTTCGGAGGCGATGCCCGATGACCCTGCTCCAACTCGACCGGGTAACCGTCGCCGTGTCCGGCCGGCCGGTCCTCAGACAGGTGACTCTCGACGTCCGCGCCGGTGAGGCCGTTGGGCTCGTCGGCGAGTCCGGCTCCGGCAAGTCGATGACCGTCAAGTCGGTGGTGCGCCTGCTGCCCACCGGCGCCACGGTCGGCGGAACGGTCCGCTTCGACGGCGCCGACGTCCACGCTCTGGACGCGGCGGCGCTGCGCCGGATGCGCTCCCGGGACGTCGCCATGGTCTTCCAGGATCCGCGCGCCGTCGTCAACCCGGTGCGCACGGTCGGCGACTTCCTCACCGAGGTGCTGCGCGACCAGGGTGTCAGCCGGGCGGAGGCGACGCGACGGGCTGCCGCCGCACTGTCCGAGGTCGGCGTCGGCGATGCGGCACGACGCCTCCGGCAGCGGCCGTACGAGCTGAGCGGCGGCCTGCTCCAGCGAGTGGTGATCGCCGCCGCGCTGCTGACCGAACCGCGCCTGATCCTGGCCGACGAGCCGACCACCGCCCTCGACGTGACCACGCAGGAGGAGGTGGTGGCGATCCTCAACGAGCAGCGCCGGCTCCGCGGGGCCGCCCTCATGTTCATCACCCACGACCTGGAACTGGCCGCGGCCGTCTGCGACCGGATCGCCGTCATGTACGCCGGCGAGATCGTCGAGATCCTGCCCGCCGCCCGGCTGCACTCCGGCGCGCGGCACCCGTACACCCGGGCGCTGCTCGATGCCCGGCCCGGTGCGGTGCCACCCGGCGAGCGCCTGCGGACCGTGCCCGGCGTCCCGCAGTCCGCGTACACCGCCCCGGCCGGCTGCGTCTTCGCCGACCGCTGCCCGCACGCCGAGCCCCGCTGCCGCGACGAGCGACCCGTCTTCACCGGGTCGGCGGCCTGTCACCTGCTGGGGGCGCTGTGATGCTCGACGTGCGTGACCTGCGCAAGGACTACCGCGGTGGGACCGCTCTCGACGGGGTCAGCTTCAGCGTCGGCGCCGGCGGGTCGCTGGCCGTGGTCGGCGAGTCCGGCTCCGGCAAGACCACCTGCGCGCGGATCGTCACCGGGCTGGAGAAGGCCACGTCGGGGACGGTCACCCTGCACGGCACGGTCCAGATGGTGTTCCAGGACCCGTACCAGAGCCTCGATCGTCGCCAGACGGTCCGCGCCTGTCTCGCCGAGGTCCTGGCCCACCATCGCAAGGACCGGTCCCGGATCGGTGAGCTGCTCGACCTGGTCGGTCTCGACCAGCGGCTCGGCGACGCGCTGCCCCGGCACCTGTCCGGCGGGCAGCGGCAGCGGGTCGCGATCGCCCGCGCGCTGGCCGCCGAGCCGCGGCTGCTGGTCCTCGACGAGGCGGTCGCCGCGCTCGACGTGTCGATCCAGGCCCAGATCCTCAACCTGCTGGTGGACGCCCGGGCCGCCACGGGGGTGGCCTACCTGTTCATCACCCATGACCTGTCGGTGGTGCGGCACGTCTGCGAGGACGTCGTGGTCATGTCGCGCGGGCGGGTCGTCGAGTCCGGGCCGGTGGAGAAGGTGCTGCACGAGCCGGAGCACGATTACACCCGCCGGCTCGTCGACTCGGTGCCCCGGCCCGGCTGGGTCCCGCGGCGGGTGGTCAGTCGTGACTGAGTCGTTCCAGCAGCTGCTCGGCCGCGGTCCGGATCAGGCCGCCGGAGGCCACCGGCAGCTGCAGCTCGGCCATCGTCGAGTTGCCCAGGGCGAGACACCACAGCCCGTACGCCACCGACCGTCGCGCCCCCGGCGAGGCCGCCGGGTACTCCGCGGTGAGCGCCTGCTCCACCGCCTGCACCGCCTGCAGGTAGCGCTCCTGCAGGGTGGCGCGGATGCTGTCGTCGGTGATCCCGGCCGTGATCAGCTCGCGGATCACCGTGTCGTCGTCGCCGATCGGCAGGAACCCACTGCTGAACAGGTAGTCCATGGCGATCGGCAGCTTCTCCCGGTCGGGCGCGGCGGCGATCCTGCCGGTGAACTCGGCCTCGTAACCGGTGTAGAGCCAGTTCGCGAACGCGCGCAGCAGGTCGTCACGGTTGCCGACGTAGTGCCGGACGTGGCTGCGGCTCAGCCCGGACTCCTCCGAGACCCGCTCCAGGGTGGTGCCGGCCAGGCCGTGTTTCTGCAGGCAGCGAGCCGTCGCCTGCATGATCTGCTCGGTCCGCTCGGTGGCCATGCTGGGACGTCCCACGTCGCCTCCCCTCCCGGGTCAGTGTGCCCGCCGTACAGCCTAATTGATTGTCATTATGGAAAAGAAACGAGGATGTTGATGTCCGAGCTGCCCGACCCCCGCCTGGTCTTCGCCTTCGAGGCGCGCGTCGACGTCGCCGAGACCGTGCACATCGGCCGCGGGCTCGACTTCACCCCGATCACCGGCGGTACGGTCCACGGCCCCCGCCTGTCCGGGACGGTACTGGCCGGCGGCGGTGACCGGTCCACCACCCACGACGGGGTCACCGAACTCGACGCCCACTACCTGCTCCAGGCCGACGACGGGTCGGTCATCGACATCCGCAACCGCGGGTTCTGGCGGGCCACGCCGGAGATCGACGCGCGGGTCGAGGCGGGGGAGGACCTGCCCGAGACCGAGTACTACTACCGGACCAGCCCGGTGTTCCGCACCGGCGCACCGGCCCACCGCTGGCTGGCCGAATCCGTCTTCGTCGGCCTGGCCCGAGGCGAGAACGGGCAGGTCTGCATCCGCTTCTTCGAGGTGCTCTGATGATCTCCGTGCAGCGGACCGGGCCGGGGCCGCTCTCCCCCGAAGCCACCCAGTACATGGTGCGGATGCGGGACGGCGTGCACCTCGCCACCGACGTCTACCTGCCACCCGGCGACGTCACCCCCGGGCCGACCGTCCTCACCCGGCTGCCGTACGACAAGTGCGGTGAGTACACGTTCATGCCGAGGATCGCCGCGTACTTCACCGCCCGCGGCTACCGGATGGTCGTGCAGGACGTGCGCGGCAAGTTCCGGTCCGAGGGTGAGACGCTGCTGTTCGTCAACGAGGCCTACGACGGGTACGACACCCTCGACTGGGTGGTCAACCAGCAGTGGTCGGACGGGATCGTCGGCATGTGGGGCGACTCCTACTACGGCTACACCCAGTGGGCGGCCGCGTCGACCGGGCACCCGGCCCTCAAGGCGATGGTCCCCCGGGTCACCGGCACCCGGCTCGGCGAACTCCCGGTCCCGATCCCCGGGCAGCGCACCCACGACGTCGAGATGTCGGTGCACCGGTTCTACCCGCTGTCGATGTTCCACGACCGGGACATCCTCGACTGGGCGATCGACTGGACCCGGCGGCCCCTCGCGGCCCAGGTCGAGGAGTTCTTCACCGCCGTCGGCAGCCGGTCCGCGTCGTACGATCTGTGGTTCCCGCACCCGGTCAGCCTGCGGCGTTTCCCGGCCGGGAGCCCGTTCGACGCGCCCGCCGTGCCGGTGCTCATGACCATCGGGTGGTGGGACAACTGCGCGCCCTGGCAGTGGTCCGACCACCGGGAGCTGCAGCGGCGGCCGGCCTGGGCCCGCAACGAATACCTGCTGCTGGAGGCCATCGACCACGAGAACACCAGCCACTTCGCCCCCGGTGAGGCGATGTCGGTGGAGACGATGGCGGCGCGGTACCTCGACCCGGCTGTCGAGTTCTTCGACGTGTTCCTGCGCGGGTTCGACACCGTGATCCCCCGGGTGCGGTGGCAGCTGGCCAACACCGGGGATCCGTCGTTCCGCTCCTCGGCTGTGTGGCCGCCGGGTGCGGCGTACGAGATGGAGTGGCAGCCCACCGCGACCGATCCGTCGGCCGCCACCCTCGCTCCGGTCTCCGCCGCCGGGGTTGCCGGCCCGGCCGGGGACGTCGCGGTGTGGGTTCACGACGCGGCCGATCCGGTGCCTTCTCCGGTCGCCGACCCCTTCGGCTTCCTGCGCGAATTCCCGGACGAGCGGCATCTCGCCGACCGGCCCGACGTGCTCGTCTTCACCGCGGCCCCGGTGACCGTGCCGCTCGACCTGGCCGGGCCGATCCGTCTCGACGCCGTGATCGGCTCCGACGGGCCGGAGATGGACCTCTTCGTCCGGCTCGCCGATGTCGCTCCCGACGGCACCGCCCGGCTGATCGCCCGTGGCCAGCAGACCATCCTGAACCCCGGCGACGCCTTCGCCGTAACGATCGATCTCGGTCATACCGGCTATCGGTTGCCGGCCGGCCATGCGCTGCGGCTGATGCTGGCCAGTTCGGACGCGCCCGAGTTCGTGCCCGCTCCCGGCACCGGCGAGCACCGCTGGACCGCCGCGAAGACCATCCCCAACCGGCAGTGCGTGTACCTCGCCCGCACTCGTCTGACCTGCACCGTCCTGTGATGCCGGCCGACGTGGATGTCGCACCCCGAAAGGATCGACCCGATGGATGTCACTGAACTCACCGCCACCGAGATCGCCGCGGGCGTACGGGACGGCCGGCTGACGGCGGCCGCCGTCGTCGACGCCCACCTGACCCGCATCACCGAAGTGAACCCGCAGGTCAACGCGATCACCGTGATCCTCGGTGACCGGGCGCGGGAGGCGGCAGCGGCCCTCGACGCCCGGATCGCCGACGGGCAGGACCCGGGACCACTGGCCGGGGTGCCGATCACCGTGAAGGAGAACATCGACCTCACCTGGTCGGCGACCACCTCCGGCCTGCCGTTCGCGGCGAACCACGTACCGGCGGCCGGCGCGACCTTCGTCGACCGGCTGCTCGCGGCCGGGGCGATCCCGGTCGGGCGGGGGAACATGCCCGACTTCGGCCTGCGCTGGGACACCGACAACGACCTGTTCGGGCGCACGATCAACCCGTGGGACCGGACCCGGGTGCCCGGTGGATCCAGCGGCGGGGACGCGGTCGCGGTCGCCACCGGGATGGCCGCGGCCGGGCTCGGCAACGACTACGGCGGCTCGCTGCGACTGCCCGCACACGCTGCCGGGATCACCGCGTTACGTCCCTCCGCCGGACGGGTCGCCGCGCCCGGCCGTGGCGCCGAACCCCTGCCGCTGTCCCTCCAGCTCATGGCGGTGAACGGTCCGCTCGCCCGATCCGTCGCCGACCTGGACCTGCTCTTCGGGCTGATGAACGGCGCCGACGACTTCGACCCGCTGTCGGTCACCGTCGCACATCCGTCCGGGTACGACGGCCCCCGCCGCGTCGCCGTCACCGCCGACCCGGCCGGCTGGGGCGACGTCGACCCCGGGGTGACCGCCGCCGTCCGGTCCGCGGCCGGTGCCCTGGCCGCCGCCGGGTGGGAGGTCGAGGAGGCCGAACCGCCCGCCGTCGACCGGTGCGCCACGCTCTGGCGGCAGCTGTCGTCGACCGAGAACGCGCCGATGCTGCTCACCCCCGGCCTCCTGCCCGGGCCGCTGTCCGAGGGAACGGTCACCTACTTCCGCGACAACATCGCCGAGGTGGAACTGCTCGACTCGTCGGCGGCCTACCAGGGCGCATGGGCGGAACGGTTCGTGCACGCGGCGGCGTGGCGGGCGTTCCACGCGCGGTACCCGGTGGTGCTCGGACCGGTGACGACACAGCCCATGCCGGTGATCGGCTACGACCTGAGCGGTCCGGCCGCCGCCACCGCACTGTGGAGGGCCCACCGCCTCCTGGTGACCGCCAACTTCCTGGGCCTGCCCGCGGTCGCGGTACCGACCGGGGCTTCCGGACGGCGGCCGCTCGGCGTGCAGGTGATCGCGGGGCTGCATCGCGATCACATCGCTCTGGCGGCGGCGCGCGACATCGAGGCCGCGTTCCCGGCACTCACCCCGATCCGCCCGTCCTGACCGGTTCAGGCCAGCGACTGCCAGGACGTGATCAAGGACTGGCGGAAGGTTGCCGCCTGGTCCTCGGTCAGCTTGGTGATCATGCGGGATTCCAGGTCGCGGACCGGGGCGTCGACCGCGGTGAGCAGTGCGCGCCCGTCGGGGGTGAGGTGGATGAGCAGTTCGCGGCGGTTGGCCGGGTTGCGTTCGCGGCGGATCAGGCCGCGTGTCTCCAAGGCTCGGACCAGGTCGGCGGTGGACTGGGCGGTGACGAACGAGTCGCGGGCCAGCTGAGCCGCGGACAGGCCGTCGTGGCGTTCCAGGACGGTGAGCGCCGTGTACTGCAACGCGGTGATGCCATGGCCGCGGACCACCTCGTCGAGACGGGCGCGCACCGCGAGTTCGAGCTGTTTTACCAGGTAGAGCAGTGATGGCATGGACGGCAGGCTACACCATTGACAGGAAACCTGATCATCGGCCAGGATCGGAATCAACAGGATTCCTGTTGATTGAGGAACTGAAAATTCCGTGAGAGGTTGATGAGCATGGATCTGAGCGGCAAGGTTGCCATCGTGACCGGCAGCGGTCGCGGGCTCGGTCTGGCCTACGCCGAGGCGCTTGCCGCGGCCGGCGCCTCCGTCGTCGTCAACGACGTCGACCAGGCCGTGGTCGACGAGGCGGTCGCCGGAATCAAGGGCAGGGTGATCGGTGTCGCGGCCGCCGTCGGCGACACCGAGAGCGCGGAACGCCTGGTCGGCGCCGCGGTCGAGGCGTTCGGCCGGCTGGACGTGCTGGTCACCAACGCCGGCATCCTCCGCGACCGGGTGCTGTGGAAGATGACCGACGACGACTTCGACGCGGTCGTCCGGGTGCATCTGCGCGGCACGTTCACCTGCGCCCGGGCCGCCGCGATCCGGATGCGTGAGCAGGCCGACGGCGGCCGGCTCATCCTGATCGGCTCGCCGGCGGGTCAGCGTGGCAACTTCGGGCAGACCAACTACGCCGCCGCCAAGGCCGGCATCGCCGCGATGGCCCGCACCTGGGCGCTCGAACTGGCCCGCAACGAGATCACCGTGAACGCCGTGGTCCCGATCGCCGCCACCGAGATGACCAAGACGATCCCGGCGTTCGGGCCGGTCATCGAGGAGGCCGAGCGCACCGGCACGCCCTATCCGGCCTGGCTGCGCCACGACGAGGGCCTCGGCACCGTGGAGGACGTGACCGGGCTGATCACGTTCCTCGCCTCGGACGCCTCGAAGGGCATCACCGGACAAGCCATCGGTGTCGGTGGCGACAAGCTGGCCCTGTGGTCGCATCCGGCGGAGAAGGCCGTCGCCTATACCGAGGGCGGCTGGAGCGCCGACGCCATCGAGGCGGCGTGGGACTTCGAGCAGGAGACCTACGGCATCCCGGCGCCGCGCCGATGAACCTCGACGAACTGGTCGCCATCGACGTGCACACGCACGCCGAGGTCAGCCGCGACGGCCGCAGCTCACTGAGCCCCGAGCTGCTCGGCGCCTCCGCCGACTACTTCAAGGCGCACGGCCACCGTCAGCCGACCATCGACGAGATGGCCGCCTACTACCGGGAGCGGAGGACGGCCGCCGTCGTCTTCACCGTCGACGCCGAGCACGCCACCGGCCACCCGCGGATCGCGAACGAGGAGATCGCCGAGGACTGCGCGAAGCACCCGGACACGCTGATCCCGTTCGCCAGCATCGACCCGCACAAGGGGAGGGCCGGTGTCCGCGAGGCCCGCCGGCTGGTCGAGAGCCACGGCGTGCGCGGCTTCAAGTTCCACCCCAGCATCCAGGGGTTCGCCCCGGACGACCGGCTCGCGTACCCGCTCTACGAGGCGATCGAGGAGCTCGGCGCGGTCGCCCTGTTCCACACCGGCCAGACCGGGATCGGCGCCCGGGTCCGGGGTGGCGGCGGGATCCGCCTCAAGTACTCGAACCCGATGCTGATCGACGACGTGGCGGTGGACTTCCCGGACCTGCGGATCATCCTGGCCCACCCGTCGTTCCCGTGGCAGGACGAGGCGCTGGCCGTCGCCACCCACAAGGAGCACGTGTACATCGACCTGTCCGGCTGGTCGCCGAAGTACTTCCCGCCCCAGCTGGTCCGGTACGCGAACAGCCTGCTCCAGGACAAGGTGCTGTTCGGTTCGGACTATCCGGTGATCACTCCGGACCGCTGGCTCGCCGACTTCGAGAAACTCGAGGTCAAGGACACGGTCCGCCCCAAGATCCTCAAAGAGAACGCCGCACGCCTACTTTTCCGGGAGACGAAATGACCACCACCGTGAACGGCCTCGACGGACTCAAGAGCCTCGCCGGCAAGGACCTCGGCGCCAGCGACTGGCTGGAGATCACCCAGGAGCGGGTGAACACGTTCGCCGACGCCACCGGTGACCACCAGTGGATCCACGTCGACGTGGCACGCGCCCAGGCCGGGCCGTTCGGGGCACCGATCGCCCATGGTTATCTCACGTTGTCGCTGGTCATCCCGCTCTTCACCCAGTTGCTGCAGGTGGAGGGCATCACGATGGGCGTCAACTACGGGCTGGAGAGGGTGCGGTTCCCCAGCCCGGTGAAGGTCGGCGCGCGGATCCGGCTGACCGCGTCGGTGGTCAGCGTCGAGGACGTGGCCGGCAACGGCGTGCAGAGCACCTTCGACTTCACCGTCGAGGTGGAGGGCTCGGCCAAGCCGGCCTGCGTGGCCCGCCCGGTCTACCGCCATTACGCCTGAGGAAGCCGACGATGCGTAACGCGGGGCTGGGGTCGTGGCCGGCGCGCCGGGCGGCCATGTCTCCCGGCGCGACCGCCTTGATCTTCCAGGGGCGGCGTACGACGTACGCCGAACTGTTCGAACGCACCTCGCGCCTGGCCGCGGCCCTGCGCACCGCCGGGGTCCGCCCCGGTGACCGGGTCGCCTACCTCGGCCCGAACCATCCGTCGTTCGCCGAGACGATGTTCGCGACCTGGATGCTCGGTGCGGTCTTCGTGCCGCTGAACTTCCGGCTCACCCCGCCGGAGATCGACTACCAGTTGCGGCACAGTGGGGCGGTGGCGCTGATCTCGGCGGCGCCGGTGGAGATCTCCGTGACGATCCACGTCCTGATCGACGATCTGGAGGCCTTCGCCGGTGAGGAGGGAAGGGTCGACGAGCCGGAGACCGGACTCGACGACGTGGCGCTCATCCTCTACACCTCGGGGACCACCGGGCATCCCAAGGGCGCGATGCTCACCCACGGCAACCTGGTGTGGAACTGCTACAACCTGCTCGTCTGCGTGGACGTCGCGAGCGACGAGGTCACCCTGGTCAGCGCCCCGCTCTTCCACGTCGCGGCGCTCAACCAGTGCCTGCTGCCCACGTTCCTCAAGGGTGGCACGTCGGTGATCATGCCGGGCTGGGACGTCGACGGCTGCTTCGACGCCATCGCCGAGCACCGGATCACCTGGATGTTCGGCGTGTCCCAGATGTTCGCCGGCCTGGCCCGGTCACCGCGCTGGCCGACGGCCGACCTGACCTCGGTGCGCAGTCTGATGACCGGCGGCGCACCCGTCCCGGAGGCCCTGATCCGTGCCTACCAGGAGCGCGGGCTGGCGTTCTGCCAGGGTTACGGCATGACCGAGACGGCACCGGGCGCGACGTTCCTGGAGGCCAGGGAGAGCCGGGCGCATATCGGTTCGGCGGGCCTTCCGGTCTTCTTCGCGGAGGTACGGGTGACCCGCCCCGATCTCACGCCGGCCGATCCCGGCGAACCCGGTGAGGTGCTGGTCCGCGGCCCGAACGTGACTCCGGGGTACTGGAACGATCCGGCGGCGACGGCGGCCGCCCTCACCGACGGCTGGTTCCGTTCCGGTGACCTGGCGGTCGTCGACGAGGCGGGTCACCTCCGCATCGTCGACCGCACCAAGGACATGTACATCTCCGGTGGCGAGAACGTGTATCCGGCCGAGGTGGAGGCGGCCATCTTCGAGCATCCGGCGGTGGCCGAGGCGGCGGTCGTCGGCGTGCCGGACGACCGGTGGGGCGAGGTCGGCCGGGCCTTCGTCGTCCCGGTGCCGGGCGCGTCGCTCTCGCCCGCCGACGTGCCCGAGTTCCTGTCCGGCCGTCTCGCCAGGTACAAGATCCCGGTCTACGTCGACGTCGTCGAGGACCTGCCGCGCACCGGCTCCAACAAGGTCCGCAAGGGACCGCTCAGGAACCTGCCGCTGCCCGGTCCGGCCACGCCGCGCTGACCAGCTCGGGCAGCACGGTCGCCGCGGTACCGTGCAGGTTGATCGTGGCGACCGCGTCGAGCGGGGTCGGCTGCGGGTTCACCTGGATCACCGTGCCGCCGAACATGGCCGCCACCTTCGGGATCTCCGCCGCCGGGTAGACCAGGCCGGACGTCCCGACGGTCAGCAGCACGTCGCAGTCGGTGGCCGCCTGCACCGCCTCCTCCAGCGACTCCTCGGGCAGTGCCTCACCGAACCAGACGACACCCGGGCGGATCGCCCCGCCGCATCCACAGCGCGGCGGGGCCAGGCGGCGGCCCTCCTCCGGCTCGTCGCCCGGACCGGTCGTGGCCGGCCGGGAACAGGCGGCGCAGCGCGGCGCGAACAGGCTGCCGTGCAGGTGGACCGGTGCCTTCGAGCCGGCGCGTTCGTGGAGGTCGTCGACGTTCTGCGTGACGACGACGGTGTGTGGGGCGCGGGCTTCGATGGTGGCGACGGCCCGGTGGCCGGCGTTCGGGTGGACCCGCTCGATCAGGCAGCGGCGCCACTCGTACCACCCCCAGACCAGGTCCGGGTCGTCCTCGAACGCCTGCGGGGTGGCCAGTGCCTGCGCGTCGTAGCGCTCCCAGAGACCGGTCAGCGCGTCCCGGAAGGTGGGCACGCCGCTCTCCGCCGAGATGCCCGCACCGGTGAACACCACCACCCGCCGTGCCCCGGCCAGAGCCTTCGCCGCCTCGCGCACGTCAACCATCCTCGACCCCCAGCCGTATCCACCCGCACGAACCGCATCCACCAGCACGAAAGAGTGTCCCAGAGTCCATTCCGCCGGTGGTTCGTTGACCGGTCGAGTATGGAGGTTCTGTTGCCGTCGCCCAACCGGGACAACGCCCGCCGACGCCTGCGTCACGCGGGTGATCGCCTGCTGACCGTCGTCGGCGACTGGACGGCGCCGGGGGAGAAGCCGGCGTTCTCCGAGACCAGCATGAGCACCCTGGTCCGGACGGTGACGGTGGTGGCCGCCGGGGTCTTCCTGCTGGCCATGCTGATCATCTGGATCGCTCGTTGATCACCACCAGACACGCTGCCGGGTCGTCGGCGAACGGCAGGTGACCGCAACCCGTCAGGGTGACGTGGCGGGCGTCCGGGAGCAGCGTGCGGGCCCGCCGCGACTGCGGGAACGGGAGTACGGCGTCACGGGTGCCCCAGGCGATCGTCACCGGGTGGGTCGTCCGTTCGTACCCCCAAGGGGTGAGATCGCCGAAGGCGTCGCGGGCCGCGGTGAAGCCGGGTGCGGCCGCCAGGGCGCGGGCCGCGGACACCGCGCCGGCCGGGTCGAGGCGGCCCGGGCGGGCGTAGAAGAGCGAGCAGAACGCGGCCCGGCCGGCCGGTGACGCCATGATCGCGGGAAGGCGGGTGTCGAGGCGACCGGCGACGACCCGCGCGGCGGTGACGACGCTCTGGCACCAGCGGCGGCCCGCACCGGTCCAGAACCCGATCGGCGCGAAGGCGGTGACCGTGCGGGCGCGGCCGCGGCGCCCCAGTTCGAGGGCGATGCCACCGCCCAGGGAACTGCCCGCGACCTGTGGATCCGTGATGCCGAGCCGGTCCAGGAAGGACCCGACCTGATCGGCGAGGTGGGCGACCGACCCGGCGTGCGGGGCCGGCTCCCAGAGCGGTGACTCGCCGAAACCGGGCAGGTCGAGGGCGATCACGTCATGGGTCTTCGCGGCCTCGTCCAGGATCGGTGTCCACACCTGACGGTGGCTGCCCAGCCCGTGGATCAGCACCAGCGGCGGGCCGGATCCACGACGGTCGTACGCCAGCTCGGTCATCCGTCATTTATGAGACTGATTCGCGCTTCGCGCAAGACCCGGAAACGCGTTGTTGACATGTTGCCAATAAGGGTGTGATGGTACGGCGATGTCGTACGACTACGACGTCCTCGTCATCGGCTCCGGGTTCGGGGGCAGCGTGACCGCGCTGCGCCTGACCGAGAAGGGCTATCGCGTCGGCGTCCTCGAGGCCGGCCGCCGGTTCACCGACGACCAGTTCGCCAAGACGTCCTGGCGCCTGCGTGACTACATCTGGGCGCCCGCGCTCGGCTGCTACGGCATTCTGCGCCTCACCCTGCTGAAAGACGTGATGATCATGTCCGGCGTGGGTGTCGGCGGCGGGTCGCTCGGCTACGCGTGCACCCTCTACGAGCCGCCGGACGCGTTCTTCGCCGACCCGCAGTGGTCACACGTCACCGACTGGAAGACCGAGCTGGCCCCCTACTACGACCAGGCCAGACGCATGCTAGGCGTGACCGTCAACCCGGTCCTGACAGCCTCCGACGGCGCGCTGAAGGCGGTCGCCGAGGAGATGGGCGTGGGACACACGTTCCGGCCCACCCCGGTCGGCGTGCTGTTCGGCTCCTCTCCCGGCGCCGACGTGGCCGACCCGTTCTTCGGCGGGGCCGGCCCGGACCGCCGCACCTGCACCCTGTGCGGCTCGTGCATGACCGGATGCCGCGGCAACGCCAAGAACACCCTGGTCAAGAACTATCTGTACCTGGCGGAGAAGGCCGGCGCCGAGGTCCACGAACGGACCACCGTCAAGTCCGTGCGCCCGCTGCCCGACGGCGGCTACGCGGTCGACACCGGCCGGCGGCGGTTCACCGCCGAGCAGGTCGTCCTCGCCGGTGGGGCGCTCGGCACCCAGCGGCTGCTGCACCGGATGCGCGACCGGGGACTCCTGCCGCACGTGTCGCCGCGGCTGGGCGAGCTCAGCCGTACCAACTCCGAATCGATCCTCGGAGCCCGCACGCGCCGCGCGGACCGCGACTACACGCACGGCGTCGCGATCACCTCGTCGATCCACCCTGACCCGGTCACCCACGTCGAGCCCGTCCGGTACGGCCCCGGCAGCAACCTGCTGGCCCTGCTCGCCACCGTGCTCGTCGACGAGGGCCGCCCCCGCTGGTGGCAGGCCCTCAAGACACTCGCCCGGGCAGGCCGTGACCTGCGGCTCTACGTGTCCCCGCGGAAGTGGTCGAAGGAGACCATCGTGCTGCTGGCCATGCAGCCGCTGGACAACTCGATCACCGTGCACACCCGGCGCGGCCTGTTCGGGCGGCGCCTGTCCAGCCGCCCCGGCATCGGCGAACCCAACCCGGTGTGGGTCCCGGCCGCCCACGACGTGGCCCGCCGGGTCGCCGCCGAGATCGACGGGGTGCCGACCGGCGCGTTCACCGAGATCGTCAACCGGCCGGTCACCGGGCACTTCATCGGCGGCTGCGCGATCGGTGACACCGCCGAGACCGGTGTCGTCGACCCGTACCACCGGCTCTTCGGCCATCCCGGGCTGCACGTCATCGACGGTTCGACGGTCGCCGCGAACCTCGGCGTCAACCCGTCGCTCACCATCACCGCCCTGGCCGAGCGGGCGGTCGCCCTGTGGCCCAACGCGGGCGACCCCGACCCCCGGCCGGCCTCCGGTTACCTGCCTGTCGCGCCGGTGGCACCCCGGAACCCGGTCGTCCCGGCCACGGCGCCCGGCGCGCTGCGACTCACCATCGGAAGGCGGCCATGACCAGGATCGCGATCATCGGCGCCGGGTTCGGCGGGGTGGCGGCCGCCGTCGAACTGCTCGCTGCCGGGTTCGGCGACATCGTGATCCTGGAGAAGGCGGACCGGGTCGGCGGGGTGTGGCGCGACAACACGTACCCCGGTTGCGCCTGCGACGTGCCGGCGCCGCTCTACTCGTTCTCGTTCGCTCTCAACCCGGACTGGTCCCGGCGCTACCCGCCGCACCACGAGATCCTCGCCTACCTGCAACGATGCGCCGACGAGAAGGGCGTGACGCCGCTCGTCCGATTCGGTGCCGAGGTAGCCTCCGCCGACTGGGACGGCACCCGCTGGCGGCTCACCCTGATCGGCGGCGACACCGTCGACGCCGACGTGCTGATCCCCGCGGTCGGCCAGCTGTCGCGTCCCGCGATCCCGGCCCTGCCCGGCGCCGGCACGTTCGAGGGCGTCGCCGTGCACACCGCCCACTGGTCCCCGGACGTCCCGATCGACGGCCGCCGGATCGCCGTGGTCGGCACCGGCGCCAGCGCCATCCAGCTGGTCCCCGCGATCGCCGGGAAAGCCGCCCACATCACCGTCTTCCAGCGGACCGCCCCCTGGACGGTGCCGAAACCCGACCGCCGCTACGGCCGGATCCGCCGCACCCTGTCCCGCCGGGTGCCCGCCCTGATGCGGCTGTCCCGCGGCGCGACGTGGCTGCTCACCCTCGTCCCCGGCGCGGCACTGCACGGCAACCGGGTGGTCAACGCCGGCGTCCGCGGTTACGCCTGGATCCAGCGCCGCTGGCAGGTCCGCGACCCCGCACTGCTCGCCAAGGTCACCCCCGATGAGCCGATCGGCTGCAAACGGCTGCTCTTCACCAACGCCTGGCTGCCCACCCTGTCCCGCCCCGACGTCGACCTGATCACCGAGAAGATCGTCACGGTAACCCCGTCCGGCGTACGCACCGCCGACGGCACCGACCACCCGTGCGACGTCATCGTCTACGGCACCGGCTTCGCCGCCACCGAGTTCCTCGTCCCGATCCGTGTCACCGGCCGCGACGGCCGCCTGCTGTCCGACGAGTGGACCGAGGGCGCCCACGCCTACCTGGGCCTGGCCGTCCCCGGATTCCCCAACATGTTCCTGGTCTACGGCCCCAACACCAACACCGGCAACACCTCGGTCATCTACTTCCACGAGGCCCAGGCCCGATGGATCGCGCAGGCGGTGCGGTCGGTCGCCGCGGGAGACGATCTGGAGGTACGCCCGGAGGTCGCGACCACCTACGACAGCGAGATCCAGTCCCGCCTGGCGACCAGTGTGTGGACGAGCTGCCAGTCCTGGTACCGAACCGCCACCGGCCGCATCGTCACCAACTGGCCCGGCAAGGCCACCGAGTACCGCCGCCGAACCACCACCCTGAACCGCTCCGACTTCCTACCCCACTGACCGCCGCCGGCCGCGGAGGGCAGCGCGCACGAAGGCGTGCAGCATCATGATGGCGAGGATGCCCGGTACCGCTGCCGTCAGGCCGACGAGGACGCCGATCCAGGTGAACCAGGGCCGGTACGGGGTGTCCTCACGAGCCAGCTTCAGCGTGTACTTGTAGGTGCCCAGGTAACCGACGCGGACGTCGCGGCCGATGTCCGCCGGGGCGAAGGTGCCGTCGTCGATCACTTCGGTGTCCGTCCCGTCGTCCCAGCGGATGGTGACCGTGCAGCGCTCCCGGTAGCCGAAACCCCGGTTGGTCACCGGACCGCGCCGGTCACAGGAGTCAACAGACCCGGAAATCGCCGAGGAAGAGATTCCCGAGGCCTTTGGCCGGACCGAACCAGCCTTCCCGCATGGATTCGGCCGCCGCGCTGCGATGGGCGACCAGGCGCAGGACGTCGTCGTTGGCCCTTCCGATCCGGGTGAGGAGGAATTTCATCGTACCGATGGCCTTTCCCGCCTCACTGATTGCGAACCACGCCCACCAGGGCGCCCAAGCCGTAGGTGAGCAGGCACATGCTGTCGGCGATCTTGCCCATCGAGTGGAGATTCAGGGGGCCTCGTGGGTCAAGGCCAGCGCGGTGAGGCCACCGGAGTGGTCGACGGTCACCGTGACGTCGCGGTCGGCGGACTGTGCGGAGGCGTCGACCTGTTCCATCCGCCGGCTCAGTTCCAGGGTGGTCTCGGTCTGCTGCCGGACCCGCCGGTTCCAGTCGGCGAGCAGGTCGTCCGGGTTCTGTGGCATGTCCCCTCCCCGTGGGTGTGTGCCGCCGGTGCTGTCCACATCGGTACACAGCACCGAACCCGGGGCGGTTCAACTTTCCATTGTGGAAAGCTCATGGCATACTTTCCGTCATGGAAAGTAACTCCTCGCCCGCCGTCGATTCCGCTGAGGCCCACGCCGCGCTGCGGCTCGTCGCGGATGTCCGGGCCCGTGCGGCCGAGCATGCGGTCGCTCCCTGGTGGCTGCATGCGGGGCTGGCGGTCGCGTTCACCGTCGCGTTCGCGTCGATGAGCTTCCGCGGGATCGTCGGCTCGACCGGGTTCCCGCTGGCCATGGTGGCGGCGTTCGTCCAGCTCCAGGCGGTCCGGTCGACGACCGGGCTCTCCTTCGACCGCTGGACCGCGACGCCCGGCACCCGGCGGCTGTCGCTGGTCTGGCTCGCCGGCCTGGCGGTGTTCAGCGTCTCGGCGATGATCCTGGAGTGGGGCTTCGCGGTCCGCTGGTCGCTGGTCGTCGCGGGCGTCCTGATCGGCCTGATGACCGCGGTGGTCAGCCCGGCGATCGATCGGGCGCTGCGCCGCGACGCCGGGGCGGCGTGACGGTGGGCCGGTTCAACGAGCTGATCCACGCGCCTAACCGGCTGCAGATCTGTGCCGTGCTCGCCGGTGTCGAGGCCGCCGAGTTCTCCACTCTCCGTGAGCTGCTCGATGTCAGCGACTCGGTGCTGAGCAAGCACATCAAGGTGCTGCAGGACGCCGGCTACGTCACCGTGCGCAAGCCGGCGCAGGGGCCGCGGACGACCTGGGTGGAGCTGACCCCGCTCGGCCGGGACGAGCTGGCCGCTCACCTGGCGGAGCTCCGGCGCATCGCCGATCAGGCCTCCCCGGTCAAGCCGGCCTGACCGGGAGAGGGCCGCTCAGGCGGCGGCGAGCGGGGCCGCCGGCAGGCCGGGCAGGGTGGGGACGACGTCGGGCGGCTGGGGGCGGTTGAGGCCGAAGCCCTGCAGCAGGTCGACGCCGGCGGTGGCCAGGTCGCGGGCGGTGGGCTCGTCCTCGACCCCTTCGGCGACGACGGTCAGGCCGAGGGCCTTCGCGATGGCGATCACCGAGTCGATGATCGTGGCGTGGGCGGGGGAGTCGTGCATGCGGATGACGAAACTGCGGTCGATCTTCAGCTCGTCGATGGGCAGGCGGGGGAGCAGGCCCAGCGACGTGTATCCGGTGCCGAAGTCGTCGATGGCGACCCGGATGCCGCGGGCGCGGAGCTGGGCCAGCTGGGCGGCGACCTGCTCCTGGTTGGTGAGCACGGCGGTCTCGGTGATCTCGACGGTGAGCATGGTGGCCGGGACCTGTTCGAGGTCGAGCAGGGTGAGGATGGTGCCGACGGCGCGGTCCTGTGCCAGGTAGGCGGGCGGCAGGTTGACCGACACCGGCAGGTGGTGGCCCTGGGCGTGCCAGACGGCGGCCTGCCGCAGCGCCTCGGCCAGCACCCAGTCGGTGAGTTCGAGGATGACGTCGGAGCGTTCCGCGTCGGGCAGGAAGACGCCGGGCGGCAGCAGGCCGCGCTGCGGGTGCTGCCAGCGGACCAGCGCCTCCGCGCCGTGGATGACGCGGCTGCCGGAGTCGTGCAGCGGCTGGTAGTGCAGCCGCAGGTGACCGGAGCGCAGCCCGGTACGCAACTCGGTGAGCTGCCGCAGGTCGACGCGCTGGTTGCTGTCGAGTTTCGGAGCCCACTCGACGACGCCGGTGCGCTCGTGTTTGGCGCGGCGCATGGCCGCGGCGGCCCGGCGCATCAGCACGGTGACGTCGTGGTGGTCGGCGTGGCTGATGCCGATGCTGGCCTCGACGCTGATCGGCAGGCCGTCGACGGGGTGCGGGCCGCGGATGCCGGCGGCCAGGCGACGGCCGACGGCCTGCGCGGACTGCCCGGCCGGTAGCTCGGAGAGCATCACCACGAACTGGTCGCCGTCGAGACGGGCGGCCATGTTGCCGGCGCCTCGGGCGGCGCCGAGCGCGGTCGCGACGAGGTGCAGCAGGGTGTCGGCGCCGTGGTGGCCGAGCACGTCGTTGGCGTCCTGGAAGCGGTCGAGACCCAGGTGGACGACGGCGACGAGGTTGCCCGCGTCGAGGCGCCGCTGGCCCTCGGCCTGGATGGTGGCCCGGTTGGGCAGCCCGGTCAGCGGGTCGGTGCGGGACAGTTTCGCGAACCGGCCGGCCATGGCGGCGAGCAGGTCGACGATCGGCGCGATGCCGTAGCGGCCGTCCGGCCACGACACCAGGACCGGCTCGTCACGCCCGGCGGACGGGCGGGCCAGGGCCGCCTCGGCGGCCACGTCGATGTCGGTGTCGGCGGGAAGCTCCAGGCCTCCGGTGGCGACTTCCCCGGCGGTACGGGAGGAGCCGCGAACACGGCCGATCATGGCGCGACTGAGCAGCTGATATCCGGTGCCGGTGCTGATGATGACGCCGGGGGCGATGCGGTCGGCGGCGAGGGCGGCCCGGATCTCACCGATCGGGGTGGCGGCCGGCAGCGGGGCCGTCGGGATGCCGATCTCGCCGAGTTTGCGGGGCATCCGCGGCCCGGTGGGCGCCGTCACGCGGGCCCGCCGACGCGGAAGCAGGAGACGGCGATGCCACCACGGCCACGCGGGCGCAGCCGGACCAGCAGCCGGGACTCGTGCCCGGTGAGCAGGCCGTCGGCGTGGTGTCCGCCCAGCGCGGAGCGCCACAGGTCGAACAGCGCCTCCTGATCCTTCTCGGTCACCAGGTGGGCGAGGTCGCTGACCGGCTCGGGCCCGGCGGGCACCGTGACGGACAGGACGGCGAGACGGTCGACCAGGTCGGCGAGGTCGGTGCGGACGGCTTCCAGGTCGAGTTCGGTGTGGCGTTCCCGGGTGCGGTCGAGCAGCATGCCGTCCCAGACCACGGAGCCGTCGGGCTGGCGGTGCGGACGGGCGGCGCCGTAGAGCCAGCGCCGGGTGCCGTCCCTGAGCACCACGCTGCCGCGCCAGTCCCACGGTTCCAGGGTCTGCGCCGACTCGGCGACGCTGGCGGCGAACACGGCGCGGTCCTCCTCGGCGATCATGTCGAGGATCCTCCCCGCCGACGAGACGATCTCGTCGGGTTCGAGCCGGAAGATGTCGCGGCAGCCCTCCGAGACGAAGGCGAACGACGACTCGCCGGACGGTTCGGCCCGGAACTGGTAGAGCATGCCGGGCGCGTTGTTCACGGTGTTCCAGAAACGCTGCTCGCCGGCCGCGATGGCGTCCTGGCTGCGCCGTCGCTGGGTGTCGTCGATGGCGATCGTGCACACCCCGTAGACGGAGCCGTCCGGGTCGGTCAGCGGGACGCGGGTGACCACGTACTGGCGGATCTCGTCACCGAACGGGACCTCCTCCGCGACCGTCGTGGCGGTGCCGGACGCGATGACGTCCTCGTCGTTGCTGCGGCCGACGGCGGCGACCGAGGCGGACAGCAGGTCGGCCTCGGCCCGTCCGACCAGGTCGGCGGCGGTCACCTGGAAGATCCGCTCGAACTCGCCGTTGACGAACAGGTAACGGCCGTCCAGGTCCTTCGCCGAGATCATCGCCGTGGTGTGCTGGAGGATCGCGGCGATCAGCGTGTTGCTGCGCTGGAGCTCCTGCTGGGCGCGGTGCCCGTCGGTCTGGTCGGTGACGAACGCGAAGAAGCCGTCGTCGTCGAGCGCGTCGACGGTCATCGAGACGCGCAGTTCGGAGCCGTCCCGGTGGACGGCCGGCACCTCGATCGGGTGGCCGAGACCGCCGCTGTCGCCGCCGACCAGGCGACGGGCGAACCCGGCGCTGTGGGCGGACCGCAGTGCCGGCGGGATGATCGTGTCGGTCAGTCGCCGGCCGATGATCTCCTCGCGGGTCCAGCCGAAGAGTCTCTCGGCGGACGGGTTCCAATCGCGGATCACGCCGGCCCGGTCGATCTGGAGGAAGGCCAGGGCCGAGGCGTCCACGGCACGGTCCCGGAGGCCGGCCGCCGGCGGGGCGGTGATCTGAGGGGCTTCGACGGTGAACACGCCCCGCTCTATCGTCCCCGCGGCGACCGACTTGAGAGACGTCCGGACCTCAGACGGCGGCCGGCGCCGGTGCGGGCCGCCACTGCTCGGAGCCGAACACCTCGTACCGGATCCGCTCGTCGGGAATGCCGCGCAGATGCAGGCCGGCCCGGACGGTCTGCATGAACGGCGCCGGGCCGCACAGGTAGACCTCGGCGTCCGGGTGGACCGGGATGAGATCGGTGTCGATCAGGCCGGGGTACGTGTCCGGCTCGCCGGACGGCTGCTCGTACCAGTACAGGCTGCGGAAGGTGCGCAGCCGGGCGCCGTTGGCGTTCATGTCGGCGCGCAGCGGGTGCCGGTCGGGGCTGCGGTCGGCATGCACCGCGGTCACCTCCCGGGTCGGCTGGGTACGCGCCACGTGCTCCAGGATCGACGCCATCGGGGTGACCCCCACCCCGGCACTGACCAGCAGCAACGGGGAGTCGCCCGGCCGCAGGGTGAGATCGCCGTACGGCCGGCTGATCCGCAGCACGTCACCGGCCGCGACGTCGTCGTGCAGGTATCCGGAGACCACCCCGTCCGGGGCCCCGCCGGTGCCGCGCACCCGCCGCACCGTGATCCGCAGCGTCCCGCCGGTGGCGGCCTGGGACAGCGAGTACTGCCGCAGCTGCCGTCCGGCGCCGGGCAGGTCGGCGGCGACCGTCACATACTGCCCGGGGTGGAAGGCCGGTGCCGCCCCGCCGCCGGCGGGGACCAGCACGAACGAGACGGTGTCGTGGGCCTCGGCGATCCGCTGCGCGACGGTGAACTCCCGCCACGGGTCGGTGCCGTCCACCCCGGCCTCGGCGTAGAGCCGGGCCTCGCGGCCGATCAGCCGGGCGGCGAACAGCCAGTACACCTCGTCCCAGGCGGCGGCGACCGGCGGGGTGACCGCGTCGCCGAGCACCGTGCCGACCGCGCCGAGCAGGTAGCGGCCGACCATCGTGTACTGCTCGGGGCGGATGCCGAGGGCACAGTGCCGGTGCGCGATCCGGTCGACGATGTGCTCGAACGCGTGCCCGGACGGGCCCGCGCCGATCAGGTGCGTGGCGTAGGCCGCGACCGCCCCGGACAGCGAGCTCCGCTGCTCGCCGGTGGCCTGCGCGCTGCGGCTGAACAGGTCGAGGAGCTCCGGGTTCGCCCCGATCATCGTCCGGTAGAAGACGTCGGAGATCTCCGCGAGGTGCTCGCCGACGACGGGCAGGGTGGCCTCGATGACCGGGGCGCTGGATGCGGACAGCATGGGAGAGGACTCCTCTACGAGAGGGTGAGCAGCACCTGCCGGACCGGTGGAGCGGCCAGGTCGCCGATCGTGATGGGGTCGAGCGAGGCGTAGAACGCCTCCTGTGCGACACGCAGCGCCCCGCGGAGCCGGCAGCCGGCGTTGAGCGGGCAGGGGGTGTCCCCGCCGCACTCCACCACCTCGGTGTCGCCCTCGAGGTCGCGGACCAGCCCGCCGACCGACGCCCGGTCGGCGCCGGTCGCGAGCCGGACACCGCCGTTGCGGCCGCGGACGGTCTCCAGCAGGCCGCGGTGCTGCAGCCGCTGGACCACCTTGGCTAGGTGGCTGCGGGGCACCGCCACGGCGGAGGCCAGCCCCTCGATGGTGAGCAGGTCCTCGGGGCGGGCCGCGGCGAGCATCAGCACGCGCAGGCCGATGTCGGTGGAGCGATTCAGTCGCACGGGTCGACCCTACTAAAAGAGGAATCTTAAAGTCATCTTTTGAGCCCCAGATCACGGGGAGGGCGACGGGCGCCCTCCCCGTGACGGGGACTAGCTCAGCTTGAACACGGTGGCCTTGGAGGACACCGTGAGAGAGCCGTTGCGGTGCTGGAGGAACTGCCCCGGCGCGACCCGGACGGTCACGCCGCCCTTGACCGCGATCCGGGTCACCGGCGTGCCCGTGGCGCTCAGGGTCACCGCCGTGCCGCTGACGGTCAGGAACTTCGCCGGCTGGTCGACCGACTGGACCGTCTCGGTGCCGTCGGCCGCCGCCACGAACCGGAACTGGGTCAGCTCCAGCTCCCGTGGCGCGTGCGCCACCTGGAACGCGTCGCCCTCGTGCTTGACGAACGAACGCGGCCGGTCCGACGGCGACAGCCGCACGATCGGCCCGCCCGACCCGACCGGGATGCCGAACAGCGGCGTCCCGTCCTCGTGCCAGTAGAGCTTCTGCACGCGGGTGTGCCGGTTGGGGTCGTACAGCGGGTCGCCGGTGATCTGCTTGTAGTCACGGGCGTGGTAGACCAGCACGTCCGTGCCGTCCGGGGTGACCGTGAACGAGTTGTGCCCCGGCCCGTACCGCTTGGTCGCGTCGTTGGTGACGAAGACCGGGTCCGGGCTCTTCTCCCAGCTGGCGCGCGAAAGCAGATCCGAGGAGGCCGACGCGGTGAGCAGGCCCATGCAGTAGTTCGAGTCGGTCGCGCTGGCCGAGAAGGCGATGAAGACCTTCCCGTTGCGGATCAGCACGGCCGGGCCCTCGTTCACCCGGTAGCCGATGATCTCCCAGCTCAGGGTGGGTGTGGCGATCCGGGTGGGCTTGCTCTTCAGCGTCCACGGGTTCGCCATCTCGGCGATGTAGAGGCTGGTGTTGACCGCGATCTCCGGCTCGCTCTGCGCCCACACCAGGTACTGCCGCCCGCGGTGGGTGAAGCTGGTGGCGTCGAGCGTGAAGCCGTCCCACTCGGTGGCGAGCTGGCCCTTCAGCACCCAGCCGGCCGGGTCGCGCGGGTCGTCGAGCGCCGACTCCATCACGTAGGTACGGATCCGGAAGACCTCACCGGCGTCACCGGCGGCGAAGTAGATGTACCACTTCCCGCCGATCCGGTGCAGCTCCGGCGCCCAGATGTGCCCGCCCATCTTCCCGCTGGCAGGGCGGCGCCAGATGACGGTCTCCTCGGCGGTGGCCAGGCCCTCGATGGTCGAGGCGCCCCGGACGACCAGGCGGTCGTACTCCGGGACCGAGCCGGTGAAGTAGTAGGTCCCGTTCACCGGCTTGGTGATCCAGGGGTCCGCGCGCTGGCTGATCAGCGGGTCGACGGTCGGCACACCGTAGATCTCAGCATCGCTGGGCAGGGCCGGGGCCTGCGGGGCCCCGTCGGCGCCCGCGGGCAGGACGACGGCCAGGGCACCCACGGCGCCGCCCGTCAACAGGGTTCGTCGGTTCATGAGCGGGCTCCTCAACGGGTCCGGATGCGCAGGAAGGTGACCGAGTTCGCGGCGAACTCCCGCGTGAAGGTGGAGGCGATGCCGCTGACGGTCGAGGTGACCGGCTGGATCGGCTCCGCCGAGCGGGTGTTCAGCTCGCCCGGGTCACCGGTGATCACGGTCTGCTTCGCGGTACGCGCCACCTTGCGCCCACCCAGGTCGATCCGCGTGACCGCCGGCGTGTCCTGCGCGTTGACGACCTTGACGATGATCTCGCCGCGCTCGGTGTCCTCGGTCACGACCTGCGCGAACGGCTCGGTGACCGCGTTGTCGTCGAATGAGCCCCACTCGACGCCGTCGAGGATCAGGGTGACCTTGGTGCCCCGTACCTGAATCTTGAGGTCGTAGGTCCTGCCGGTCGTGACGCTGTTGGGCTTGGTGAGGATCTGCTCCTTGGCGGACGTGATCCCTTTCTCGACGGCGCCCTGGGTGTTGTTCCAGCCACCCAGGTTCCACCAGTAGAACTGCCCGGTCTCCTTGATGCCGAACGCGACCAGGAAGCCCTCGGCGCCGGCCGTCTTGGTGGCCTTCAGCGTGTAGTCGTAGTCGGTCTCGCTGATCGTGGCGGCCTTGACCATGGTGTCCTCGGTGTCCGTGGTCGTCTGGGTGTAGGCGCCGTTGGTCACCGCCCAGTGGCCACGGTTGGTCACCGGGGTCCAGCCCGCGGCGTCGCCGTCGTTGAAGTCGTCGGCGAACAGCACGGTGCCGTCCGGCCTGGTGACCTTGACGTCGTCGTAGACCGCCGCGGTACGCCAGGTGGAGAGCCCGATCCCGCCGACGATCGGCTGGGGCTGGAGCACGTTGCCGGTGGCCGTCGACGGGAGGACCTTGTCGCCGACGTTGTTCATGAACAGCTTCTGCACCTGGTAGCTGGTGGAGCCCCACGACTCGTCGTTGTCGAACCAGATCATGTCGGGTTTCCACTGCACGTTGTCGATGTTGGCGAGCAGCGGCGCGTAGGACGCCATCTTCACCACGTCGGCGTTGCGCTCCAGGCCGGTCATGTACGCGGCCTCGGCCAGCGAGTTGTACAGCTTGTTGTCCAGCGACGCGTACTCGCCGAGGAAGACCTTGGGCCCGTTCCGGTCGTACGAGTCATAACGCTTGTTGTTCTGCAGGAACCAGGCCGGGCTGTTGTAGTAGTGCTCGTCGACCATGTCCGAGCCGTGCGCCCTGTTCTTCGCCCACAGGTTCTCGAAGGTGCTGCCCTGGTCGTCCGGGCCGGAGTTGCTGACCACGGTGATGTCCGGGTACTTGGCCTTGATCGCCGACTCGAACCTCAGGAAGTTCGCCCAGTACTCGTCGGGCAGGTTCTCCTCGTTGCCGACCGCGACGGTGGTCAGGCCGAACGGCTTCGGGTGCCCGGCGGCGGCGCGGACCTTGCCCCAGGTGCTGGTGGCCGGGCCGTTGGCGTACTCGATGAGGTCGAGCGCGTCCTGGATGTGCCGCTGCAGCAGCGCCTCGTCCACCGTCGCCCGGTTCTGACCACAACCGGTCACCAGGGCCGGCAGGACCGGCAGCGGCATGGCGCCGATGTCCTCGGAGAACTGGAAGTACTCGTAGTAACCGAGGCCGTAGGTCTGGTTGTAGCCCCAGAAGTTCTTGTTGGTGGCGCGCGTCTCGACCGGGCCGACGGTGTCCTTCCACTGGTAGGACCGGGCGCGCGGGAAGTTGTTCGCGGCGTCGTAGGAGTACATGCTGCCGGTGTTGACCAGGCAGCCGCCGGGGAAGCGGACGAAGCCGGGCTTCAGGTCCTCCACCTTCTCGGCGAGGTCCTTACGCAGGCCGTTGGCGCGTCCCTTGTAGGTGTCGCGCGGGAACAGCGAGACCTCGTCCAGCTTCACATCGCCGGAGGTCTTCACCGAGAGCCGGGCGACGTCGCTGGTCGCGGTGGCCCGCAGCACCCCGGTGTACTTCTTCCAGGTGTCACCGGCGACCGTGATCGTGACCGGGGCCGAGAGAGCGGTGCCGTCCGCAGTGGTGAGGGCGACCTGGACAGACGTCGAGCCCCGAGCCCAGACGGAGAAATCGTATTTGTCAGACGCGCGGAGCGCGAGTCCGGTGTTGTAACCCGAGTTGGTCAGCGCCGCCGCACCGGTGACCGAGAGGTAGTTGCGGTTGCGCTCGTTGAGCCGCTGGTCATCGTTCACCACCGAGGCCGGCCCGGTGACCGTCCACCCGGTCAGTCCGTTGTAGCCGGACGCGTCGGTGGAGTTGAACTCGAACGAGCGGTTGCGGACCAGTTCGGCGTAGAGGCCGCCGTCGGCCGCGTAGTTGATGTCCTCGAAGAAGACGCCGTACATGGACTTGGGGATGGTCGCGCCGGTCGACGACGGGTCGACCGTGATGGTGTAGTCCGGCTCGACCGCGTGCGCGGCGACCGGCGGCGAGACCGCGAGCGGGAGCGAGACCAGAACGGCGGCCGCGCCCGCGAGGCGGTAGGGGATTCTGCGCATGAGGGGTCCTCCGGTGCGGATCGCAACGGTTTCAGAAGTGTTTCCGGTGGACTAGCTCAGCAATGTGTACGCAAACATCGACACCCCTGTCAAGAGGCTCGGCTCGATGTTTGCAGCGCTGAAAGGCCAGGACGCTCAATTTGTTAGCGTTAACCAGCAAGAACCGCGCGCAGGCGTTCCGCGTCGTGGTAGCGCGCTTTCTCGGTCAGCGCCCGTGCCCCGGGCCCGCACCCCACCGATCCCGGATGAACGTGACGGAGGTTCATGCCTCGTTCACCTTCGATCCACCCGGGCGGGGAGGTCGCCGTACACCTGGACTTTTAGCGTCCGCTCAGCCCGTCATCGCATGGTGACGAGAGACCGAGGAGAACGAACCGATGCCAGACTTCAGTCGCCGACTGCTGCCGCTGCTGGGACACAGCGGCGGTAGCCGTGACGCGATGACCTGTCTGTACCGCTGTGGCAACGCCTGTGACCACCCCGCCCCGAACGAGTCGGACAACCCGTACCTGGGCGATGTTGTCAACGCCGAGATGACCCGCCGCGGCGTGGTCCGCGCCGGCGCCGTCGGCGCCATGGTGCTCGGCTTCGGCGGCTCCGCGCTCGCCGCCGCCTCGCCCGCGATGGCCGCTCCCGTCGAGACGGCCCCGCTCGGCGGTGCCCTCGGCCACGGCCGCCACCACCACAAGGCCGGCCGGCTCACCTTCGAGACCGTCGCCCCGAACACCCTGGACCAGGTCACCATCCCGGCCGGCTACGAGTCGTCCGTGGTGATCCGCTGGGGTGACGCCGTGGTGCCCGGCGCGCCCGTCTTCGACGTGGACAACCAGACCGCGGCTGCCCAGTCGAAGCAGTTCGGTTACAACAACGACTTCGTCGGCGTCATCCCGATCCCGGGTGACAAGGAGTGCGCGCTGCTCGTGGTCAACCACGAGTACACCAACGAGGACCTGATGTTCCGTGGCTTCACCAGCCTGGACAACCTCAGCGTCGAGCAGCTGAAGGTCGCGATGGCGGCGCACGGCCTCTCCGTCGTGCAGATCACCCGCCCCGGCCGCGGCGGCAAATGGCAGGTCTACAAGGGCCGCGACCGCCGGTTCAACCGCCGGATCACGGCGCTGGCGACCGAGTTCAAGCTGACCGGCCCGGTCGCCGGCTCGCCGGTCGTCCAGACCGCGGCCGACCCGTCCGGCCGGATCGTCATCGGCACGCTCAACAACTGCGCCGGCGGCGTCACCCCGTGGGGCACCGTGCTCTCCGGCGAGGAGAACTTCAACCAGTACTTCGTCGGCGGCGACGCGGCTCCGGCCGACGCCAAGCCGAAGCTGGCCCGCTACGGCATCTCCACCACAGCCCGTTACCCGAGCGGCAACCGCAAGTGGGAGCGGGCGCAGGAGCGCTTCGACCTGGCCCTGCACCCCAACGAGGCCAACCGGTTCGGCTGGATCGTCGAGGTCGACCCGTTCGACCCCGAGGGCCGCCCGCGCAAGCACACCGCCATGGGCCGTTTCAAGCACGAGGGCGCCAACGTCATCGTCGCGAAGAACGGCAAGGTCGTCGCGTACATGGGTGACGACGAGCGCTTCGACTACCTGTACAAGTTCGTGTCGGACAAGAAGTACATCGACAGCGACGCGCCGTGGGCCCGCAAGCACAACCTCACCCTGCTGGAGTCGGGCACGCTCTACGTCGCCAAGGTCACCGGCGACAGCGACCCGGCCGAGATCGACGGCACCGGCAAACTGCCCGCCGACGGGAAGTTCGACGGCAAGGGCCAGTGGATCAAGCTGGTCTCCGGCAACACCTCGTTCGTACCCGGCATGACCGCCGTCGACGTGCTCACCTTCACCCGGCTCGCCGGTGACGCCGTCGGCGCCACCAAGATGGACCGGCCCGAGGACGTCCAGCCGAGCCTGCGCACCGGCAAGATCTACGCGGCGATGACCAACAACACCAACCGTGGTGTCGGCACGAACGCCAAGCCGGACGAGGCCAACCCGCGCAACGCCAACAAGCACGGCCACATCTTCGAGATCACCGAGGACCGTGGCGACCACACCGGTCTCACCTTCACCTGGCAGCTGCCGATCGTGTGCGGTGACCCGGCCGCGGCCGACACCTACTTCGGCGGCTACGACAAGACCGCGGTCTCCCCGATCTCCTGCCCGGACAACGTCGCCTTCGACAGCGCCGGCAACCTGTGGATCTCCACCGACGGCAACGCGCTGGGCAGCAACGACGGCCTGTTCGCCACGCCGATCGAGGGTAAGGAGCGCGGCCACCTGCGCCAGTTCCTGACCGTGCCCAAGGGCGCCGAGACCTGCGGCCCGTTCATCACCGCCGACGACAAGTCGGTCTTCGTCGCGGTCCAGCACCCCGGCGAGATCACCGGCGCGTCGGTCGACAAGCCGGCCTCGGTCTGGCCCGACGGCGACTTCGCCAAGCCCGGCGTCGTCGTGACCTGGCGCAAGGACGGCGGCCCGATCGGCAGCTGACGACCGGGGGAGCGGCCGTGGGTTGAACGAACCATGGCCGCTCCACGCCCGCCCCGCCTACCATGACGCCGTGGCCAACAAGGTGTTCACGCAGGTGGGGCGTCATCCGGCCGTCTCTCTCGCGGTCGCTCTGGCGCTCGCCGTGGCGGTCGGCCTGCTCGACGCCGCCGGGGGTGTCACCGGCCTGATCGTGGCCGTGGTGTTCGGGCTGGCCATCGCCGCCCACCTGTGGTTCCACCCGGTCGCCCTGGAGACCGGCGCCGAACCACCCGCCTTCAGCGCCACCAACAACGCCTTCCTCGTCCTGCTCATGGCCGGCGCCACGTTCCTCTCCACGACATCGCTCGTACGGCTCCCGTCCGAGGTGTCCGGCGGTGACACGACGATGGGCGTCGGCCTGGCCTACGGCGTCTTCTGGGCGGTGCTGATCCTGCTCGCCTGGGGCCAGCTGCTCCGGCCGGGCCGGGTGCGCCTGCTACCCACCGGGATCGAGGACGTGCAGGCGTTCGGCACCATGTTCATCCCGTGGGAGGCGTTCGCCGGCGTCGACTACCCGGCGGTCTCCCTCGGCCGGGACCAGGTGGTGCTGACCTGCTCCGACGAGCGCCTGATCCGCAATCGGGGCTGGCGGCCCCGCCGCTACATCCTGACGGCACACGGGGTCGACGCGCTCTTCCTGGCCCGGGTGATCCACGAGTACGCCCACCGGCCCGAGCGGCGGCCGGCCATCGGCACCGTCGCGGAACGTGACCGGCTTCTCGTGGCATGGGCTGGTGCTCCGGTCGTACCTTAGGACTCGCTGTTTCGTGCCAATGAGGCCGTGAGGTGCCCGGCCGGGTGGTTTGCGCGGGCCAGGGTGGGGAAGGCGGGGGCCTCAAGTGAACCGCGCCGCCCCTGGCCGCCGTGTTCCTCACCGGTCAGGGCTGCTGAGCAGGTGCCGAACACCGCGGGGGTGACGGGGTTGAGCGAGACGCGGACCACGACGAGGTCGGGGACTGCACCAGCTCCCAGGAGACCGATGGACAGCCCGTCGTCGGCCACCCCACCGGTCGCGCCCGCACCCCGCGCCCGGACGTCGCTGCCGGACGGCCGCCGGTTCATCCCGCTCGTCCCCGGCCTGCTCATGCTCGTCGTCGCCCTGGTCGGCGCCGGGCGGCCGGTCCTCAGCTGGGACGAGGTCACCTCGGCCGAGGTCGCCTCCCGGTCGGTGCCGCAGATCCTCGACCTGATCCCCAACCTGGACGCCGTCTTCGGCCCCTACTACCTGTTCCTGCACTTCTGGACGGCGATCGCCGGCACCTCCGAGGTCGCCCTGCGCCTGCCGTCGATCCTCGCGATGGCCGGCGCGGTCGCGCTCGCCGCCGAGCTCGGGCGGCGGCTGTTCACCCCGGCCACCGGTCTCGTCGCCGGGCTGCTCCTCTGCCTCGTGCCGAACACCTCGCGATACGCGGCCGAGGCCCGCCCCTACGCCTTCGCCTGCCTCTTCGCGGCGCTCGCCCTGCTCCTGCTGGTCCGGGCGGTCCAGAAGGGCGGGCGACTGCCCTGGATCTGGTACGGGGTGAGCGTCCTGTTCCTCGGCCTCGCCCACCTGATCGCCCTCACCACCCTCGCCGCGCACGCCGCCTACCTGGCCGTGAACGGGCGACGCCACCTACGGCGATGGGCGCTGACCGCCGGGGTGGCGGTCCTGCCGGTGCTGCCGTTCGCCTACCTCGGCGCCACCCAGGAGGACACCCAGCTCCACTGGGTCAAACCGATCACCCTCGCCCGCATCCGGGACATGCCCGGCGACATCACCGGTTCCCCCGAGGTCGCCTGGCTGCTGATCGGCCTCGCTGTCCTCGCGGTCTGGCGGCCGGGCCGGCGCCTGCTCCCGATCGTCGTCTACGCCGTCGTCCCGCTCGGTGCCGTGGCCGTCGTGTCCGCGCTGGTCTCGCCCATGTGGGTGGCCCGCTACCTGCTGGTCGTCCTCGCGCCGCTGGCCCTGCTCGCGGCGGTGTCCCTGCTCGGTGGCCGCGACGAACGACCCCGGTACACCATCGCCCGGGTCGTCGCCGTGCTCCTGCTGATCGGGTTCGCCGCGGTCCCCGGCGAGCGCGCGGTCCGCCGGCCCACCGCCAAGAACGGACCCGACTACCGGACCATCGCGCAGATCATCGGGTCGGACACCCGGCCCGGCGACATCGTCGTCTACCCCGCCCGCAACCGGGCCATCCGCGCCGGGACCGGCTACTACCTGCGACGCCAACCCGCCGCGCCCGCGGACGTACTGGTCGAGGTGCCGTCGGCGCAGACCGGGTGGCTCATCGCCACCGAGTACCAGGACGCCGTCTCCCGGGTCGCCGGGGCCCCGCGGATCTGGCTCGCCACGGCGGACCGGCGCGACGATCCACTCACCGCCCGGACCGACCTGCGGCCCTACATCACGGCCGGCTACCACCGGGTCGGCTTCTGGCAGGCCAAGAGCGCGACGGTAGCCCTCTACGAGAGGAACTGATCCGCCCGGCCCCGCGATCAGCGGGCGACGACGTTGCGGAGCGGGCGGCCCTCCCGGTAGGCGGCGACGTTCTCGCTGATCAGAGCGGATGCGCCCTCCGGACGACCACCCGCCGCGTGCGGGGTGATGATCACGTTCGGCTCGTCCCAGAGGCCGGACGTCACGGGCAGAGGCTCGGTCTCGAAGACGTCGAGCGCCGCACCGGCCAGCCGGCCCGCCCGGATCGCGGCGAGAAGGGCGGACTCGTCGAGAGTGGCACCGCGGCCGACGTTCACCACCCAGGCGTGCGCGGGCAGCCGGTCGAGCACCGCCGTACCGAGGATCCGCTCGGTCTCCGGCGTGGCCGGCAGGATGTTGATCAGCAGATCGGCCGACGGGAGCAGGCCGGGCAGATCGGCCTCGGTGACGACCGGGAACCCGTGCCGCTCACCGGCATGCCGCGCCACCCCGGTCACCTTCGCCCCGAGAGCGGCGAGCAGCGGCGCGAGCCGGGCCGCGATACCACCGAAACCCCAGATCACCACCCGGGCGTCACCGAGGGTCCGGAAGGAGCCGACCTCCCGGACCGGCTGCAGTCCACCGAGCTCACCCGCCCAGCGCCGCCCGAGCTGTGCCCGGACCAGCAGGTTCAGCCGCCGGGCCGCGGCCAGCACCAGACCCAGGGTGTGCTCGGCGACGGTCCGGTCGTGCAGCCCGAGCCCGGCGGTGACGACCACGTCGGCGGCGAACCCGGCCTGGAGCACCGCGTCCGGCCCCGCCGCGAGCGTCTGCACCCACCGGACCGCCTCCAGCCGCCGGGCCGCGTCGGCGAGGTTGCCCGCCGAATTGCCCCAGACCACGTAGACCTCGGCGTCGAGGTGCTCCTCCGGAACAGGCGCCCGCACGTCGTAGACGACAGCCCGGACCCCGGCGGGCAGCTCCGGGTCGAGCGCGATCGAACCGGGCAGCAGAACCTTCATGGCCCACAGCCTGCCACCCGTACCACACCCCGCAAAGACCGGATCTTGAGGTGCGGCGTCGTGGGTGGTCCGGGTCAGCGGGGCCGGGCCCGGACGTGCAGGCGCTCGCCCTGCGGACCGAAGATGTTGATCAGTTCAGCGGGCTCCGGGCCGGCGTTCGCCACCGAGTGCGGCAACCGCGTGTCGAACTCGGCGGCCTCACCCGGCTCCAGGAGCAGGTCATGCTCACCGAGCAACAGCCGGACCCGGCCGGACAGGACGTAGAGCCACTCGTACCCCTCATGGGTCTGCTGTTCCTGCCCGCACGGCGGAGGCCCGGGCGGCAGGATCTGCTTGAAGGCCTGCGGCCCGCCCGGCCGCCGGCTGAGCGGGATGAACGTGTGCCCGTCGCGCTGCACCGGACGGGCCCGGATCCGCGGGTCGCCGGTCTCCGGCGCGTCGACCAGCTCGTCGAGGGTGACCTGATATGCCTCGGCGAGCGGCAGGAGCAGTTCGAGGGTCGGTTTGCGGGTGCCCGATTCGAGACGCGACAGGGTGCTCACCGAGATGCCGGTGGTCTCGGCCAGCCGGGTGAGCGTCAGGTCACGTCGTTGTCGCAGCTCGCGCAGGCGGGGCCCGACAGCGGTGAGCGCTTTTGCCATAACGGCAACGATAGTTGCCACTCGGCGGGAGCGCGGGCACGGTGAGGGCAGAGGACGGGCGAGAGAAGGAGTACACCGGTGGAGAAGCACACCTACGACGTCGTGGTGATCGGTGGCGGCGCGGCCGGCCTGAGCGGTGCGCTGGCGCTGGCCCGGTCACGACGGTCGGTGCTCGTCGTCGACAGCGGCGAGCCACGCAACGCGCCGGCCGCACACATGCACAACCTGCTCGGCCGCGACGGCACACCGCCCGGGGACCTGCTGGCCGCCGGCCGGGCCGAACTCACCGGCTACGGCGCCGAGGTGACCGACGGGCGGGCCACGTCAGCGGCCCGGGACGGCGACGGATTCCGGGTGATCCTCGACGACGACCGCGAGGTGTACGGCCGTCGCCTGCTCGTCGCGACCGGCCTCGTCGACGAACTCCCCGACATCCCGGGCCTGGCCGAACGCTGGGGCCGGGACGTGGCGCACTGCCCGTACTGCCACGGCTGGGAACTGCGCGACCAGCGGATCGGCGTGATCGCGAACGGGCCGCTCAGCGTGATCCAGGCGCAGATGTGGCGGCAGATCAGCCCACACGTGCTCATCCTGCTCAACGGCGGTGAGGCGTTCGCCGCCGGGCCGTCCGAGGAACTCGCGGCCCGCGGCATCCCGGTCGTGCCCGGAGCGATCGAGGGCCTCCAGGTGTCCGGTGGCCGGCTCGCCGGGGTCCGCCTCGCCGGCGGTGACGTGGTGGCCGTCGACGCGGTGGTGGCCGGCCCCCGGTTCACCGCCCGTTCCGGGGTACTGGAGTCGCTGGGCCTGGAAGCAGCCGGTTTCGAGATGCACGGGCACGTGCTCGGCCGGCGGATCTCCGCCGACGAGAGCGGCGCCACCACCGTGCCGGGCGTGTGGGTGGCCGGCAATGTGACGAACCTCGGCGCCACCGTCGCGGTCGCGATCGCCGGCGGGCAGACCGCGGGCGCGGCGATCAACATGGACCTGATCGCCGAAGACACCAGGAACGCGGTCACCGCCTACCGCGACCGGATCGCGACGATGTTCACCGAGGACGCCTGGGAGGACCGCTACCGCGGCCGGGACGCCATCTGGAGCGGCAAGCCCAACCCGGTCCTGGTCACCGAGGTCAGCGGGCTGCCCGCGGGCCGCGCCCTGGACGTGGGCTGCGGTGAGGGCGCCGACGCGGTATGGCTCGCCCAGCGGGACTGGGAGGTCACCGCGGTCGACATCTCCACGGTCGCCCTCGGCCGGGCGGCCGGGCACGCCGAAGCGGCGGGAGTCGGCGAGCGGATCACCTTCCGGCACGCCGACCTTCAGCAGGACCACCCCGATCAGGGGTACGACCTGGTGAGCGCCCAGTTCATGCACCTTCCGCCGGAGCCGCGCCGGGAGTTGTACACCCGCCTGGCCGGGGCCGTCGCTCCGGGCGGCACCCTGCTCGTCGTCGGTCACCACCCGTCGGACCTGGCGACGTTCGTCGGCCGGATGCACTTCCCGGACATGCTGTTCACCGCCGAGGAGATCGCCGCGCTCCTGCCGTCCGACAGCTGGAAGATCGTCACCGCGGAGGCCCGCCCCCGCCCGGCGACCGACCCGGAGGGCCGCGCGATCACCATCCGGGACGCGGTCCTGGTAGCCCAGCGCCACCCGGCCTGACCTCCAGTCCGCCCTCCGGCCTGACGTCCGGCTAGCCGGACGTCAGGCCGGTTATCCGGCAACCCGTTACCTGCTGAGGTCCGGCCGAGGCCGGCCGGTTGGACGCCGGACAGGTACCGGCTAGCCGGAGCACAGAGAGGTTTCGGGGGGCGGGGCTTCGGCGGGTTGACGGGGTGGTTTACCTCGCCGGGCCGCGCCTCGCGGGCGATATGTCCGGCTAATATGCCTGCCATTTGCGGGCAAATCGGCAACGTGGCCCCGATGGCCTTGCTGGAATGGGCACATGCGGCCGGATGATGCTGAAGGACCTGCCGGCCCGGGCGACGACGTCCGGGCTGCGCTCGCGGCCTGGCGTGACGGGCTCGTCGACCCCGGTGGCGCCAACCGCCTCATCGACCTGCCGCGCGGCGGCGCCGATCTCGTCGAGATCGTCGCCCCCGACCCGGCGGGGGTGGTGGCGGCCCTCCGCCACGGCCGCGACTGTCCGCTGACCGGCGCCGGTGCGCGGAAGACCACCGGCGCCCTGCGGACCGACCTGCCGGACGGGGTGCTCAAACCGCTGCTGCGCCGCCTGCGCCGGCACGCCCAGCTGGAGCAGGCCGACCGTGGCGTCGACGTGCTGCACCTGGCCGTCGGCCTGCTGCACTGGCAGGACACCGACGGTGCCGCGCACGCCAGCCCGCTGCTGCTGATCCCCGCCGACCTGGTCACCCTCGGCCCCGGTGAGATACCGCGGCTGCGGGCCGGCGCCGGTGACCCGATCGTCAACCCGGCGCTGGCCGCCCGGCTGTCCCGCCTCGGTGTCACCCTGCCCGAGGTCGACGACCTGCTCGACGGTGCCGACCTGGCCGATTTCGACGTCGAGGCGCTGACCGCCGCGATCAGCGCCGCGGTCAGCCGCCGCTCCGGGTGGCGGACCGCCGCCATGGTGGTGCTGGCCCGCTTCGACCCGGCCGCCGAGGCGATCCACCGGGACCTGCTGGAGAACGAGGACCGCGTCCTGGCACACCCGGTGGTACGGGCGCTGGCCGCGGCCGACGTCACGCCGGGCGCGTTCGCGTTCGAGCCGGTCGCCGCCGGCGAGATCGATGTCCTGGCTCCGCCCGACGACGTGCCGCTGGTCCTGGATGCGGATGCCGCCCAGCGCGCCTGTGTGGCGGCCGCCTGTGAGGGGCACAGCTTCGTCGTCGACGGACCGCCCGGCACCGGTAAGTCGCAGACCATCGCGAACATGATCGGCGCGCTCGCGTACGCCGGGAAGCGGGTGCTGTTCGTCTCCGAGAAGGCGTCGGCCCTGGACACCGTCCAGCATCGGCTGGCCGCCGCGGGGCTCGGCAACTATCTGCTCGATCTGCACGGCGCGCGTGCCTCCCGCAAGCAGGTCGCGGCGGCGCTGGCGGCCGCGCTGGACGCCGCCGCCCTTCCGGGGCCCGGCATGGACGCCGACGCGCGGGAACTGCTCCGGGAACGGCGGGAGCAGCTCAACGCGTACGCCCGCGCCGTGCACGAACCGCGCCCACCGCTGACCCGCAGCCTGCACGAGATGATCGGCCGTTTCGCGCGTCTCGCCGAGGTGCCGGAGGCGCCGGCGCCGGCCCTGCACGCCGGCGCCCTGACCGACGAGGCCCTGGACCGTGTCCGTGCCGCCGCCGGGCGCCTCACCCGGGCGTGGCGGCCGGCCAACGAGCGCGGCGGTTTCCGGTGGCGTGAGGTGGTGGAGCGGGAGCCGCTCGCCGAGGCGCTCCAGGAGGCGCTGGTCGCGCTGGAGGGGCTGGCCGCTGCCGCCGGCGAGAACGCGGCCCTGACCGCGGCCTTCCACCTGCGGCTGCCGACCGACGCGGCCACCCTCGGGGAGATCGCCGAGCACGCCGCGCAGCGCCCGCCCGGTGTCGCCGACCAGTGGCTGACCGCGACCAGCCTGCGTCCGGTCCGGCTGGCCGCCGAGGAACTCGCGCAGCGGCTGGAGGTCAGCCGCCGTGCCGCCGAAGCGGTCCGGCATCGGGCCGGGGTCGGCTGGGAGGTGCTCGCCGCCCCGATGGATCTCGACGCCGTCCCCGAACCGCCGCGGCTCGAACCGCCGGCCGTGCGTACCGAACCGCTCACCGCCGCCGACGTCAAGGCGCTGGCCGGCCGGTTCACCGCCGACGCCGACGAACTGGAGCACCAGCATCGCAACCTGGAGCGGGCGACCACCCGGCTCGGCCTGCCGGACGTGATCACCTTCTCCGACGTCGAGCTGGTCCATCTGATCGCCGACCTCGGCGCCCGGCCCGACAAGCCGGAACGCAACTGGTTCTCGCCCGGCTCCCAGTCGGCGGTGCACACCGCGGCCGGCACGCTGCGCCTGCACGTCGACGCGGTCGCCGCGGCCCGGGCCGCGGCCCACGAGATCTTCACCGATGCCGTGCTCACCGAGCCGGTCGAGGATCTCGCCGAACGTTTCGCGACCGTGCACCGCGGCGCCCGCAAGCTGCTCGCCCCGCACCGGCGCGACAAGGAGGCCGTCGCCGGGTTCACCCAGCCCGGCGTCGGTATCGACGAGGCGGTCGCGGAACTCGGTCTCGCCGTCGCGTGGCGTCGCGCCCAGGAGGGCCTGATCGCCGCGGAACGGCAGCTCGCCGGCATGCTCGGGCGCTACTGGAAGCGGCTCGACACCGACTTCCCGGCGATCGGCCGGGCCTTGCAGACCGTCGCCGAGGTGCTGCGGGTGACTCCGCCGGAGGCGCTGGGCCAGGTCGTCGACCATGTCTGCGCCCCGCACACCACCGGCGACGAGTTGCACCGGGCGGTCACCGAGGCCCGCGACGTGTTCCGCCACTGGCGTGCCACCCTGCGCCCGGAACCCGACCCGGCGGGCCGGCCGGAGCTGGGCCACGGCCCGGTCCAGCACGCCATCGCCTGGATGCGCGCCCAGGTCGGGCCGCTGCGCGACACCGCCGCCATTCTGCGGCAGCTGGGCGACGCGATCGGCCGGGACCTGACGGTCGCCGAGGCGACGGGCGTCATCGAGGTACGGCAGGGCGTGATCGACGCCGAGCGGGCGTTCGCCGGTGCCACCCACGGCTACGAGACCACCCTCGGGCCGGTGTTCCGCGGCAAGCAGACCGACCTGCGGCAGCTGGAGGACGCGCTGGAGTGGACGGTGCACGCCCGTACGCTGCGTACCGGCACCGACGCGGCGCTCAACAACGAGCAGGCCCAGGCGATGACCGCGGGCCGGCCGGCACCCGACCTGACCCGGCTCCTGGAGGCCTGGCAGGTCGCCCGTCAGCGGATCATCGACGCTTTCGGCCCGGCCCGGCAGGTCCGCCTCGGTACCGCGCTCGACCGTTACGAGACGGCCCGTGACCTGCTGCGTGATCTGCTCGACGACGACACCGGCCAGGCGGAGTGGTTCGAGTATCTGGCCGCCCGCGGCACGCTGGCCGAGTACGGGCTGGACACCGTCGTAGACTACTGCGCCGACCACGGGGTGGACGTGGGCCGGCTCGGTGATGTGATCGAGCGGGCCGCCTACCGGGCGTGGATCGACGGGATCATCGCGGAGGACGAACGTCTGCAGCCGCTCACGTCGGCCGGCCGGGACGAGCTGACCGCCGAGTTCCGCCGTCTCGACGCCGAGCTGGTGCAGGACGCGGCCGGCACCGTCGTCGAGGCGCTGAACTCCCGCCGCCCGTCCGTCACCGGCCCGGGCGGCCCGGCCCTGATCCGGGCCGAGGGGGAGAAGCCGGACGGCCACCTCCCGGTCCGTGACCAGCTGGCCGCCGCCTGGGACACCGTCGCCGCCCTGAAGCCGTGCCTGGTGATGCCGCCGTCGGCGGTGAGCCGGCTGCTGCCGCCGCAGGCCGCGTTCGATGTCGTGGTGATCGACGAGGCGTCCCGGATGACCCCGGCCGCCGCGGCCGCCTGCGCCTACCGCGGTACGTCGCTGGTGATCGTCGGCGACGACGCGCAGTTGCCGCCGGCCGGTGACCAGCCGTCGGTGCTGGTGGTGGCGAACGACTGCGGCGCGTTCACCCGGCTCGGGCTGACCAGTCACTACCGCAGCCGGCACGAGAGCCTGATCGCCTTCGCCAACCAGGCCTTCTACCAGGACCGGCTGGTCACCTACCCGTCGGCGCACGCGACCGGGCCGGACCTGGGCGTGCGGTTGTTCCCGGCGGATCCGGAGACCGAGGCCGCCGCGGTCGCCGACCGGGTGCTGCACCACCTGACCACCCGGCCGTCGCTGTCGCTGGGCGTGATCACGTTGACCGCGGCGCACGCCGACGGCATCGCCGACGCGGTCGAGGCGGCCCTGGCCGGCCGTCCCGATCTGGAGGGTTTCCTCGGTGACTTCGTGGTCGAGGGGGCCGATGCGGCGCAGGGCGACGAACGGGACGTGATCATCCTGTCCACCGGCGCCGACCTGGGTGCGGCCGGCGGGCCGACCGGTGCCCGGCGTCTCGACGTGGCGATCACCCGGGCCCGGCAGCGGGTCGAGGTGGTCTCCGCGATCAGCGCCGCCGACCGCGACGAGCCCGGTGGTGAGGGCGAACGCCGGCTCGCCGCCTACCTCGACTACGCCGAACGCGGTGGCCCCTCGGCCGGGCCGCGGGAGCTCAGCCCGATCGAGGAGTCGATCCGTGACGTCCTGGAGAGCTGGGGGCACCCGTGCGACCCGGTGGCGATCGGTCTCGGTGTCCGCCTCGGCGACTCGTACGTCCTCGGAGTCCGCTGCGACGGCGCCGCACCGTCGGCCCGCGACCGGGACCGCCTCCAGGACCAGATCCTGACCGGCCTCGGCTGGCACCTGCACCGGGTGTGGAGCGTCGCCTGGCACACCGACCGGGAGACCGAGGAGGCCCGGCTGCGGGTCGCCGTCGAGAACGCCCTCGCCACCCCGGACGTCTTCGCCGACCTGCCGGAGGAGACGCTGACCAGCCGGCCGGCGCAGCGGCCCGAGTGGGCGCTGCCCTACGAGCGGGCCGAGGTGGCACCGCTGCCGGCCGCGACCCGGCTCGACGACGACGCGGCCCGCCGCCTGCTGGTACGGACGGTCGAGCACATCGCCGAGGTCGAAGGCCCGGTGCACATCGCCGTCCTGACCCGCCGGATCCGTGAGGCGTGGGGCCTCAACCGGCTCACCCAGCAGCTCAAGGCGGCCATCGAGGCGGCGGTCACGCAGTCCCGGGCCGGGTTCGACGGCGTCTTCGTGACCGCGCCGGACGCACCGATCCCCGCGGTCCGGGTGCCCGCCGACGGGGTGAACCGCAAACCCGATCAGGTCGCCGACGCCGAGCTGCAGCTGGCCCTGGAGTACCTGGTGCTGGACGCGGGCCTGGTCGAGGGGGAGGACCTGCTCGCCGCGGCCGGCCGGTTGTTCGGGTGGAGCGGCAGCCGGACCGGTACGGCCCGGCTCGCCGCGATGCTCGACGAGCTGGTGTCGGCCGGCCGGTTGATAGCGCACCGCAACGGGCTGATCGCGGCTCCGGAGAACGACCTGCTCGACCTGCCGGACCCGGCGACGCTGCCGCGGCGCACGGAGGCGGGCGCCGCGATGCGGATCGAGGTCAACCTTTGACGTAGTCGTCGTGCGGGGTCCCGGCCGCCCACAGCGCGGCCCGGACCCGGACGCAGTGCCGGACGATCGCCGGGTCCTCGGTGACGGCGCCGCCGGCGCCCGACCCGTCCGCCTCGAACAGCGTGAACACCACCCTCCGGTCGTCGAGGAGCCAGAAGTCGTCGTCGGCGACCGGCAGCCCCCGCACCGCGGCCCGGGGCAGCCACCGGATCTCCTCCCCGGCCTCCACGTTGAACCCGGAGATGCTCAGCAGCCACCGCGTGTAGTCCACGTGCGGCACCGGCACCACCCGGAGCCGCCGGACGCTGCGGCCCGACTCGGTGACCTCGCGCATCAGCTCCAGCCATGGCCGTTGCCAGGCGAAGTCGTCCGGCTCACCGTCCAGGAACCGCTGGAACGGCGCCGCCTCCTCGGGGGTGCGGTAGACGTCCCGCACCTCCAGATGGAAGGCGGTCCGTTCGAAGGACCGGAACATGCCCTGGAAAGCGTCGCCCCGCAGCAGCAGCATGCGTTCCACCCTGGCCACTGTGGACGCCGGTGGTCCACTCGGAGGTCGCGTTGGTGCAGGTGGGAGGAAAACTCGCGTTCAGCTGTTGCGGCGCAGCTCCCGCTTGAGGACCTTGCCGGTGGCGTTGCGCGGCAGCTCGTCGAGGAAGACCACGTCACGGGGCACGCTGAACCGGGCCAGGTTGGCGCGCACGTGCGCGCGGATCGCGTCGGCGTCGAGCCGTCCGTCCGGGTGGAGCACCACATGGGCGGCCAGCCGCTGCCCCCAGTCGTCGTCCGCGACACCGACCACGGCCACCTCGCGGACCTGCGGCAACGCGGCCAGCAGGTCCTCGACCTCGCCGGGGAAGATGTTCTCGCCACCGGAGACGATCATGTCGTCGGCGCGGCCGTCGACGTAGAGCCGGCCCTTCTCGTCGAGGTGACCCAGATCGCCGGTGCCGACGACGTCACGGCTGGCCGCGTCCTGTCCGGTGTAGCCCTCGAAGAGCATGCCGTTGCTGACATGGATCTGGCCGTCGACGATCGTGACCCGCGTGCCGTGCGGTGGCAGGCCCGCCGTCGTCGGAGCCTCCCGCAGGTCGGCGGGGGTGGCGATGGAGACCCAGGAGGCCTCGGTCGAGCCGTACAGGTTGTAGAGCACGTCGCCGTAGCGGTCCATGAACCGGGTGGCCAGGCCACCCGGCAGCGCCGATCCGCTCACCGCCGCCACCCGCAGCCCGCGATATCCGGTGGGGACGTCCAGCAGATTCTGGAGCATCACCGGTACGGCCACCAGCGCCGTGACCTGATGGGCGGCGAGTGTCGCCACCACGTCGGCCGGGTCGAAACGGCGGCGCAGCACGATCGTCGCGCGCAGTGCCAGCGCGATCTGCATGCCGGCGTAGCCCCACGTGTGGAACAGCGGCGCCGCGATCATGATCCGTTCGCCGGCGCGCAGCGGGATCCGGTCGATGACCGAGCAGAGCGGGCCGAACCCGCCCGGCGTCGGCCGCCGTGCACCCTTCGGCACCCCGGTCGTCCCGGACGTCAGCACGATCGTCCGGCCGGGCCGCTCCGGTGGGGCCGTCGCGCCGGCCGGGGTGGAACCGATCAGCTCGTCGACGTCCTTCTCGCCGATCCGGTTCGGCAGGCCCGCGATCCGGCCGGCGAACTCGTCGTCGTGGATCACCGCGGCCAGGCCCTGCGCCCGCACGACCGCGTCGAGCTGGTGTGCCGACAACCCGGTGTTGATCAGCACCGCGTCGGCGCCCCGGGTGGCGACACCGATCAGTGCCTCCAGCATGCGGGCCGAGTTGCGGCACAGCAGCCCCACCCGGTCACCGGCCCGCACCGGCAGTGCGGCGGCCAGCCGGGACGAGCGGTCCAGCAGTTCGGCGTACGTCACCTGCCGTTCGTCGTCGAGCACCGCGATCCGGTGCGGGCTGCGGGCCGCCGCCTGCCGCACCTCCCCGGCCAGGCCGAAACCCCATCGGCCCAGCGCCGCGAACTGCCGTGCCACCCGCACCGGGTCGCCCGGGGTGAGCAACCCGCGCCGTGCCATCGTCGAGGCGATGAACAGGGCGTCCATCAGCGGATCTGCACGCCGGAGATGGCCCGGGCGATGACCAGCCGCTGGATCTCCGAGGTGCCCTCGAAGATCGTGTAGATCTTGGCGTCCCGGTACATCCGCTCGACCGGGTGCTCCCGCAGATAGCCGGCGCCGCCGAGGATCTGCACCGCCTTCTCGGTGACGGCGACCGCCACCTCACCGGCCTTGAGCTTCGACATCGAGCCCTCGCCCGCACCGAACGGCTTCTCGTTCCGGCCCATCCACGCGGCCCGCCACACCAGCAGCCGCGCCGCGTCGATCTCGGTACGCATGTCGGCGAGCGCGAACGCCACCGCCTGGTTCTCGATGATCGGCCGGCCGAACTGGACCCGGGTCTTCGCGTACTCCAGCGCGTACTCGTACGCCGCCCGCGCGATGCCCAGCGCCTGTGCGCCGACCGCCGGCCGGGACAGCTCGAACGTCCGCATCGCCGCCTGCCCGCCGCGCTGCCGCCCAGCGGCCGGTGTCGCCTGCGCCTCCCGGGCCCGGGCCAGCCGCTTGTCCAGGGCCTCCTTGCCACCGAGCAGGCAGCTGCCGGGGATCCGCACGTCGTCGAGGAACACGTCGGCGGTGTGCGAGGCTCGCAGGCCCAGCTTCTTCAGCTTCTTCGTCCCGGCCAGGCCCGCGGTGCCGGGCGGCACGATGAACGCGGCCTGCCCCCGCGACCCGAGCGACGGGTCCACACTGGCCGTCACCACGTGGATCGCGGCGATGCCACCGTTCGTCGCGTACGCCTTCTGGCCGCTGAGCACCCACTCGTCGGTGGCCTCGTGGTAGACCGCCCGGGTCCGCATCGACGCCACGTCCGACCCGGCCTCCGGCTCGGTGCTGCAGAACGCGGCCACCTTCGGATCGGCGGCGTCCCCGAAACACTGCGGCACCCACTCGATCAGCTGGTCCGGCGTACCCGACCCGAAGATCGCGGCGACCGCCAGCGACGTCCCGGAGATCGCCATCCCGATGCCGCCGTCGCCCCAGAACAGCTCCTCGTTGGCGATCGGCAGGCTCAGGCCGCTGATGTCCGACCAGGTGTTGGCGAGGAACTCGAACCCGTAGAGCCCGATCTTCGCCGCCTCCTGCAGAACGGGCCAGGGCGTCTCCTCCCGCTCGTCCCACTCGGAGGCGGCCGGCCGGATCACCGACTCGGCGAACCCGTGCACCCACTCGCGCAGCTCACGCTGTTCTTCATTGAGGTCGAGCCAGAACTCCACGGACAGCCTCCCGCCAGCAGGTTAACTCGCCGGTAACTTTACGAGCGCCGTCCCGCCATGACAACCATCATCGATGGAATTAAAAACCTCGCAGGTTTCGCGCGGGTTGTCAGGTGATCGTTCCGGTCAGGTGGGGGCCCCGGGACACCAGGGCGAACGACCATCCGGTGGCCGTGGCCGTCGTGGTGAAGGTCGCGCGGGCCGGGAGGAGCAGGGGTTTCCGGAAAGCCACGTCGACGGTGTAGGCGTCGGGCAGGCGGCCCTCCAGAGCGGCCAGGGCGTGCGCCTTGGACCACATGCCGTGGGCGATCGGGCGCGGGAAACCGAACAGCCGCGCGCCCAGCCACGACGTGTGGATCGGATTGCGATCCCCGGAGACGGCCGCGTAGTCGGCGCCCACCCGGGCCAGAACCCGCCACACACCACCGGCTCCCGTGCCGTCGTCCGCCTCAGCGCCGTCGTCCGCCGCGGGCCGTGCCGGCGGGGCCGGATCGTCGGCACGGGGTGGGCCGAGGCGGAGGTAGGTGGAGAGGCCCCGCCACACCTCGGCGCCGTCCAGGGTCGCGGTGGCCACGATGTCGAACTGCCGGCCACGCGGGTGGGCACGGAGATCGGCGGCCCGGACCGACAGGTCGAGGGCGGCGCCGGACGGGATCGGCCGGTGGACGGTGATGCGGTTGGTGACGTGCACCAGCCCGATCAGCGGGAGCGGGAAGTCCGGTGCCGTCATCAGGCGCATGGCCAGCGGGAACGCGAGCACATGCGGATAGGTGGCGGGCAGCGTGTCGGTGAGCCGGAACCCGCAGACCCGGTCGTACGCGGCCAGGTGCGCGCGGTCGACGGTGACTCCCCGGCGGCGGACCTCCACGTCCGGCAGGGTGTCGCCGGACCGGCCGAAGCCGGGGACCATGCCGAGAGCGGCCCGGGCGTACGCCGCCGTGGTCCCCGGCCCGGCGCTGAGTTCGACCACCGCGACCATGTCAGACCCCCGGACCCCGTGAGACGACCGCGCCCGTGCCGGACCGCGGATCCCGTGACAAGACCACCGTCACGCGCCCAGCAGGCTCTGGCCGCAGACCCGCACCACGTTGCCGGTGACCGCGGCCGAACCCGGCGACGCGAACCACGCGATCGCCTCCGCCACGTCGGCCGGCAGCCCGCCCTGCGACATGCTGTTGAGCCGGCGTCCCGCCTCGCGCAGCCCGAGCGGCATCTTCGCCGTCATCGCCGTCTCGATGAAGCCCGGCGCGACCGCGTTGATCGTGATGCCCCGCGCGGCCAGCAGCGGCGCATAGGCCTGGACCTGCCCGATGACACCGGCCTTGCTGGTCGCGTAGTTGGTCTGCCCCCGGTTGCCGGCGATGCCGGCGATCGACGCGACACCGATGATCCGCCCGCCGGACGGGATCAGATCGCGTTCCAGCAGCAGGTCGTTGACCCGCTCGGGCGCGGTCAGGTTGACGCCGATCACCGAGTCCCACCGGTCCTCGGACATCCGCGCGATCGTCTTGTCCCGGGTGATGCCGGCGTTGTGCACCAGGATGTCGATCCCGGCGTGCGGCCCGGCGGCGAGATAGCCGGCGAGGCGGGCGGGCGCGTCGTCGGCGGTCAGGTCGAGCTGCAGGGCGCGGCCACGGGTCTCGTTGGCCACGTCGGCGAGCGCGTCACCGGCGGCCGGCACGTCCAGCGCGATGACCTCGGCCCCGTCCCGGGCCAGCACCCGGGCGATCGCCGCACCGATACCGCGGGCGGCGCCGGTGACCAGGGCGAGCCTGCCGTCGAGCGGGCGCTCCCAGTCGGCCGGGGCCGGCGCCGGCGCGGCACCGACCCGGATCACCTGACCGGACACATACGCCGAGCGGCCGCTCAGCAGGAACCTCAGCGTCGACTCGGCACCGGCCTCGCCACCGGGCGCGACGTAGACGAGCTGCGCGGTGGTCCCGCGGCCGAACTCCTTGCCGATGCTGCGGGTCAGCCCCTCCAGGCTCCGCTGCGCGATCGCCTCCTTCGGCGATGCGGTGGTCTCCGGAGGCGAGCCGAGCACGATAACCCGGCCCGAGGTCTCCAGGGCGCGGGCGTACGGGTGGAAGAAGTCGTAGAGCTCACGAAGCTGGGGGGTGTCGACGATGCCTGTCGCGTCGAAGACGAGCGCACCGACCCGTACCCCCTCGTCGGTCTTGTCGGTGACCGTGGCACCGGCCGTCTCCAGCTGTTTGCGGATAGGCTCGGAGAGTCGCCCGCCGGGGGCCGCGCCGAGCAGGACCGGCCCGGTGACCAGGGGATCGCCGGCCTGATGGCGGCGCAGCCGGGGCGGATCAGGCAGCCCGAGGCGCTTGACCACGGTCCGGCCGAGACCGGAGTTGGCGAAGTTCGCGTACCTGTCAGCCATACGAGTAGCCTACCGGTGAGTAACCCTATGAACACGTCCCCCTGTCGATGTGGAGGATAGCCGTGCCGAACGTGCGCCGTGTGGCCGTGCTGGGCGGGAACCGGATTCCGTTCGCCCGGTCCAACAGCCGCTATGCCGAGGCGTCGAACCAGGACATGCTGACCGCGGCGCTGGACGGGCTGGTCGCCCGGTTCGGGCTGGCCGGCGAGCAGCTCGGCGAGGTGGTCGCCGGCGCCGTGCTCAAGCACTCGCGTGACTTCAACCTGACCCGCGAGGTGGTGCTCGGCTCCCGGCTGGACCCGCGGACCCCGGCCTACGACATCCAGCAGGCGTGCGGCACCGGTCTGGAGGCGGCGATCCTGGTCGCCGACAAGATCGCGCTCGGCCGGATCGACTCCGGCGTGGCCGGTGGCGTGGACACCACCTCGGACGCCCCGCTCCAGCTCAACGAGGACATGCGCCGCGCGCTGCTGGAGCTCAACCGGGCCCGGACGCTCGGGGCGCGGCTCAAGGCGGTCGCGAAACTGCGCCCGCAGCACGCGCTCAAGCCGGAGCTGCCGCGCAACGCCGAACCGCGGACCGGCCTGTCGATGGGGGAGCACGCCGCGATCACGGCCCTCACCTGGAACGTCGAGCGTGCGGCCCAGGACGAGCTGGCCCTCACCTCGCATCAGCGGCTCGCGGCGGCGTACGACAGCGGCTTCTTCGACGATCTTCTGACGCCCTATCTGGGGCTGACCCGTGACCAGAATCTGCGCGCCGACAGCAGTCTGGAAAAGCTCTCCAGGCTCAAGCCGGTGTACGGCAAGGAGAACCCCACCATGACGGCGGGCAACTCGACGCCGCTCACCGACGGCGCGTCGGCCGTGCTGCTGGCGTCGGAGGAGTGGGCGGCGGCCCGGTCGCTGCCGGTGCTCGCGTACTTCGCCGATGCGGAGACCGCCGCCGTCGACTACGTGCACGGTGACGAGGGTCTGCTGATGGCGCCCGCCTACGCGGTGCCGCGGATGCTCGCCCGCAACGGGCTCACCCTGCAGGACTTCGACTACTACGAGATCCACGAGGCGTTCGCGTCGCAGGTGCTGTCCACACTGGCCGCCTGGGAGTCGCCGTCGTTCTGCAAGGAGAAGCTGGGCCTGGACGCGCCGCTCGGCTCGATCGACCGGGCGAAGCTCAACGTCAACGGCTCGTCGCTGGCGGCCGGTCACCCGTTCGCGGCGACCGGCGGCCGGATCGTCGCGACGCTGGCCAAGCTGCTTGCGCAGAGGGGCTCGGGCCGTGGCCTGATCTCCATCTGCGCCGCCGGCGGACAGGGCGTGGTGGCCATCCTGGAGCGCTGACCGGTTCCGGGGCGCGGACGGGCGCCCCGGAACCGGCGTCTTTCAGCGGGCGCTGCAGGTGGCGGTGGTGGACGGGGCGTTGCCGGTGCCCTGGAAGCCGAACTGGGTGCTCGCTCCGGCGGCGACCGTGCCGTTGTAGCCGACGTTGGTGAAGGACACCGCGCCGGTGCTGCCGCTCGCCGTGGCGCTCCACGTGTTGGTCACCGCGGCACCGGTCGGCAGGGTGAGGCCGGCGGTCCACCCGGACAGCGCGGCCGATCCGGCCTTGACCGTGACGGTGGCGACGAACCCGCCGGTCCAGGCGTTGATCGACACGGTCGCCGTGCAGGCGCCGGTGCCCTGCGACTGGCTGGCCGACGGGGACGGCGAGGCCGAACCGGAGTTGCTCGGTGACGGCGAGGTGGTGCCGCCGCCGAGGGCGGTGAGCACGGCGGTGTACGCCTGCTTCGGGTTGCCGCTCCCGTCGAAGAGCAGCGGGGTGCCGCTGGCCCGCCACGAGTCGGTGTCCCGGATGCCCCAGACGGTGATGCCGTTGCAGCGGGCGACGGCGAGGCAGTCGTTCGTCACATTGCCGTACGTGGTGGCCTGGGTGCTGCCGGAGCCCTCGATGTCGAGCTCGGTGATCTGCACGTCGACGCCGAGGGCGGCGAAGTTCTGCAGCGTGGTGCGGTAGTTGCTCGGGTAGGGCGAACCGCTGTTGAAGTGCGACTGGAAGCCGACGCAGTCGATCGGCACACCCCGCGCCTTGAAGTCCTTGACCAGGTTGTAGACGCCCTGGGTCTTGGCCCAGCTCCAGTTGTCGGTGTTGTAGTCGTTGTAGCAGAGCTTGGCGGCCGGGTCGGCGGCGCGCGCGGTGACGAACGCGTCCTCGATCCAGTCGTTGCCGGTGCGCTGCAGGTTGGAGTCGCGGCGGCCGCCGGTGCTGTCGTCGAAGGCCTCGTTCACCACGTCCCAGGAGTGGATCTTGCCCTTGTAGTGGGTCATGACCTGGGTGATGTGGTTCTTCATGGCGCTGCGCAGCGCGGTGCCGCTCAGGCTCTGCATCCAGCCGGGCTGCTGCGAGTGCCAGGCCAGCGTGTGGCCGCGGACCTTGGCGCCGATCTCGTTGGCGCGGGTGATCAGCCGGTCGGCGGTGGTGAAGTTGAACTGGTTCTGGTTCGGCTCGAGAGCGTCGATCTTCATCTCGTTCTCGGCCGTGAGCATGTTGAACTCGCGGTTGAGGATGGTCGAGTAGGTCGAGTCGCTCAGCTTGTTGAGCGAGACCGCGGTGCCGAAGTAGCGGCCCTTCTCGGCGGCGGCCGCGCCGAGTGTGGACGCCGCGGCGTCGGCCGATGGGGACAGGGCGACGAACGTGCCGGCCGCCAGAAGGGCGGTGGCCAGCGCGCCGAGAACGGTACGGGGACGGCTCATGGGGATCTGCCTTCGGTCCAGTCGATTCGGGGTATCGACGGATGGCTCTGGACGGCCGAAACTTTAATGATTCCGTCCGTGATCCACCAAGGCTGAATTGTCCTTTCTCCCCGCTAATGATGAGGATGGGAGCGCGCCCAATCTGTGCGAGAGCTCCGAAAGTTACGGAACTACTCGGCGGAACGAAGCACCTCGGCCACCGCGAGCGCGGCGAGGTGGGCGTCGTCTCCGGTGGCACGGACGATCACCGTGGCCCCGGCCGGCGCACCCAGCGACATCAGGCGCAGGGCACTGCCGGCACTCGCCGAACGCTCACCGAGGCGTACCTCGACGTCGGAGGTGTAGGCCGAGGCGGTCCGGACCGCCTCGGCCGCCGGGCGCGCGTGCAGCGCCGCGGGCAGCACGACCTCGATCTCAGAACTTGGGGACATCGCGGGCCTCCCCGGCCGCGGCGGCCACGGTCGCCAGATCGGCGCCGGTCGACGCGAGCACCGCGGCGGCCACCGCGCCCTCGACGAACGGCGCGTCCACCAGCACCGGGCCGGCCGGCAGATCGGCCAGCACCGTGCGGGTGGTCAGCACCGCGCTGCCCAGATCGGCCAGGACCAGCACCCCGGCGCCGGCGTCAGCCGCCCGGATCGCGGCCTCGATCCTCCCGGCGCTGGTGCCCAGCCCGCCGTCGCCGGTGCCGCCGGCCGGCTCGACCCGGACATCCGGGCCGGCGACCTGCGCGAGCAGTTCCCGCACACCGGCGGCCAGTGTTGCGCTGTGTGACACGAGCACGATTCCCACGTACGCCATGGATCCCGATGGTAGTCACGCAAAGCCTTGGCCGAATCGCTCAGCGCGACCATGCTGAGGAGACCGAGGCAAAGGAGCCGGCCGTGAAGAAATTCATCAACGATCCGTCCGACGTGGTGGCCGAGGCGCTCGCGGGGCTCGCCGCCGCCCACCCCGAGCTGCGCGTCGACACCGCCGAACAGTATTTGGCCAGGGCGGACGCCCCGCGCCCGGGCAAGGTGGCGCTGGTGTCCGGTGGAGGTTCCGGGCACGAGCCGTTGCACGGCGGGTTCGTCGGCCCCGGCATGCTCGACGCGGCCTGTCCCGGGGAGGTCTTCACGTCCCCGGTGCCGGACCAGATCCTGGCCGCGACGAAAGCCGTCGACGGCGGTGCCGGTGTGGTGCACGTCGTGAAGAACTACACCGGTGACGTGATGAACTTCCGGATGGCCGCGGAACTGGCCGCCGACGAGGGCGTCACGGTGGAGACGGTGCTCGTCGACGACGACGTCGCGGTGGAGAACTCGACGTGGACGGCCGGGCGGCGCGGCACCGGCGCGACCCTGCTGGTGGAGAAGATCGCCGGGGCGCTCGCCGAGGAGGGCGGCAAACTGGCCGAGGTCGCCGCGATCGGGCGCGAGGTCAACACGGCGTCGGCCTCTTTCGCGTACGCGCTGACGGCCGGCACCACCCCCGCGGCCGGCCGCCCCGGGTTCGACCTGCCGGAGGACGAGATCGAGGTCGGTGTCGGCATCCACGGCGAGCCGGGCCGTCGCCGGGAGAAGCTGCGCCCCGCCCGGGACCTGGTCCGCTCCGCGCTCGACGCGATCCTGGAGGCGAAGCCCGTCGACCGCGGCGACCGGGTGATCGTGCTGGTCAACGGCCTGGGTGGCACTCCGCTGATCGAGCTGTACCTGGTGTACGGCGAGGTGGCCACGGTGCTCGCCGAGCGCGGTGTGGAGATCAGCCGGCGGCTGGTCGGCAACTACGTGACCAGCCTGGACATGGCCGGGCTGTCGATCACCGTGACCCGGGTGACGGACGAGACGCTGCGGCTGTTCGACGCGCCGGTGCGCACACCCGGCCTGCGGTGGGGCGCCTGACGTGGATGTCACCCTGGCCACCGCCTGGCTGCGCGCCGTCGCGGACTCCGTCGCCGCCGAGGCCGACGAGCTCACGAGACTCGACTCGGCCATCGGCGACGGCGACCACGGCGTCAACCTGCGGCGCGGCTTCACCGCCGTCACGGCGCTGCTCGACGGCACCGGATTCACCGGCGTCGGCGACGTCTTCGTCCGCTCCGGCGGCACCCTGATCTCCAAGGTGGGCGGTGCCTCCGGCCCGCTGTACGGCAGCGTCTTCCGTGCCCTCGGCAAAGCGCTGCCGCCGGGCCCGTCGGCCACCCTGCCCGACCTGGCCGGCGGCCTGCGCGCGGGGCTGGAGGCGGTCCGGGCCCTCGGTGGCGCGGCCCCCGGCGACAAGACCATCGTGGACGCGTACGAGCCGGCGCTCGCCGCGTTCGAGGAGGCGGTGGCGGGCGGCGCGGCCCTGCCCGAGGCGGCGGCCGGTGCGGCGCGGGCCGCGGGTGACGGGGCCCGGGCCACGATCCCGCTGACCGCACGCAAGGGCCGGGCCTCCTACCTGGGCGAACGCAGCGCCGGCCATCAGGACCCGGGCGCCACCTCGACATGGCTGATCTTCCAGGCCCTGGCCGACGTCACCGCGCCCTGACGCCCCATCCGCCCCATCCGTCAATCTGGACGAGTCGGCCCGCGAGGACTGCCCGGCGCTGGACACTGAGGCCGGGCGGTTCCCTCGTGCGGCTCTCTCAAGCGCGTTCCAGGCGTGCCGATCCTACGGTCGACGGACGCCATGATGAGGGGATACCGATGGGGCTGAGCAGCCTGTTCGACGACCGGTCGCTGCGTACGAAGATCGGCGCCGCGGCGATGACCGCGACGGTCAGCGGCCTGATCGTCGGTGCGCTGGCGGTGACCACGATCCACGAGCTCAACCGGGACGGCGCGGCCGCGCACCGGCAGTCCCTGGCGATCGAGTCGGCCGTCGGCACCTTCACCACGAGCGTCGAGGCGTTCAGCGGCAGTGTGTCCGCGCTCCAGCTCTACCCGGCGATCGGCGACCGGATCAAGGAGGGCATGGCGGCGAACCAGGCCTCCATCGCCGACGCCTTCGGAGTCTTCGACCAGCACCTGCCCGGCGACGAGACGGTGGCCAAGGCCAAGACCGACTGGGAGGCCTACCTCGGCTTCATCAACGCGCCCCCGGCCACCGGCGGCAGCCAGGCCGATTTCGCCGAGGCGCTCAAGAAGTACGACGCGCTGCGGGCGGCCCTCGCCGAGGACCAGAGCGCCCTGCGGGAACGCGCTGTCGAACTGGCCGAGAAGAGCATCACCGACGCCGAGTCGTCCGGATCGAGCGCGGCCTGGACCGTGGCGATCGTGCTGGTCGCCGGCATGGTGCTGAGCCTGCTCATCGGATTCCAGGTGGCGAGCCGGGTGCGGCGTACCGTGCGGGAGGTCTCCCGGATCGCCGAGGGCCTGGCCGAGGGTGACCTGACGCGAAGCTCCGAGGTCCGCAGCCGCGACGAGATCGGCCGGATGGCCACCGCCCTCGACCAGGGCGTCGCCCGCCTCCGCGAGGACATGATCCAGCTCGGCGGCAGCGTCGGCACCCTCCAGGACGCGGCCGGCCGGCTCAGCTCGGTCGCCGGCGGCGTGGACGCGGCCGCCAGCGAGGCCTCCGTGCAGGCCGGCACGGTCGCCACTGCCGCCGACACGGTCTCGCACAACCTGCAGGTGGTGTCGGCCGGCTCGCAGGAGATGGGCTCGGCGATCCGCGACATCAGCGTCTCCACCTCGGAGGCGACCGAGGTGGCCGCCCAGGCCGTGCGGGTCGCCGCCGAGACCAACGCGATCGTCGGACGGCTCGGTGCCTCGTCCGAGGAGATCTTCACCGTCGTCAAGGTGATCACCAGCATCGCCGAGCAGACCAACCTGCTGGCCCTGAACGCGACCATCGAGGCGGCCCGGGCCGGTGAGGTGGGCAAGGGCTTCGCGGTCGTCGCCGGTGAGGTCAAGGACCTGGCCCAGGAGACCGCCAAGGCCACCGAGGACATCTCCCAGCGGGTGCAGGCGATCCAGGCCGACACCAGCGGCGCGGTCACCGCGATCGGCGAGATCACCGAGATCATCGAGCGGATCAACGGCATCCAGCTGACCATCGCGTCGGCCGTCGAGGAGCAGACCGCGACGACCGCCGAGATGAACCGCACGCTCAGCGAGGCGGCCAACGGTGCCGGCGACATCGCGATGACGATCGGCACGGTCTCCGAGGCCACCCGCCGGACCACCGACACGGTCGGCGAGACCCGGCACGCGGCCGAGGACCTCGGTCAGACCGCGGCCCAGCTCCAGGCGGTCGTGTCCCGGTTCCGATACTGACGGCATCGAGGACGTTGAACGTACGCCCCGGGGGTGCCAGGGTGGAGGCATGTACCCGCCCGAGCCCTGGCACCTGCGCGGACAGATGTATCTGTCGGTGTTCCTGATCCCCCGCCGGGACGTCCCGGCCCTGCCCCCGGCGCTGGACGCCGCGGTCCGCCCGGTCACCGTCGGCGGCCGCGTCGCGGTCGGCGCCGCCTGGGTGTCGTACGAGCCGGGCGGCGTCCTGCACTACAAGGAGCTGCTCAGCGCCGTCCTGGTGCACGAGCGCGGCCGCCCGCGGGTCAGCATCACCGACATCTGGGTGGACAGCGTCGCCTCCCGCGAGGGCGGGCGCCGGCTCTGGGGCATCCCCAAGGAGCTGGCCGACTTCACGCTGGACGCCGAGACCGAGCCGCTGGTCGACGCCACGATCACCGCTCCGGACGGTGGCGCGCCGATCGGGGCCGCGCTGGTCCGCCTCAAACGGCGGCTCCCGGGCCGGTTCCCGCTCGGGTTCACCGTCGCCCAGCAACTCGGCGAGCAGGTCCGGCGTACGCCGGTGCGGGGCCGGGCCGGTCTGCGGACCGCGGCGACCGCGTGGCGTCCCGAGCCGGACGGCCCGCTGGGCTACCTGGCCGGTCGCCGCCCGGTGCTGAGCCTGGCCATCACCGACTTCTGGCTGACGTTCGGCCGGTCCGCCGAGGAACGGGCGAAGACCCGCTCGGCGTGAGCTCCGGCCGACCCGGACCGGCCGGGTACGGTTCGCGGGTACCACCGACGGCCGCGACGAGGAGCACGATGAGCGCCGACCACCATCACCATGCCCACGGGGAGCTGCCGGAGTTTCCGCAGGCCCGGCGGATCACCCTGCTGCTCCTGGTGCCGGCGGTGCTGATCACCCTGGTCGGCATGCTGCTGCTGTGGCCGCACGACACCCCGCGGGCCGAGGGGGCGGCGGGCCCGGCCGTGGTGACCGGCGAGGTGGTGGCGGTGACCCCCGCCGAGTGCCCGCCGGTGCCCGAGGGCGACGCCCCGGAGGAGGACTGCGGCACCGTCCAGGTGCGTCTCGACGACGGGGCGGTGATCACCACCGACGTCCCGAACGGGCCGGGCGCGCCCGAGGTGGCGGCCGGCGACGACATCACGCTGCTCGCCCTCAACGACGAGGCCGCACCCACCGGCATGAGCTACTCGATCTCCGACCACAAGCGGGGCGGCGAGCTGTGGATGCTGGGTGCGGCGTTCGCGCTCGCGGTGATCGCCTTCGGCCGGTGGCGCGGGGTGACGGCGCTGGCCGGTCTAGCGGTCACCTTCGGGATCCTGCTCTGGTTCATCGTGCCGGCGATCCTGGACGGCCGGTCGCCGGTGCTGGTCGCGGTGGTCGGCGCCGCCGCGATCATGCTCATCGTGCTCTACCTGACGCACGGGCTGTCGCTGACCACGACGGTCGCGGTCGCCGGCACCCTGGCCAGCCTGGCGATCACCGCGATCCTGGCCGCCGTCGCCACCGCCGGGGTGCACCTGACCGGTGTCGCCGACGAGACGTCGAACTTCCTGACCATCACCCAGGGCGACGTGAACATGCGGGGCCTGCTGCTGGCCGGCATCGTGATCGGCTCGCTCGGCGTGCTCGACGACGTCACGGTCACCCAGTCGGCCACCGTCGCCGAGCTGGCGGTGGCCAACCCGTCCTACGGGTTCCGGCGCCTCTACGGCGCGGCCACCCGGATCGGGCGGGCCCACATCGCCTCGGTGATCAACACGATCGTGCTGGCCTACGCGGGGGCGTCGCTGCCGCTGATGCTGCTGTTCGCGGCCGGCGACACCCCGCTCGACGAGGTCCTCACCTCGCAGATGATCGCGCAGGAGCTGGTGCGCAGCGCGGTCGGCACGATCGGCCTGGTCGCCGCGGTGCCGATCACCACCGCGCTGGCGGCGCTGCTGGCCGCCCGCCGGGCCCGGCCGGTGGTGGCCCCGCCATCGGCGGAGCATCGACCGGCCGGGGATCCGTGGGCGGCGTTCGTCGACCGTGACCGGTGACGGCCGGGATTACTTGCCGCACTTCTTCCAGGCGATCCGGTAAAGGGTGTTGATCGCGGCGTCGGTCGAGTCCATCGAGATGAAGTTGGTGAACTTCTTCGTGTCCGACGATCCGCGGTTGACCCGCAGTTCGGTGTTGATGTTCAGGTAGCGCTGCTCACCACAGGGCAGGTAGCTGTACGACGCGATCGCCACCTGGTCGGTGCGCTGCCAGTTGTCCTCCATCGGGCCCTTGAAATTGTGCTGGCTGCGCGCCGTCTGTGAGTGGCCCTGGAAGTAGTAGCCGGCCGATTGCAGGGCATACGCCCCGGCCCGCAGGCTGGCGTATCCGCGGTAGTCGGCGCTCGCGATGGCGAACGTGAATCCGGACGGCACCTTCACGTTCAGTGCCAGCTGGCAGTTCTTCCGGAAGTCCAGCGGCGTCGCCTGCGGCCCGACCGAAGCGGTGTACTGCGAGTACGTGACCGTGAAGGCGGTGTTGTCGGGTGAGACCTGGATGTCCGCGGTGCCGGCCGGGCAGCCCGACCCGTTCGCCGAGACCACGTCGATCACCATCATCTTGTCGGGCTTGGGCGGCTGCGGCTGTGCCTGGGCCGGTGCGGCGGCCATCGCGAGGACACCGAGAAGCGCCGTGCTGACCGTCGTCGAACGCAACATGAGAATTCCCCCGTCGTTTTCGGATTCCTTTTCCGGGCAGCGAGAAATGGCCCGGAAAAGGACTGAAGAATTGTTTACCAACCTCACACTAGTCAGATCGGGAACTGTCGGGAGCGGTGCGTGGAACAGCCGTACCCGCGTCCGGACAACACGGCCATTCCGCCCGGATTTCCGCGTTCGCGGCCCACGGCCCGCCGGACTGTGCTAGCGGCTAGCCCAGGCGCCGGGTCAGCGCGGTGTGCCGGCGGCCCGCGCCGACCGTGCGGACCGCGGCGGCCAGCGCCCGGCGGGAGCCGACCAACACGACCAGCCTCTTCGCCCGGGTGATCGCCGTGTAGAGCAGATTGCGCTGCAGCATCATCCAGGCGCTGGTGGTCAGCGGGATGACCACGGCCGGGTACTCCGAGCCCTGCGACCGGTGGATCGTGATGGCGTAGGCGTGTGCCAGCTCGTCCAGCTCGTCGAAGTCGTACTCGATCTGTTCGTCCTCGTCCGTCCGTACCGTCAAGGTCTGCTCCTCGGGCGACAGCCCGGTGACCACGCCGACGGTGCCGTTGAAGACGCCGGCCGCGCCCTTCTCGTAGTTGTTCCGGATCTGGGTGACCTTGTCGCCGACCCGGAACACCCGCCCGCCCAGCCGCCGCTCCGGCAGGCCCTCACGGTGCGGGGTGAGCTCCTGCTGGAGCAGGACGTTGAGGGCGCCGGCGCCGGCCGGACCGCGGTGCATCGGGGTGAGGATCTGGATGTCGCGGCGCGGGTCCAGCCCGAACTTCCTCGGGATCCGGCGGCACGCGACGTCGACGGTGAGCGCCGCGGTGGCCTCGGTGTCGTCGCACGGGAACAGGAAGAAGTCGGTCAGGCCCTCGAAACGCGGCGGCCGGCCCTGGTTGACCCGGTGCGCGTTGGTGACCACGCCGCTCTCCGCCGCCTGCCGGAAGATCTGGGTGAGCCGTACCCGGGGGATCACGTCCGCGGCCAGCAGATCGCGCAGCACCTCGCCGGCACCGACCGACGGCAGCTGGTCGACGTCACCGACCAGCAGCAGGTGCGCACCCGGCGGGATCGCCTTGACCAGCTTGTTCGCCAGGATCAGGTCGAGCATCGAGGCCTCGTCGACGACGATCAGGTCGGCGTCGAGCGGGTTGTCGCGGTCGAAGGTGGCGTCCCCGCCGGGCTGCAGTTTGAGCAGGCGGTGCACGGTGGCGGCCGGGTGGCCGGTCAGCTCGGCGAGCCGCTTCGCGGCCCGGCCGGTCGGTGCGACGAGCTGGATCTTCGCCTTCTTCGCGGCGGCGAGTTCGACGATCGAGCGTACGGTGAAGCTCTTCCCGCACCCGGGCCCGCCGGTGAGGACGGCCACTTTCGACGTGAGCGCCAGCTTGACGGCCTGCTCCTGCTCGGTGGCGAGGGTCGAGCCGGTGCGCTGGTGCAGCCAGGCGAGAGCCTTGCCCCAGTCCACGTCCCGGAAGTGCGGCATCCTGTCCGCTTTGTCGCGCAGCAGGGAGATCAGCGATGATGACAGCGACATCTCCGCGCGATGGAACGGGACCAGGTAGATCTCGTCCTGCTCCCGCACCACACCCTCCTCCGCGACGAGTTCGTCGAGGCAGACCGGGACCAGCGCGTCCGGTACGTCGAGGATCTTGGCGGCGTCCGCCACGAGACTGTCCGCCGGCAGGAAACAGTGACCGTTGTCGGTGGCCTGCGACAGCGTGTACTGCAGGCCCGCCTTCACCCGTTCGGGACTGTCGTGCGGGATCCCGACCGCCTGGGCGATCGTGTCCGCGGTCTTGAACCCGATGCCCCAGACGTCGGCCGCGAGCTTGTACGGCGAGTTCTTGACGACCGAGATGGACGAGTCCCCGTACTTCTTGTAGATCCGCACCGCGATCGACGTGGACACCCCGACGCCCTGGAGGAAGACCATCACCTCCTTGATCGCCTTCTGCTCGGCCCACGCCGCGGTGATCTTCTTCGTGCGTTTCGGCCCCAGCCCGGCCACCTCGATCAGCCGCTCCGGCGCGGTCTCGATGATCTCCAGGGTGTCGAGTCCGAAGTGGTCCACGATCCGCTCGGCGAACACCGGCCCGATACCCTTGACCAGCCCCGATCCCAGATAGCGGCGGATCCCCTGGATGGTGGCCGGCAGCACGGTGGTGTAGGAGACGACCTCGAACTGACGGCCGTACTGCGGGTGCGACGACCACCACCCGCTCAGCCGCAGACTCTCCCCGGGCTGCGCGCCGAGCAGCGCCCCGACCACGGTCAGCAGATCGGTGCTGCTCTTGTGCGCGACCCGGGCCACCGTGTAGCCGGTCTCCTCGTTCACATAGGTCAGCCGCTCCAGGACGGCCTCGAGGACGTGCGGGGGTCGGGTGGCGGCTTCCGGTGGCACGCGCCCATCGTGCCCGCAGGGGCTGTCGTCAGCCAAGCCCAGCGCCTAGCGTGATCACCATGGCGCTGTTTGACTTCCCACTCCACGAATTGCGCACGTACCATCTCTCCCGCCCGGAGCCGGCCGGCTTCGACGACTTCTGGTCCGGCACGCTCGCCTCGGCGCGCCGGGCGGCCCTGCCACCGAGACTGGCCGAGGTCGCGACCCCGCTCAAGGGCGTCACCACCTACGACGTCACCTTCACCGGCTACGCCGGCCAGCCCGTCCGGGCCTGGCTCAACCGTCCGTCCACCGCTGACGGCCCGCTGCCGGTCGCCGTCGAGTTCATCGGGTACGGCGGTGGCCGCGGCCTGCCGATCGACTGGCTGACCTGGACCAGTGCCGGGTACGCCCACCTGGTCATGGACACCCGGGGCCAGGGCGGCGGCTGGCGTGGCGGCGACACCCCCGACCCGGACGACCACGGGGCCGGCCCGTCCACCCCCGGCTTCCTGACCCGCGGGGTGCTCGCCCCGGAGACGTTCTACTACCGCCGGCTGATCACCGACGCGGCCCGTGCCGTGGAGACCGCCACCGAGCTGCCGGGCATCGACGCCTCCCGGCTCGTGGTCACCGGCAAGAGCCAGGGCGGCGCGCTCGCGCTGGCCTCGGCCGGACTCGTCCCGGACCTGGTGTCGGCGGTGGTCGCCGGGGTGCCGTTCCTCTGCGACATCCAGCGGGCGATCACGATCACCGACAGTTTCCCGTACGCCGAGGTGGTCCGCTTCCTCCGCGCCAACCCGCAGGCAGCCCAGCGGACCCTGGACACCCTCGACCACGTGGACGCGGTCCACTTCGCCCGGCGGATCACCGCGCCGGCGATCCTGTCGGCGGCGCTGATGGACGACGTGTGCCCGCCGTCCGGAGTGTTCGCGGCCTACAACGCGATCGAGGCACAGAAGGAGATCGAGGTCTACCCGTGGGACGACCACGCCGGGGGCCGCAGCTTCTTCGACACCACGGCCCTGGAGTTCGTCGACGATCGCTTGAGCTGAACCCCTATGTAGAGAAACAGCAAAGGGTGGGTTACGGTGTCCGGCATGATCCTGACCCGGCTCACCCGGTGGGCGCTGCGCACGGCGGCCCGGCGCTGGCCCGCCGACCTGCGCGAGGACCTGCACCGGGAGTGGCTCGCCGAACTCGCCCACCTCGAGCGGCAGCCGGGCCGGGTCGCCGAGCGCCTCGGCTTCGCGGTCAGCCTGCTCACCTCCCCGCCCGCGCGGGACGCCACCGGTGTCCCGCGCGGCTGGGCCGAGGCCCGCTCCGGGATGAGCCCGGCCGCCGCGCTGATGCTGGCCGCGGTCCTCGGCATCGGCGTGGTCCAGACGGTCCGGTCGCTGGTGCAGCTGGCCTTCGACGCCGCCGGCGTGGAGTCGCCGATGTGGCTCCACTTCGAGGGCTGGGTCGTCACCGGCGCGGTGGTCCTCACCCTGTGGTGCGTGCCGGTCGCCTGGTGGCTGGGCCGTCGCCTGCCGATGTCCCGTGACGGCCGGCTGGGCGCGGCGGGCCCGGCGGTGCTCGCGCCCCTGGCCGTGCTGCCGGCCCTGCTGATCGGCGAGGTCGGCGAGGGCCCGCTCGTCCCGCACCCGACCACCGTGATCGGGATCGTCGCGTGGACGGTGCTGACCGCGCTGGCCGGTGCGGCCGCCGCCCGGTCCACCCGCGAGGGCGCGACCAGGTGGGTGCTGGCCGGGGTCCCCGCGGTGGCGGCGCTGGCGACCGCGCTGGCCACCGTCCCCGTGCTGATCACCCAGGGACCGGACGCCGCCGCGGCCTCGTTGCTGCTGTCCTTCGACACCGGGATCCTGAAACCGGACGAATCAGGCCTGATCGTGCACACCGGAGCCCTGGCCGGCACGTTCCTCGCCTACGGCTGGCTGGCGGTCCTCTACGGCCGCCGGGCGGCGACGGCCCCCGAACGCCCGGCCCGCCTGACCGACCGGGCCGCCGCCACGCTGATCCCACACACCGCCGCGCCCCCGGCGTCCAGCGCCGCGCCCCCGGCGTCCAGCGCCGCGCCCCCGGCGTCCAGCGCCGCGTCCGGAACCGCCACCACCGACTCGGCCGCCACTGCGCCCCCGGCATTCCCGCCCGTCGTCCTGGTCGCCGGGGTGGTCGCGACGCTTGCCGGGGTGCTCTCGTGGGCCTACACGGTGACCTACCTGACCGCGGCGATGCCGGTGATGTCGGCGGCCGCCCCGATGCCCGGCGGAGACGGCGAACTCTACCTGTGGGTGGCCGAGTTACGGTGGGCCGCGATCCTGTTCGCCGCTCTGGGTCTGCTGGTCGCCACGGCCAACCGCCGGCACGCATCCCGGGCCGCCGCCGCGCTCGCCGCCGGTCTGCTCGCCACCGAGTCGGCCCTGCTGATCAACGAGGTCACCGGCCTGCCCGGCCTGCGGATCGCACTGCTGGCCGCCGCCGCGACGATCACCCTGGCCTGGACCCTGGCCGGCCGGATCGTCGAGACTCCAGCCGGGTCCGGTGCGGCGGGCCGTGCCGGAACCGCCGCCGGGTTCGGTGCGGCCGGGCATGCCGGGACCGCCGCCGGGTTCGGTGCGGCCGGGCATGCCGGGACCGCCGCCGGGTTCGGTGCGGCCGGGCATGCCGGGACCGCCGCCGGGTTCGGTGCGGCCGGGCACGGCGGGACCGCCGCCGGGGCCGGTGCGGCCGCCGACATCACCGGAACCACCGCGGCCGCCCGCATCCGCACCCGCACGATGACGGCGGCGATCGCCGCGGCCGGGCTCGGACCACTGCTGCTGGCGCAGGGCACACCGGCGGAGAACCACCCGTTCATGCCGCTGGGCCTGCCGCTCACCACGATCCTGGTGGCCGCCGGGACGGTGCTGCTCGGCGTGGTGACGGCCGCCGCGACCAGCGTGCACCGCCTGCGCCCGGCGGTGACGGCCCTGCTCGTCACGGTGCCACCGGCAGTGACCGCGGGTTTCGGGGTCTTCCTGGGTAACGGCGCCGGCGATCAGGTATCGATCTTCGGGGTGTTCCTGTCACTGCCGTTCGCCGTGACGGTGGCAGCCGTGCTCCGCCGGCACCGGGCGCGGCGGCGGGGCCGGACCGCGGCGATCTGGACGCTGCTGGCCGTTGCCGGGCTGCCGGGCGCCCTGGCCCTCTTCCTCGCCGCGATCATGCCGCTGTCGTTCGCCGCCAACCTGCTCTTCGTGGTCGACGGCACCGGCTATCCGGCCGACGGCGTCTCGGTACTGCCGGGCGCCACGCTGATCCTGCTGCCGGCCGCGATCATGCTGGCCGCCCGGTCCGGCGGCGCCCCCAACCCGCTGACGCCGCCCGCCCCCGGCCCACTGCCCGACGGCCCCGCGCCGGCAGCCGGAGCACCGCTCGCGCCGGTCAGATAGCAGCCGGTCAGAGAGCAGCCGGTCAGAGAGCGGCCGGGACAGGGAGTCGGTCAGGGAGCAGCCGGGACAGGGAGTCGGTCAGGGAGCGGCCGGGACAGGGAGTCGGTCAGGGAGCAGCCGGACAGGGAGTCGGTCAGGGAGCAGCCGGTCAGAGAGCCGGTCAGAGAAGCGCGCGGATGATGCCGATCACGATGAAGACGACGATGAACGCCAGGTCGATCGAGATGCCGCCGGCCCGTAGCGGGGGCAGCACCTTGCGGACCGGCGCCAGGATCGGCTCGGTGAGACGGTAGGCGACGTCGAGGGCCTTGGCCCGGGCCGACCCGGGCATGGCGGGACCGGCCAGCATGACGCTCCAGTCGAGCGCGACACGAACCAGCAGCACCAGCTGGACCAGCAGCAACGCGAAGCTGATCAGGCCGAGAAGACCCATCGGAACCTCCTGTGAGGGGGACGTGACCCCAGTGTGCGGCGGGTTCCTGTGAAGCCGCTTAACGATCTCTGTGACGGTCACGTCATGACGTGACCGTCACATTCGCGAGGATCAGTTGAAGTGGTCCGGATGCGGCCCGGTCCGGCCGTCGGACTCCAGCGCGTCGATCGCGGCCAGCTCGTCCGCGGTCAGCTCGAAGTCGAAGATCCGCAGGTTCTCGGCGATCCGGGACGGGGTGACCGACTTGGGGATCACGATCCGGCCCTGCTGCACGTGCCAGCGGAGCACGACCTGGGCCGGGGTGCGGTCGTGGGCGGTGGCGATCCGCAGCACGGCCGGGTCGCCGAGCACGCCGGCCTGGGCGAGCGGGCTCCACGCCTCGGTGATGACGCCCAGTTCGGCGTTCGCCTCCTGGGCGTCACGCTGCTGGAGGGCCGGGTGCACCTCGATCTGGTTGACCGCGGGCACGGTGCCGCCGAGGTCGGCGACGGCGTGCAGCTGCTCGGGCAGGAAGTTGGAGACACCGATGGCCCGGACCCGGCCGTCGGCCAGGAGCTTCTCCAGCGCCCGCCAGGTGTCCAGGTACTTCGCCCGTTTCGGCGTGGGCCAGTGGATCAGGTAGAGGTCGAGCCGATCCAGTCCGAGGCGTGCGGTGCTGGCGTCGAACGCGCGCAGCGTCTCGTCGTACCCCTGATCGGTGTTCCAGACCTTGGTCGTGATGAACAGCTCGTCGCGCGGCACCCCGGCCGCCTTCAGGGCGGCGCCGACACCCGCCTCGTTGTGGTAGATGGCCGCGGTGTCGATGCTGCGGTAACCCGCTTCCAGCGCGGTGGTGACCGCGGCCGCGGTCTGCGCCTCGGGAATCTGGAAGACGCCGAATCCGATCTGCGGAATCGTGACGCCGTTGTTGAGCGTGATGACAGGCGTGTCGCCCATGGAGACTGCTCTCCCTCTTCAGCGGGTGCGGCCGCCCGGCTCGCCGACGGTGACCGGCGAGGCGAGCGATGTGCCTCACTTGTACCCCGAAGAAGGGGTCGGCCCAACCATCACGACGCCGCTGCCCACCAGGCGGGCACGGGATCACCCGACTTCGGTGAGAATCTCGTGACAAGCTGTGACATTGCGGTTAAAAGCCGGACGGTTCCGGCGCTTGGTGGTGGCCGGCCCGGATGGGCCACCGGTGGTGGCGCAGCGTCACCACCGGGTCCGATCGGCGCCCGGTTTGCGAGATTGGTCACGGTCCGCGATTCCCCGGAAGAACCTTCTCCGATACGGCCACGCGTTCCCGGCCCGGCAGGTGTCCTCCCGGCCGCTCTCGTAGGCCCGGCGGCAGGCTCCAGTCGTGCCCGTCTCCCTGCCGCCCCGCGGTCCGGCGGCGGGCCGTGGGTGATCGCTGTCGTCCCGCCGCCTGGTGGCCGCGAGGCACCAGGCGGGTTCGTGCTGCCTGGTGGCCGGTAGGCCTCCGGGGACGTCGCGCCGCCCGGTGGCCGCCGGACGCCGTGGGCCATGGCGGTCAGCAGTCGTTCACTCGTCCGTAGCGGTCCGCGCCGGCCGCGTCGTGGCCGGCAGGATCCGTCTTCCCCCGTCACCGCACGTGGGTGATTGTCCGCGGGCTCGGAGCGTCCCCGCTCGCGTCGTCGTGGCCGGCCGGCCGGTCGTGCCGCCGGCCGTGTCGTGGCGTTCACAGGCCGACCACGCGGCGGGCGGCGACGGCGCCCCGCCGGGCGATCCGACGGGTCACCGCCTTGCTCGCGGCTCGGGTGTCGGCCGGTGGGCCGGTCCACGGCTCCGGTGCGGGTGTCTCGGCGTGCCGGACCGGGAGCCTGTCCGGCATGCCGTCCGCGCGGCGGTGGCCTCGATAGGGGGAGATCGCGGGGGCCGGCGGGCGGACCGCGACGGTGTTGCCGCCACCTGCCGGCCGGGCCGGCGTGGTGACCTGTGGATGAGCTCGGCCGGGAGCCGGCGGGGGTGCCGCCGGCTCGTGGCCGCTGGGGGGCTCGGTCGTGCTCCGGGACCCGTCAACCGGTATCGCCTCGGCTCGATTCATGGCGCTCATTATTGATGAACGTGCATTTCGCGCAAGCCTCCCGGAGTGCCTGTAACGGCACGGAAACAACTTTCGTCAGAACGGGTACGCGGGCGGCTTGTCACGCAGAGTGACCCAGCGTGTCTCGGTGAACGCCTCCACGTTGGCCGCCGCGCCACCGAACCGGGAGCCGGTCCCGGACGCCGCGACACCACCGAACGGGCTGTTCGCCTCGTCCCCTACGGTCTGGTCGTTGATGTGCACGATGCCGGTGGGGATCCGGTCGGCCAGTGCGAGGCCGCGCATCACGTCCCGGGTGATGATGCCGAGCGACAGGCCGTACTCACTCGCGGTGGCCAGCCGTACCGCCTCGTCGTCGTCGCCGAACCGGATGACCGGTGCCACCGGACCGAAGATCTCTTCCCGGAATGCGGGCGTGTCGCCGGAGACGTCGGCCAGCACGGTGGGGGAGTAGAACAGGTCCCGGAACGTGCCGCCGGCCGCGATCCGAGCGCCGGAGTCCGCCGACCGGGTCACCACCGAGTGGATCTTGTCGCGCTGGCCGGCGTCGATGATCGGGCCGAGCACCACCTGCTCCCGGGACGGGTCGCCGACCGGAAGGTTCGCCGCCTTCGCCGCGAGGGCCTCGACGAACCGGTCGTAGACGCTCGCGTGCACCAGGTGCCGGCCGGTGGTCATGCAGATCTGCCCCTGGTGGAACCAGGACCCGAACGAAGCCGCCGCGACCGCGCCCTCGACGTCGGCGTCCGCCAGGACCACGAGTGCCGAGTTGCCGCCCAGTTCCAGGTGGGCCCGCTTCAGGTGCTCGCCGGCGAGCGCGCCCACCCGGCGGCCGGCCGCGGTCGAGCCGGTGAACGAGATGACCCGCACATGCGGGTCGGTGACCAGGGCCTCGCCGACGTCGGCCGCGCCCGGCAGCATCTGCAGCACGCCCGGCGGCAGCCCGGCCTCCTCGAAGATCCGGGCCAGGGTGACGCCGCCGGTGACCGCGGTGCGCGGGTCCGGCTTGAGCAGGACCGCGTTGCCCAGGGCCAGGGCCGGTGCCACCGAGCGGATCGCCAGGATGATCGGGACGTTGAACGGCGCGATCACCGCCACCACACCGGCCGGCACCCGGCGGGCCATCGACAGCCGCGGCTCCTCGCTGGGCAGCAGCTCGCCGTAGGGGCGGGCGGGCAGCCCGGCCGCCTCGTAGCACTCCTGCTCGGCCACGTGCAGGGCGAACCCGGCCATCGGCGGGATCGCGCCGACCTCCCGCACGTTCCAGCCGGAGATCTCGTCGGCATGCTCGGTCCACAGTTGCGCGGCGCGGCGCAGGATCGCCGCCCGCCGCGGGTGCGGGGTGTCCGCCCAGGCGCGCTGGGCCTCGGCCGCGATCCGGGCGGCCTCGGTCACGTCCTCGGGCGTGGCCCGCCCGATCCGGCCGAGCACGGCGCCGGTGGCGGGTTCGGTCACGTCATACGTGCCGCCCCGCCCCGGCCGCCACTCGCCGCCGAGAAAGATGTTGCCGGTCCAGAGTTTGTCGTCGAGAAGCATCGGGTCGCCTCCAAGCGCAGGGGTGCGCCGACGCTATGCCCGTGTTTCCAGCAGATCAACGACCCGTTCCACCCACTCGAACGCCATCCCCAAAACCGGAACACCACCGCCAGCCGTAGCCCAGACCGCTTTGGGGGGTGGGTTCGGGGTGTCTGGGCGACGGCCGGGGGCGCGGGCGTCGTTCAGGCGGCTTCGGGGGCGGGTTGGGGGTGTCTGGGCGACGGCTGGCGACCGGGGGTCAGCGGTAGCCGAGGCGGGTGCTGATCTCGGCGGTGCACTGGCGCAGCGGGCGTTCCAGGCGGGCCACCACGGCGTCCGCGCTGGTCGACCACACCGTCAGGTGCACCGCGATGTTGACCGCCGCGACCACCCGGCCGGTCCGGTCGCGCACCGGCGCCGCCACCGACCGCAGCCCCGACGCGAGCTCCTCGTCGTTCACCGACACCCCGGTCTGCCGGATCTTCGCGAGCGCCGCCATCAGCTGCTCCCGGTTGGTCAGCGTCTTCGGCCCGCGGCGGGCGAAATCGGTCCGGTCCAGCAGCTGGCGCAGCACGGCGGGCTCCTGGTGGGCGAGCAGCACCTTCCCCATCGACGTGCAGTACGCCGGCAGCCGGGAACCCACGTGCAGGTTCAGGCCCATGGCGTACGCGCTGGTGGCCCGCCCGCTGCGGCGCCGTTCCACGTAGACGATGTCGGCACCGTCGAGCACCGCCATGCTCACCGTGTACCCGGTCTCGTCGGCCAGGCTCTGCAGGCAGGGCGCCGCCACCCGGTTGATCTCGAGCGAGTTGAGCGCGGCGAAGCCCAGGTCGACCACCTTCGGCCCGAGCGAGTACTTCTTCGTCTCCGGATCCTGTTGCAGGTAGCCGAGCCGGGCCAGGGTCGACACGTACCGGTGGGTGGTGCTCTTGTTCAGCGCCACCGCGCGGGAGATGTCGGCGATGCCGAGCACCGGGTGGGTCTCGCTGAACGACGACAGGATCATCAGCCCCCGTTCCAGGGACTGGGAGAACGCGGTGCCGCTACCGGCTTCTTCGTCGACAGGCATGGCGCAGCCTAACCCCTCGTTCGAACTGTTGAAACGCTGTGTTGACCGGCGGGACGGTCCGCCTTAGTTTCTCGCCACCACTCTCCGCGGGAGGTCAACATGGAAACGCCCCCGTCATCTTTCGCTCATTTTTCTCGCCGCCGGCTGCTCCAGGGTGCCGGGCTCGGGGCTGTCAGCCTCGCGCTCGGTGCCTGCAAGGGAGCCGAGACCAGCGGCGGCACGGACACTTTGAAGATCGGTTTCGTCAGCCCGCGCACCGGGCCGGCCGCCGGTTTCGGCGAGCCCGACTCGTACGTCCTCGAACTCGCCCGCAAGAAACTGGCCGAGGGACTCACCATCGGCGGCACGAAGTACCAGGTCGTGGTCGTCGACAAGGACAGCCAGTCCAACCCGCAGCGCTCCGCCCAGGTCGCCAACGACCTGATCAACAGCGAGGGCGTCGACCTGATGCTCACCACCTCCACACCGGAGACCGTCAACCCGGTCTCCGACGCGTGCGAGGCGGCCGGCGTCCCCTGCGTCTCCACCGTCGTCCCCTGGCAGGCGTGGTACTTCGGCCGCGGCGCGAAACCCGGCCAGACCGACGCCTACAAGTACACGTTCCACTTCTGTTTCGGTGTCGAGCAGTTCCACAGCGCCTACACGCATCTGTGGCCGCAGGTGGAGACCAACAGGAAGGTCGCCGTGATGTGGCCGAACGACAGCGACGGCAACGCCATCCGTGCGTCGCTCGGCCCGATGCTGGAGAAGTCCGGCTACACGATCGTCGACCCGGGCGCCTACACCAACGGCAGCAACGACTACTCGGCGCAGATCGCCAGGTTCAAGGCCGAGGGCTGCGAGATCTTCTCGACGTTCCCGATCCCGTCGGACTTCGCGACGTTCTGGCGGCAGGCCGCCCAGCAGGGCTTCCGGCCGAAGATCGCGCAGGCCGCCAAGACCGGGCTGTTCCCGTCGCAGGTGGAGGCACTCGGTGACATCGGTGTCGGGGTGGCCAGTGCCGCCTACTGGACGCCGACCTACGGCTACACCTCGTCGCTGACCGGGATCGGCTCGCAGGCTCTCGGCGACGGCTACCAGCAGGCCGCCGGCAAGCAGTGGAGCCAGCAGCTCGGGCCCAGCCTGGCGCTCTTCGACGTGGCGGCGGCGGCCCTGACCGCGGCGGCGAACCCGAAGGACCGCAACGCGGTGGCCGCGGCGATCGGCGCGTGTGAGGTCGAGACACCGGTCGGCAAGCTGAAGTGGGGGAGTGGGCCGAACAGGAACGTGGTCGCCACCCCGATCCTCGGCGGCCAGTGGGTGCCCGGCACCGGCGCCTACCCGCTGGATTTCGTGCTCTGCGAGAACTCCTCCGACCCCAACGTCCCGGTCGCCGGGCAGCTCAAGCAGTACGGGACGCTCACGTGACGGTCCTGACGGGGACCGGTCTGCACAAGCGGTACGGCAACCTGCACGTGCTCGACGACGTCGGTTTCACCGCGGCCGCCGGCGAGGCGATCGGCATCGTCGGGCCGAACGGGGCCGGCAAGACCACCCTGCTCAACGTGCTCGCCGGGTCGGTCACCCCGGACTCGGGCACGGTCCGGCTCGGCGGCGACGACGTCACCCGGTCCGGGCCGCAGATCCGCTGCCGTAGGGGGATCGGGCGGGCACATCAGATCCCGCGTCCCTTCGGCGGTATGACCGTCCTGGAGAACGTGCTGGTCGGCGCCACCTACGGTGCCGGCCTGCGTGGCCGGGCGGCACACCGGCACGGTATCGAGGTGCTGCGCCGGTGCGAGCTGCTCGACCTGGCCGACCGGCGGGCCGAGACCCTCGGGCTGCTGCACCGCAAACGACTGGAGATGGCCCGCGCGGTCGCCACCGGACCGCGCGTGCTGCTCCTCGACGAGATCGGCGCCGGGCTCACCGACGCCGAGGCCGCCGAACTGGTCACCACCATCCGCGACCTGGTCGCCGCCGGGATCACGGTGGTCTGGATCGAGCACATCGTGCACGTCCTGCTCCAGGTCGTGGACCGGCTGATCTGCATGGACGCCGGGAAGGTCATCGCCGACGGGGAACCCACGGCGGTGCTGCGCGACGCGGTGGTCGTCGACGCCTACCTGGGGAAGGGACGCTGATGTCCCTCCTCCGGCTCGAGTCGTTGTCCGCTCGTCACGGCCTGCTGACAGCCGTACAAAATATTGATCTTGAAGTTGCCGAAGGCGAGACGCTCGCCCTCGTCGGGGCCAACGGCGCCGGAAAATCAACCCTTCTGCGTACGATCGCCGGCGCCCACCCACCGGCCGGAGGCCGCATCGCGTTCGCCGGAACGGACATCACCGGCGGGCCCGCCCACCAGCGGGTCGGGCTCGGCCTCGCGCTGGTCCCGGAGGGCCGGCGGCTGTTCCCCGCGATGACCGTCGCGGAGAACCTGGCCGTCGCCGCCCGCCGCGCCCGCCCCGGGGAGTGGACGCTGAGCAGCGTCTACGACGCGTTCCCGGCGCTGGGACCACTCCGTGACCGGCGCGCGTCGGCACTGTCCGGCGGGCAGCAGCAGCTCACCGCGATCGCCCGGGCACTGCTCACCAATCCGCGCCTGCTGCTCATCGACGAGGTGTCGCTCGGGCTGTCACCGGCCGCCGTCGACACCGTCTACGACACCCTCACCGGTCTGGCGAGCAGGCCGACGCTGGTGCTGGTCGAACAGGACCTGAACCGGGCCCTGACCGTCGCCGGCCGGGTGATCTGCCTGCTGGAGGGCCGGATCGTGCTCGCCGCCGGAACCGCGGACGTCACCCGCGAGCAGGTCACCGAGGCCTACTTCGGCTTGCGCTCCCCGAAGGCGGGCGCATGAGCTGGGCCAACGCCGTCCTCCAGGGCGTGTTCCTGGGCGGGCTCTACGCGCTGTTCGCCTGCGGGCTGTCGCTGATGTTCGGCGTCATGCGGATCATCAACCTGGCCCACGGCGACCTGGCCGTCCTCGGCGCCTTCGTGGTCTGGTGGATCGCGACCGAGGCCGGCGTGTCACCGTGGCTCGCGCTCGCCGCCGCCCTGCCGGTGGCGCTCGGCCTGGGCTACGTGCTGCAGAAGGTGGTGCTGACCCGCAGCCTGCGATCGGGTGAGCTGACACCGCTGCTCACCACGTTCGGGCTGGCCATCGTCATCCAGAACGCGCTGCTGCTGGTCTTCTCCCCGGACGTACGGTCGCTCGGCTCGGTCACCGGGTCCCTCACCACCGGCGGCTTCTCGCTGCTCGGGCTGACCGTGCCGTACCTCGGCCTGCTGATCCTGACCGTCGCGATCGGTGTCCTCGGCGGCCTCCAGCTGATGCTGGAACGGACCGGATTCGGCCGGGAGATGCGGGCCGCCGCCCAGGACCCGGACACCGCGGCACTCGTCGGGATACCGGCCGGGGCCGTCTACGCCCGGGCCACCGCGATCGCCGTAGCCACCGCCACCCTGGCCGGTACGTTCCTGGCGATCCACTCCACGATCGACCCGGCCAGCGGGCCCACCCAGCTGATCTTCGCGTTCGAGGCGGTCGTCATCGGCGGGCTCGGATCGCTGCGGGGCACCCTGATCGGCGGCCTCGTCCTCGGGATGGCGCAGACCATCGGCGCGCAGATCGACCCGCAGTACTCGATCCTCGCCGGCCACCTGGTGTTCCTGGCGGTGCTCCTCAGAAGGACGGTGACCACATGAGGGTCGTCAGATCCGACCGGTCGTCACGGATCGGGTCGGCCGTACTCATCGTGCTGGGGCTGATCCTCGCGACCGTGCCGCAGTTCTTCGTCGCGACCGTCGTGCAGCAGCTGACCAGCCTGTTCATCTTCGTGATCCTGGCGGTCATGTGGAACGCCCTCGCCGGGTACGGCGGGCTGGTCTCGGTCGGGCAGCAGGCGTTCATCGGGTTCGGCGCCTACGGGACGGTGTTCCTGGCCCAGCGCGACGTGCCGCCCTACCTCGCGGTGCTGCTCGCCGCCGTCGCCTCGGCCGTGCTCGCCGCGGTCCTCGCGCCGCTGGTGCTGCGGCTGCGCGGTGGGCAGTTCGCGGTCGGCACCTGGGTCGTCGCCGAGACCCTCGCCCTGCTCGTGGTCCTCGACCACAGCCTCGGCGGCGGCACCGGCATCTCGCTGCGAGGGCTGAACGTGTTCACCCCCGACGAGCGGCGCGCCTACACCTACTGGCTGGCGCTGGCGTTCCTCGTACTGCTGCTCGCCGCCGTGTTCGTGCTGCTCCGGAGCCGGACCGGGGCCGGACTGCAGGCGATCCGGGACGACGAGGAGGCCGCCGCCTCCCTCGGCGTGCGGGTGTGGCGGATGAAGGCCGGGCTCTACGTGCTCGCCGGGTTCGGCGGCGGGGCGGCCGGGGCGCTGATCCTGGCCAACACCCTGTTCATCGAACCGCGCTCGATCTTCGGGGTGCAGTGGACGGCGTACATGCTGTTCATGGTCCTGGTCGGCGGGCTCGGCACCTTCGAGGGACCGCTGCTCGGTGCGCTGCTCTTCTTCGGGGTGCAGTACTTCTTCGCCGACTACGACGCCTGGTACCTGATCGGTCTCGGACTCACCGCCGGAGCGTTCGCCCTGTTCCTGCCGCGGGGACTGTGGAGTCTTGTCCAGGTGCGGCTGCTCCCCGTCGGATACCATCTGCGACGCGATGGACCAGGCGATTGACGTGCGGCACCACATCGGCGGCGGCTGGGTGGAGTCCGCGAGCGGGCGTACGTATCCGAAGAACAACCCGTGGACCGGCGAGACGTTCGCCGAGGTGGCCGCCGGCGACGCGGACGACGCGCTCGCCGCGGTCGCCGCGGCCGACGCCGCCTTCGGAGGCTGGGCGGCGTCCCCGCCGATCGACCGGCAGCGGATCCTGCTGCGCGCCGCCGACGACCTCGACCGGGGGCGCGACGAGGTCCGCGGGCTGCTCGCCGCCGAGACCGGCTGCGGCGTCCACTTCGCCGGCGTCCAGCTGGACTTCTGCGTGAACCTGCTCCGGCAGGCGGCCGCTCTCGCGTACGCCCCGTCCGGCCAGATCCTCCCGTCGGACCTGGCCGGCACCCGGGCGCTGGCCATGCGCCGCCCGGTCGGCGTGGTCGCCGCGATCGCCCCGTGGAACGCGTCGCTCGTGCTCGCCGGCCGTGCCGTCGTCGCGCCCATCGCCACCGGCAACACCGTGGTCCTCAAACCCTCCGAGGAGGCTCCCTTCACCGGTGGGGCGTTCTGGGCGTCACTGCTCACCGAGGCCGGGCTGCCCGCCGGGGTGATCAACGTCGTCACGCACGCCCCCGGTGAGGCGGGGGCCGTCGCGGAGACCCTCATCGCCGACCCGCGGGTCCGGCGGATCAGCTTCACCGGGTCCACCGTCACCGGGAGGCGCATCGCCGAGACCGCCGGACGGCACCTCAAACGGGCCGTCCTCCAGCTCGGCGGCCACAACCCGCTGCTCGTGCTGGCCGACGCGCCGCTCGATCAGGCCGTCGACGCCGCCGTGTACGGGGCGTTCGTGCACAGCGGGCAGACCTGCATGTGCGCGCGCCGGATCATCGTCGACTCCTCGCTCTACGACGACTTCGCGGTCAGGTTCGTGGCCCGGGCCGCGGCACTGCCCGTCGGCGACCCCTCGGATCCGGCGACCGTCATCGGCCCGGTGATCAACGAGTGGGCGCTCTCGCTGCTCGAACGCCGGGTCCGGGAAGCCGTCGGCCTCGGGGCACGGCTGCTCACCGGTGGGGTCCCGGTGGGACGGTGCTTCCCGCCGACAGTGCTCGCCGACGTGCCCGCGGCGTCGGAGCTCGCCTTCGACGAGACGTTCGGGCCGGTCGTGCTGCTGGAGGCGGCCGACGGCGCCGAGGACGCGTTGCGGCGGGCCAACGGCACCGACTTCGGGCTCACCGCGGGCATCATCACCGGGGACCCCTATCGCGGCCTCGACCTGGCCCGCCGCCTCCGCGCCGGCATCGTCCACGTCAACGACCAGCCGGTCAACGACGAGCCCCAGATGCCGTTCGGCGGCGTCAAGGACAGCGGCGCCGGCCGTTTCGGCATCGGGTTCGCGGCCGAGGAGTTCACCGAGGTCCAGTGGGTGAGCGCCCGCCAGGACCCCCGCACCTACGCCTTCTGACCGGCTGGCGGTGGCTCACTACCCTGCCGGTGTGGTCAAGCTGCTCGGGGTTCCGGCGTTCGTCTGGGCCGGCCTCTGCCTGGTGCTCTCCGTCGTGTGGGTCTTCGTCTGGCCGTCCGGGCAGGCGACCGGCCTCCTGTGGTACGCGTTGCGCTGGGGCCACTCACTGACCTGGCTGCTCCTCGGAGTGGCCGCGGCCACCGCGGCCCTCGGGGCACCGGTGGCCGCGCAGCGTATCGCCTTGCTGGCCCTGCCCGCCTACGCCCTGTTCCTCTACGCGACGGTCACCGTGTAGGGAGCAGAACCCCGCCGGCCGTCAGCAGGCCGCCAGGGTCGAGACGGTGGGTTCGCCGATCAGGAAGCCGGCCAGCCGGGACGCGGCGGCCGCCGGGGTCGACGACGTCTCGCGGGCGGCGTCGAGGATGCCGGTGAGCGTGTCGCCGATGGCGGCGATCCGGGTCGCGACCTGCGCGGGCGGTTCCCGGTGCAGGTCGGTGGCGACCGAGTGGATGATCCCGCCCGAGCTGACGACCACGTCGGGTGCCCACAGGATGCCGCGCGCGTGCAGCAGGTCGGCGGTCGCCGGTTCGTCGAGCTGATTGTTCGCCGGTCCGGCGATCGCCGCGCAGCGCAGCGTGGGCACGGTGGCGGCGGTGAGAAGGCCGCCGCGGGCGGCCGGCACGAGCACGTCCACCTCCGCGGTGAGACAGCTTCGCGGATCGGTCCAGGTCGCTCCCAGAGATTCAGCGACGGTACGCCGTGAGCCGTCCACATCCGAGGCGAGCACGGTCGCACCGCCCGCCGCCAGCAGGTCCACCACGGCGGCACCGACCCGGCCGACTCCGAGGACGGCGAAGGTCCGGCCCGACAGCGACGGTGATCCGAAACGGTCAGCGAGGACTGCCTGGATCGCGGCGAGCACGCCCGCGGCGGTGGCCGGGGAAGCGCCGCCGTCGAGGCCGAGCACGTGGCTCGTACGCTCGCTGATGATCCTCATGTCGTCCGGTCCGGTGCCCATGTCGGGGCCGGTCACGTAGATCCCGCCGAGCGTCCCGATCACGTCGGCGACGTCGTACAGGACCGCCTGCCGGTCCACGGCCGGGCCGCCGGGCAGCACCACCACGGTCTTGCCGCCGCCGTTCGGCAGCCCGGCCAGCGCGGTCTTCGCGGTCATCGCCGCGGACAGGCGTAACGCGTCGTCGAGTCCGGCGCGCCAGTCGTGGTAGACGGCCAGGCGGCACCCGCCGATCGCCTGCCCGAGTGCGGTGGAGTGCACCGCGACGACGATCGGGAAGCCGGACCGGGTGCCGCGTTCGACCACGACCCGCTGGTGGATCAGCATGCGCGTCTCCCGTACATCTGAAGGGTTTGTCGTCTTGAAACTAGGAGGCGCGACCGGCCGGGAGTGATCGTGCCGAACAACGTTCGGCAAATAGTTCAGAATGATGGTCGTGGATGACATTGATTCGGCGATCGTGCGGGAATTGCAGGCGAACGCCCGGCAGACCAACCGCGAGCTGGCCCGGGCCGTCGGCGTCGCGCCGTCGACCTGCCTGGAGCGGGTGCGTCTGCTGCGTGACCGGGGGGTGATCACCGGGTATCACGCGGATGTCAGCCTCACCGCGCTCGGGCGCGAGGTGCAGGCGCTGCTGCACGTCCAGGTCCGCCCGCTCAACCGGGAGGTCATCGAGGGCTTCAAGTCGTACGCGTCCGGGCTGCCCGAGGTGCTGTCGGTGTTCGTGCTCGCCGGCGGCGACGACTTCCTCGTGCACGTCGCCGTGCCCAGCGTCGAAGGCCTGCACACCTTCCTGATGGACCGCTTCTCCGGCCGCCGGGAGATCGTCGGTTTCCGCAGCTCGGTCATCTACCAGCACCACCGCAACCGGGTCATCGATCCGCTGGATCCCGCCGGAAGTGCCAGATGATCATCGTCGGGAGGCCACCGGTGACCGCCTGCCACACGTGCGGGAGCAGGCCGGCCAGCGACCACGGCCACGCGTCCCACGGGCCGGCCTCCCCGCCGGGCAGATCAGGGCCGGCGTCCAGCGGCACGGCCGGGACCGCCCGGGGCTCGGCACACGACTCCACCCGGAAACCGGCCGGCAGCGCCGCACCCAGATAGTCGGAGGTCCGGTGCCGGTGCCCCGCCATCAGCGCCGGCCGCCCGTCGTCGAGCCGCACCCGCGGCACCGAACCCATCGCGATCCACTCCTGATGGACATCCGAGACCACCAGGTGGCCGCCCGGTCGCAGCACCCGAGCGAACTCGGCGAACACCGGTTTCAGATCGGCCACATGAGTCAGGGCGAGCGCGCACACCACCGCGTCGGCGTGCCCGTCCGGCACCGGCAGCGCCTCCAGCCGGCCCTCCCGGAACTCGGCCGACGGCACCCGCACACGGGCCCGGGCCAGCATCTCCGGCGAACCGTCCACCCCGATCACCCGGTGCCCCCGCCCGGCCAGCCACTCGCTGTGCCGGCCCGTGCCGCAAGCCGCGTCCACCACCACCCCGGCCGCGACCCCGGCCAGGATGCCGTGGACCGCCTCCTCCTCCGGCGGGAACAGCCCGTTGCCCGGCTCGTCATAGGTCCGCGACCACACCCGGTAGCCGTCGGTGGCCGGCACCCGCTCCGCCGCCACCGGTGGCACATCCCACTCGGCCATCGACAACAGGCGCCGCATCTCGGCCACCCGCGCCGCCCCGAACTCCGGCCCCGACTCCTCCACGAACGAGCGCAGCAGCGCGGCGCCCTCCAGCCCGAGAAGATACTCCAACGCCCGCTGATGAATCATGGATGGATTCTTATCGCTCCCAGGGCGGGGGCACACGCACATATCTCATGCCGGCCGCCTCGGCCGCCGCCACACCCAGCTCGGTGTCCTCGAAGACCAGACAATCGGCGGGGTCTGCGCCGAGCAGCCGGGCGGCCAGCAGGTAGCCCTCCGGATCCGGTTTCGGCCGGGCGTAATCCTCCGCACAGACCAGCGCCTCGAACCGGTCCAGCAGATCAAGAGCGGACAGCGACGCCGTGACCGACTCCCGGGTGCTGCCCGAGACGACAGCGAAGGGAATCCTCCGGTACGCCGCATCGATGTGTTCGAGCACACCGGGCACCGCCCCGATCTCCGGGAGCATCGCCTGGAACAGCTCCTCACGCCTCGCCGCGACCTCGGCCACCGGCATCGTCAGGCCCTGCAACGCGTTCAGATCGGTGATCACGTCGACGACGGTCCGCCCGCCCCACGCGTAGAAGAGATCCCGCGGGAAGTCGCCACCCCACTCGCCGAGCGCCGCCAGCCAGGCCCGGTGATGGGCCGGCATCGAGTCGGTGATGGTCCCGTCGCAGTCGAACAGATACGCCTTGAACTCGCCGTCCGGCAGAGGTAGCAGCACCCCGCGAGGTTACGGCCCGCCCCCACGGGGACACCGGTGGCGTGGCAGTTTGGTGAGATGGACTACCGCCGCACCTACCGCTCGGCCGCCATCGCCTTCGCCGACCTCGTCGCCCGCATCCCGTCGGACGCCCTCGACGGCCCCGGCCTCGGCGAATGGACCCTGCGCGACCTGCTCGGGCACACCGTCAGCTCGGCGCTGCGCCAGGTGCCCGCGGTCCTCGCCGAGCCCGCGCCCACCCTGCTCGTCCCGGCGCCCGAGGCCTACTTCGCGCTCGCCCGCGTCGCCCCCGCCGACCTGGTAGCGGCCGCCCGGGCGGCATCGACCGACGACGCCCGCGCCACCGGGGCCGCCCTCGGCGGCGACCCGGCCGGTGTCGTCAGCGGCTACATCGGCCAGGCCACCGCGGCCCTCGCCGGGGCGTCCGACGACGACGTGGTCGCCACCCCGGCCGGCGGGATGCGGGTGCAGGACTGGCTGCCCACCCGAACGTTCGAACTGGTCGTGCACGGTTCCGACGCCGCCGTGGCGGCCGGCCTCCCGATCGACTTCGACCTGGAGACGGTCGCCTCGACAGCGGCCCTCGCCGCCCGCACCGCCGCCGCCCTCGGCCAGGGCCTGCCGGCGATCCGCGCCCTGACGGGCCGCGCCCCACTCCCCACCCCCTTCTCCGTAGTCTGACGCGTCGCCCGTTCCGCCCTTTCTGACCTTTCGCCCTTTCGCCACGTACGACCCCTTCCGTGACGCCCGACCTTTTCGTAACGTCCGCCGCCGCCGCCGCCGCCGCCTCCGCCGCCTCCGCCGCTTCCGCCGCTTCCAATACGTCCGCGCCGCCGGCACGTCGCCCTCCGCGCCGCCGCCTCCGCCGCCTCCGCCGCTTCCGCTACGCCGGCACGTCGCCCTCCGCGCTGCCGGCACGTCGCCCTCCGCGCTGCCGGCACG
>NZ_JBHSBL010000008.1:0-38965 GCF_042650585.1 Actinoplanes subglobosus
TGGCTGACGCGTCGCCGGTGGTGGTGGTGACGCCCGAGTTCCTGGCCAGCGCCCACAGCGGTATCGCGGGTGCTGGTCCAGCGCTGGGCGGGGGGCAGGGGGCTTACCTGATCTACACGTCGGGGTCGACCGGTAAGCCCAAGGGTGTGGTGGTCGAGCACGGGAGTCTTGTCAACTTCTTCCACCACCACCGTGAGCGGATCATGCCGGCTGACCGGCGGCTCCGGGTGGCGCTGTCGGCGGCGCTCGTGTTCGACACGTCGTGGGAGGGCGTGCTCTGGCTGATCGCCGGGCACGAACTGCACCTGCTCGACGACGAGACCCGCCGGGACGCCGACCTGTTCGTGGCCTATGTCAGGGAACACCGGATCGACGCGCTCGACGTGACGCCGTCGCTCGGGCAGGAACTCGTCCACGCCGGGCTGCTCGACGACGGGCCGGAACTGGTCATGCTCGGTGGTGAGGCGGCCGGGCCGGGGCTGTGGGCGGCGCTGCGGTCCTCGGCGACCGTCGGGGTGAACCTGTACGGGCCCACCGAGTGCACCGTGGACACCCTGATGGCGTGGGTCGCCGACTCGGAGGAACCACTGGTCGGGCGGCCCATCGGGAACACCCGGGCGTATGTGCTGGACGGCTGGCTGCGGCCGGTCGCCGACGGGGTGGCGGGGGAGCTCTACCTGTCGGGGGCGCAACTGGGCCGTGGCTATCTGAACCGGCCGGCGCTGACCGCGGGGCGGTTCGTGGCCGATCCGTTCCGGTCGGGTGAGCGCATGTACCGCACGGGCGACGTGGCTCGCTGGACGTCGTCCGGGGCGCTCGAGTTCGTCGGGCGTGCGGACGATCAGGTGAAGATCCGTGGGTTCCGGGTCGAACCCGGCGAAGTGGCGGCGGTGCTGTCCGAGAATCCACAGGTTCGGCAGGCCGTTGTCCTTCCCGTTTCGGGACGGCTTGTGGCGTACATCGTCGGGATTGATCTTGATCTTCGAGGATGGGCCGCCGAACGGCTCCCGGACCACCTCGTCCCCGCCGCCGTCGTCGTCCTCGACCGGCTGCCGGTGACCGTCGCCGGGAAGATCGACAAGCGGGCGCTGCCGGCGCCCGACTTCGGCGCCCTGACCGGCGACACCGTGCCGCGCACCCCGGCCGAGGAGACTCTCGCCGGGCTGTTCGCCGAGGTCCTGGGCCTGCCGTCGGTCGGCGTCGACGACAGCTTCTTCACCCTCGGCGGCGACAGCATCGTGTCGCTGCAACTCGTCGCCCGTGCCCGGACCGCCGGGCTGCGGATCACCCCGCGTCAGATCTTCGAGCTGCGTACGGTCGCCGCGCTCGCCGCCGTCGCCGCCCCCGCTGTCGCGTCGCCGGTCGTGCCGGCCGGTGACGCCTACGGTGACGTCCCGTTGACGCCGATGCTGCGCTGGCTGCGCGACGCCGGGCCGTCCGGGAACTACCACCAGAGCATGGTCCTGCGCGCACCCGCCGGACTGACCCTCGACCGGCTGCACGCGGTCGTCCAGGCGCTGCTCGACCGGCACGATCTGCTGCGCGCCCGCTGGACCGGTGACACCCTCGCCGTGCCGCCGCCCGGCTCGCTGGCCGCCCGTGACGTGGTGACCCGCGGTTCGGCGCGGCTGCGGCCGGCCGACGGTGTGCCGGTCCAGGTGGTGTGGCGCGGCGACGAGGTCGAGTTCGTGATCCACCACAGCGTCGTCGACGGCGTCTCCTGGCGCATCCTGCTCCCGGACCTGATCGCGGCCTGGGGCGACGTCCTCGCCGGCCGCACACCGTCACTGCCCGCCGTGGGAACGTCGTTCCGGCAGTGGGCCCTCGCCCTCGCCACCACCCCGGCGTTCGGGTCCGGCACTGCCGTCTCCACGCCGACGCCCGCCTCTTCCCCGGCCTCCGGGTCCGGGTCCGCCGCCGGGGCCTCGCACTCCTTCTGGGACGAGGTGCTGGGTGGCGAGCCCGAGCCGCTGCTCGGGGCACGGGCCGTCGATCCGGCCCGGGACACCGTGGCCACCGCCCGGACCGTCACCGTCGGCCTCGACGCTGCCCGGACCTCGGCGCTGATCGACGACGTGGCCGCGGCCTTCCACGCGACCGTGCCGGATGTGCTGCTCACCGGGCTGACGCTCGCCGTCGGGCGGCCGTCGCTGCTGGTCGAGCTGGAGGGGCACGGCCGGGAGGAGAGCCTCGTTCCCGGGGCCGACCTGTCGCGGACGGTCGGCTGGTTCACCACCGAGTTCCCGGTGCGGCTCGTGCCGGGTTCCGGTGGGCCGGCCGAGGCGCTGAAGCGGATCAAGGAGCAGCTGCGGGCGGTTCCGGAGAACGGTGCTCGCTTCGGGCTCTCCGGGTACTCCGGGCGGCCGCAGCCGCAGGTCGTCGTCAACTATCTGGGCCGGTTCGACTCGGCCGGCACCGACGACGGCGACTGGGCGTCCGTCGGCGGGCTCGGCGGCGGCGCCGACCCGGACATGCCGCTCTCCCGCGCGCTGGAGATCAACGCCTCCGTCGTGGACGGCGCTCTCAGCGTCTCGCTGACCTACCCGGACGGCGTGTTCACCGAGGCCGAGGTGCGGGCGTTCGCCGATCGGTGGTTCGCGGCGCTGTCTTCGATGGCCACCGTGCGCGGTGGGCACACCCCGTCCGACCTGCTGCTTCCCGGCGTCGCCCAGGAGGAGATCACCGCTCTCGAAGGCCGGCCCGGCGGGCTGGACGACGTGTGGCCGCTGTCGCCGCTCCAGGAGGGTCTCGTCTTCCTCGCCGCGGTCGCCGACGACGTGGACCCCTACGTCGTCCAGCAGATCCTCGACCTCTCCGGGCCGCTCGACCCGGAGCGGCTGCGCGCCGCCGGGCAGGCCCTGCTCGACCGGCACCCGGCGCTGCGTGTCAGCTTCCGGGCCGGGCCGGACGGTGCCGTCCGGCAGGTCGTCGCCGCCCACGCGACACTGCCGTGGTCGTCGGTCGACCTCTCCGCGGCCGGTCTCCCGGCGGCCGACGACGTGGCCGCTCCCGGCGATCCGGCAACTTCCGGCGGCGTGGCTGTTTCCGGAGGCTTGGCTGCTTTTGACGAGCTTGCCACAGCTGATCTGCGGACGCCGTTCGATCTGGCGGCCGCGCCGCTGCTGCGCCTCACCCTCGTCCGGGTCGGGCACGACCGGCACCGGCTCATCCTCACCAACCACCACGTGCTGCTCGACGGATGGTCGACGCCGCTCGCCGTGCGGGAGCTGTTCGATCTCTACAACGGTGCCGAGCTGCCGGCGCCGCGGCCGTACCGGGATTTCCTGCGCTGGCTGATGCGCGCCGACCGGGCCGCTGCCGAGCAGGCCTGGCGCGACAACCTGACCGGAATCGATCAGCCGACACTGGTCGCGCCCGGCGCCGGAGCGGTCCTCGACGCCCGCCCCGGAAAACTCGAACGGGAACTGCCCCGCGAGGTCACCGAACGCCTCACCGCGCTGGCCCGGGACCGGCAGGTCACCCTCAACACGGTCGTCCAGGCCGGCTGGGCGGTCCTGCTCGCGCACCTGACCGGCCGTTCCGACGTCGTCTTCGGCACCACCGTCAGCGGCCGTCCCGCCCAGGTGCCCGGCGTCGAGGACATGATCGGGTTCTTCATCAACACCCTGCCCGTCCGGGTACGCCTCGACCCCGCCCAGAGCTGGACCTCGCTGCTCACCGGGCTGCGGGACGGTCAGGCCGCGCTCCTCGACCATCAGCACCTGCCGCTGTCCGGCATCCAGCGGATCGCCGGGATCGGGGAGCTGTTCGACACGCTCACCATCTTCGAGAGCTACCCGCTGGACACCGACGCACTGCACGCCACCACCGGCGAGGCCGGGCTGCGGATGACCGACGTGACCGGTGACGACGCCCCGCACTACCCGCTGACCCTGGCCGTGGCGCCGGACGAGCGGCTGCGGCTCGGGCTGGCCTACCGCACCGACGTGTTCTCCGCCGAAGCGGCCGAGGAGATCATCGACCGGTTCGGGGCGCTGCTCGCCGAACTCGCCGCCGGCCCGGACCGCCCCGTCGGCAAGGCACTGCCCGCGCCGGCGCCGCACGCCGACACCATCGTCGACATCCCGGCGGCGACGCTGCCCGGCCTGTTCGCCGCCGCCGTCGCCCGCGACCCCGGCGGTGCGGCACTGATCTTCGAGGGCGACGTCCTCTCGTACGCCGAACTCGATCTGCGGGTCGGAAAGCTCGCCGCCGCGCTGATCCACGGTGGGGTCCGGCCCGGTGACGTGGTCGCCGTCGCCGTCCCGCGGTCGTTCGACCTGGTCGTCGCGCTCCACGCCGTGCAGCGTGCCGGGGCCGCCTACCTGCCGATCGACCCGTCACACCCGAAGGACCGCAACGACTACCTGCTCGCCGACTCCGGCGCGACGGTCCTGCTGACCTCACCCGGCGCCTCCTCCGCGAGGCCGTCCGGCGCGGTCACGGCGCAGACCTCGCCCGGCGCCTCCTCCGCGACGCCGTCCGGCGCGGTCACGGCGCAGACCACGGCCGACGCCTCCTCCGCGACGCCGGCCGGGGAGGTCACGGTGCTGACCACGGCCGACGCCGACGGGTTCGCGCCGGTTCCGGCGGTCGACGTGCCGGCCGACAGTGCCGCCTACGTCATCTACACGTCCGGGTCGACCGGGAAGCCGAAGGGCGCTGTCGTCTCGCACCGGTCGATCGTCAACCGGCTGCTGTGGATGCAGCACGAGTACGGCCTGGAACCCGGCGAGCGGGTGCTCCAGAAGACGCCGGCCGGGTTCGACGTGTCGGTGTGGGAGTTCTTCTGGCCGCTGATCACCGGGGCGACGCTCGTCGTGGCCCGGCCGGAGGGGCACCGCGACCCCGCCTACCTGGCCGAACTCATCCGGGCCGAGCGGGTCACGACCGTCCACTTCGTGCCGTCGATGCTGCGCGCGTTCCTGGCCGAGCCGTCCGCCGCCGGGGTGCCGCTGCGACGGGTGATCTGCTCCGGCGAGGCGCTGCCCGGCGACCTGGCCGCCCGGTTCGGTGAGCTGCTGCCGGCGGTCGGGCTGCACAACCTGTACGGCCCGACCGAGGCCGCCGTCGACGTCACCCACCACCCGGTCGACACCTCGTCCGACGGTCCCGTGCCGATCGGCCGGCCGGTCTGGAACACCCAGGTGTACGTGCTCGACCCGTGGCTGCGCCCGGTCCCGGCGGGTGTCACCGGCGAGCTCTACCTCGGCGGTGTCCAGCTGGCCCGGGGCTATCTCCACCGGCCGGCGCTGACCGCGTCCCGGTTCGTCGCCGACCCGTTCGGCGGGCCCGGCGGCCGCCTCTACCGCACCGGCGACCTGGCCCGGCTGCGTCCCGGCGGCGTCGTCGAATACGTGGGGCGCACCGACGACCAGGTCAAGATCCGTGGCCTGCGGGTCGAACTCGGCGAGATCGAGGCGGCGCTGCTCACGGTGCCGGGCGTGACCGCGGCGGCCGTCGTGGCGCGCGAGGACGGGCCCGCCCTGCGACTGGTCGCCTACCTGGTCGGTGCGCCCGCCGTCGATCCCGCGGAGTCGCTGGCCCGGACACTTCCCGAGCACATGGTTCCGGCCGCGTTCGTCGGGCTGGACGATCTGCCGCTGAGCCCCAACGGCAAGCTGGACCGGCGTCGTCTGCCGGCCCCGGACTTCGCCGCCCTCGCCGGGGACGACGAGGCCCGTACCCCCGCTGAGGTCTTCTTCGCCGGCCTGGTCGCCGAGGTGCTCGGACTGCCGAGGGCCGGTGTCCGCGACAGCTTCTTCGCCCTCGGCGGGGACAGCATCCTGGCGCTGCAACTGACCGCCCGGGCCCGTGCCGCCGGGTGGCGTGTGACCGCGCGGGACGTGTTCAGTCATCCGACCGTCGAAGGCCTCGCCGTCGTGGCCGTGCCGGTGGCCGGTGCCGAGCCGCGGGACGTCTCGGCGGGCTGGGGATTCGTGCCGGCCACACCGATCATGCGGGAACTCGCTGTCACCGATCCGCGGCTGAACCAGTCGATGCTGCTCGCGCTTCCGGCCGGGACCGATCTCGCCGTACGGCTACAGGTGCTGGTCGACCGGCATGACGTGCTGCGTGCCCGGTGGACCGGGGACGGACTGGACGTGCCCCCGCCCGGTTCGGTGCGGGCCGCGGACCTGATCGGTGGCGGTCCTCTCGACCCGGCGGCCGGACGGATGCTGCGGGCCGAGGTCCGCGACGGCGCGGTGCTGCTGGAGATCCACCACCTGGCCGTCGACGCGCTGTCGTGGCCGATCCTGATCAGTGATCTGGAGGGTGCCGGGACCGCCGCGCCGGGAACGTCGTTCCGGGAGTGGGCACTCGGGCTCCAGCGCCTCGCCGGTGAACGGGCCGGCGAGATCGACCACTGGCTGCGGGTGCTCGACGGGCCGGCCGGGTTCCTCGGCGACGTGATGCTCGACCCGGAGGCCGACACGCTCGGGAGCCTGGCGCGGGTTCGGGTGCGGGTGGAGTCCGCGGTGACCGGGCCGCTGGTCTCGTCGGTGCCGGCGGCGTACCGGGCCAATGTTCAGGATGTGCTGCTGTCGGCGCTCGCGTCGGCGGCAGGGGAGGACCTGCTGGTCGAGCTGGAAGGACACGGGCGGGAGGAGCAGGTGCTGGCCGGGGCCGATCTGTCGCGGACGGTCGGCTGGTTCACCACCACGCACCCGGTGCGGTTGAGTGGGTCCGGCGCCGACCCGATCGCCCTGCTCAAACGGGTCAAGGAGGCTCTTCGGGCGGCCCCCGACGGCGGTCTCGGCTACGGCCTGCTCCGCCACCTGAACCCGGAGACCGCCTCCCGCCTGGCCCCGCTCCCACAGCCGTCGATCCTTTTCAACTACCTGGGGCGCATCGGCGACAGCGGCGAGGACGGCCTCCAGGGCGACGCCGGCGACGACATCCCCGCCCGCCACGCCCTCACCATCGAGGCCTCGATCGAGAACGGCGAACTGGTCCTCATCGCTGCTTTCCCACCCCGGATCACGGCCGAAGCCGAGGCGCTCCTCGGCCGCTGGACCGCCGCCCTCACCGCGCTGGCGCAGCAGCCCGGCGAGGGCGGCCTGACCCCGTCCGACGTCCTGGCCCGGACCAGCCAGCACGACCTGGACGACCTGGCCACCCGCTACCCGGGCCTGACCGACGTCCTGCCGCTGACCCCGCTCCAGGAGGGCCTGTTCTACCTGCACGCCTTGGACGGCACCGACGTCTACACCGTCCAGCAGCGCCTCGACCTGGACGGCGACGTCGATCCGGCCCGGCTGCGGGCGGCCGCGGACACCTTGCTGCGCCGTCACCCGAACCTGCGGGCCGCGTTCACCACCACCGCCGCGGGTGTCCCGGTGCAGGTCGTCCCGGGGGACGTCGTCGTCGACTTCGACTTCCGTGACGTGACCAGGGACGAGGCGGAGCGGCTGGCCGACGGGGCACGGACGGCGCCGTTCGATCTGGAGCGGCCGCCGCTGATGCGGTTCCTGCTGCTGCGTCTCGGCGCCGGCCGTCACCGGCTGGTGCTCACCCAGCATCACCTGATCGTGGACGGGTGGTCGGGACCGTTGATCGCCCGGGAGCTGTTCACCGCGTACGCCGGGAACACTCCTGCCCCGGCCCGCGCCTACCGGGACTTCCTCGCCTGGCTGGCCGCCGCCGACGCCGGTGCGGCACGCGAGGCCTGGCGGGAGTCGCTCGACGGCCTCGCCGAGCCGACCCTCGTCGCCCCCGGCGGACGGCCCGGCCTGCCCGGCGAGGTGACCGGACGGTTGCCGGCGGCGGCGACCGACGTGGCCCGTTCGTTCGGCGTCACCCCGAACACCCTGGTCCGCGCCCTGTGGTCGGTCCTGCTGGGCCGGCTCACCGGCCGCGACGACGTCGTCTTCGGTGCGACCGTCTCCGGTCGCCCGGCCGAACTGGCCGGCGTCGAGGAGACGATCGGCCTGTTCATCAACACCCTTCCGGTACGGGTCCGGCTGCTCCCCGGCGAGTCGTGGCGCGACTTCCTGGCCCGGATCCAGGGAGAGCAGGCGGCGCTGCTGCCGCACGAGCACCTGGGCCTGGCCGCGATCCAGCAGATCGCCGGGGTCGGGGAGCTTTTCGACACGCTGGTCGTGTTCGAAAGCTATCCGGTCGACGCCGACCGGCTCGACGACAGCCAGCGGGCGGCCGGCGTGAAGCTGGCCGGAGTGGAGAGCCGCGACGCCACCCACTACCCGTTGACGCTGGTCGCGGCCGAGGACGAGGGCCTGCACCTGGCTCTGGAGTTCCAGCCGTCACGGTTCGACGAGGACACCGCCCGGCTGCTGCTGGACCGGCTGATCGCCTTGGCCGCCGAGGTCGCCGCCGACCCGTCGCGGCCGGTCGACCGGGCCGACGCGCTCACCGCGACCGAGCGGCGGCGCATGCTGACCGACTGGAACGCCGGCGCGGTCACCGTCGACCCGCAGACCCTTCCGGGTCTGGTCCGGGGCTGGGCCAGGCGGACACCTCACGCGACTGCGCTGGTCGTTCAGGAGCGGCGATGGTCGTACGACCAGCTGGTCCTGGAATCCGAGAGTCTCGCCGGGCGTCTCGTCGCGGCCGGAGCCGGGCCCGGGCAGATCGTCGCGCTGGTCCTGCCCCGTGGTGAGCACATCGTCCCGGCGATCCTGGCCGCGATGATGTCCGGCGCCGCCTATCTGCCGATCGATCCGGAATATCCGGCACCGCGGATCGCCGCCATGATCGACGACGCCCGTCCGGTCATCACCCTCGCGGTCTCGGCGACCGCCGGGTCGCTGCCCGCGGGAACACCGCACCTCCGCCTTGACGGAGAAATCGGAGATGCCCGAGGCGGTCTTCCGGTGATCAGCCCGGACCAGCCCGCCTATGTGATCTACACGTCCGGGTCGACCGGCCGTCCCAAGGGGGTTCTCGTTCCACACCGCACGGTGAACAACCTGTTCGCCAGCCACCACGACCGGATCCTCGGCCCGGCGGCGCGCCGCCTCGGACGACCGCTGCGGATCGCGCACAACTGGTCCTTCGCGTTCGACGCCTCCTGGCAGCCGCTGCTCGCCCTGCTCGGCGGCGACGAGCTGCACCTGGTCACCGACGAGCCGCGCAAGGACCCTGATCTGCTGGCCGGCCTGCTGCGCGACAACGGCATCGACATGATCGAGGTCGCGCCGTCGCACTTGGACCAGCTCGTCGCCTCCGGCTTCGACGCGGCGGGGCTGGCTGTTCTCGGTGTCGGCGGCGAGGCCGTCCCCGATCAGCTGTGGGCCGCGATGGCCGCCCTGCCCGACACCGAGTCGTACAACTTCTACGGCCCCACCGAATGCACCGTCGACGCGGTCGTGCAGCGGGTCAAGGAGGTGCCGCGCGCCCTGATCGGCCGGCCGGTCGCCAACACCAGCCTGTACGTGCTCGACGCCCGCCTGCGGCCGGTGCCGCCCGGCGTGGCCGGCGAGATGTACATCGGCGGCGCCGGTGTGGCGCTCGGCTACCTGAACCGGCCCGCGCTGACCGCGGAACGGTTCGTGGCGAACCCGTGGGCGCCGGGGGAGCGGATGTACCGCACCGGTGACGTGGTCCGCTGGACCGCCGACGGCCGCATCGACTACCTGGGCCGCTCCGACGACCAGGTGAAGATCCGCGGCCACCGGGTCGAACTGGGCGAGGTCGCCGCCGCGCTGTCCGAGCACCCGCAGATCGGGCAGGCCGTGGTGATCGCCGACAACGGGCGCCTCGTCGCCTACGTGGTGACCGGGATCGATCAGGCGGTGGTACGGGCGTGGGCGGCCGAACGGCTCCCGACCTACCTGGTGCCGTCGGCCGTGGTCACCCTGAACAGCCTGCCGCTGACCGTGAACGGCAAGCTCGACCGGGCGAAACTGCCGAAGCCGTCGTACGCGGCGACCGGCCGTCCCCCGTCCGGCCCGGCCGAGGAACGGCTCGCCGCCCTCTTCGCCGAAGTGCTCGGGCTGGACACGGTCGGTGCCGAGGACGGGTTCTTCGATCTCGGCGGCGACAGCATCTCCGCGATGCGCCTGGTCAGCTTGGCCCGCACGGCCGGTGTCGAGGTACGCCTGCGCGACCTGGTCCAGCTGGGCACCGTCGCGGCGATCGCGGGGGTGACCGCATGACCCGCGGCGAACTGCTGAAGTGGGCGGTCCGGCAGTCCCGGGCCGGCCTGATCGCGTCGTGGGCCGGTGGACTCGGCTACCAGGCCGGGCTGATCGCGCTGCCCTGGTGCCTGGGCCGGGCCGTCGACGAGGGCATCACCGGCGGCGACCACACCGCTCTGCTGATCTGGGCGGGCGCCACGCTCGCCGTGTCGGTGGCACTGACCGGCGCTGAGTGGGCGATGCGGTGGTGGTCCACGCTGGCCGCGGTCCGCACCGGCAACGCGCTGCTGCTGCGCCTCGCCGGCCGGGTGCTGGGCTGGGACGCGGCGACCGCGAACCGGTTCAACTCCGGTGACCTGGTGATGCGCGGCACCCGCGACACCGAGCAGGTCACGATCTGGCTGTCCACTGTGCCGTCGCTGGCCAGCGGCGTACTCGGCCTGATCACCGTGCTGGTCGTGGTGGCCGGGCTCGATCCGCTGCTCGCGCTGATCGGGCTGGCGACGATACCGCTGCTGATCGCGGTCAACCTCTGGTATCCGCGCCGCTACGAGCGGGCCAGCGAGGCACTGTCGGCGGCACACGGGGCCCGCGCCGACGCCGTCGAGGACCTGCTGTCGGCCAGCACCGCGGTGCGTGGGCTCGGCGGGGAGGCGGTTCTGGTCGAGCGGCATCACGTGGCCAGCGCGAACGTCCGCGATCACACCCTGGCACTGGCCCGGGTGGCGGCCGCCTGGTCGGCGCACGCGCCGTTCGTGCCGTGGCTGGCCACCGCCGTCGGTGTCGCGGTCGGGGGTCTGGCCGTGCTCGACGGGCGGTTCTCGATCGGTGGGCTGGTCGCCTTCGCCAGCTGGATGGCGCTGCTGGGGCGTCAGGTCATGATGCTGACGCTGCGGTTCAGCCAGTTCGGCGACGCCTGGACGGCGGCCGGTCGGATCGGCGAGGTCCTCGGCGCTGCCGGCGATGAAGAGGCCCGCGCGGAGAAGCCCGGCGAGGCCCGCGCGGAGAAGCCCAGCGTGGCGGGGGCGGAAACGGCCGGCGAAAGCCTGGGCCCGCTGCGGACCGCATCCGTGACGGTCACCCTTCCGGGCCGTGGCCCGCTGAGCATTCCCGACATTTCCGTTAAGTTGGGGGAGTTCGTCGCGATCACCGGGCCGGTGGGCAGTGGGAAGTCCACGCTGCTGCGCCTGCTGGCCCGCCTGACCGAACCGGACGAAGGCGCCGTCATGCTCGGCGACGTCGATGTCAGAGACGTCGACCTGGAACATCTCCGGGACACGATCACCCTGGTCGGTCAGCGTCCGCTGCTGCTCTCCGGCACCATCGCCGACAACCTGCGACTGGGCCGCGACATCGACGACGACCGGCTGCGCGACGCCTGCCGCCGGGCCGCGATCCTCGACCACGTCGAGTCCCTGCCCGACGGCTTCGGGGCCGAGCTGGGCGAGCGTGGCTCGGGTGTCTCCGGCGGCCAGGCCCAGCGCCTGGCCCTGGCCCGCGGGCTGCTCCGCGGCAGCCGTGTCCTGCTGCTCGACGACGTGACGTCGGCCGTCGACGCCGGCACCGAGCAGCGCATCCTCGACGGTCTCCGTGGCCTCGGCGTCACGATCGTCTTCGCCACCTCGCGCCCGGCGGTCGCCGAACGCGCCGACCGGGTCATCGAACTCGGCGTGAACCGGGAGCTCGTCCATGGCTGAGATCCGTATGTTGACCGAGGAGCCGGACCAGCGAAACGTGCTACGCCGGACGTGGCCGTACCTGCGACGGCACCGGGCCGCGATGGCCGCCGCCGTGACGGTGAACCTGCTGGCGACGCTGGCGCTGACGCTGATCCCGGTGGTGATCGGCCGGGCCGTCGACGAGCTGCGCGCCGGTGACCGGGACGGGCTGTTGCGACTGGCCGCGGCCGCGCTGGTGCTGGTCGTGGCCCGGACGATCCTGCTGCGCTGGTCCGAGGTTTTGCTGGTCCGGGCCGGCGAACGGGTCGTCCACGACCTGCGGGACCTGGTGGTGGAGCGGTTCGGCGGTACTCCGCTGCGTTTCCTGGAGGCGCACCGCGGCGGTGATCTGCTGCAACGCTCGACGGTGGAGGTCGCCGAGCTGGCCGCGTTCGTCCGCGGGCAGCTGCCCGACATGATCTCGCTCGGCGGCTACCTGGTCTTCTCCACGATCGTCCTGGTCACCTCGTCGTGGCAGCTGTTCGGGCTGCTGGTGCTGGTGTTCGCCCCGCCGATGTGGTGGCTGGCCCGGATCGTGCGGCGCGCGGCCGAGCGGGCCTACCCGCCGGAGGCGGCCGCGCAGGCGACGCTGACGGCCACGTTCACCGAGAGCCTGACGGCCCGTGAGCAACTGCAGATCGACGGTGCGACCGGGACCTGGCTGTCCCGGCTGCGCGGCGACACGGACGCCTACTACTCCCGGGCCCGGTCCGCTCAGGCCGCCGCGACCTGGATCGACGGGACCTGGATCGTGCAGGGCCTGACCAGTGCGGCCCTGCTGGTCGCCGGTGGTCTGCTGGCCGCCGACGGCGTGGTCACGGTCGGTGTGGTGGTGACGTTCCTGCTGGCCAGCCGGGATCTGTTCAGCTCGGTCGACGATCTGACGCTGGTGGTCGGCGACCTGTTGGAGACCCGGGTCGGCCTGGCCCGCCTGCTGGATCTCCTCGACGTGACGACACCGGCGCCCGTTTCCCGGAAGGCCGGGAGGTCGGACGACCATGGACTCGTAGCCGACGGCGTCACCTACAGCTACCAGGCCGGGGAACGGATCCTGCACGGCGTCACGGTCCGGTTCGAGCCGGGTGAGCACGCCGGGATCGTCGGCGAGACCGGCTCGGGCAAGACCACCCTGGCCAAGCTGCTGTGCGGGCTCTACCTGCCGGACGACGGCACGGTCCGGCTCGGCGGCGCCGACCTGTCCGCCCTTGACGCGGCCGAACTGCGCCGCCGGCTCGTGCTCATCCCGCAGCAGGTGCACATGATCGCCGGCACCCTCGCCGACAATCTGGCTCTCACCCCGGGCCGGCCTGCCCGCGAGGACTTCGAACGGGCCGCCGGAGCGCTCGGGCTCACCGGCTGGATCGAGGGCCTGCCCGGCGGGTTCGACACCGATCTGGGCCGCCGTGGTGAACGGTTCTCGGCCGGCGAGCGGCAGCTGGTCGGCCTGATCCGGGCCGCGCTGACCGACCCGGACGTGCTGATCCTCGACGAGGCGACCGCCGACCTCGATCCCGGCACCGCCCAGCGCATCGAGGAGGCCCTGGCCCGGCTGCGTGAGGGCCGCACGGTGCTGGTGATCGCCCACCGGCCGGCGACCATCGCCCGGCTGCCCCGGGTCGTGCGGATGCACGCCGGAAGCATCGCGGAGGAGGAACCATGCCGGTGATCGACGTCGGGGGGACCCGGCTCAACTACGACGACCGTGGCAGCGGCCCCGGCGTGCTGATGCTGGCCGGCACCGGTGCCCGCGGGCGCACCTGGCATCTGCATCAGGTGCCGGCGCTGGTGAGGGCCGGGTTCCGGGTGGTCACCTTCGACACGCGGGGGATCGCGCCGTCGGACACCCCGCCGGTGGTGACCATGCCCGACCTGGTCGCCGATGCGGCCGGCCTGATCGAGCGCCTCGGGCTCGGGCCGTGCCGGGTGATCGGCTCGTCGATGGGTTCCCGGGTGGCCGCCGAGCTGAGCCTGCGCCACCCGGAGCTGGTCGACCGGGCGGTGCTGATGGCCACGTTCGGGCGGCCCGGCGCGTTTCTCGACGCGATGTCGGCGGGGGAGCGCGCACTGGCCGAGGCCGGGGTGAAACTGCCCGACGAATACCGGGCGGCGGTGCGGGCGGCGTTCAACCTGTCGCCGCGCACGCTCGCCGACGACCGGGCGGCCCGGGACTGGGTGGACGTGTTCCAGCTGCCGTTGCCCGGTGAGGCCGACGGCCGGGCGTCGCGGCTGGAGGCGGACGCTGCCGTGGACCGCCTGGTCGCGTACCACCGCATTGCTCTGCCCTGCCTGGTCGTCGGTTTCGCCGACGACCTGATCGCGTCCGCCCGCGGCTGCCGTGAGGTGTCCGCCGCCATCCCCGGGGCCCGGTACGTGGAGATCCCCGACGCCGGCCACTACGGCTACCTGGAACAACCGGAACCGGTGAACGCCGAGCTCATCCGGTTCCTGACAGAGGAGAAACCATGATCACCGAGCGTACGGTCGAACTGGTCTGGCACGACCTGACCCCGAGACTGCTCGAAGTCTGGCGAGTCGAGCAGCTCAGCCCGCGGATGGTGCGGATCACCCTCGGCGGCGAACAGCTCGACGGCTTCAGCTACGGCGCGCCCGACGACCACGTGAAGGTCTTCTTCCCCGAGGAAGGCGCCGAGCTGCCGGTGATGCCGACGCTCGGCGAGGAGGGCCTGGAGCCGCCGCCCCCAGGTTCGCCGCTGCCGGTCTACCGCGACTACACGGTCCGCTACCTGCGGCCGGAACAGCGGGAACTCGACATCGACTTCGCCCTGCACGGCCATGGCCCGGGCGGCTCGTGGGCGGCGAAGGCGCAGGTCGGGCAGAAGGTCGGCATCCTCGGACCGCGCGGCTCCAACGTGGTCCCGCAGACCTTCGACTGGTACCTGCTCGGCGCCGACGAGACCGCCCTGCCGGCGCTCGCCGCGTGGCTGGAGCAGCTGCCCGCCGACGCGACGGTGCTGGCGTTCGTCGAGGTCGCCGACGCCGCCGAGCAGCAGCCGGTCTGCCGGCCGGTGACCTGGCTGCACCGCGACCGCGGCCAGTCGCTGACCGAGGCGGTCACGACGGCCGGGCTGCCCGAGGGTGACGGCTACGTCTGGGTGGCGGGGGAGGCGACCGGTCTCAAGCCGATCCGCCGCCACCTGCGCGCCCGGGGCCTGAACCGGAACTGGATGGAGATCGACGGCTACTGGAAGCGCGGCGTCGTGAACCTGGACCACCACGAGGACGACGATGCGTGACCCGCTGCCCGCCCTCGACCCCGGCGTGCTGCTGATCTTCCTGCTCCAGATCTCGCTGCTGCTGCTGGTCGCTTTCGCGCTCGGCCGGCTGGCCACCCGGATCGGCCTGCCGGCGCTGGTCGGTGAGCTGCTGACCGGGGTGATCCTGGGTCCGTCGCTGCTCGGGGCGACGGCGCCGGACCTGCTCGCCTGGGTGCTCCCGGCTGACGCCGGCCAGTTGCACCTGGTCGACGCCGTCGGGCAGCTGGGTGTGCTGCTCCTGGTCGGGGTGACCGGCATCCAGCTCGACACCCGGATGCTGCGCACCCGAGGGTCGACCGGCGTCAAGGTCAGCCTGGCCGGCCTGCTGCTGCCGCTCGCGCTCGGTGTCGCCGCCGGCTTCGTGGTGCCGGCCGCGCTGCTCACCGACACCACCGACCGTTGGGTGTTCGCCCTGTTCCTGGGCGTGGCGATGTGTGTCACGGCGATCCCGGTGATCGCCAAGACGCTGGCCGACATGGGCCTGCTGCATCGCGATGTCGGTCAGCTGACGCTGGCCGCCGGGACGGTGGACGACGCGGTGGGCTGGTTCCTGCTGTCGGTGGTCTCGGCCGCCGCGACCACCGGCGTACGGGCCGGAGCGGTCTCGTTGTCCTTCCTCTACCTCATGCTCTTCGTGGCGCTGGCGTACTTCGCCGGACGTCCGTTGGTCCGGTGGATCATGCGGCGGGTGACCGGCGGACCACGCGTCACGGTGGCCGTCATCCTGATCCTGACGTGTGCCGCCGCCACCCAGTCGATGCACATGGAGGCGCTGTTCGGCGCGTTCGTCGCGGGCATCCTGATCGGCCATGCCCGGGCCGGTGACGAGCGGTTGTGGACGGATCTGACACCGCTGCGCACCGTCGTCCTCAGTGTGCTGGCGCCGATCTTCCTGGCGACGGCCGGCCTGCGGATGGACCTGACGGCCCTGGCCGACCCGACGGTGCTGGCGGCGGCTCTGGCGCTGCTGGCGGTGGCGGTGCTCGGCAAGTTCGCCGGCGCCTACATCGGGGCCCGGAGCAGCCGGTTGTCGCATTGGGAGGGCATCGCGCTGGGCGCCGGGATGAATGCCCGCGGCGTGGTGGAGGTGGTGGTCGCCACCACCGGTCTGCGCCTGGGGGTGCTGTCGGTCGCCACGTACACCGTGATCGTGCTGATCGCGGTGGTGACGTCGGTGATGGGCCCGCCGATCCTGCGCTGGGCGATGTCGCGTGTGGAGGAGACACCGGCGGAGACCCAGCGGGAACTGGATCTTGCGGGTGCGAAGTTTAGGTTAGCCTTACCTAATATCATAGAGGAGGGGAATTGAGCGGGATCGCACTCGTCACCGGCGCCGGCCAGGGCATCGGCCGGGCCGTGGCACTGGCCTTCGCCGCCGAGGGCTACCGGGTGGCCGCCGTCGACCGGGACGCCAAGGGTGTCGACCGGCTCGCCGCCGACCACGGGGCCGTCTCGCCGTACGTCGCCGACGTCACCGACGCCGGCCTGATCGAGGCGGTCGTCACCTCGATCGAGGCGGACCTCGGCCCGATCGAGGTGCTGGCCAACGTCGCCGGGATCCTCCGGATGGGGCAGGTCACCGCCTTCTCCGACAGCGACTTCGCGGAGATGTTCGCCGTCAACGTCGGCGGCGTCTTCCACACCAGCCGCGCGGTCGCCCGCCGGATGACCGGCCGCCGCCGGGGCGTCATCGTCACGGTGTCGTCCAACGCGGCCGGCATCCCCCGGGCCGGGATGGCCGCCTACTGCGCCAGCAAGGCCGCCTCCACCATGTTCACCAAGAGCCTCGGCCTGGAGCTGGCGCCCTACGGCATCCGCTGCAACGTGGTCGCCCCCGGCTCCACCGACACCGAGATGCAGCGCCGGCTGTGGACCGGCGACGACGGACCCACCGCCGTCATCACCGGTGACCTGGCCGGTTTCCGCACCGGCATCCCGCTGGGCCGGATCGCCGAGCCCGAGGACATCGCCGACGCCGTCCTCTTCCTCGCCTCCGACCGCGCCCGGCACATCACCATGCACGACCTGTACGTCGACGGCGGCGCAACGCTCCGCGCGTAAACGCCTGACCAAGGGAGAACCACCCGTGACCACCGTCTCCGCTCCCGGCACCGGGGCCGAGCTGATCGCCGGCTACCGGCCGGGCGAGTCGTCGCTGTTCGCGTCACCCCGCGGCACGCTGCTCGCCGAGGGCACCTACTTCGCCGTCCCCCCGTCCAGCCGGCCCGACGGCCAGGCCGACCTCGCCCGCCGCGTGCAGGCCGTGCTCGGCGTCGCCGAAGCGGCCGGGCACCAGGTCCGTACCGTCGTCGGCGCCGTGCCCTTCGCCCCCGGCGCCGACGCGCACCTGATCGTCCCGCAACGCCTGCACCGCGGCGGCGCGCCGGCCTCCGCCCCGCACCGGGTGCTGCCGTTCGGCATCCGCTCGGTGCGCCCGGTGCCCGAGCCGGAGCACTACCGCGACGCCGTCGCCCGGGCCGTCCAGCAGATCCGGGCCGGCCGGTACACCAAGACCGTCCTGGCCCGGTCGCTGCGCGCCGAGGCGCCCGGCTTCGACCCGGCCCCGGCCGTGCGCGCGCTGGCCGCCCGTGACCCCAACGGCTACACCTTCGCCGTCGACCTGGGCGCCGGCCGGACCCTCTTCGGTGCCAGCCCGGAGCTGCTCGTCGCCCGGCACGGCCGCACGGTCACGGCCAACCCGCTCGCCGGCTCGGCCGCCCGCAGCCCCGACCCGGACGAGGACCACCGACGGGCCGCCGCGCTGCTCGCCTCGGCCAAGGACCTGCACGAACACGCCATGGTCGCCGACCAGGTGACCGAGGTGCTGGGCCGCTACTGCCGCAAACTCACCGTCCCGGCCGGGCCGTCGGTCATCGGCACCGCCACCATGTGGCACCTGTCCACGCCGGTCACCGGAGAGATCGCCGACGACGTGACGTCGCTGGACCTGGCCACCGCCCTGCACCCGACACCGGCGGTCTGCGGCACCCCGACCGCCGAGGCGCGGGCCGCGATCGGCGAGCTGGAGCCGTTCGACAGGGGCTTCTACACCGGCATGGTCGGCTGGGTGGACGCCGCCGGCGACGGCGAATGGGCGGTCACCATCCGCTGCGCCACCGCCGACCCCGAGGGTCTCGACCTGTTCGCCGGCGCCGGCGTGGTCGCCGACTCCGACCCGGCGGCCGAGCTGGCCGAGACGACCGCCAAGCTGCGCACCCTGCTCACCGCCCTGGGCCTGGAGGAATCCGATGTGGCCTGACGACGTCGCCGACCGCTACCGCGCCAGCGGGCACTGGACCGGCGCCACGCTGTTCGCGCTGCTGGAAGCGCGGGCCGCCGACGCCGGCGACCGGGTCGCCGTCATCGACGGCGATCGCGAGATCACCTACGGCTCGCTCACCACCCGCGCGTCGCGGCTCGCGGCCGGCCTTTACACCCTGGGGGTACGGCCGGCCGACCGCGTGGTCGTGCAACTCCCCAACACGATCGCCTTCTACGAAGTGATCTTCGCGTTGTTCCGGCTCGGCGCCGTCCCGGTGTTCGCCCTGCCGGCCCACCGCAGCTCGGAGATCGGCTACTTCATCGAGCACACGTCGGCCGTCGCGTTCGTGACCACCGACGTCCACGAGGGCTTCGACCACCGCACGCTCGCCGACGTCGCCGGTGACGCCGAGGTGATCGTGGCCGGTGACCCCGGCACGCACCTCGCGCTGGACGCCCTCGACGGCGACCCGGCCGCCCTGCCCGACGGGCCGGCCCCCGGTGACCTGGCGTTCCTGCAACTGTCCGGCGGCAGCACCGGCCTGCCGAAACTGATCCCGCGCACCCACGACGACTACCTCTACAGCGTCCGGGAGAGCGCCGGGATCTGCGGTCTCACCGCCGCCAGTGTCTACCTGGTGGCGCTGCCGATCGGGCACAACTTCACCATGTCGTCGCCCGGCATCCTCGGCGTCATCCACGCCGGCGGCCGGATCGTCCTCGCCCCGCGGCCCGACCCGGCGACCGTGCTGCCGCTGATCGAGAAGCACGGCGTCACCATCACCGCCGTGGTGCCGCCGCTGGCCCACCTGTGGCTCGACGCCGTCGCCGGCAGCGCCGCGAAGCCTGACCTGTCCAGCCTGGAGGTGCTCCAGGTCGGCGGGGCGAAACTGTCCGACACCGTCGCCGAACGGGTGCGACCGATCCTCGGATGCCGGTTGCAGCAGGTCTTCGGGATGGCCGAGGGCCTGGTCAACTACACCCGCCTGGACGACCCCGACGACGTGGTCCTGCACACGCAGGGACGGCCCATCTCACCCGACGACGAGATCCTCATCGTCGACGACGAGGACCGGCCGGTTTCCGACGACACCGTCGGTCATCTGCTCACGCGGGGGCCGTACACCATCAGGGGTTATTGGAACGCCGAGGAACACAACAAGCTGGCCTTCACCGCCGACGGCTTCTACCGCACCGGTGACCTCGTCCGCCGGAGGCCGGACGGCTACCTCGTCGTCGAGGGCCGCGCCAAGGACCAGATCAACCGCGGCGGCGAGAAGATCGCCGCCGAGGAGGTGGAGAACCACCTGCTCACCCACCCGGCCGTGCACGACGTCGCGGTCGTCGGCGTGCCCGACCCCTACCTCGGCGAACGGACCTGCGCCTACGTCGTCGCCCGCGCCGGCGCGACCGCGCCGAAACTCTCCGAGATCCGGGCCTATCTGCAAGGCCGCGGCCTGGCCGCATTCAAGATCCCCGATCGGGTACGGGTGCTCGACGCCTTCCCGGTCACCGGCGTCGGCAAGGTCAGCCGCCGTGAGCTGCGCGCCGCCCTGCGTGCCAACCCGAAAGGCTGATCATGCTGCCCCGCATCACCCCCTACCCGATCCCCACCGGATTCGGGCTCGACAAGGCGCGTGTCGCCTGGCGTCCCGACCCGCGCCGGGCCGCGCTGCTCGTGCACGACATGCAGAACTACTTCCTCGCCCCGTTCGGCACCGCCGACCAGGCACTCCTGGCCCGGGTCATCGCCAACATCGCCCGGCTGCGCCGCTACGCCGCCGACCACGACATCCCGGTGTTCTTCTCCGCCCAGCCCGGCGGCCAGTCCCTCGGCGAGCGCGGCCTGCTCCAGGACTTCTGGGGTGACGGGCCGCCGCCGGACGAGCAGGCGCTCGCCATCGTCGATGCGCTCACCCCGGGCCCCGGCGACGTCCGGCTCACCAAACGCCGCTACAGCGCCTTCGTCGGCACCCCGCTCGCCGGGCTGCTCGGCCAGCGTGACCAGCTCATCGTCACCGGCGTCTACGCGCACATCGGAGTGCTCGCCACCGCCCTCGACGCGTTCATGCGCGACATCCAGCCGTTCGTGGTGGCGGACGCGGTCGCCGACTTCAGCCCGGCACACCACCGCGACGCGCTGCGTCACGTCACCGACCGCTGCGGCGTGGTCGCCACCACCGCCGAGATCGCCGCCTTCACCACCGAGAGGGTTCCCCATGACTGAGCAGGCCACCGACGTGTACGACCTGGTCGGTATCGGTTTCGGGCCGTCCAACCTGGCCCTCGCGATCGCGGTCGAGGAACACAACGCCCGCTGCCTGCGGCCCGACGACCGGATCCGGGCGATCTTCCTGGAGAAGCAGGACGACTTCGGCTGGCACCGCGGCATGCTCTTCGAGGACGCCACCATGCAGGTGTCGTTCCTCAAGGACCTGGTCACCATGCGGAACCCGTCGAGCGACTTCAGCTTCGTGTCCTACCTGCACGCGCACGAGCGGCTCGCCGACTTCATCAACTACAAGAGCATGTACCCGCTGCGGGTGGAGTTCCACGACTACATGTACTGGGCGGCCACCCGGATGCGGGAGAGCGTCCTCTACGGGCAGACCGTCACCGACGTCGTCCCCGTCGCCGGCGGCACCCTGCTCGACGTCGTCGCCGGTGACCGTGCCTTCCGGGCCCGCAACATCTCGATCGCCGTCGGCCTCGAATCCAGCCTGCCGCCGGAGATCCAGTCGTCCGAGCGGGTCTGGCACAACCTCGACATCCTGCACCGGGCCGCGGCGTTCGACGTCACCGCACCCGAACGGTTCATCGTCGTCGGCGCTGGGCAGAGCGCCGCCGAATCGGTGTCGTTCCTGCACGAGCGATACCCGACCGCCGAGGTCCTGTCGGTCTTCTTCCGGTACGGCTACAGCCCCGCCGACGACAGCAACTTCGCCAACGGCATCTTCGACCCGGAAGCCGTCGACCTCTACTTCGACGCGCCCGCCGACGTGAAGCGGATGCTGTTCGACTACCACCGCAACACCAACTACTCGGTCGTCGACGGCGAACTGATCACCGACCTGTACCGGCGCGCCTACCGTGAGCGGATCCTCGGCCGGTCCCGCCTGCACATGCTCAACGCCTCCCGGGTCGCCGACCTGACCGCCCGGCCCGACGGGGTCACCGCCGTCATCGAGCACCTGCCCACCGGCGACCGCCGCACCGTCGGGGCCGATGCCATCGTGTTCGCCACCGGGTACCGTCCGGTCGACGCCGGCCGCCTGCTCGGCGCCGCCGGCGACCACTGCCTGCGCGACGGTGAGGGGTTGCTGCGGGTCGGGCGCGACTACCGGGTCACCACCGACGGCCTGCACGCCGGGATCTACCTCCAGGGCGGCACCGAGCACGCGCACGGAATAACGTCCACGCTGCTCTCCGCGGTCGCCGTCCGGTCCGGTGAGATCGTCACGTCGATCGCCGCGGCCGGGCGCACCGACGTACCCCTGCGCAGTCTGGCCGCCGTTACCGGACGGGGGTGAGCGAGCAGAGGTTCCGGGACCTGGTGGAAGCGGCACGGGCGTCGGCAGCGGATCCGGCCGACGCCGATCGTCAGAACGGGTGGGGGTCGAGCATCCGGTGCAGGTAGCGGCCCTCCTCCAAGGCGACGACCGCCGGGCGGGACTTGCCGAGGGCGTTCTCCAGCCGGTCGGCGGCGTCGTCGGCGTCGGGAACGCCGGTGGCGCGGCGTATCAGGGCCCGGTTCGCCGCGCAGCGCAGTGTGTCCGGGTGGTCGGGGCCGAGCACCTCGCGGTGCCGTTGGATGGTCGCGTCGATGATCTGCAGTGCCGTGCCGATCTCGCTGGTCTCGGCGTGCAGCACCGCCAGGTTCTGTTCGGCCGCCAGGGTGTACGGATGCCGTGGCCCCAGCACCTCCTCGAGTTCCCGTGCCGCCTGACGGGCGAACGTCAGCCCGGTGCTCGAATCGCCCTGGGCGCGATGGGCGGCGGCCAGGTTGTTCAGGCACACCAGCGTGTGCGGGTGCCGCAGGCCGAGACTCGCGCCGTACGCCAGCCGCACCTCCTGCAGCTCACTGATGGCGCTGCCCACCTCACCTCTGGACTCGCGCAGGATGTTCGCCGTCGGTGCGCTAGGCGGCCGTACTGCTGACCGCGGCCAGATCCGGGACGATCAACCCGGCCGAGGCGTGCACCCGGTCGCGGCCGTCGTGCTTCGCCCGGTAGAGGGCGTCGTCGGCGCGTTTGAGCAGCTGGGTGATCGGTTCGCGGCCGTCCCAGGTGGCCACGCCGACGCTGCACGTCTGCGAGTCGGGCATCGCCGCCCGCATCCGGTCCAGGACCACGATCGCGTCGGCCGTGTCGGTGGCCGGCAGGGCGAACATGAACTCCTCGCCACCCCAGCGGGCCAGCGAGTCCTCGTCACGTATGCCGGCCGCGAACGCCGCCGCGGCACGCTGCAGCAGTTCGTCGCCGGCGGCGTGGCCGTACGTGTCGTTGTAGCGTTTGAAATGGTCGAGGTCGGCGATCGCCACCGTGAGCGGCTCCCCGGACACCTCGGCGTCGGCGACCATCCGGTCCATCGACTCCTGCCAGGCACGCCGGTTCGGCAGTGCGGTCAGCGTGTCGGTGAACGCCATCCGCTCCAGGCGGCGCAGCAGCCGCTCGTGCTCCAGGGCCAGGGCCGTCTCGTCGCCGAGCAGGGCCACCGCACGCGTACGGTAGTCGCTGACCGACTCGACCCGGCGCCGCCAGCCGACCGCCAGCACCGCGGTCACCGTGCCGTCGACGATCACCGGCTGCCACAGCATCGACCGGCCGTCGACCATCTTCAACAGGGCCGCCGACACCCGCGGGTCCGACGCCGGATCGGCCAGGAAGATCGGTTCTCCGGTGTGCCACACCCGGGCGATCATCGACGTGCCGTCCAGCGGGACCCGGGTGCCGATCACGTCGGCGCCGTCCGCGTCGGTGACCACGACCTCGCGGGCCGGGCCCTGCGAGGCACGGGTGCCGGTGTCGGCGGGCGGTTCCAGCAGCGACACGTTGTCGGCTGCGGCCAGGTCCCGGACGGCGGCGATGATCGTGGCACGGGCGTCCTCACCGGTACGGATCCGGCGTGCCGCGGCGGCGACGGCGGCCAGCAACCGGTGCGAGTCGCGGGCCTCCTCCTCGGCCAGATGGCGGTCGGTGACGTCCTGCATCTGCAGCAACGTCCACGGGCGGCCGCCCATCTCACTGGTACCGACCGTGGCGTCCACCCAGCGGATGGACCCGTCCGGCCGTACCAGCCGATGTTGTTGATCGCCGTCGGCCGAGAGATAGGGGCCGACGTCTCCGCCGACGACCTCGTCATCCGGGCGGCCGACCAGGTCGTGGAAGGCCGGGTTGGCCGCGACGATCCGCCCGGTCTCGTCGGCGATCGCCACCCCCGTCGGCGACGCGTTGAACAGTCGCTCGAACCGCTCCGCCACCGTTGTCATCTTGTCGTGGGCCCGCTTCAGGGCCCGCTGCCGGCGGCGCAGCGCCTCGTGCAGCAGCGCGCCGAGGATCGCCGCGGAGGCGACCTGCACGCTGTAGTAGCCCATCTCGGGGGTGCGCAGATGGTTCTGCAGCGCCACCGTCAGGGCCCAGCCGCCGACGCCGGTGAGCATCGACGCCGCGGCGATCCGGCGGGACGTGACGGCCGCGCCGATGCCCAGCAGCGTGAGCATGAGCGTGGTGCTGTACTGCAGGCGGCCGGTGACGGCGACCTGCGCGACACTGTCCAGGACCGGCAGGAAAGCGAGCAGCTCACCGCGCCGCCCGGGGGCCCGGCTCAGCGCGGCGAGGCCCATGAGCAGGGCGGTCACCGTGTCGAGCACGGTCATGACCATGCGGGCGTGGCCGGTCAGGGTGAGGAAGTTGGTGATCGCGAACGCCAGGTAGACCAGTGCGAGAGCGCCACGGATCCAGCGGGTCGCGGCGTCACCGCGCGACCTTCCGCTCACGTGCGTCATGCTCCCGCCACCTCCCCTCGGCCTTGGCGGAACTGTCGGCAGTGGCGGGGCCGATCTGAAGCTAATTGACGGATGCGAATGTCAGGTCTAGGTTCCGTGTGCATGCGACGATCACGCGTGCTGGCGATCCTCACCACGGCGATGCTGCTGGCCGCCGGATGCAGCGACCCCGACTCGTCCTCCACCTCCTCGTCCTCGGCGGTCGACAAGGTCAACACCGGGGTCATCGCGATCGTCGACGTCGCGCCCATCTACCTCGGCAAGGAGAAGGGCTTCTTCACCGAGCAGAACATCGACCTCACCCTCACCACCGCCCAGGGCGGGGCCGCCATCGTGCCGGCCGTGCTCAACGGGGAGTACCAGTTCGGGTTCAGCAACACCATCTCGCTGCTGCTCGGCGCGTCCAAGAACCTGCCGGTCAAGGTGGTCACCAACGGCACCAACTCGACCGGCCTCGATGGGCAGGACTTCGCCGGGCTCTTCGTCAAAGCGGACAGCCCGATCAAGAGCCCTAAAGACCTTGCCGGGCGTACGGTCGCCGCGAACACCCTGAAGAACATCGTCGAGACGAGCGTGCGCGAGTCCGTCCGCAAGGACGGCGGGGACGCGGCGGCCGTCAAGTTCACCGAACTGGCGTTCCCCGACCAGGTCCCGGCGCTGCTGTCCGGCAGTGTCGACGCGATCTTCGTGGTCGAGCCGTTCCAGCAGGCGGCGGTCGCTGCCGGGGCGCGGAAGATCGCGTCCAGCTATGTCGACGCGGCCCCCGATCTCACCGTGGCCATGTATTTCACGTCCCAGCAGCTGGTGGCCGGCGACCCGGATCTGGTGGCGCGGTTCACCGCGGCCATGAAGAAGTCGCTGGCCTATGCGGACGCGCATCCGGACGAGGTGCGGAACGCCCTGGGCACCTATACGAAGATCACGCCTGAGGTGCGGGCGGCCCTGGTGCTCCCGAAGTGGCCGGCCGAGATCAACAAGGCGTCGGTGGACACGCTGGCCGGCCTGGCCGTCACGGACGGTCTGCTGACCGCCAAGCCCGACTTGGCCACCCTGCTGCCGTAGCCGCGGTGGCCGCACGGGCCGGGCCGCCTGGACCGTGCGTCACCGAGACGGTTCCGGTGGAGTGTGCACGGCCTGTGTGAAGACCGCCGCCGCGCGGGTGGCGATCTCCTCGTCGGTGCCGGTCCACAGGTCGTCGAGCCATGGGCCGGCGAACAGGCCCACCAGCGTGGGGACGCCGTCGGCCGCGGTGGCGTCGAGCCATTCGCTGATGGAGTTGCCGGTCGGGCCGTGGACCCGGAAGTAGCCGGCCGGGTGCGGTGGCCAGAATCGTTCGCCGAAGCGGAGGATCACCTTCTCCACGCGGCCGGTTCCCAGGTGGGACAGGGCGGCGCGATGTGTCTCGGGCAGGGGCGGTTCGAACGCGATGCCGTCCGCCGCGAGGACGCCCAGGGGGACGGTGACGATCACCGCGTCCGCTCGCAGCGAACCGGCGTCGCCGGCCAGCGTCACCCCGCCCGCGTCGACGGTGATCCGGGTGACCGGGTGGCGCAGCCGGATGTCCAGGCCGTCGGCCAGGTGATCCACCAGCAGCCGGTAGCCGCCGACGATCCACCGATCGCCCTCGCCGACCCCGGGCTCGAATCCGTGGCGGGCACTCAGCCATTCCAGGGGCGCACCGGAGTCCATGACGATCTCCGCGTCCACGAACCGGCGTACCGCCTGCGGATCCCAGGGGCCGGGAGCCCGTAACCATTCGTGGAGAACGTCGGCGATCGAGGCCCCTTCGGGCGCCGCGTCGAGGCGGGCCCGCAATTCGATCTCGATCTCCTCCGCCGGGTCGGTGGGAGCGTTCAGGATCAGGGGCTCGTTGAAGTCGGTGGGCACGGACCGCAGTGCGAGCTGTTCGGCGAGGCGAGCCAGGACGTTGTCGTCATATTGTTGCAGCCAGTTGGCGCCGAGATCGAAGGTGATCCGGTCATCCGGGTCACGTGCGGTGCCCGCGGCGTCGGTGATCTCGGCGGGGGCGGTGCGGCCGCCCGGGCGGTCGCGGGCCTCCCAGATGATCACGTCGGCGCCCTGGGACCGGAGGGTCCGGGCGGCGGCCAGGCCCGCCATGCCGGCGCCGACCACGGCGACGCGGGAGTGCCGCTGCCGGAGGGCCCAGACGGCGGCTTCGGTGCCCTGCTCGTACGCACCGTGCGTCATCCCGGCGCGGGTGGGGTGGGTGGCTTCGCCCGCTATCCGCAGGCGTGTGCCGATCGGGGCGCCCAGGCCGAGGCGGTCCTGCGGGGAACCGTCCCGGCCGATCAGGCTCCACGAGCCGCGCGCCCACGGGTCGTCGGCCCAGTGCGAGACCGCGAATCCGGTCAGCCGGCTCATCGCGCTACCTGCCTGTCTTCCAGCACGTGATCAACTCGCGCATCGTGGCGCCGGTCGGGTCACGGCCGCCACCGATTTTCGGTACGCGGAACCGCGACCGAGTGAATCATCGCCCTCGGGCGGTGTGCTCCGGGTGATCGACCCGGTGGCGCGGTTGTCGACGGGCGCGCGGCGGCGGTGGTGGTCAGGTGGCCGGGCGGGGGCCGTGCAGGGTCCGGTGGGTGGCCTCGTGGCCGAGAGATCTGCGCCAATGCGTGGCGGCGGCGACTCCGGCGGGGCCGGCCAGCTCGGCCGCTGCCAGGGAGGACGGCTGCCAGCCGGTGGCCAGCAAGCCGGTCCACTGGCCGGCGCTCAGGGTCAGGCGGCGCAGGGCGGGGAACGTCGCGATCGACTCGATGTCGGTGACCTCGGCCTCGGCTAGGTCGAGGCTGAGCAGGGCCGGGAGGGTGGCCAGGGCGGCGATCGGCACCGGGGTCCTGTTTCCGGCCAGGCGGATGCCGGACAGGGTGAGTGCCGTCGTCAGCACGGCCGGGTCGAACGTGGGGGCGGTGACGTTCACCCGCTCGATCGGCAGCGCCGGTGGAAGCGTCATGTCGACGGGGGTTGGCGAGTCCCGTACGACAATGGATTTGAGGTTGGGGAATCTGTCCAGGTCCGCGAAGCGGACGTCGGTGGCGTCGGCCAGAACGATCTCCTGGATCATCGCCGGGTCGTCGACCTCGGTCAGGGAGTCCGTCTGCCAGCGCTCGGGTGGCGGGTCGTCGCGCTCCTCGTCGAGGGTGTCGATGGCCCGGCGGAGCAGGGCGCGGACCGAACCCGCCACATACTCGACCGGGGCCCACACGTCGCGGCCGTGGGTAACCACCTGGCCGTGGGCGCCGAGCGGGCCGGGATCGAGGTCGACGGCGGCGTAATTCATCCCGTAGTCGCCGGCGAACGTCAGCCAGCCGCTGCTCGACGACACCCGGCGGACGTGGCCGGGCGGATCACAGTCGAAGATCATCGGGTCGTCGAAGACGCCGTCCTGATAGCCGGGGTGGGCCTCGGCGTTCCACTCGACCAGCCGGTCCAGCGGGGCCAGCACGAAAGGATCGAGCAGGCCGGACTCGGTGCGGTCGTCGGGCAGGACGCGGTAGAGGGCGCGCAGGTCCTCGGGCAGGCGCACGCCGAGCCGGTCCTCGGCGGCGAGGATCTCCTCCTCGGTGTTGCCGGCGGGGTAGCCCTCCGCGTGGTGCTCGCGGATGAACTCGGCCACCAGCTCGCGCACCTCGGCCAGGACCGGGGGATCGGTGGGCCGTCGGTCGGTGACGCCCGGGGTGCGCGGCGACGGGCGCTCGTGGCCGGGAAACCGGTAAGCCGCATCGAGGAGGATCTGCGTCGGCGTGGTCCCGCCGTCACGGGTCCAGTGGATCGTGTAGTCGCCGCCCGGATCGCCGATCACCTCGATCACCGTGCCGGCGTGGAAGGCGGCCATCGCCTCGTTGAGATCCGTGCCCGGCCACCGCCCGAGCAGCCCGGGTGAACCCGCCATGGTGTAGGACTGTGCCGTCCGCCCCCACTCCGAGGTGGAGATCAAGAGGTAGCCGGGCTCGTGCAACCCGGCCACGAAGGCGGCCCCGAGACGGTGCAATGCGACTTCGATCAGCTCCACGCCCGGCATTGTGCCAGCCACCTCCGACAAGAATCGTCAGCCGGCGGCGCTGCTGAGTGTCGTCTGGATCTGCTGCAGGAGTGCGCGGGAGCTGAACGGCTTGTTGACGATCGGCACCCCTTCGGGCAGCCGCCGGTCGCTGTCGGCGGTGTAGCCCGACATGAAGACGATCCGGATCGCGGGGCGGGCGCCGAGCACCGTCTGGATGAACTCCAGCACCGGCATCCCCGGCATGATCACGTCCGACAGGAGCAGATCGAACGACTGCCCCTCGTCGTTGATGAGCCGCAGCGCCTCCTCGCGGGTGGCGGCCCCGGAGACGTCGTAGCCGCCACGGGTCAGGACCCGTCCGGTGATCGTGCGGATGTCGTCGTCGTCCTCGACCACCAGGATCCGTTCGCCCCGGCCCCGCCCGGTGTCGGCGGGTGCGGTGTCGGGTTCGGCGGTGGCCGCGGGCCGGTCCGCGGCCGGGAGGTAGACGGTGATCCGGGTGCCCTCGCCGGGCGCCGAGTCGACGGTGATCGCGCCCGACGCCTCCTGCACCGCGCCGTAGACGGTCGCCAGGCCCAGGCCACTGCCCTGGCCGGTGCCGCGGGTGGTGAAGAACGGCTCGAACGCCCGCCGCTGGACTTCCTCGTCCATGCCGCAGCCGGTGTCCGCGACGGTGAGCCGCACGTACCGCCCGGTCTGGGGTGGTGTGCCGATCGCGGTGGCCGGTACGCCGTCCACGTTCGCCGTCCGGATGGTCAGGCTGCCCCCTTCCGGCATGGCGGCACGTGCGTTCACCACCAGGTTGATGATGATCTGCTCCAGCCGGCTGGGGTCGATGGTGACGACGCCGAGGCCGGGTTCGACGTCGATGCCGAACGCTATGTCCTCACCGATCGTGCGGCTCAACAGCCGCTGGATCTGGGCGACCACGGCGTTCAGGTCCACCTGCTCCGGATGGGACGGCTGGAGGCGGCTGAAGATCAGCAGCTGGCGGGTCAGAGCGGCGGCGCGGCGGGCGGCGTCGTCGATGTTCTCCAGGTCGGGGCGGCACGCGTGGTCGGGGCCGAGCTCGTCCAGCACGAAACCGGTGTAGCCGCTGATCACGCCGAGGATGTTGTTGAAGTCGTGCGCGACACCGCCGGCGAGCTGGCCCAGGGAGTCCAGCCGTTCGGCCTGGTGCAGCTGACGTTCCAGGTCGCGGCGCTGCTCGTCGGCTTTCACCTGGGCGGTGATGTCGCGCAGGATGCCCTCGACGGCGATCGGCACGCCGCCCTCGTGGACCGCGACGAGACGCTGCTCGGCGCAGGTCCAGGTGCCGTCGGGCCGCGGCCAGCGCATGATGAGCGGGCCGCTCGGTGGTGTCCGCCACGACTCCCGCATCACCTCGCGATCCTCCGGGTCCATGGCGTCGAAGAGCAGGCCGGGCCGCTCGTACAGCTCGTCGGGGGACAGGCCGGTCATCGTCGCGATGGCGGGGCTGATGTAGTCGAGCACCGGTGACGGGCCGGGCCGGAACCGGAACAGGACGTCCCGCAGGTTCTCCGCCACCAGCCGGAACCGTTCCTCGCTGGTGCGCAGGGCGGCCTCGGTCCGCCGGCGCCGCTGCCGGTCCCGGGCCTCGCGCAGTTCGCGCTGGACCGCCGGAGCCAGGCGGGCGAGCTTGTCCTTGAGAACGAAGTCGTGGGCGCCGGCCCGCATCAGGGCGGTCGCCGACTCCTCGCCGATCTGCCCGGACACCACGATGAACGGCACGTCCAGGCCGGTGTCGCGGAGCAGCTGCAGCGCCGCGTCGGCGTTGAACGTCGGCATCCCGTTGTCGGAGATCACGATGTCCGGTGCCCCGGCACGCAGTGCCTCGCCCATCGCGCCGGCGGTCTCCACCCGCTCGTAGGTGACGCGCAGTCCGGCCCGGCGCAGCCGATCGACCACGAGGATCGCGTCGTCCTCGCTGTCCTCGATGAGCAGCAGGCGGATCTCCTGGGGCTCGTCAGTCATGCTGCCGTCCCGCCGGACGGTTCACCAGCAGCCAGTACATGCCCAGCACCTTCACCGCGTCGAGGAACTCGTCGAACGCCACCGGCTTGCGGACGAAGCTGTTGGCGCCGAGGTCGTACGTGTTGACGATGTCGCGTTCCTCGGTGGAGGTGGTCAGGACGACGACCGGCAGATACCGGGTACGGGGATCGGCCCGGATGCTGCGCAGCACCTCCAGTCCGCTGATCTTCGGCATGTTGAGGTCCAGCAGGACGAGCGCGGGCATCGGGTTCTGCCGTCCGCCCGGTGGGAAGAGGTAGCGCAGCGCCTCCTCGCCGTCGGTGGCGATGTCGACGGCGTTGGTGATGTTGTTCTTCTTGAGCGCCCGCAGCATGAGCGTCACGTCGTCGGCGCTGTCGTCGATGACCAGGATCCTGCCGTCCTCGGCCATGGCTAGCCCTTCACCCCGCTCATCAGGTTGAAGAAGAACGTCGCGCCGCTGTCGACACCGGCCTCGGCGAAGACCCGGCCGCCGTGCCGCCGAACCACCCGGGCCACGATCGCCAGGCCGATGCCGGTGCCCTCGAAGTCGGCGGTGGTGTGCAGCCGCTGGAAGGCGTCGAACAGCTTGCCGGCGTAGGCCATGTCGAACCCGACACCGTTGTCCTTCACGAAGAAGTACGTCTCACCGGAGCGCTCGGTCCGGCCCACCTCGATGACCGCCTCAGCCCGTTTGCCGGTGAACTTCCACGCGTTGGCCAGCAGGTTCTGCAGGGCGAGCCGGAGCAGGTGGGGGTCGGCCTCGGCGGTGAGCCCGGCCGGGACGAGGAGGGTGACGGCACGGCCGGAGTCGGCCGTCCGCAACTCGGTGACGATCTCCTTGCTCATCGCCGACAGGTCCACCGGCGCCCGTTCCAGGTCGGCGCGGGTGGCCCGGGACAGGTTGAGCAGGTCGTCGATCATCCGGCCCATCCGGCCGACGTTGCGCTGGATGCGGTGCAGGTAGTCCTGGCCGACCTCGTCCAGGACGTCGGCGTAGTCCTCCAGGAGCGCGTCGCTGAACCCGTGCAGGGACCGCAGCGGCGCCCGCAGGTCGTGCGAGACGGAGTAGGCGAACGCGTCCAGCTCCCGGGTCGACGCCTCCAGTTCGGCGGTCCGCTGCCGGACCCGGGTCTCGAGGTTCGCGTTGAGCCGGCGGACCTCGTCCTCGGCCCGCTTGCGGTCGGTGATGTCGGTGGAGATCCCGCACACCGCGTAGGGCTCGCCGTTGCCGTCCAGGACCGGGAACTTCACCGAGATGTACGTCCGGACGCCGTCGATGCTGTCCGCGGTCTCCTCGTACTGCACCGTCCGCCCGGAGGCCGCCACCTTCAGATCGTTGGCCCGCAGTTCGGCGGCCAGGTCCGGCGGGAAGACGCCGCTGTCGGTCAGCTCGACGACCTGGTCGCGGGGCACGCCGAATAGCCGCTCCCACTCCTTGTTGACCAGCAGGTAGCGGCCGTTGTCGACCCGCTTCATGTAGATGTTCGACTCGGTGTTGTCGATGAGTTTCTGCAGCTGGTTGTGGCTGGCCGCGGCCTCGTTCTGCGCGGCGGTGCGACCGCGGGCGGCGCGGGCGACGGCGTTGCGGGCGTAGAGGCCGAAGGCACCGAGCAGGGCCACCTGGGCACCCGCGACGGTGGTGGCGGCGCGGTCGCAGTGCCGCCGCAGCAGCACGTAGTTGAGGGCCGTCCCGGCCACCACGGCGGCGGCGACAGCGGCCCCCGGATCGGCGCCCGTCAGGTGTCGCAGGGCCTGGCCGGCTCGCAGCGCCCAGGGGCGCACGATCGTCCGGGTCACGTGGTGATACCCGCTGACCGCGGGAGTCGTTACCATGGCGGCCCCCGATGCACCCAAGCTCCGACGGGGACGACGCTAGCACTGGACGAAGTCGGTTCGTGGGGGTTCACCCGGCTTCCGGGGATTCCTCGTACTCGATGTCCAGGGCCCGGCCGACCTCCTCGACCAGGCGCTGGACCCCCTGGTGATCGCGCGCCGACCCGTGCACGATGCCCAGGTGGGCCAGGGTGCCGCGCCGCCAGTCCAGGGTCGTCCCGGGCTGCGCGAACAGTTCGACGAGGTGGATTCCGGGTATGTCGTCGAGCCGGTCGGTCCCGTCGAGCCGGCGGAGTGCGACGGCGGTCATCGGTGGGGTCAGGAAGTACTGGAACGTGTGCCGCCGCAGTGCCGCCGGTGGCCGGGCGGGGGTGCGGCCCAGCGCCACGGTGAGCGCGGCACGCACCAGGTCGAAACCGCGGGCCCGCCGGACCAGGTCGGCGACGTAACCGCCGAGACGGCCGTTGACCTCGATGATCCGGGGGCCGTCGGGGGTGAGTTTGACCTCGGTGTGGGTGACGCCGTGCCGTACGCCCAGGGCGGTCAGGGCCGCCGTCGTGAGGGCCAGGACCTCCCGCCGGTGGCTGTCGTCCAGGGTGCCGGGCACCACGTACCCGGTCTCCCGTAGTGGCGCGGCCAGCGGGAACTTGCCGGTCACCTCGACGTGCGCGATGTCGCCGTAGGAGATCACCGACTCGACCGAGACGTAGTCGCCCCAGCCCGGCCCGGCCACCGACGGGTCACCGGCCAGCAGCGCCTCGACGACGAACTCGGCGGGACCGCCGGCGAACTCGTCCCAGCGGGCGTGCGCCTCGCCGACGTCGTGGACCGTGCACGTCCGTGCGCTGGCCGCCCCGCTGCGCGGTTTGAGGACCGCCGGCAGGCCGACCTCGGCCAGTGCGGGCCCGAGTTCCGACCGGGCCCGGACCACGCGGCACGGAGTGTGCTGGACCCCGGTCTCGGCGAACAGGCACCGCTGCCGGTATTTGTCGGTGACTGCCGCCGCCGTGTCCACGCCGAGCGACGGCAGGCCGAGACGGGCGGCGAGGGCGGCGGTCCGGTTGATCCGGCTCTCGCTGAACGTGACGATCCCGGCCAGGCCGGCGCAGTCCGGGTGGGCCAGGATCTGCTCGTCGGTCAGTCCGGTGATGTCGCAGACCCGGGCCAGCGCGCGCAGGTCGTCGTAGAGCGGCCGGACGTGCGGGAGGCCCCGGTCGCAGAGGAAGACGACCTCGGCGAGGCCGCGGGCCGCGGCGAGGATGCTCATCGGCGTGGCGGAGCCGAAGTCGAACACCACGGCCAGCCGGGGTGGCCGGACGCCCGGCGTCATCGCTTGCCGGTACGGGAACCGGTGACCGGCCGGGCGCCGTCAGCAGCGGGGAAGAACCCGGACCGCTGGAAGAACCGCACGTAGTGGTCGAGCAGCGCCGCGTCCACCGGCGGCATCGTGATCCCCGACCCGGTCAGCGCGTCCTCGGTGTTGGCCCGCCCGAACCGGGGAAAGGTGCTGGTGAAGTACATCTCCTTCACCACCAGGTCGCTGATCGGGCTGCGGTCCACCCACAGCGGCACGAACGGGGTGAACGGGTGCCGTGGGTTTCCGGCGATGAACTCCACCGCCCGCGTCGCCCACGCACCGAACGGCACCGTGTCCACCCGGTAACCGTTGCGGCGCAGTGCCTCGGTCATGTCGGGCAGGGTCGCCGGGCTCGGGTTGGTCAGGTGGTAGGTGCGGGACCGCCGGGTGCGGGTCAGGGCGATGTGCAGGATCTGGGCCGCCAGCACGTCGACGGGGACCAGGTCCAGGGACAGGTCGACGTCCGGTGCGGCCCGCAGGTCGACGATCAGCCGCAGCATCGCGCACGTGGCGTTCTCCAGGTTCCAGGCGCCGTGGGCGAGGTCGCCGGCGATCTCGTAGGGCCGGTGCACGCCGACCGGCAGACCGTCGCGGGCGGCGCGGGCCAGCACCGACTCGGCCATCCACTTGGTCTCGGTGTACCCCATGAACAGGTGTTCCGGGTGGGCCGGTGGGGTGTCCTCGGAGACCTCCCGCACGCCGGCCGCCCCGAAACCGGCCAGCACCGCCAGCGTCGACACGAAGTGGACCGGGACACGTCGCGGCATGGCCAGCCGCACGATCTCCCGGGTGCCGCCGACCGTCGTCGGGGCGAGCTGGGCGTAGGGGTACGTGAAGTTGACGTAGGCGCCGGCGTGGACGATCAGTTCCAGCCGGTCGGACAGGTCGGCGAACTCCGTCCCGGTCAGGCCCAGGTCGGGCCGGCTGAGATCGCCGGCGAGTGGCCGTACCCGATCAGGGGGTGGATCACCCAGACGGTGATGCCGCTGCGCGGCAACCAGCCGGACCCGCGCATGGTCGCGGTCGGTGGCCCGGACCAGACAGTGGATCTCGGCGTCGGTGCCGGTCAGCAGGCCGTGGAGCAGGTAGCTGCCGAGGAAGCCGGTGGCGCCGGTGAGCAGGATCGGACCGCCGGAGTACGGCTCCGGCGCCGGTTCGTCGACCGGGGTGCGCGGCCGGGCGATCGCCGGGGGCGTGTCGAGCCCGCACTCGCGGCGGAAATCGGGGTCGAGGGCGTCGTTGTCGTGGGCGAGCAGGCCGGCGCGGGCCTCCTGCACGGCGGCGGCGCATCCGGCCAGCGTCGGGTCGGCCAGCAGCCGGGACGTCAGGATCCGGCTCTGCGAGCGGTCGACGCCGAACATCGCCCGCAGGCGGGCGAACAGGCGTGCCGCCAGCAGCGAGTTGCCGCCGAGGTCGAAGAAGCTGTCGTCGAGGCTGATCTCGTCGGGATCGGCGTCGAGGACGTCCACCCACAGCCGCGCGATGCCCACCTCGATCGGTGTCACCGGCGGCCGCCGGCTGACCGCGGGTACGGCCGGGTGACCGGTGGCCAGCGCCGCGCGGTCGACCTTGCCCGTGGCGGCCAGCGGGAGCCGCTCCCGTGCGACCAGGCGGGCCGGCAGCATGAACCGTGGCAGGCGGGCGGCCAGGTACTCGCGCAGGTCGGTCGTCTCCGCGCCGGCCGGCTGGTAGTAGGCGACGATCGTGCGGGTGTCCGGGTCGTCGCCGGTGACCACGACCGCCGCGGCGGCGACGTGTTCCGAGCTCGCGAGGACCGCCTCGATCTCGTCGAGTTCGACCCGGAAGCCGCGGATCTTGACCATCCGGTCCCGGCGGCCGAGGAAGTCGATGTCACCGGACGGCAGCCAGCGGGCCCGGTCGCCGGTCCGGAACAGCCGCCCGTGCCGGGTGGTGCGGAAACGTTCGGCCGTCAGCCCGGGCTCGTCGGCGTAACCCGAGGCGACACCGGCGCCGCCGACCCAGAGTTCGCCCTCGGTGCCGATCGGGACCGGCTCGCCGTCGTCGCCGAGGATGTGGCAGGTCGAGCCGGAGACCGGCCGCCCGATCGGGATCCGTGCGGTGCCCTCCGGTACCTCGGTGATGTGGTACGTGGTGGAGAATGTCGTGTTCTCGGTCGGCCCGTAACCGTTCAGCAGACGGCGTGGCGGGCCGGTCGCCAGCACCCGGCGCACCAGGGCCGGATCGAGGACGTCACCGCCCGCGATCAGGCAGCGCAGGCCCGCGAACATGCCGGGGCGGGTGCGCGCGCAGTGGTGGAAGATCCCGGCGGTCAGCCACGCGACAGTGACACCGCCGTCGGTGAACAGGCGGTCGAGGCGGGCTGGATCGAGCAGGGTGTCGTGGTCCACGATCACCAGGCGGGCGCCGTTGAGCAGGGCGCCCCACACCTCGAACACCGACGCGTCGAACGACGGGTGGCCGGTGTGCGAGAGCCGGTCGGCCGGGGTGATCCGGAGGAAGCCGGCGCCGATCACGAGGCGGGCGACGGCACGGTGCGGCACCGCCACGGCGTGCGGGACACCGGACGAGCCGGAGGTGAACATGACGTACGCCGTACCGTCGCCGCCGGACTCGGGTGGCGGCGGCCGTCGCCCGTCGTCGTGGTGACCGGCCGCCGCGACCGCGTGGGTGTCCTCCAGCACGCCCGCCGTGCCCGGTAGCCGGACCAGGTGCCGGATCCCGATCCGCTCGACGAGCGTCCGCAGGCGGCCGGGTGGGTCGGACGGATCCAGCGGCACGTAGGCGGCACCCGCCTTCACGATGGCGAGCATCCCGACCGGGGACTCCAGACAGCGGTCGCCGAGCAGGCCCACCGGATCGCCGGCCCGCACGCCGGCCTCGATCAGGCGGACGGCCAGGGCATCGGACCAGCGGTCCAGCGCGGCGTAGGTGATGGCACGGTCGCCCTCGGCCACGGCCGTCGTGTCCGGCGCGGCCGCCGCCCGGACGGTGAACAGCTCGGCGATCGACGACCGGCCCGGATATCCGGACACGTGGCCCGACCATTCCGCCGGCGGGAATCCCTCGTTGACGACCACGGCCAGACCTCCGCCCCCCGGTGTCTCTCCATGGTCGCCGGAACCGGCTGACCTGGGAAGCCATGTCCGCCGATGGAATGATGGCCGACGATGCGCGCACCGGACGGCAACCCGGCCGGGAACCGTTCTGCAACCGGCGGGTGTCATCGTCGCTGCGTGACCGGTGCTCGTAATGCCTCCCGCCTGCGGAAAGCCGGCTTTCTGCTCGCCGCCGTGCTGGCCGGTGCCGGTGTCGCGCCGGTTCCGGCCGGTGCCGACGGTCCGGGGTACGGCGGTAACGCCGACGCCCTGACCGTCCTCTGGCAGGCCGACGCGCAGCGGCGCGGGCTGGCGGTCTACGCCGTCGGGTTCCGAGGGGGCTCGCCGGTGCAGGTGCGGGTCGGTGCGGAGCAGGAGCGCACGGTCACCGCCGACGCGGCCGGCGCCGTCGACCTGGTGCTGGCCTCCGCGGTCACCAGCACGTCGGCGATCGTGGCCGCCACCGGGGCGAGTGTCCTGGTCACCGGGCACACGCCGGCCGGCGAGCTGCGCACGCTGATCGGCGCGGTGCCGCCGCAGGTCTCCGCGACCGGCGCCACGGAGATCATCCCGTGGCTGGCCGCCCTGGCCGGGGCACTGGTGGCCGGTCTCATGCTGCGCCGGCGGTACGGCTCCGCGTTCAGCGGCGAGCTGCGCCGCTACCGGCACCCGGCCCGGCACCGGGTCTGAGTCACGTCTGGTTGAGGTACTCGGCCATCGCGATCGCGGCGGCCCCGGCGGCCAGCCCGACCTCGGACACCGCCGCCGCCAGCACCTCGGCGTCGACCGGGCTGCCGGCCAGTCGTTCCACCCGGGCGCACGCGTCGGCCAGCGGCTGGGCGCCGAGCAGTGCGCTGGACGATTTGAGGGTGTGCGCCACCGCGGCCAGACGGTCGTTGCTGCCGCTGTCGAGGGCGGCGTCCATGGCCTGGCGGCGGCCGTCCAGCTCGGCCAGGAACATGTTCACCGTCATCTCCACCAGTTCACGGCCCTCCAGCTGCAGCTCCAGTTCCTGCAACTGGGCCCGGGACAGCGCCTCCACCTCGGGCGAGGGCGCGGGCGCGGCGGTCAGGTAGGGCTCCAGCGCGTGCCGTAACTCCGGCAGGGTGATCGGCTTGGGCAGGTGACCGTCCATCCCGGCGTCCCGGCAGCGCTCCTGATCCTCGGCCAGGGTCGTCGCGGTCAGCGCGAGGATCGGCACCCGGCAGCCGGCGGCGCGGGCCGCCCGGGTGGCCTCCGGCCCGCCCATCGCCGGCATCTGCATGTCGAGCAGCGCCAGGTCGTACTTCGTCTCGCCGAGCAGGGCGGTCACGGCGGCCGCACCGTCCGGGACGGTGTCGCACTCCACGCCCAGCACGCTGATCATGCGTTGCAGCATGGTCCGGTTGACCTGGTCGTCCTCGGCGAGCAGCACCCGGCCGGGCGGCAGTGCGGGGAGCGTCGCCCGCGGGCTCTCCACCGCCGGTGTCGGCGGGGCGGCCCGTTCGGCCAGGTCACCGGCCAGCGCCTGCAGCCCCTGAACGGTCAGCCGGATCTCGTCGAGGCTCTCCGCCGGCGCGCCCGGCAGCGCCTGGGCCTGCAGCAGGCCGATCGCCGCGGCCACCACGGCGGCCGGGGTCCGGACCTCGCCGGCGAACACTCCGGGCAGCCGTTCGACGGTGATCAGCCGGCGCTGGGCCCCGCAGGTGCTCTCCAGGTGGGCGATCCGCAGTGCCGCCGGGGCGGCCGGGTCACAGTCGCAGGTCAGCGCCGTCTCCAGGCCGTCGCGAACGAGCTCGGCGAGCCGGCCGTGCGCCGGGCACCCCGGGCCGGTCCCGGCGTCGCGCCACCGTTCGTTGGCGACCAGGACACGGCCGCTGTCGTCGGCGATCGCGGCCGGGTACGGCAGGGCGTCGGCCAGACTCCGTGCTGCGAAACTCATCCGCGGTCCCCTTGAGATACGAGTACGGGCGTCCGGCGTGTCCAGGCCCGCCCCTCGGCCACCGCGATCACCGCCAGCGTCGGCAGCAGCGCGGCGGCCGAGCAGGCGGCGATCTGGGCGGCCGAGCCGTGCCACACCTGGATCAGGGCGACCTCCAGGACGGCGCCGGCCCAGGGGACCAGTGTCATCCAGGAGTGCCGGGCCAGGGCGGCGTTCGTCAGGACGGTGACCACCGAGGTGAACCCGGCTACCCCGCCGAGCACCTGGACCAGCGTCGTCGCCGAGGTGTAGCCGTCGCCGTAGAGCACCGTCAGCACCAGCGCCGGCAGGGCCGCCACGACCGCCGCGCCGAGCAGGGCCGGCCCGGCGAACGCACCGA
>NZ_JBHSBL010000008.1:38971-73379 GCF_042650585.1 Actinoplanes subglobosus
GGCCCGGCCGGGACGGTCGCGGGCGGCCACCAGCCGGGGGAACACCGCCGCCATGATCGCGGCGGGCAGGGCCAGGACGGTCTTGGCCACCGTCGCCGCGGCGACGTAGGCGCCCGACTCGGCGCCGGCGAGATGGTGGCGGGCCAGCAGCAGATCGACGGTGGAGAACAGGAACAGGCCGGTCACCGCGACGGCGGCGCCGCCGACGGCGCCGAGACGCAACGGGGTCCCGGAGCCGGGTTCACGGTCGCGGACCAGCGTGCGCACGGCCGCGGCGAGGGCGGCGATCTCACTGATCAGGGTCGCGGCCAGGGCCCCGGAGACACCGAAGGGCACGGCCAGAGCCACCCCCAGGGCCAGGCGTACGGCCGTCGCCACCAGATACGTGCCGGCCACGGCCGGTACCCGCCGGGTGCCGAGCAGCAGCCCGCGGGCGGTGGCCAGCAGAGCCGCGACGACCAGGTACGGCGCGAGCTGTGCCGCACCGGCGAGCCCGTCGAGGTGGAACCAGTCGCGCAGCAGCGGTGCGCAGAGCAGGGTGACGAGCCCGGCCGGCAGGCTCCAGAGGGTGACCGCGCGCAGGGTGCCGGCGGTGGTGGCCCGGCCGGCCCCGTGTGCCGCCGCGTGCGCGGACGCTGCGGTCTGCAGTGCGCCGAGCGGGATCGCGAGCATCACCATGGCGGCCAGCAGCGCACCCAGTGCCCCATAGGCGGCGGGGTCGAGGATCCGCCCGACGATCGCGTGGAACGCCAGGTTGCCGGCGCTCTGCACGGCCACCGCGACGGCGATCGGCCCGGCGGCTTTCAGGAGCGTGCCACCGGCACGCCTGCGGTCGAACTGCACGTGGTCCGTATCGGCCGGTGGCGCCGGGAGCTGCTGTTTTCTGGGAACGGTGCTCGCGGCGACGGGCTCCGGGCGTACTTATAGTTATATGTCCGGGAAAATAGTTTCACGATCCGTGCGCCGTCATGCGCCGAGCCGCGCCGAGGTGCTCAACAGTGTCGTGGCCGCCCTCGACGGCACCGGTGCCGCGTGGGCCTGGCAGGGTGCCGCCGGCGCTCCGGATCGGTGGGTGGCCGACACCGGGCCCGCCGACCTGGACGTGTGGTGGGCGGCTGACCGGCGGCGGGCCGACCCGGTGGCGGCACTGGCCCGGGCCCACGCGGGCGCGGTGGTCGCCGACGCCGCCGATCCGCGCCGGCTGCGGCACACCGGTTTCGCGGTGCTGACCGACGGCGGCCTGGCGGTCGTCGACGTCACCCACGGTGACCTGCGGGTGGGGCCGGTCCTGCTGATGCCGGCCGCCGAGGTCACGATCGACCCGGTCGCGCACCGGCTGACCGGGGCGGCGGCCTTCGCCGACCTGCTGGTGCGGCCGGTGCTACGCGGGCGGATCCCCGGGCCGGAGCGCCTGGCCGAGGCGGCCGCGGCATGGGCGGCGGCCGAACCGGACCGGCGGTCGCGGATGGCGTGGCGGCTGACCCGGCAGCTGGGGGCGGCGCTGACCTCGGACCTGATCGCGATCGCGGAAGGGGCCGAACCCGATCCGGGACTGCCGCGCCGGGCCCGGTTGCGGCTGGCCGCGCGCAGTGTGGCGCCGGGCGCGTTCGGGTCGACCTGGGCGCAGCGGCGCGGCGTGGTGCCGGCCGGGCGGTTCGCGGGGCCGCTCGGGCTGCGGACCCGGGGGGTCGTGGTCGCGCTGGTCGGGACCGACGGGGCGGGCAAGTCGACGGTCGCGGCGGCGCTCGACGCGCGGCTGCGGGGCCTCGGCTTCACCACCGATGCGGCGTATTTCGGCATGGCGCGGGGCAACCTGCCGGGGGTGGCGCTGGCCCGCCGCCTGCTCGGCGTGGGCTCGACGGAACCGGACGGGCCACCCTCGGGCGGCGCCGGACCTGCCGGGTCGGCCACGGAATCCGCGGGGGCGGGTGGGCTGGACCATCCCGGGCTGCGCCGGATGGCGGCCTGGTACTACGCCGGGGAGTACGGCTGGCGCTATCTGCGCAGCGTCCTGCCCGCGCTCGCCCGCGGCCGGGTGGTGATCGCCGACCGCTGGGTCTACGACCTGCGGGAATCGCCGTGGCCGGGTTCGCCGGCGGCGCGTGTGGCGGAGATGCTGGTGCCCGCACCGGACCTGCTGGTGCTGCCTGACGCGCCGGCCGAGGTGATCCACCGCCGCAAGCCCGAGCGTGCCCTCGCCGATCAGCGTGACCAGCAGGAACGCTTCCACCAGCTGCTCGCCGAACGGCCCGCCCGGCGGGCCGAGCTGCTCGTCGACACGGCCGGCTCGGCGGCGGACGACGGGATGACGGCGCTGGTCGCCGCGGTCGTCGAGGCGGCGCACTCGCCGCGGGACAGCCGCCGCTGAGGCGGCCGCCGGGTTGACGGTGGCGCGTTCTTCGAGGGGGAGCGCCGTCAGGGTTCGAAGCGGTAGCCGACACCACGCAGCGTACGGATGTGGCGCGGCGCCGACGCGGACTCGCCGAGTTTGCGCCGCAGGTTGCCGACGTGCACGTCGATGATGTGGTCGTCGCCGTAGAAGTTGTCGCCCCACACGTGTTCCAGCAGCTGGGGCCGGGTGAACGTGCGGCGGGGAGCGGAGGAGAGCAGGTCCAGCAGATCAAACTCGATCTTGGTCAGCTCGATCACCGTGCCGGCCCGGGCCACCTCACGGACCTCGAGATCGATGCGCAGCTCGCCGTATTCGCGGACCGCCTCGCGCCGTGCCTGCGTGGAGGCTCGGGGCCGTCGCCGCATCGCCTGGATGCGGGCCGCCAGCTCACGGGGCGAGAAGGGTTTGGTGACGTAGTCGTCGGCGCCCACCGAGAGGCCGACCACCTTGTCGAGTTCGTCGGTGCGGCCGGTCACCATGATGATGTAGGCGTCGGTGAACTGCCTGATCTGCCGGCACACCTCGATACCGTCGAGGTCGGGCAGACCCAGGTCGAGGATGGCGATCTCGGGTCGCTGCTTCTGCGCCTGCGCCACGGCCTCCTGGCCGTCGCCGGCGGGCACGACCTCGAAGCCCTCCTTCTCCAGCAGATGACGGCAGATCATCATGAACTCGGGGGAGTCCTCGACGACGAGCGCTCGTGGCATGGTCACGGACCTCCGATGGCGTTGTGACGGCGGGCAGATCTCTCATCGGCCGCGATGCGGGCGATCCAAGGTGCCGGGCGATCTCAGATGCCGGGCGGTTTCAGTTGCCGGCGGCGTTCCGCTCGCGCGCCTGGTGCAACAGCTCGACGAAGCCGTAGGCGTCGATCTGGGCGGCGGCCTCCACGTCCAGCACGGCCATCCAGTCGCCGGTGGTGAGCGGCGAGTCCGACCACAGGGCCGCGTCGATGTCGGCCTCGTCGGCGCGGACGAAACGGGTCAGCGGCAGCCCGTTGACCTCGTCGGCGTCCAGGGTCCGCGAGTCGGCGATCCCGACCACCTCGAAGCTGATGCACTGCGCGTAGAGGGCCTCGGACAGGCGCTCGATGACGTGGCGGACGGTCGCGGCGGGACCCGACACCGACATCACCAGGGTCAGCTCGACACCGGTCTGCGACATGCCCGGCACGACGGCGGCGGCCGTGGCCGGGTCGGGCGCGACGAAGGCGGGGGCGATCGCGGCGACGGCGGCGTCGATGTCCGGCGCGAGGAAGGCGGCGTCGAGAGCGGCGGCCGGGGCGGTGAAGGTGGAGACGATCACCGGGGCCGGGGCGCTGAAGGCGGGAGCGGCGGCGGTGAAGGCGGGAGCGGTGAAGACCGGAGCGGTGAAGGCGGGGGCGGTGAAGACCGGGGCGGGGGCGGTGAGCTGCGAGTTCGTCATGCATTGAGAATGGTGGCCGAACCTCAAGTCCGGCTCATCCCGATGTCAAACGGCGGGCAAGTCCTCTCGGACCCCGGTGATCGCCCGGTAGGCCGCGGCCGCCCGGCCGGTCGCCTGCTCCCAGCCCATGTGGTCACGGGCCGAATCCCGGCCGGCGACGGCGTACCGGCGCCACGCCACCTCGTCGGTGAGCAGGCTGATCAGTGCCCGGGCGAGGGCCGGCGGGTCGGCCGGCGGCACCGACAGGCCGTTCACGCCCGGCTCCAGCACCGAGCGGACGCACGCGACGTCGGTGCCGACCACCGGCAGACCCACCGCCATCGCCTCGACCAGTGCCATCGCCGGCGGGGAGGTGGTGTAGTCGAACTTGAACGGCCACGTACCGACCTGCGCGGCGGCGAACTCGCCGAGCAGGTCCGGGACCGGCTCGGTCACGACGTCGATCGCCGCGCCGGCCGACCCGGCCCGGGCGAGGATCGCGGGCAGCTCCGGTCGCGGGATGAGCAGCAGCCGCAGCCGGACCCCGGGCACCCGCTCGCGGACCGTGCCGAACGCGTCGAGCAGTGTGTCCAGGCCGCGGACCGTCTCGGCGCGGCCGGCGAACACGATGACCGGGGCGGTGGCGTCGAAGCGGGCGCGGCGGTCGTCGTCGGGGGCGCCGCACGCGTACCGGACCACGTGCGGGCCACCCTGGCGGGCGAGGCGCTCCTGCACCCTCGGGTCCGGGGTGAGAACGGTGGTGACACCGGCCCGGCGCAGCGCGGCCAGGGCCAGCGCCGGTGGCAGCACGGTGGTGGCCAGCACCCGGGGCCGCAGCACGTTGGAGGCCCACATCTCGGCCGGGGTGCCCCGCAGCCACGCGCGCGGGCCCGGCAGCGTCGGCCAGGCGTAGACGGTCAGCAGTTTCGGGTACGGCCGCAGTGCCGGGTGCAGGGCCAGCAGCGGGCCCAGCGCGCCGGCGTGCACGTGGACCAGGTCGGGGCGCAGGCCGGCCAGGACGGCGGACAGCTCGGCGGCCCGGCCCATCGGGAACGTCTCCAAGGCTCCGCCCAGCTCGTGCGTGGAGGCGAAGACGTGTCCGCCGTCGACGACGTGCGTGGTGATCAGGTGGTGCTCGCCGGGCACCCGCTGGACGGTCTCGGTCACCGTGCGCCCCATCGCCTCCCGGCCGGAGAACTCGGAGATGAGGTGCGCGACCCGGGTCACGCGGGCACCAGCCGTGCGCCCGGCCGGAAGCGGCGCAGCAGGTGACCGATCGCCCCGGCGCCGAACTCGCTGATCTTCATGACCCACATGCCGGTGTAGAGCAGCGGGTGGGTGCGCAGGTAACGGATGTTGCGCAGGTAGAGGGCGAACCGGTGCAGGATGTTGATCTGCCAGCGGAACGCCTCGGGGTGTTCCTGGGCGAACAGGCCGGCCGTTCCGACGTACCCCAGCTTCTTCCTGAGGGTGGTGGAGAGCCGCAGCGCGCCCTCGTTGTGGAAGAGGAATTCCCTGGTCCGGCCGACGCGGTAGCCGGCGGCCCGGACCCGCAGGTCGAGGTCCTTGTCCTCGGAGAAGACCATCCGCTCGTCGTGGCCGCCGAGTTTCTCGTAGATGTCACGCCGCAGGCAGCGCAGCGACTCGATCTGCTCGACGCCGTCGTAGCACTTCTTCTCCAGCCATTTGCACCGTGCCCAGAACGTGGTCCCGAACGACTCCTCCGGCACGACCAGGGCGTCATAGCGGTCGGTGAGCAGGTCGGCGCACTCGCCGAGCAGGCCGGGCGTCACCGTCATGTCGGTGTCCAGGTGCAGCAGGATGTCACCGGCCGCCTCGGCGGCGCCCCGGCGGCGGCCCTGGGCCATCGACCGGTTCTCCCGGAGATAGCGCACGCTCAGCCCGGCGGCGCGGAAGCCGTCCACCACCCGCTCGGTGTCGTCGGACGAGCGGACGTCGTCGTTCACCACGATCTCGAAGTCGCGGAAACCGGAGGCCTGGAAGGAGGCGAGGAACTCGCGGAGCAGGGCGGCGCTGTTGTAGGCCGGCACGATGACCGAAAGCGTCGGCGGTCGGGTCATGCCCCAGTATGGGCATATTCTCCCGGTCGGGAGGCCGGTATGACGACGGTGGGCCGGAGCTCCTCGGAGCTCCGGCCCACCGTTTGCAGCGGTCGAAGGGTCAGACGGATCAGTAGGTGAAGACCAGCATCAGCGCCCAGTACGACAGGGTCGCCGCCTGGATCGGGGTGAGGGTCGGCTTGTTGCCGTTGGTCATCGCCGTCACCTTGGCGATGTACGCCGTGATCCGGCCGTTGACCAGGTCGGCCTCCAGCTGCTGGAGGGTGACCGCCGAGGCCCCGCCGGCGTACTGGCGGGTCAGTTCGACCAGCCACGGGACCGTCAGCTTCACGCTGTAGCTGACCTGGACGGTGGCCGCCGCGTTGCCGGCCTTGTCGACCGCGCCGGAGCACTTGACCGTGTGCAGACCGTTGCTGACGACGCTGCTGATCGTGGCGGCGGTGGCCACGCCCGACACCGGGTCGGTGGTGGCACACGTGACGACCGGGTTGGCGTCGGGGCCGAGGACGGCACCGTCGGTGACGCCGGCGACGGTGACGACCGGGGCCGTACGGTCGACCTTGACCGTGGCCGTGGCGGTCGCCGTGTTTCCGGCCTTGTCGCTGGTCACGCCGGTGACGACCTGGGTCGCGCCGTCCGTGGCGACGGTGGTCTCGGCCGGGCAGGCGGCGATGCCGGACAGGACGTCGGTGCAGGTGAACTTGACCGTCGGGGAGGTGCGGTACCACCCGGCGGCGTTGGCGGTGCCGGTCACCGCGGAGGTGATCTTCGGCGCGGTCTTGTCGACGTTCAGGGTGACCGTGGCACCGGCGCTGTTGCCGGCCTTGTCGGTCGCCGTGCCCGTGACGACCTGACCGGCGCCGTCGGCGGTCAGGGTCTTGCCGGCCGGGCAGGTTCCGATCCCGGAGCCCGCGTCGGTGCAGGTGAACTTCACCGTCGGGGCGGTCCGGTACCAGCCGGCGTCGTTGGCCGACCCGTCGACGGTCGTGGTGATGACCGGGACGGTCTTGTCGACGTTGACGGTGACCGAGACGGTGCTGATGTTGCCGGCCTTGTCGGTGGCGGTGCCGGTGACGACCTGGGCCGCGCCGTCGGCGTCGACGGTGGCGTCGGCCGGGCAGTCCGCGATGCCGGAGCCGGTGTCGGTGCAGGTGAACTTGACGGTGGGCGGGGTGCGGTGCCAGCCGGCGCTGTTGGGCGTACCGACCAGGGCCGCGGTGATCTTCGGGGCGGTCTTGTCGACGTTGACGGTGACCGAGGTGGTGGCCGTGTTTCCGGCCTTGTCGGTGGTGCTGCCGGTGACGACCTGGTCGACGCCGTCGGCGGTGACGGTCCGGGCCTCGGGGCAGGACACGAGCCCGGAGGTCGCGTCGGTGCAGGCGAAGGTGACGGTCGGGGCGGTGCGGTACCAGCCGGCGCTGTTGGGGGTGGCGTCGATGCCGGCGGTGATGCTCGGGGCGGTCTTGTCGACGTTGACGGTGACCGAGGTGGTGGTGGTGTTGCCGGCCTTGTCGACGGCGGTGCCGGTGACGACCTGGCCCGCGCCGTCGGCGTCGACCTTGACGTCGGCCGGGCAGTCCGCGATGCCGGAGCCGGTGTCGGTGCAGGTGAACGTGACGGTCGGGGCCGCGCGGTGCCAGCCGGCGCCGTTGGCCGGGCCGGTCAGCGCGGCGATGATCGCCGGAGCCGTCCGGTCGACGCTCACGGTGACCGAGGTCGCCGCGGTGTTGCCGGCCTTGTCGGTGGTGGTGCCGTTGACGACCTGGGCCGCGCCGTCGGCGGTGACCGTCGTGTCGTCCGGGCAGGAGACCAGCCCGGAGGTCGCGTCGGTGCAGGTGAAGTGGACGGTGGGGGCGGTGCGGTACCAGCCGGCGCTGTTGGGGCTCACGTCGGTGGTGGCCGAGATGGCCGGGACGGTCCTGTCGACGTTGACGGTGACCGAGGTGCTCGTGGTGTTGCCGGCCTTGTCGACGGCGGTGCCGCTGACGACCTGGGCCGCGCCGTCGGTGTCGACGGTGGTGTCGGCCGGGCAGGTCGCGATGCCGGAGCCCGCGTCGGTGCAGGTGAAGCGGATGGTGGGGGCGGTACGGAGCCAGCCCGCCTCGTTCGCGGTCTCGACCAGTGCGGCGGTGATCGCCGGCGCGGTCCGGTCCACGTTGAGGGTGACCGAGGTGTTCGCCGTGTTGCCGGCCTTGTCGACGGCGGTGCCGCTGACGACCTGGCCCGCGCCGTCGGCGGTGACCGTGTTGTCGGCCGGGCAGGACGCCAGGCCGGACGCGCCGTCGGTGCAGTTGAAGTGGACGGTGGGGGCGGTGCGGTACCAGCCGGCGCTGTTCGCGGTCTGGTCGACGGTGGTGGTGACGGCCGGGGCGGTCACGTCGACGTCGAGCGCCACCGTGGTCGTCGCGGTGTTGCCCGCCTTGTCGAGGGCGATGCCGGTGATCTTCTGGGCGAGGCCGTCGGCCACCGTGGTGTCGGCCGGGCAGCTGGAGATCGTCGACGTCGCGTCGGTGCAGGTGTAGTGGATCCGGGGAGTGGTGGTGTACCAGCCGTTGGCGTTCTTCGTGCCGATCACCTCGGCGGAGATCTGCGGCGCGGTCTGGTCGATCTTGAGGGTGAGGGTGGTCGTGGTGGTGTTGCCGGCCGAATCCTTGGCCGTCCCGGAGAAACGCCGGGCCAGACCGTCGGTGCCGGCGAGCACCGGCGCCGGGCAGGAGGCGATCCCGCCGTCGTCGGCGCAGGTGAACGAGATGGTCACCGGCGTACGGAACCAGCCGTTCACCGGCTTCTGGGACAGCGAGGTGGTGATCGTCGGCGGCACCCGGTCGGGTCCGCTGGGCACGATCGTGGTGTCGGTCTCCTGGGCGGGCGGCTCGGCGTTGGGGTCCCAGACCGGGACCGTGCCGGTCACCGCGCTGCTGCCGCCGTTCTCGTTGTACGCCTTGAGCTCGACCACCCAGCTCTTGTCGGCGGCCAGGGAGAGACTGGTGGTCCGGGCCGACGCGTCGACCTTCACCAGCTTGGTGACTTTCTCCGTGCCGTAGCCGATCTGGTAGTACGTGGGCGCGGGCCCGGTGGTCGGTGCCTTCCACACCAGATCGACGGTGCCGGGAGCGTCGCTGCGCCGTTCCACGACCAGGTTGGTCGGGTCGGCCGGCCGGTAACGGTCGATCAGCGACTTGGCCGTCACGCAGGCGCCGTACTCGTTGACGGTGGTCACCGCCAGGGTGTACGCGCGGTCCGCGTCGATGCCGGCGTACCGGAACGACATGTCCATGCTCGTCTGATCGGCGAGCACCACACCGTCGGACAGTCGGGTGAAGACCGAGCGGTACCCGGTCAGCGGGGTGTAACCGGTCCACGCCGGTACCCGCCAGGAGGCGGTGGCCGTGGTGCCGTCGTCGGTACGGGTGGGAGCCATACCCATCACGGCGCTCGGGGTGAGCGCCCGCAACGACCAGTAACCGGTGTTGGTGGTCTCGCCGGACGCGTCGACCGCGCCGACCCGGATCTTGTAGGCGGTACAGGGGTTGGGAGCGTCGATCGTGTACTCGGTCGCCGTGGCCGGCAGGTCGAGCACGGTCTGCACGTCACCGGCGATGATGTCGATCGCGTAGTGGTCGATCGCCGGAACCGATTTCCAGGTGACCTTCACCTTGTAGACGTCGTCGGCCGCTCGGGAAACGGCCAGGCTCTTGGGCGCCGCGGGGGCGGCGAGAGCGCTCGACGGGAGGGCGACCACAGCGGTCGTCAACCCGAGCGTCCCGACGCCCACCGCGACGATTAGTCGCCTCAAGTCCATATGGACCTCGTTCTTCGGTGGGGGGTGGATCTGGGGGGACCAATCGGCGCGCTACCTCAAGCGCACCTCAAGCGGGGGTGTGGTCCAGGTCAATTTCCGGGACCACGGTCGGGTACGGGCTGCCGGCCCTCCGTGCCGGTGGAAGGGTGAACCAGATGCGTGCGCCGCCGCGGAACTGCGGGTCGGCGCCGATGGCGCCACCCATCCGTTGCACGATGCGGCGGCAGATGGGCAGGCCGAGACCGTTTCCGGGGTACGCCTCCGGGTGCGCCCGGTGCAGTTCCTGGAAGATGGCCTCGTGCTGGCCGTCCTGGATCCCGATCCCGTGGTCGGTGATCTCGATCCGGACCATGTCGTCGTCGAGCGCCCGGGCCGAGACGTGCACCCGGGCCGCCTCGCCGAGGGGCACGTATTTGATGGCGTTGCCGAGCAGGTTCTCCAGCAGGCGCCGCACCATGCCGTGATCGCCGTGGACGGCGGGCAGCACGTCCCGGGTGATCTGCGGTTTCGGGCGGACCAGGCCGGTCGCGTCCGCCGCCAGGTCGTCGACCAGGGTGGACAGGTCGATCGGTCCGGGTCGCAGCCGGGAGTCCAGCGCCGTCGAGTAGGTGAGGACGTCGTCGATGAGCCGGCGCATCCGGTCGGCGCTGCGGTTGACCTCGGAGACGAACTCGTCGTACCCGGCCGGGCGTGGCTGGCCGAAGTCGAGGTGCTCCAGCAGCTGCGCGTACCCGAGGATGCCGGCCAGCGGAGCCTTCAGGTCGTGACTGACGTCGCGGGCGAAGGTCCGCAGCTCGTCCACCGCGGCCCGCAGTTCCGCGGTGATCTGGCGCTCCCGCTCCAGGTCGGCGCGCAGCTCGGCGAGTTCGGTGCTGGCTGTTGCGGCGCTGTCGGACACCGTGGGCCTTTCGTGGTGGCGGGTCATCTGGTCATCACCGGGGAGGTATCGCCGTCGTTCTGGATCCGTGAGATCAGCCGGCCGACGGCGTCGTCGGCGCCGGCCTCGCCCGGGGGCGCCGTCGCGACCGGATGGAGATAGGGCTCCAGCGCCGACCGCAGCTCGGGCAGGGTGATCGGTTTGCTCAGCCGCCCGTCCATCCCGGCCGCCAGGCACCGGTCGCGGTCGGCCGGTGCGGTCGCGGTCAGAGCCAGGATCGGGGTACGGCACCCGGCCGCCCGGATCAGGCGGGTCGCCTCCAGCCCATCGGTGCGGGGCATCTGCACGTCCATCAGCACCACGTCGTAACCGGCGCCGCCGAGGGTCTCCTGCACCGCCGCCGCACCGTCGGCGACGGTGTCGCAGGTGACGCCCATCAGCTCGATCATGCGGCGGAAGACGGTCCGGTTGACCTCGTTGTCCTCGGCCAGCAGGACCCGGCCGCCGGACAGCGGTGCCACCGTGACCGGTGCTCCGCGCACGCCGGTGCGCTCCTGGTTGAGGGCGGCGACCAGGCGGCCCAGGATCAGCGGGGCGGTCAGCACGCCGGGCCGGCGGACCAGTCCGGTCCTCGGGTCGGTGGTGCTGATCATCAGGGCCTGGCCGTCCGGGCCGGCCGCCCGGCGGACCGTGTCGGCGCGGTGCTGGGCCTCCGGGTCGTGCGCGTCGTCGCACCACAGCACCGTGTCGACGCCCGGCATCGGGCGGACGATCTCGGCGAACCCGGCCGCGACCGGTGTGGCGCCGGCGCCGGCCAGCAGCCAGGACAGGGCCTGGGTGGAGCGGCCGGTCGGCGCGACGACGGCGATCCGGCGGCCGTCGAGGGGCCGTGGCCCGGCCGGGGCCGACACCGGCACGGCCTCCAGTGGCAGCCGGATCCGGAACAGCGCGCCCGCGCCGGGCGCCGACTCGACCTCGATGGCGCCGCCCATCCGCGCGACCAGGCGGGACGCGAGGGCCAGGCCCAGCCCGGCACCCTCGTGGCTGCGGGCGGCCGAGGAGTCGGCCTGGGTGAACGGCTGGAAGATCCGGGCCCGCTGGGGTGCGGCGATGCCGGGGCCGGTGTCCGACACGGTCATCACCCAGGTGCCGTCGCCGGGTGCCTCGGCCAGCACCACGACCTCACCGGCCGGGGTGAACTTGACGGCGTTGCCGACCACCGCGTCGAGCACCTGCCGCAGCCGGCGGGAGTCGGTCATGACGGCCGCCGGGAAGTCCGGTGCGGGGGCGGTCAGCAGCAGGATGCCCTTGCTGCGGGCCTCCCGCTGCAACGGCTCGACCACGCCGTCCAGCAGTGTCCGGACGGTCACCGGCTCGTGCGCCAGGTGCAGTCGCCCGGTCTCCAGCCGGCCCAGGTCGAGCAGGTTGTCGGTGAGCGTCTCCAGGGCTTTCGTCGAGAAGTAGACGTTGTCGACGATCTCGCGTACGCCCTGCTCCAGCGGCTGGGCCCGGAGCAGCTCGACCGCCGCGACGACGGTGGTGACCGGGGTCCGCGCCTCGTGGCTGAGCAGCGCCAGGAACTCGGCGCGGGAGTCCACGCCGGTCTCGGCGGCGGTGACCGTGATCAGGCGCCGCTGCTCGCCGGTGCCGTCGTCGGGCAGGGCCGACACCTCGACGATCCGTTCGGCCATGCCGTCGCAGCGGCACCGCAGCCGGGCCGGGGCGACCGCGGCGGTCATGTGCCACACCGCTTCCAGCATGCTCTTGTGGGCGCCGCACGGTCCGGGGGAGGCGCTCAGGAACGCGCCCTCGGCCGGGCAGAGGTCGCTGTCGCGGCCGGGAGCGGTCCACCGCCCGTTGGCGACCAGCACACGACCGTCGGGATCCAGGATCGCCGCGGGTGCGGGGATCGCCTCGACGAGGGTGCGCGCTGCATATCCCATGCCTGACCTTTCGCGCGGAGCGAGCCGGGGCGGGGGAGTCCCGGGGTGTAGTTCAGGCTGCGCCGCGTCGGGAGCGGAAGCGGGTGGGTCCGGGTTGCTGATCGGTTTCAGACAGCCCGGTCTCCGGCGAGGCCGGGGCCGGACGGGGGCGGCGGCTCAGGCGGCGTGGCGGCGGCGGTAGCCGGCCGGGGCGGCCTCGCCGGCCTGGCGGGCGCTGCGGCGGCGCAGCCAGAGGCCGAGCGGCAGGGCGGCCAGCGCGGCGGCGCCCAGGCCCCAGGGGAGCAGGTCGACCGGGCCGCGAGCGGCCGCGCGGGGCGGGATCGCCGAGATCAGGATGCGGGAGGTACCGGAGACCGAGCGGCCGGCCAGGACGATGCTGGTGCCGGAGTTGCCGGCGGCCAGGAGGGTGTCCGGGACGCTGATCTCGATCCGGCCGTTGTCGTCGCCGCGGGCCTGCTGGATCGGGCTGCTGCCGAGCCGGACCTCGACCAGGTCGCGGGCCCGGTAGCCGGCGCCCGCGATCAGCAGGCGGCCACCGCCGTCGGCCCAGGTCAGCATCAGCTTGTCGCTGCTGGCCGCGGCGGTCGCCGGCTTCGCGTCGAGAACCAGCGCCATGCCGAACACCGCGAGGAGGATCATCAGGGCGGTGACGGTACGGCGGGTGGTGGCGCTGGTGTTCGTCATGGGAAGGAGCTTGCTGGACCCCGACCCGGGACGGAACACCTGCACGGCAACCTTGCCCGGCCCCTGAACTGGTCTTGAGCTGGACACGGCGGCCTTGAGACTGACGCGGCTCAGCCGTACCCGGAACCCGCCGAAGGGTAGGGGGACGGCAGAGGTCCGGAGGTATGCCGTGGCGCTCGATCTTGCCCGGCCGGGTGCGGGGGACCGGACTGCGGCTCCCCCGGACCAGGTCCGGCCGGAGCGCCGGGAACCCGCTCGCCACCGCCGTCGTCGTCGAGCCGTGCGCCGGTTCGCCACCCGGCTGTGGCAGCCCGCGCTCGCTCTGGCGGTCGTGCTCTTCGCCGCCAGTGGGCCGGTGCACGCGTTCGGCCGTACCACAGTGGTCTTCTGGATGGTGTTGATCGGCCTCGCGCTCGCCACGGCGGCCGTGCCCCTCGCCCTGGTCGCGCTCCGTGGCCGCCACCGGCGGCTGGTGGACCTGCCGCGCCGTGCCGCCCTGGTCGCCGCCCGGCCGTATCTGATCGTGCTGGCGCTGGACGTGCTCATCGTGAGCCGCTGGTTCCGGACCGGGACGTTCATCGCCGGCGGTGACATGGGCGCGTTCATCCGGCGCGGCTGGGAACCGGAGATGCCCTGGTCGTGGAACCACCAGATCACCGGTGCGGGGTCGGCCGCCTACACCATGGCGCGGGCGTTCGAGTTCCTGCTGATCCGCCTGTGTCACCTCGTCGGGCTCACCGAGTACTCGGCGCAGTGGCTCTACTACACGTGCATCTACGGGCTGGTCGGGTTCGGGGTGGCCTACCTGGCCGGGGCGTTCGTGCGCAGCCAGACCGGGATCGTGGTGGCCGGGGCGTTCGGGATGCTCAACGGCTTCTTCCTGACCCGGCTGCCGAACCCGCTCAACGTCATCTCGGTCGGGTCGGTCGCGCTGATCACCGGCATCGCGATGCGGGTCGCGCTGGGCCGCCGGGTGCCCGCCCCGATCGCCGGGTTCGCGCTGATGCCGACGTCGTTCCTCAGTTTCAACCCGCCGATGCTGGTGGTCGCCTACGCGTGGGCGGTGGCCGGCACCCCGCTGCTGGCCGCCCTGCTGATCGGCCGGAGCGCGGCGTGGCGGCTGCTGAAGTGGTTCGTGCTGGCCGTGCCATGGGCGATCGGCCTGAACGCTTGGTGGCTGGTGCCGCTGGCGCAGAGTTTCACCGGCGGCGGCGGGGCGACCGCCAACGCGACCTTCACCGACCCCACCAACTGGTCGTGGTCGCAGGTCAACAACATCCCGCCGAACATCCTGACCATGGTTGCCAACTGGGCCTGGTTCCTGCCGCAGTACCTGCCGTTCGCCACCGACCTGGACGAGCCGTGGTGGATCTGGATCCGCTACCTGCTGCCGGCGCTGGTCTTCGCCGCCCCGCTGGTGGCGTCGCGGCGGCTGCGGCGGGTCACGCTGGGCCTGCTCGTGGTCATCCTGGTGTTCGTGTTCCTGGCCAAGGGGCTGCGACCGCCGCTTGCCAAGATCAACCTCTTCCTGTACCTGCACGCCCCCGGGTTCTGGCTGTTCCGCGAGCCGATGAGCAAACTCGGTCAGCTGCTCGTCTCGTTCTTCGCCGTCATGCTCGCCGCCACGGTCGAGGGCCTGCTGCTGCGGATCCGGGGGATGCCCCGCCCGCACCGCCGGTACGGCCACGCCGCCGCCGCACTGCCGGTGCTGCTGGTGCTGGCGTACCCGTACCCCCTCTACACCGGCGGGGTGATGCCCGACGAACGACCGACCCAGCCGTCCATGCACGTCCGGGTGGCCCAGGAGTGGTGGGACGTGGCCGACCACATCGACGCCGACCCGCGCCCCGGCAAGGTGTTCGTGCTGCCCCTGGACGACTACTACCAGATGCCCACGACCTGGGGCTTCTTCGGCGCCGACAGCATCGCCAACCTGCTGATCAAACATCCGGTGGTGCAGCCCAAACCGGACGGCTACTTCGGTGACGTGCCCGGGTTCGCCGCCGGGCTGCGGCTGATCGAGAGCGCGCTGCTCGCCGGCGACCTGGAACCCGTGCCCCGGCTGCTCCACTCGATCGGGGCGAGCCGGGTGATCGTCCGGCATGACCTGGTGCGCGGGCTGCCCAACCGGTACTTCGCCGACGACCGGATCCTGGCCGCCGCGATGGCCCGGGTGCCCGGCGCCACCCTGGAGGTCGACGGGCTGCTCCAGGTGTGGCGTCTCGGTGACGGCTCCAGCCCCACCGTGCGCACCTACGACCGGGTGCTGGACGCTCCGGCGCGGGCCGACGCGGGCGCGGCAGTGCTGGGGAGCGTCGACTCGCGTACCGCGGTGGCGGCCCGCCCGGACACCTCGGTCGCGGCGACCAGCCCGCAGGTCGACGACACCGCCGCGGTCACCCCGGACGTCGTGCACTGGCCGGTGCCGGCGGTCGACGAGGGCTCGCCGGCGACGACGGTGGACATGCCGGCCGGCCGGTACACGGTCGCCCAGCGGGCTCGCGCCGCACCGGCGATGTTCCCCCGCGTCGACGGCGACGACCTGGTGCTGGCCGACCCGACGGTGGTGCGGGTCGACGGGCGGGAGGTGTCCCGCCGCCCCGAACTGCGGGTGCCGCTGCCCGGCGGCCGCCCGGTGCTCGCGGTCAAACCGGCCGGTACCCGCCGGGTGGTGTCACTCGACGTCGACGAGCCGAAACCGGTGCCGGTCGGCGCGGCCACCAGCCTCACCCTGCTGGCCGCCGACCCCGACCCGGTGAAGGTGACCGGGTTCAGCCCGGTCTTCGACTGCAACAACTACGAGCCGCGGCCGTTCCAGGAGCTGGGCCTGAAGGCCGAGATGTCGAACTCGAAGGAGGGCCCGGCGGTCCGGCTCACCGCCTCCGACCACGCCGGCTGCACCCGCATGATCGTCACCAACGCTCCGGCCGGCCAGATCTACCGGGTCCGGATGCAGTACCGGCACGTCTCCGGGCCCCGGCCGCAGATCTGCCTGTGGCAGTCCGGCGCCGCCGGGTGCGAGCTGTCCACCCGGCTGGGGCTGCACAAGGAGTGGACCCCGTTCGAGGGCATGGTGACCATGGACGGCGGCGGGACGCTCCAGATCATCCTGCACGCCGACGTGGGCCGGCGCCTGGCCGCACCGACCGTCGTCGAGTACCGGGGTGTGGAGGTCCAGGCGCTGGAGGAGGTCGGCACCCGCGAGGTGTGGCCGCCGGCCGTGCCGGAGACCGCCGTCGACCTGACCGCCGGCGAGCACGAGCTGCGCGTCGACGGCGGGCTGTCCGGGTCGATCCTCTCCGACTTCGAACCGCTGGAGGACTGCTACCGCTACGACGACCAGACCGCCGAGCAGGCCGGGCTGGCCGCCGAGTCCCAGGTCGGCGTGGACGGCGAGACCACCTACACCCTCAAGGCGGTCAGTCATCTGGCGTGCATCGGCGCCCCCGCCGACGACTTCGGCGGTGCCTCGATGTACGAGCTGTCGATGGAGGCCCGCAGTGTCGCCCTGCGCAACCCGAAGTTCTGCCTCTTCCTGCGCGGGCCCGACCTGTGCCGTAAGTTGCCGACGGTCGCCGTGTACAAAGGCTGGACCTCCTACGAGGCGTTGATCCCGCCGGACCCGGACACCGTCGAGGCCCGCCTCTACCTGTACGGCCTGCGCGACCTCGAGGGACGCCAGCAGTCGCAGGTCGAGTACCGGGGTGTGCGGATGCGCCCGGTCGCGTCGACCTCCGCCGTCGTCCTGATCCGCCAGGACACCCCCGCCGCGACGTCGACGGCCGCCTGGGAACGGCACAACCCGGCGCGGTACACCGGCACCGTCACCACCCCCGGGCCGACCGTGCTGGCGATGGCCGAGAGCGCCGCCCCCGGCTGGGCCCTGACCGGGATCGACGGCGCCAAGAAGGTGACGCTGCAAGGCTGGATGAGCGGCTGGGAGCTGCCCGGCGGCGGCGACTTCACGATCGGCTACGGCCCGTCCCGGATCGCCCGCTACGCGTTCTACCTGCTGCCGGCCACGGTGATCGTCGCCGGGCTGTTCATGTGGGCGGTGCGCCTGCCACCCGGGCGGCCGGGCCTGTGGGCGGTCCGGCACCGGAGACGACGATGGCGCCGCTGACCGGGTTCGCCCGGCGGCTGCTCGGCGGGCGGTCCCGCCGCCGGATGCGCTGGGCCCGCCGCCACCTGGTCATCGTCACCGCGATCGCGCTGGTCGCGGCACTGCTCGCGGTGATGCTGTGGCCGATGAGCCGGCGCCTGATCGCACCGTCGGTGGTCACCCTGGCCGCCGTCGGTGACATGGCCTGCGACCCGGCCGACCCGGACCTCAAGCCGCCCGGCGAGCCACCCGGCGACCGCTGCCGCCACCAGTCGGTGTCCGACATCGCCGTCGCCATGAACCCCACCTACCTGCTCGCGCTCGGCGACGTGCAGTACGAGGTGCCGACCGGGGAGTCGTACCGCACCGTCTACGGACCGTCGTGGGGCCGCCTGCGCGACCGGACCGTGCCGGTCTTCGGCAACCAGGAGTACAAGGTGCAGGACGCGTCGTCGTTCAAGGCCTACTTCGGCAACCGGATCCGCGACCCGCGCGGCTACTGGTCGGAGGAGATCGGCCAGTGGCATCTGGTGGTGCTCAACTCCAACTGCTCGGCGGCGGCCGGCGGCTGCGGCACCGGCTCCCCGCAGCAGACCTGGCTGGCCGCCGACCTGGCCGCCAACGACGCCCGGTGCGTGATCGCCGCCTGGCACCATCCGCGCTGGTCCAACGGCATCGCCGGGCCCGACGACCGGACCGCCGACCTGTTCCGCACGCTCTACGAGAACCGGGTGGAGCTGGTGCTCTCCGGCCACGAGGCACATTACGAGCGGTTCGGGCCGCTCAACCCCGACGGCAGACCCGACGACAAGGGGGTACGGCAATTCGTCGCCGGCACCGGCGGGCAGGCCCACTACCGGCCGGACATCGCCCCGGTCGGCGCCCCGGCCGGCGAGTACACCGACTTCGACCACCACGGTGTCCTCGGGCTCACGCTGCGGCCGGACTCCTACGAGTGGGGCTTCCACCCGCTCGACGGCGGGTCCGCGGTCGAGGACGAGGGCGAGGCCCGCTGCCACTGACCGGTCAGGCGGCCACTCGCATCGGGCCGCGTGGCACCCGGGCGTGCTCGTGGACGGCCTCCAGCAGGGTGTCGGCGACCGTGTCCCAGGAGTGTGCGCCGCCGTACGGCAGCGGGCCGGGCGGGAAACGTACCCAGTCGGGGAGGTTGCCGGTCAGTGCCTCGGCCATCGCCTCCGGCCGGGGCGGCACGACGATCCCGCGGCCGGCGGTCGTCGAGTCCCGCAGGCCGGGCACGTCGTAGGCGATCGTGGGCGTGCCGAGCGCCGCGGCCTCGGTGACGACCAGCCCCCAGCCCTCGCGGACGCTGGCGGCCAGGTGCACGTGTGCCCGCGCCATCAGGTCGTGTTTCTCCGCGTCTGAAACCCGCCCGAGGAAGCGGGTGAACGGTGGCGCGGCCGCGGCGAGGCGGTCGAGCAGCGGCCCGCCGCCGATCATCCACAGACGCAGACCGGGGATGCTCTCCCGGGCCAGGCTGACGGCCCGGATCACGTCACCGGGCCGCTTGTAGCTGACCATCCGCCCGCAGAACACGGCGGTCGGCTGCTCCTGTTTGGCCGGGCGGGGCAGCGGGTCGGGCGGCTCGTAACCTTCCGGCACCACCGTCACGTCGTGGGCGCCGAACCGGGCCAGCGCGTCCCGGGTCGACGCCGACACCGCGAGGATCGGGCTGCCGCCCAGGCGCCGCAGCCAGTTCGGTTCCAGGCCGTGCCGGCCCAGGTGGGCCAGCACCGGCGGGGCGTTGATGTGCCAGATCTCCTCGCAGGTCTGGTGGACCAGGGCGATCGTGCGGGTGCCGTCGTCGACCCACTCGTGGGCGTGGAACGGCACGGTGTTCGTCTCGTCGATCACCACGTCGAAACCGCCCCGGCCGTGCCTGCGCCACCAGCGGCGGGCCTCCCGGTAGACGGTGAACCGGCTGCCGGCACGCACGATGCGGTAGCCGTCGCGGATCTCGTCCGCGGGCCGCCCGGGCACCGCCGCGGCGAACAGCGTGACCTGATGCCCGGCCGCCGCCCACCGGCGCAGCACCTGCTCGGTGTAGATCTCGGCGCCGCCGGACGCCGGGTGGCTGAGGTCCCGCCAGTTCAGGATCAGGATGCGCATGACCGCGAAGATCGACCGCGGCGGACCCGGGTTGAGAAACGTCGCGGATATCGCCCCGACCGCCCGGACACTCGGCTTAAGTGGATCAAGTGACCGAGGACCGGCGAAACCGGGCCGGGCGGCACCGGCGCGCCGGCCCGGCCACGGCCAGCCCGCGCGGGCTGACGGCGGAGTCGGCGCTGCTCGGTCTGCTCGCCGGTGTGCTGGTGGTCGCCCCGTGGACCCGGTCCGGCTATCTGCTGCTGCTCGACTGGGTGTCCGGACCGAACCAGGCCCTGACACCCGGGCTGTACGGGCTGGACCCGGCCGCCCTCGACGCGCTGCCGTACCGGCTGGTCACCCACGGCATCCGGACGCTCTTCGGGCCCGGCGCGACCAGCTGGCTGATGGTCCTTGCGTACTTCCCGATCGTCGCCGGCGGCATCTCGGCGCTGGCCGGTGGAAGCCGCTGGCGACGGCACCCGGCAGCGCTGTTCGCGTGTCTCAACCCGTTCGTCGTCGAACGCATCCAGGCCGGTCACGTGCCGTTCCTTCTGGCGGTCGCGCTGCTGTGCCCGATGGCGGCGTCGGCCGTGCACGCGCGGCGGCGCGGGCGCTGGTTCGCCGCCCGCCCGGCCGGCTGGTACGCCCTGGCCATCTCCGTCGGCGCGCACGCCGCATGGCTCGGCGGTGTGCTGCTGGTGGCGATCGCGTTGCTGCCCCGGCCCCGGCTGCCCGACCTGATCCGGACCATCGTGGTGATCGCGTCGGCCGGCTGTGTCTACGCGTATGCCGCGGCCGTCGTGGCCAACGCGATCCTCACGGTCCGCGTCGGCGACGACGACCTGCGGGTCTACGCCACCTATCCCGGCTCGGCCGGTCTCCTGGCGACGGTCGCGACCCTGCGCGGCTTCTGGCGGGGCGCGTCCGACAGCAGTCCCGAGGCGGCGCTGAGCGTGGGACCGGCCGTGGTGCTGGTGGCCGCGGCCGTCGCGGGGCTGGCCCGGATGTGCCGGCGCGACCCGGCGACCGGCGTGCCACTGGCCGTCGTCACCGTTCTGGGTCTGCTGCTCGGCGCCGGCGTGGACGGGCCGCTCGGTGCGGCGTACCGCCTCGCCTTCGATGCCCTCCCGCTCTTCGAAGCCATGCGTGAGCAGCAGAAATGGGTGGCGCTCGCGATGATCGGGTATGCCGTGGGGGTCGGCGCCTCGGTGGAGACGGTGGTGACGTGCCTGCAGTTCGGGCGGTCCCTGTTCCTGCGGGCGGTGGCGGTCGCGACGGCGCCGGTGCTGCTCGGCATGTACGCCACGGTCGGGGCCTCCCTGGTGTGGGGTCTCGGCGGCACGGTCCGGGTCAGCCACTACCCGCAGGCCTGGTACGCCGCGGACCGCATCATGGGCGCGGGTGACGAGTCGGTGCTGTTCCTGCCCTGGCACCAGTACCAGCCGTTCGCGTTCACCGCCGACCGCAGCGTGGCGACACCGGCCCAGGCGTTCTTCCAGCGGCCCGTGCTCAGCAGCGACGCCGCCGAACTCGGCCCGGTGCGCACCAACTCGGCGTCCCAGCGGATGGCCTACCTGGATCGTCTGATCGCCGCCGGTGGCGGCCGCGAGTTCGGGCAGCTGATAGCACCGTTGGGGATCCGCTACGTCGCGCTGGCCCGGGACCGGGAGACCGACGTCTACTCGTGGCTGGACACCCAGCGGGATCTGGAACCGGTGTTGCGGTCCGCCGAGCTCGACCTCTACCGGGTGACGGCAGACGGGACGGGCCGGGTGGTGAGCGCACGTGACGGGGATGTCGCCGATGCGCTGGCCTGGGCGGCGGAAGGGCGGCTCGGAACGGAGACGGTTCTCTCCGGAGCCGGCGACGGGGAGGTTCCCTCGACCGCGTCGGGTGGAATCCGCCGCGCCGGATCGACGCAATGGCGGGTCGAGGCCGGGCGGGCCGGCTGGGTGGTGCTGCCCGAGGAGTGGTCGGCCAACTGGACGGCGGGTGATCAGGTCACCCGGCCGACCGTCGCGGGGACGGTGGCGGTCCGGGCCGGAACCGGGGCCTTCACGGTGCGGTACGAGCCGTGGAAATGGTTACGTCTGGGGCTTGCCGTCTCGCTGTTCTCCCTGGCGGCACTGCTGGTCGCCGGGGTGCTGGAACATCGGCGCGAGCTCTACGCGGGGCTCAGGCGGCGGCTTGGCGGTAGTGGCCGGCCAGGTGACGGCGGTGGATCGTGACGGTGTCGCGCAGCGTGCGGACGATCGTGTTGGTGGTGACCGTGCTGCCGTTCGCGCCGGTGTTCAACTCGACCGGCGCGCTGCGCATGCCGCTGATGCCGGCCGCCTTCGCCGCGACGAAGAACTCCAGGTCGAAGGCGAACCGCTGCTCCCGCAGGTGCGGCAGCAGCTGGGCCAGCGCGTCCCGGCGGATGATCTTGCAACCGGTCTGGGTGTCCTTGACCTTCAGCAGGAACAGCAGCGCCACCAGCGTCGAGTAGACCATCGAGATGAGCTTGCGCAGCTTCGAGGCGCCGCTGACCGAACCGGCGTGCCGCTTGTCGGCGTAGACCGCCGCGTGGTCGCCGCCCCGGGCCAGCATCAGGTACGTCGCCAGGTGGTGCGGGGCGATGTCACCGTCGGCGTCGATGAACCCGACCCAGGCGCCCTGCGCGGCGGCGAAACCCTGGTGCAGCGCGTTGCCCTTGCCCGAGTTGGTGCGGTTGTCGATCAGCCGCACACCCGGCAGGCCGTACACGTAGTTCTGCGAACCGTCGGTGCTGCCGTCGTTCACCGCGATGATCTCGTGCCCGACGCCGGCCGCGGTCAGCGTCGCCGCGATGTCGCGGATCGTGCGGGCCACGACCGGGCCGCAGTTGTAGAAGGGGACCACGACGGTCAGCTCGATGCCCGCGGTGGCCGGAGCCCACAGGTTCGGGGCGGTGGTGGCCGGCGCCAGGGTGGTGAGAGGGGCGGCGACCGGACGCTGCACTGTGGCGGTGTTGTTCATGGCCAGAACGTTCCGGCCGCAACCTCAAGCCCGGCTCTGGCGCGAGTCAGCCTTCACACAAGCCCGCCGGCCGCGAATCTGCGCGGGTAATGAAGAGCCACCGTTGAACGTGGCTTGAGAAACCCACCGCACAGTTCTTCCCATGACGACGCAGACGGCTACGAGCCCGGCCACGATCGAGATCCTGCACGCGGTGCTGCGCACCGAGGCGATCGAACCGATGTTCCAGCCCGTGCTGCGCCTCACCGACGGCGCGGTCGTGGCATACGAGGCCCTCGCGCGGTTCCACAAGGACACCTGCCTCAACCCCGACATCGCGTTCGCCGCGGCGAACGAGGCGGGCCTGGGCGTACGGCTGGAGCTCCTCGCCATGCGCCGGGCCCTCGCCTCCGTCGACGAGGTTCCGGCCGGCGCCTACCTCAGCACCAACCTGTCGGTCGAGGCCATCCTCGACCCCCGCGTGCAGGAGACACTGCTGGCTCACGCGCACCGCCGGATCGCCGTCGAACTCACCGAGCACACGCAGGTCTTCGACTACCCCGGCCTGGTCGCCGTCACCGAACGTCTGCGCTCCGCCGGCATCCTCATCGCGGTCGACGACGCCGGCGCCGGGTTCGCCAGCCTCAGCCACATCCTGCAGCTGCGGCCCGACATCATCAAGCTCGACATCACGCTGACCAGCGGCATCGACACCGACCCGGTCCGGATGGCGCTGGCCCGCTGCCTCGCCGGTTTCGCCTCCGACATCGGCGCCATGCTCGTCGCCGAGGGCATCGAGACCTCCGCCGAACGCGACAAGCTCGTCGACCTGGGCATCCAGCTCGGCCAGGGTTACCTGCTCGGCCGTCCCGCCCCGCTGCCCCGCAACTGACCTCCGGCGCACACTGGCAGGATGAGCCGGATGGTGGTGCGTGGTGCCCTGATCGCCTTCGTCGTCCTGGTTCTGATCCTCCTCACCGCATGGGCCGCACAACGCCGCCTGATCTACTTCCCGGACCGGTCGGTGCCGGCCACGGCCGGCGGCAGCGAGATCACCTTGCGCACCGCGGACGGGCTGCGGCTCTCCGCCTGGCTTTTCACACCCCTTCCCGGTACGGCTGACGCGCGCGTGTCCGTGCTGGTCCTCCCCGGGAACGCCGGAAGCCGGGCAGGCCGGGTCCCGCTGGCCACGGCGCTGACATCGGCCGGCCTGACCGTGCTGCTGCTCGACTACCGGGGCTACGGCGGAAACCCCGGAAGCCCCTCGGAAACCGGGCTCACCCTCGACGCCGACGCCGGGCAGGCCTACCTGGCATCGCTCGGGCGCCCGATCCTGTACTTCGGCGAGAGCCTCGGCGCCGCCGTCGCCACCGCGCTCGCGGTCCGGCACCCGCCGGCGGGGCTGCTGCTCCGGTCACCGTTCACGTCGCTTCCCGAGGCCGGGCAGACCCACTACCCGTTCCTGCCGGTCGGCCTGCTGCTGCGCGACCGTTTCCCGGTCGAGTCCCTGATCTCCCAGGTCACCGCCCCGACAGTGGTCGTCTACGGAACCGCCGACGGTGTGGTCCCACCGGCGCAGAGCCGGGCCGTCGCCGGCGCGGCCGCCAACCTGACCGACCTCGTCGTCGTCGACGGCGCCGACCACAACGACCGCATCCTGCTCGACGGACCCGCCCTGGTGACCGCCACCACAACCCTCGCCGCCACCCTCCACTGACCCAGCCGGAATGCGGACGGCTTCACCTGCCTGAGCGACGGCCGGCGAGGCTTCCGCGGCCGGTTCCGCGGGACCATGCCGCTGCCGGCGGCGCGGGTGTCGGCGACGTCGACCAGCGCACGCACGGTCGATCGTGGGCGACTTGTGCGCTGGTCGCCGACGACGCGAAGGCAGACCGGGTGACGAGAATCCCGGCGGACGGACCAGACCCTGATCGCAGTCCGACGGTCGACGATCTCGGGGACAGCGAGGGCCGGGCACGGGCAATCGGGTCGGTGTGATCGGCGAGTTGGGACATGCCGGTGCGAGAAAATGCGGAAGGCGACCGCAACAGTGCGAAGGCCATGAGGTCGAGGCCGAGGCCGGAGTCGAACCGGATCGCCCGTACGGGACTCGTTTTGCAGACGAGCAGCACCCACCCGGTGCTCACCAAGGCCATGGGTCACGTGCGGGAGGTGGGATTCGAACCCACTCAGCGATGCACCGGCTTTACAGGCCGGCCCGACTCTCCGACGTCGGCGCTCCCGCGTGGCGGATGGGGCGAGAGTCGAACTCGCACGGGTGTTACCCCCAACGGTTTTCGAGACCGCGGCCGGCGCCCATCGGCTGGCCCATCCTCGCTCCGGGTGCCGGGCTCGAACCGGCGTCCTCCTGATCCAAAGTCAGGGCGCGCGGCCGTCAGCGCAACCCGGAAAGAGTAGTCCTGGTCGGGCTCGAACCGACGTTCTCCTGGATGAGAGCCAGGTGAGCTTTGCCGACAGCTCCACAGGACCGTGTTTTCTCATGGCATTCGCACTGTTGAATTGTCAAGAAGCATGGAGCAGGGGTGACAGGATTCGAACCTGCAACCTTCGGATTTGGAGGCCGCTGCGCTACCGGATTGCGCCACACCCCTGTGTGAAATCGCCGGTGAAAATGAAGAAGCCGCCTTCCCGGACGGGAGGCGGCGTCGGCGCTGATGCGCTTCGGCGGGCGCTAGCTGCGCCTCCCACAGGTCGAATACTGCTCTCGGGACGATTCGCGCCAACAGGTGGCCGCGCCCGGCAGCGAGAGCTGCGAGCTTGATTCGGCGGACCAGCGGCGCATCGGTGACTCCCTGTTCGTTCGGCTTGTGAGAGGAACCGTAGTAGCACCCCGGCGACCGTGCAATCGCTTTTTCCAATGTTCTTCGAGGCTTGCTACCGAAGCGCACCGGACCGGCATCTCCGGCCACAACCGGCCCCTTCGAATCTGGCTCGAGTCAGTCATTCGAAGGGGAGGCCGTAATAATGAAGGCTCAGATGCGCAGGTATGTCGTCGCTGCCGCCGCCGCGGGTGCGCTGGCCGCGATCGGCGCGGTCGCCCTGCCGACGGGTTCGGTGGGCTGGGAGCCGGTCACCTACGGCCTGACCGCGAGCCCGGACGAGTTGCTGCCGGCCACCGTCTCGGTGGCGCAGCCGGCGCGGGTGGTCACGACCACGGTCGGACCGGACGGGCGTCCCGTGGTCACGGTCAAGGAGGCCACCGACAGACAGGCGGCGGTGCGGCTGGTCGAGGACGGCCAGGACACCGTCGACGCGGTGAGTGTCGAGGTCGACGCTCCGATGTACGCCTACGGGGTCCCCACCGGCACCGACCCGAACCGGGACCAGCAGTGGGATCTCACCAAGCTGAAGGTCGCCGAGGCCTGGAAGAAGTCGACCGGGGCGGGCGTCACCGTGGCGGTCATCGACAGCGGTGTCGACTCGCGGCACCCGGACCTGGCCGGGAACGTGCTGAGCGGCTACGACGCCATCACCGACAAGGCCGGCCCGGTCACCGACGACCACGGCCACGGCACGCACGTCGCCGGGACGATCGCGGCGATCACCGGCAACGGTGTCGGCGTCGCCGGCATGGCCCCGGACACGAAGATCCTCCCGGTCAAGGTGCTCGGCGCCAACGGCAGCGGCAACATGGCCGACGCCGCCGAGGGCATCGTCTGGGCCGCCGACCACGGCGCGCAGATCATCAACCTGTCGCTCGGCTCGACGACGAAGGTCACCGCGGTCAGCAACGCGATCAAGTACGCCCGGGGCAAAGGCGTCACGGTGATCGCGGCCGTCGGCAACAGCCGTGGGCAGGGCAGCCCGACCTCCTACCCGGCGGCTGACGCCGGCGTGATCGCGGTGGCCGCGACCGACGGCAACGACCGGTACGGCAGCTACTCCAACGCCGGCAACTACGTCGACGTGGCCGCGCCGGGCAGCAACATCCTGAGTACCTACCCGACGCGGCGCGGTGGATCGGGCTACAAGACGATGAACGGCACCTCGATGGCGTCGCCGCATGTCGCCGCCGCGGCCGCGCTGCTCAAGAGCGCCAGCCCGTCGCTCACGCCGGACCAGATCGAGGCCGCGCTGGAGAAGACCGCCGTCGACCTCGGCACGCCGGGCTTCGACAACGACTACGGCAACGGCCGTATCGACCCGGTCGCCGCGCTGGCGTCCGTCACCGCGGTGACCCCGCCGAAGACCACCCCGCCGTCCAGCGCTCCGGTCACCAAGGCTCCGACCACCGCGCCGACCACGAAGGCGCCGACGACCGCTCCGACCACCGCCCCGACGACCAAGGCGCCGACGACCGCCCCGACGACCAAGGCGCCGACGACCGCCCCGACCACCGGTGCACCGGTGACGAAGGCGCCGACCACAGCGCCGACCACCACCGCGCCGTCCGGCACGGCCGCCTACGAGGCGCAGGTCATCGCGCTGACCAACGCCCAGCGCACCGCCAACGGTTGTGCCGCGGCGCGCACCGACGACCGGCTCACGGCCGCGGCCCGCGCGCACAGCACGGACATGGTCACCAAGGGCTTCTTCGACCACACCGGGTCCGACGGCAGCAACTTCGTCACCCGGGCGAGCCGGGCCGGTTACAGCGGCGCCTCCGGCGAGAACATCGCGTGGGGCTACCGTACGCCGCAGGACGTCGTGACCGGCTGGATGAACAGTTCGGGTCACCGGGCCAACATCCTGAACTGCCAGAGCATCGCCATCGGCGTGGGCCTGGTCACCAAGGCCGACGGCACCCCGTACTGGACGCAGGTCTTCGGCCGGGTCTGATGGGAGGACGAAGGCGGCCGGACACTCGTCCGGCCGCCTTCACCGTGTTCCGTCAGGCCTTCGCGAACTTCTGGGCCGCGGAGGTGTTGCAGTCCCAGATCTGCAGGCGGGTGCCGTTGGCGGTGTTGCCGTTCGGCGAGTCGATGCAGCGGCCGGACTGCGGGTTGCTGATCGTGCCGTTGCCGTTGACGACCCAGGTCTGCGCCGCGTTGCCGGTGCAGGTGTGCAGCTGGAGTGGGGTGCCGTTGGCGGTGCCGCCGCCGGCGATGTCCAGGCACAGGCCGAGCGTGGTCAGCGACTGGCCGGTCCATGCCCAGTGCTGGTCACGGGCGGTGAGCTGGCAGTCCCAGATCTGCACCGCCGCGCCGTCGCCACCGGTGTCGTTGCCGGCCACGTCGACGCACTTGCCGCCGGGAGCGGCGAGGTTGGTGGCCCCGCCGTTGTAGGCGAACCTCTGGGCGGCGGACGTGTTGCAGTCCCAGATCTGCAGGCGGGTGCCGTTGGCGGTGGCGCCGTTGGGCGAGTCGATGCAGCGGCCGGACTGCGGGTTGCGGAACGTGCCGTTCGGCTGGCTGACCCACTGCTGGCCGCCGACGCCGTTGCAGTCCCAGAGCTGGAGCTTGCTGCCGTTGGCGGTGGCGTTGCCGACGACGTCGAGGCAGCGGCCCAGCGTCTGCAGGGTGCCGTTGCGCAGCGTCCAGTGCTGGTCCTTGGCCGCAGTCTGACAATCCCACAGCTGTACGGCCGTCCCGTTGCCGCCGGTGTCGTCACCCGCGACGTCCACACACTTACCGCCGGGGCCCGTCACGGCGTACCCCGTGGTCGAACCTCCGCCACCACCGCCCCCGCCGCCGGTGAACGGTGAGAGGGTGACCCCCGCGGACGTCGGGTTGTTGGAGTAGACGAGCGATTCCTGGGCCTGGACGTCGTCGAAGGCGAACGCGTAGGCCTTACCGTCGACCATGTTCGCGTGGATGATCCGCGCGTACTGGTTGGTGGGGTTGCTCTTGTAGAAGTCGGACGCCGTACCCCCGGGCTGGGTGTCGATCGTGCCGAGGGTGCCGCGGTTGAGGGCCGCGCACAGGGTGCGTGCGATCGGGCCGACGACCAGGTCGTTCGGGGCCTGGAGGTTGCCGTCGCAGCCCCAGACGTGGGCGCTGGTCGGCTTGTTGAACGAGGCGACCTGTGCGCCGGAGCTGTTGGTGAAGACCATGGTGTTGCCGGAGGTCCGTCCGAAGTATCTGGTGTTCGGCTGGTCGCCGAACGGCACCACGGTCAAGGTCTTGCCGGTGTACGCGTTCCAGGCGCTCGTGATGTAGGAGTCGAGGTAGGTCGCGCTGAACAGGCCGGCGCCGGCGGCTTTGCCCGGTGCGAGAACCCGCAGCACGGTGCCGTCGCCGCGGGTGACCACGGTGTTGGCCCAGCCCGACTGTGCCCGGATCTGGTCGATGACGTTCTGGCGGCCGTTCGCGACGACCGTGCCGGTGCTGCGGTTGCCGTCGGTGCCGGTGACGCTGACCGCGTGCGGTACCGCGAACATGTCCACCTGCGAGCTGTTGAGCCACAGGCCGGCGTCGTTGTAGGTGAACTCGCTCCAGTCGAACAGGATGTCGTGGTTGGGGTCGCCCGACGCCCACGGCGCCGGCTGGACCAGGCCGTCCGGGGTCAGGAAGAACTGGAGTTTCTGGCCGAGCGACATGTACATCCGGCCGGAGAAGTTGCGCGGGAACTGGACGGTGGTGCTGCCGCCGTTGCCGGCGCCGGCGATCGAGACGTCCGGGGCGGGCGACGGCGGGAGCGAGCCGGCCGGCCAGTTGTTGAAGGTGCCGCCGCTGGTGACGTAGCCGAGGCGGCCGGTGTTCAGGTTGACGCCGATCACGTACAGGTAGACGGCGTCGCCGCGTCCGGTGTTGTTGGTGACCGTGACCGGCAGCCGGTCCGGGCCGACGGCAGCGGCCGGTGCCGCGGTGGCCGTCGCGCCGATCGGTATCGCCGCCAGCAGCGCGGCGAGGGCGCTCAACAGCTTGGATCTCGTGGCCATGGGGACTCCAGGGGTGCGGTGGACGGGGCGCGCACGCCGACGGTCGTGGCGGGGGCGACAGCCGGCCTAGAGAGCGCTCTCAGAGCATGTCCAAGCTGTTAACAGTTGTCAATGTTTACTGTTGTGTTCAGGCGTCGCCGTCGTCGTAGAAATGACCGCACCGGCGGCAGGTGTACGGCCACTCCTCCTCCTCGTCGTGCACCTGCCCCTGACGAACATGCCGGTAGCCGCAGTCGAGACAACTCGTGACGAGGTCACACCCGACGACCTCGGACTCGTTGCGGTGCCGGAAGGCGATACGCGTCTCGGCACACCGGCGGCACGTGTCGTCGCCGGCGCACCTGGCGTTCTTCGTGGTACCGATCACCCAGTCGTGCACCGCGACCGACTTCAGCAGCCGATCGCACCGGTGACACCGGGTCTCCCGCCGGCACGTGCCCGCCACCTGCCGCGAGGCCGCCCGGGCGTGCAGGCCGATCCGGCACAACCATCGATGGAGGGCCATGCGGCCAGGGTAGGAGACGAAGGAAAGCGCGGATAGGTGCGGAAACTGCACGAGATCAGTTGAAGATCGGCTCGTTGGCCACCACGATGACGGCCTCGCATTTGCCGGTCTGTGCCTTCAGTTCGGCGGCGAAACCGGTTCGTACCCGGATCAGGCCGGCCACCTTGGCGACCCGTTCCAGGGCCTGCTTCTTCTGCTCGTCGGTGAAGGCCGGGTTCCAGGCGAAGACCGCCTCGAACGTCTCGGTCTGGTCCCAGGCGCGCAGGATCTCGTCGGCGTTGGTGATCTCGTTACCGGTCAGCGAGGCGACGAACCGATCGTCCGGGGCCTGTGCACGTTGCAGGACGTCGTTCATCGACATCGTGTCGCCCGCCTCGCGCATCACCTCGATCACCCGTTTCCACTGCTCCCGGGACATCCGGAAGATCGTGACGCACGTGGTGACCTGCCGCGTTACGCCGATGGTGAACATGGCGCCGTGCAGGCCCGGCTGGTGGAACGGCGCCGGGATCTCGTCGAGGTAGCTCACCTCGGCGCCGCTGCTGTCGGCCAGGTCGGCGAGCACCGAGCGGACCGCGGCGAGACGGCCCAGCGCGATCGGCTGGCCGTCGCTGCGGGAGAAGTCGCCGACCGCGGCCACCGTGATCTCCTCGCCGCGGTCGGTGGCACGCCAGGCGGCCCGCAGGTCGGCAACCGGTGACGCGAGGGTGACCTGTCCGGCCGTGAACTGGAGCGTCGCCACCTCCTCGAAGCCCTCCACAGCGCCGCGCAGCGACGATCCGAGGCCCTCGACTGCGCCGGCCGCCAGACGACGGTGGAACAGCCGGTACGTGCGCGTCTCGACCGGGGTCACCGGCACGTCCCCGGCGCAGCGCCGGTCGCGGCGGCGGCTGAAGAACACCCAGTCCTCGGTCGCGGTGACCTGCTCGGGGCCGGTCGCGGCCAGGCCGCCGAGGAGACGCTCGGTGGCGTAGCGGGTGAACTGCGGGTCGCGGTGCGGCGCGGCCAGCTCCGCGCCGAGGACGGCGATCACCGACTCGGCCAGCAGACGGCCGCCCGAACCGGGGTCCAGCGCCCCGCCCAGCTCCTGCATCTCCAGGGCGGCCAGCGCCGGGCCGATGACCGGGTCGGGGATCGGCCGGGGAAGCGGGATCGGGCGGGGCGCGGCGATCCGGCTGCCGCGCAGCAGCGCACCGGTGACGTGCCGGGGGGTGCCCGCCTCCCGCAACTCGACCACCGCCATCTGCGGGTCACCGACGGCGACGGTCAGCGCGCCGCTCTGCGGGACGAACGTCCACACCACCGGAATGTTGCGGACCGGCCGCAGCTGGGACTCCTCGGACGTGGCGGTCAGGGTCTCGGTCACACCGTTCACCACCGACCGGACGACGGTGCGGTCGGCGAGCGTCAGCACGTCGGTTACCAACAGGTTCCCGGTGAGGCGGACGTCGTTGAGGACCGGCCGGGTGCTGGCCCGGGAGTAGAGGGTGAACCGGGCGCCGATCTCGGTGCCGCGGCCGATGCCGAGCTGGTCGACGGGGGTACGGGTGAAGCCGTCCAGCCACATCATCACCGGCCGGTCCACACCGTCGGCGAGCGGCCGGTCGGCGGGTACCCGTCCCGCGGCGGCACCGGCGACCGTGGCACGCCGGGCCGTCGCCGCGCGGGCCTCGGTGGTCAGCCGCCCGGTGAACGCCGCGGTCCCGCGGTCGTGGCCGGCGTCCGGGTGCAGGTGCAGGCCCGCGAACGGGTCGTCGCCGCCGAGCCCGAACAGGGCGGCCACCGAGGCCCGGGCCAGGTCACCGACCGACGTCTGCCGGGGCAGCTCACCGTAGGCGGCGGCGGTCCACGACCAGCCCGGCCCGGACCGGTCCCGGGCGACCGTCGACAGGGCGAGCACCGACTCGTCCCCGGCGGCGCCCCGGCCGGTCAGGATCCGCACGGTTCCGGTGAACGCGGTCGTCGCGGGTGCGGCGGTGCCGATCACGCCGTCGGGCACCAGCACGTCGACGGTCTCCCGGCGGTCCGGGTCGTCGAGGCCGCGGGTGAGCGAGATCCGGTCCAGGTGCTGTGCCTCCTGCAGCATCTCCGGCACCTGATCCGGCCGGGCGACGCAGAACCGCAGGTCGACGCCGGGGCCGACGAACGCGCGGATCTGGTCCTGGACCGGGCGGGTCACGTCGATCGGCAGATATCCGGCCGGGGGCAGCTCGACGATCCCGGCGTCCAGCAGCAACGATCCGGTGCCGGCCGCCGGTGCCGCGTCGAGGGCACGGGCGAGCCTCTCCCGTACCGCCGCGATCCTGCCCTCGGGGTCTGCCGTGACCCGGCCCAGCGCGTCGGCCGCGGCGCGCAACGCCTGCCGGTCGTCCTCGGGCGTCGCGTCACCGAGGTCGAGGAGCTGGCACTGGAACTGCAGCAGCTGTGCCAGGAACACGTCCCAGGGCCGCATCGCCATCCGCCACTGCCAGTACCGGCGCGGGCTGCTCTCCTGCAGCTCGCGGCGGGCGGTCCAGGCGTCGAGCAGGGTGGTGACGTCGCCGGCCCGGTCGAGGACGGCCAGCGGCACCTCGTCGCCTCCGGCCGCGGCGGCGCCCGCGCACCAGACCGGGGTGGCCAGGCCGGTCCGGGAGATCCTCGGCGGTACGGCCTCCCGTTCCGCCGCGAAGAAGGCCGACGCGACCCGTGACCGCAGATGCCGGTCGTCGAACGGCACACTGCTGCTGACCGGCAACGTGAGAGTGAGTTCGCGCAGCCGGAAGGTGACACCCTCGACCACCGTCGACCGGTCGGTCCCGGTGGCGCAGGCGTCGGCACACAGCTGCCCGAATCGTTCCTCCTCACCGCAGAGCGCCTCCGCTCCGGCCACCGTGAGCAGGTAGAGCGGCCGCCCGGCGAGAGTGACGTCCGGCCCGGCCGGTGCCACCGGCGCACAGCGGCGGAAGTCGGCGACTCCGGGCGCCGCGGGTTCCGACGGGTCGGCCTCGCCGGACGAGCGGGCGATCAGGTCACGGATGCTCAGGTCGGCCTGCCGGGGCAGGTAGGCGACCCGGCCCGACCCGGCGAGCGCCAGCCCGCCGGTGATCCGCAGCGTGTCCCCGCCCGGCCGGCTCACGTCGTAGCCGTGCACCACGCCGCTGCCGGTGGCCTGGTGCGACAGCGCGGCCAGTGACCGCACGTAGTCCTGGTCGGTGCGGAACCCTTCGGCCCGCAGGAACTTGCCGTCGAAATACCAGAGCCGGGTCAGGATGGTGCCCGGGTCGATCACACTGAGCCCGGCGCCGGCGCCGAGCAGTTCCAGCGGGGTGGTGGCCATCAGCTTCGTCCTTCGGTGGCGGTGATCAGGAGGGCCGCGTCCGCACCGGACGCCACGTCGACGGCGTCGGCCTCGCTGCCGGAGAGGGGACGGCCGTCGGCGCTCAGCAGAGGGGCCGGGCCGGCGCCGGAGACGACCACGCGGACCGGGCGGACCCGGGGCGCGGCCCGCAGCGTCAAGGTGACGGCGGTGCCGTCGTCGTCGGGTACGGCCTCGGTGACGGCCACCGTGGTCCAGCCGGTGGCCCGCAACGCGGTCACGGTGAACGCCTCGGGGGACACCGTCGCCGGGTTCAGCGGGCGGGTGAACGTGACGCGCAGGTGCGTGCCGGTCAGATCGGCGTCGCGGGCCCGGGGCGGTTCGGGCGCCGTGGCCAGGAACGGCTGCGCGGCCGGCGGGGCGAACAACAGTTCCTGGATCGTGGCGGTCCGCACGTGCGCGGGCCGGACCGCGTTGTCGACGGTGGTGTCGGCGAGCACCGTCCAGCGGTCCTGGCCGGGCTGGAGGTGGGCGTCGACCTGGGCCAGGACGACACAGCCGTCGCCGTCGACCGGGAACAGGGCGCCCGGCCCGGCCTCGGGGGCCAGGTCGATCGTGTCCAGGGCGGCGGCGCGTCGCAGCGCGTTCAGCAGGTCCCCGGGGGCAACGGTCCCGATCTGACCGGACAGGTGCCGCAGCCGTGGATAGGGTCCGAGCGGGCGTTCGGGGGCGGGTCCGGCGGCCAGTTCGGGCAGAGCCTGTTCGACCGTACGCGAATAGGCCGTCCCGTCGTCCGAGCCGGAGCACGTCTCGCTGACCGCGGGCACCGGCCGGTCCAGGCACTGCCGGGCACAGAGCCGCACGTGCACGGTGAACCGCACACTCCCGTCGGCGTCCTCGGTGACGTCGAGGTCCTCCGGGCGGCGCTCGGCGAACCATCGTCCCAGGTCGACGCAGAGCCGCTCACCGACGTGCAGCTCCCGGCCGTTGCCGTCGAGCGCGAGGCCCGGGTGCACCACCACCTCGTTGTTGTCCGGGGTCACCTCGACGGCCAGGCCCCACACCGCGCCCGGCCCGTGCATCCAGGCGTTGTGCAGCCACCCTTTGCCCCGGTGGTAGCCCTGTTCGGTGTCGAGGTCGGCGACGCCCAGGAGCATGCCGAAGTGGTAGCGGTTGGACACGAACGGATTCAGCGGCAGGTTCGTGGTGGCCACGTCGTACTCCCTGGTCGTCGTCTCGTCAGAGCTGGGCCGGGGTGCGGCCGCCCGGCCCGTCGCCGCGCACGTACTGGCCGGTGCGGTCGGTGGCCGCGGCGGCGGCGAGCCCGGCGCGGGACGCCAGCGCGGTGTCCACGGCCAGCTCCCGGCGGGCCTGCTCGGCACGGGCGTCCAGGGCGG
>NZ_JBHSBL010000009.1:0-1311 GCF_042650585.1 Actinoplanes subglobosus
TGGCTGACGCGTCGCCGGTGGTGGTGGTGACGCCCGAGTTCCTGGCCAGCGCCCAGCGCGGTATCGCGGGTGCTGATACCGCACTGGCCGCTGGCCGGGGTGAGCCGGGCGGTATCCGGGGTGCTGGTCCAGCGTTGGGCGGGGGGCAGGGGGCTTATCTGATCTACACGTCGGGGTCTACCGGGCGGCCCAAGGGGGTCGTGGTCGAACACGGCAGCCTGGTCAACTTCTTCCACCATCACCGGGAACGGCTGATCTCGAAGGACCGGCGGCGGGCGGCGCTGTCGGCGGCCCTGGTGTTCGACACGTCGTGGGAGGGCGTGCTCTGGCTGATCGCGGGGCACGAACTGCACCTGCTCGACGACGACACCCGCCGCGACCCGGACCTGTTCGTCGACTACGTGCGGCGGCACCGGATCGATTTCCTCGACGTCACCCCGTCGCTGGCCGGGCCGCTCGCCGACGCGGGACTCCTGGACGGCGAGCACCGGCCGGCGATCGTGGCGCTCGGCGGGGAGGCCGCCGACCCGCGGATCTGGCAGGCGCTGCGCGACGCCGACGGCGTGACCGGCGTCAACCTGTACGGCCCGACCGAATGCACCGTGGACACCCTGATGGCCTGGGTCGCCGACTCGGAGACCCCGTCGGTGGGCCGCCCGATCGGTAACACCAGCGCGTACGTCCTGGACAGCTGGCTGCGGCCGGTCCTGCCCGGCGTCGCCGGCGAGCTGTACCTGTCCGGCGGGCAGCTGGGCCGCGGCTACCTGAACCGGCCGTCCCTGACCGCGGGCCGGTTCGTCGCCGACCCGTTCCGGGCGGGCGAGCGGATGTACCGCACCGGCGACGTGGCCCGCTGGACCGACGCCGGAACCCTCGAGTTCGTCGGGCGCGCCGACGACCAGGTCAAGATCCGCGGGTTCCGGATCGAGCCCGGCGAGGTCGCGGCGGCACTTCAAGAGCATCCGGGGGTACGGCAGGCCGCCGTCGTGCCACACGGGGGACACCTCATCGCGTACATCACCGGAAACGCTCTTGATCTCAGGGTTTGGGCCGCCGAACGGCTCCCGGACCACCTCGTCCCCGCCGCCGTCGTCGTCCTCGACGCGCTGCCGATGACCGTCGCCGGAAAGCTGGACCGGCGCGCCCTGCCCGAACCGGACCTGGCCGGCATCGCCGGCTCGACCGCGCCGCGCACGCCGGCCGAGGAGATCCTCTGTGGCCTGTTCGCCGAGGTCCTGGCCCTGCCGGTGGTCGGCGCGACGGACGACTTCTTCGCTCTCGGCGGGCACTCGCTGACCGCGACCGCGCTGG
>NZ_JBHSBL010000009.1:1323-7166 GCF_042650585.1 Actinoplanes subglobosus
ATCCGGGCGGCGTTCGGGACCACGCTGCCGCTGCGGGCCGTCTTCGACTCGCCCACCCCGGCGGGGCTCGGCGCGTTCCTGGACCAGGCCGGATCGGGCACTGACACGGTCGCGCTGACCGTCGCCGACCGGCCCGAGCTGCTGCCGCTGGCACCGGCGCAGCACCGGCTGTGGCTGCATCACCAGCTCAACGGGCCGGGGCCGACCTACAACGTGGCGTTCACGCTGCGCCTGACCGGGCCGCTCGACCGGGACGCGCTGCGGCTGGCCCTGGACGACGTGATCGACCGGCACGAGAGCCTGCGCACGGTCTTCCCGACCGTCGACGGGCGGCCGGTCCAGCGGATCCTCGACGATCCCCGGGTCGACTGGGTGTACGGCGACGGTGATCTCGCCGAGGCCGCCCGCTACAGCTTCGACCTGGCCACCGAACTGCTCGTTCGCCCGCACCTGTGGACCACCGGGCCGGATGAGCACGTGCTGATGCTGCTGCTGCACCACATCGTCACCGACGAGTGGTCCGAGGGGCGGCTCATCGCCGACCTCGGGATCGCCTACGAAGCACGGGCCGCGGGGTGGGCGCCCGGCTGGGAGCCGCTGGCCGTTCAGTACGCCGACTACGCCCTGTGGCAGCGTGCCCTGCTCGACCAGGTGCAGGACGCGCAGCTCGCGCACTGGCGGACGGCTCTCGACGGGATTCCCACCGAGCTGGCGCTGCCCGTGGACCGGTCCCGCCCGGCCGTGCCCACCCACCGTGGCGGGATCGTGCCGTTCACCGTCGGCGCGGACACGCACCGGCTGGTCCGGGAGCTTGCCCGGCGTACCGGGAGCACCGCCTTCATGGTCGTCCAAGCGGCTCTGTCGGCGTTGTTGTCGCGGCTCGGGGGCGGCGACGACATCCCGCTGGGCAGCCCGGTCGCCGGCCGCGCCGACCAGCGGCTGGACGCGCTCGCCGGGTTCTTCGTGAACACGCTCGTGCTGCGTGCCGACCTGTCCGGCGACCCGGCGTTCACCGAGCTGGTGGCCCGGGTCCGGCGCACGGATCTGGCCGCCTTCGGTAACGCCGACGTGCCGTTCGAGCGGGTCGTGGAGGCGGTCAACCCGGAGCGGTCGCTGGCCCGGAACCCGCTGTTCCAGGTGATGGTCGCGTTCCAGCACGTGCCGGCGGAGACGCCGGGCCTGCCGGGGCTGGTGACGTCGCCGGTGCCGATCGACACCGGGGTCGCCCAGTTCGACCTGGGTGTCGTCGTCACCGAGGAGGACGGCGCCGACGGGATGCGCGGTGTCATCGAGTACAGCGCCGACCTGTTCGACCCGGTCACCGTGGAGGCGCTGGCCGAGCGGTTCGTGCGGCTGCTGGAGTCGGCGGTGGCGGTGCCGTCGCGCCGGGTGTCGCAGCTGCACGTGCTGTCCGGCGACGAGCGCCGGCACCTGACCGGCACCGTGTCGCCGACCGTCGCCCGGACCATCCCGGAGCTGTTCGCGGCGGTCGCCGACCGGGACACCCTCGCCCTGCAGGACGGCGACGTCCGGCTGTCCTATCGCGAGCTGGATCGGCGTACCAACCGGCTGGCCCGGGCGCTGATCGGTGCGGGCGCCGGACCGGACCGGCTCGTCATGGTGCTGCTGCCCCGCTCGGCCGACCTGTTCGCCACCGAGCTGGCAGTGGCCAAGGCCGGCGGCGCCTACCTGCCGGTCGACCCGTCCTACCCGGCCGAGCGGATCGCCGCCCTGGCCGCGGACGCCCGCCCGGTCCTGGTCGTCGCCCGGCCCGGCACCGTCAACGTGCCGCCCGGCATTCCCGTCCTCGATCCGGGCGCGGGTGACGACGACTCCCCGGTCGGCGTCACGGTCCGTCCCGGGAATGCCGCCTACGTCATCTACACTTCCGGGTCGACCGGACGGCCCAAGGGTGTCGTCATCCCGCACGCGGGACTCGCCGACCTGTCCGACACGTTCGCCGAGACCTGGCGGGTGGGTCCGGGGGACCGGATCGCCCAGTTCGCGTCGCCGAGTTTCGACGTCACGATCGCCGAGCTCGCGGTCACCCTGCTGCGCGGGGCGACCCTGGTGATCACGCCGGAGGCGGCGCGGCTCGGTGAGGACTTCGCGCGGTTCGTCCGCGACGAGCGGATCACCCACTTCGCGTTGCCGCCGGCCGCGCTCGGCGCCGTCCCGGCGGGCTCGCTGCCGCCCGAGGTGACGGTGGTCGTCGGCGCCGACCGGCTGCCCCAGGAACTCGTGGAACGCTGGTCCGGCACCCACCGCATGATCAACGCGTACGGGCCGACCGAGGCGACCGTCAACTCCACCTTCTGGGAGTGCACCACCGACGGCCCGGTCCTGATCGGCCGGCCCGACCGCAACAAGCGCGCCTACATTCTCGACGACCGGCTCCAGCCGGTGGCCCCCGGCGTACCCGGCGAGCTCTACCTCGCCGGCGCCGGCCTGGCCCGCGGCTACCTGGACCGGCCCGCCCTGACCGCCGACCGGTTCGTCGCCGACCCGTTCACCGCCGGCGAACGCATGTACCGCACCGGCGACCTGGTCCGGCGCACCCGCGACGGGCAGATCGAGTTCCTCGGCCGCGCCGACGACCAGATCAAGATCCGTGGCTTCCGGATCGAGCCGGGCGAGGTCGCCGCCGCCATCGCCGCCCACGACCGCATCCGGCACGCCCACGTCATCGCCCGCGACGGCCGTCTCATCGGGTACGCCGAAGGCGCCGCCGACCCGGCCGAGGTACGCACGTGGCTCGCCGGGCGCCTGCCCGACTACCTGGTCCCGGCCGTCATCGTCATGCTCGGCGCGCTGCCCCGCAACGCCGCCGGCAAGGTCGACCGCAACGCCCTGCCCGAACCGGTGATCGAACGGGCCGTCGAACGCCCCGTCACCGTCCTCCAGGAACTGCTCGCCGACCTGTTCGCCGAAGTCCTCGGCCTCGACGGGATCGGCGTCGACGAGGGGTTCTTCGCGCTCGGCGGTGACAGCATCGTCGCCCTGCAACTGGTGTCCCGGGCCCGGGCCGCCGGTCTCGACCTCAGTGCCCGCCAGGTGTTCGAGAACCAGACCGTCGCCGCCCTGGCCACCGTCGTCACCTCCGGTGGCGGCGTCACCCGCGAACCCGCCGGTGCCGGTCTCGGCCCGGTCCCGATCACCCCGATCCAGGCGTGGCTGCGCGACCAGAACGCCCCGATCGACTCGTTCGCCCAGTCGGTGGTGCTGCGCGTCCCGGCGGCCCTCGACGTCGAACGGCTGACCGGGCTGCTGCAAGCCGTCCTCGACCGGCACGACGCGCTGCGGGCCCGCTGGACCGTGGACGGCCTCGTCGTCCCGCCGCCCGGTGCCGTCGACGCGGCCTCGATCGTCTGCACGTCCACGGGCAGCCTCGATCGGGAACATCTCGCCGCCGTCGGGCGTCTCGCCCCGGCCGAGGGCCGCGTGCTCCAGGCCGTCCTGCTGCCCGGCCGCCTGCTGCTGGTCGGCCACCACCTCGCCGTCGACGGCGTCTCCTGGCGGATCATCGCCGGGGACCTGGCCACCGCCTGGCAGGGCGGCGACCTGCCGCCCGTCGGGACGTCGCTGCGGACCTGGTCACGGGGCCTGGCCGCGGCCGCCCGGGACCGGATCGGCGAGCTGCCGCTGTGGCAGTCGATCCTGGACGCCCCGGCCGTGTCCCTGGGTGGTGGCGGCACCGTCGCCGACCAGCGGCACCACACCCTGCGCCTGCCCGCCGACCGGACGCAGCCGCTGCTCACCACGGTTCCCGAGGCGTTCCACGCCGGTGTGCAGGACGTGCTGCTCACCGGGCTGGCGCTCGCGGTCCGCGGCTGGCGGCCGGCCGTCGCCGAACACGGGCTGCTGCTGCGCCTGGAAGGGCACGGCCGGGAGGAGCACCTCGTGCCCGGCAGCGACCTGACCCGTACCGTCGGCTGGTTCACCACCGAGTTCCCGGTCCGCATCGACCCCGGCGGCGACGACCCGTCGGGAGCGTTGAAGCAGGTCAAGGAGCAGTTGCGGGCAGTCCCGGACGCGGGTGCCGGATACGGGCTGCTGCGCTACCTGGAGCGGGCGCCGCTCGCCGGGCAGCCCGAGATCCTCTTCAACTACCTGGGCCGGATGACCGCCGGTGAGGACGTCGACTGGGTGGCCGCACCCGAGAACGACACCCTCGGCGACGGGCTCGACCCGGCCTTCCCGGTCGCGCACGCGCTGGAGATCAACGCGGCCACCGCCGACCTGCCCACCGGGCCCGAACTGGACATCCGGCTCTCCTACCTGGCGACCGCCCTCACCGCCGCCGACGTCGAGGAACTCGCCCGCCGCTGGGCCGGGGCACTCGACCGGCTGCGCGACGCCGCCACTGCCGGTGGCGGCGGCCACACCCCATCCGACCTCCTGGTGACCCTGAGCCAGGACGAGATCGACGAGTTCGAAGACGAGTGGAGCGACCTGTGACGACCCCCGGTGGACTGCAGGACATCCTGCCCCTGTCGCCGCTGCAGGAGGGGCTCTACTTCCTGTCCGCCTACTCCGGTGACGGGCCGGACGTGTACGTGGTGCAGCAGGTCCTCACCCTCGACGGCGACGTCGACGCGGGACGGCTCCGGCAGGCCGCGCAGTCTCTGCTCGACCGGCACGCCAACCTGCGGGCCGCGTTCCGGCCGCGGAAGGCCGGCCAGCCCGTGCAGCTGATCCCGCACGCGGTGAAGGCCGACTGGACCGAGATCGACCTGTCCGACCGGCCCGGTGACGCCGACGCGGTCGCCGACGAGGACCGGGCAAAACCGTTCGACCTGGCCAAGCCGCCGCTGCTGCGCTGGACCCTGGCCCGGCTCGGCGCCCACCGGCACCGGCTGATCCTGACCAGCCATCACATCCTGCTCGACGGCTGGTCGGCGCCACTGCTCGTCCGTGACCTGCTGCTCCTCTACGCCGGGCGGCCGCTTCCGGTCGTCCGGCCCTACAAGGACTACCTGGCCTGGGTCGCCGGGCAGGACCGGGCCGCGAGCGAGCGGGCCTGGAGCGAGGCGCTCGCCGGGATCGAGACGCCCACGATCGTCGGCACCGGTGATCCGGCCGTCGCGGCGCCGCAGGCCGTCGAGCACGTCGTCGACGCCGGCCGGCTCGCGGCCGCCGCCCGGGCCGAAGGGCTCACCCTCAACACGGTCGTGCAGGGCTGCTGGGCCCTCGTGCTGGCCGAACTGACCGGGCGCGACGACATCGTGTTCGGCAGCACCGTCTCCGGCCGGCCCGCGACGCTTCCCGGGGCCGAGGACATGGTCGGGCTGTTCATCAACACCGTGCCGGTGCGGATCCGGCCGCGCCCGTCCGACACGTGGGCCGGGTATCTGCGGCGGGTACAGGCCGAACAGGCCGCGCTCCTCGACCACCAGCATGTCGGGCTGGCCACGATCCAGCGGCTCGCCGGGATCGGGACGCTCTTCGACACGCTTCTCGTCTTCGAGAGCTACCCGCTAGACGCCGACGGGCTGCGGGCGCTGGAGGACGCGGCGGGGCTGCGGCTGGCCGAGGTCACCGGGGCGGACGCCACCCACTACCCGCTCACCCTCACGGTCATCCCGGGCGAGTCGCTCACGCTCGGCGCCGAATACCGGGCCGACGTCATCTCGCGGGAGCAGGCGACCGGGCTGCTCTCGCGTCTTGAGGCACTGCTCGCGGCCTTCGCCGCTGACGCGGGCGGGCGGCTGGCGGCCCTTCCGGCGGCCGGTGCGCTGCGGGAGGCCGGTCCCGCCCTCGACGTGCCTGACGGCACGATTCTCGATGAGTTCGACGAGGTGGTCCGGCGGACGCCCGATCTGGTTGCGGTCCGTTTCAAGGAC